>JAZTXR010000001.1:0-46098 GCA_045636545.1 Bacteroidaceae bacterium
TTTTGCAGTGCGAGTTACACGCATTGTGGCAAAGCAATGAAGAACTCTGAAATACGAACGGTTGCTATCTCGTTACCCAATTTTCAAGCAATCCGACCAACCGATTTATTCTAAGCGAGTTATCTTTTCTTGCAAAAGTTACGAAAATATTTTATATTTTATTGAATGAATGTTAAAATGAAACGATTTTAAAAAAGTTGATATTTTTTATCCTCTTTTGTTATGGTTTTTTGTTTTACTTTTTCTATTTTTGTAGAGAATTCTTGTTGATGACAAAATCCTTTAACATTGGCTGGTTCTAAAATTAGGTCGAGACGGATTTGAACTCTATTTTAGGATATTTTTGTTGCTTTTAAAAAGGAGCATAGATGTCTATGCGACCACAAAACAACAAAAAAGATTCAAAAAAAGAGCCAAAGGCGGCCGGAACCCAACCACCCGACATAAAAGTATTCAAGCAGTAATTTATAGAACCGTACATATATGATTCAAACTGTTGTTAAGCGCGACGGACGCATCGTCGGCTTTGATAAAGAGAAAATAGCGACAGCCATACGCATGGCAATGTACCACACCGAAATCGGTGAGGATGCATCACTCATACGCCAGATTACCGACCGAATCTCTTTCAAGGGAGATGCACAGATGGACGTGGAAGCCATTCAGGATATGGTGGAGAACGAGCTGATGAAGAGTAGCCGCAAGGACGTTGCAAGGAAGTACATCGCCTACCGCAACCAGCGCCGCATTGCGCGCAAGGCTAAGACAAGGGACATTTTCCAGGAAATCATCAACATCCAGTCCAACGATGTCACACGCGAGAACGCGAACATGAACGCCGACACACCGGCCGGAATGATGATGAAGTTCGCAAGCGAGACAACCAAGCCCTTTGTCGATGACTTCCTTTTGAGCGAGGAGGTGAACGAAGCCGTGCGCAGCAACTACCTGCACATCCACGACAAGGACTACTACCCCACAAAGAGCCTCACCTGCTGCCAGCACCCGCTCGACAACATCCTAATCAACGGATTCAATGCCGGACACGGAGAGTCGCGCCCTGCAAAACGCATTGAGACAGCAAGCATCATAGCCTGCATCTCAATGGAGACAGCGCAGAACGAGATGCATGGTGGCCAGGCAATTCCCGCATTCGACTTCTACCTTGCACCATACGTACGCACAAGCTTCATCGAGGAGCTCAAGGCAATAGAGGAGCTTACGGGTGCAAACTATTCACACCTCTATAACAAAGAGGTTGATGACTACATTACACAACCGCTCGATTTCCTCAGCGGCGATGAGCGCATACTGCAGCACGCAATGAACAAGACCGTAGCCCGTGTCCACCAGGCCATGGAGGCATTCATACACAATATGAACACCATACACTCACGTGGTGGCAACCAGGTAGTGTTCAGTTCCATCAACTATGGTACAGACACATCGGCCGAGGGTCGATGCATAATCCGCGAGCTGCTCAACAGCACATACCGCGGCGTGGGCAATGGCGAGACAGCCATTTTCCCGATACAGATATGGAAGAAGAAACGCGGAGTGAGCTACTTGCCCACCGACCGCAACTACGACCTCTACCAGCTTGCCTGCAAGGTGACGGCACGCCGTTTCTTCCCCAACTTCCTCAACCTTGATGCAACATTCAACCAGAGCGAGGAGTGGAGAGAGGACGACCCCAAACGTTACATACACGAGGTGGCAACTATGGGTTGCCGCACACGCGTATACGAGAACCGTTTCGGCCCCAAGACCTCGGTAGGCCGCGGTAACCTCTCATTCTCTACAATAAACATCGTGCGCCTTGCAATAGAGTGTATGAACATCAAGAACAGCGATGAACGCATTGCACTCTTCTTTGCAAAGCTCGATGGCCTGCTCGACATTACAGCACGCCAGCTGCACGAGCGTATGGAGTTCCAGAAGAGCGCCTTTGCAAAGCAGTTCCCACTGCTCATGTCGGCACTCTGGGTCGGATGCGACAAGCTGAAAGCCGGCGACACAATAGCGCCTGTAATCAACCAGGGAACATTGGGTATCGGCTTCATAGGACTTGCCGAATGCCTTGTAGCACTCACAGGCAAACACCACGGCGAAAGCCAGGAGGCACAGGAACTTGGTGTACGCATCATCACTTATATGCGTGACCGCGCCAATGACTTCTCCGAGCAGTACCAGCACAACTACAGCATCCTGGCAACACCCGCCGAGGGTCTCTCGGGACGTTTCACACGCGGTGACCGCAAGGAGTTCGGTATTCTCCCCGGCATTACAGACCGTGACTACTACACCAACAGCAACCATGTCCCAGTGTACTACAAGTGCAGCGCACGCCACAAGGCCGAGATTGAGGCACCTTACCATGACCTCACACGCGGCGGTCACATCTTCTATGTAGAGATGGACGGCGATGCGACACACAATCCCGAGGCCATCATGAAGGTTGTTGATATGATGGACCAGTACAACATCGGCTACGGTTCGGTGAACCACAACCGCAACCGTTGCCTTGACTGCGGCTTCGAAAACTCTACAAAAGAGCTTGACGAGTGCCCCAAGTGCGGCAGCAGACACCTTGACAAGCTGCAACGCATCACCGGCTATCTTGTTGGAACAACCGACCGCTGGAACAAGGCAAAGCTCTCCGAGCTCAATGACCGCGTGATACACGAATAAACAACAGCAACGACATGGCAACAATCTCCATTCTTGAGATTATAGAAGACACAACAGTTGATGGACCGGGGTTTCGCACCTCGGTCTATTCTTCGGGTTGCCCACACCACTGCCCCGGGTGCCACAACCCGCAGTCATGGAATATGGAGAACGGCCACCCTGTCGAAATAGAAGATATTCTGACGGTAATACTCAATGACCCCTTTGCCGATGTCACCTTCACAGGCGGCGACCCGATGTTCCAGCCACAAGGCTTCACTGCCCTTGCTAAAGCAATAAGGGAGCAAAGCCACAAGAACATCTGGTGCTACACAGGTTTCCGTTTTGAGGAACTGTTGCAGAACCCCGCACAAAAGGCTCTGCTCGAGCAGATAGACACACTTGTAGATGGGCGCTTCATAGAGGCATTGAAGGACGAAGAGCTGCGTTTCCGTGGCAGCAGCAACCAAAGGATAATAGACGTACAGGCATCACTTGAAAAAGGTGAAACCGTAGTGATGGATATTTGAGATATAACCTTTCACCTTTCCGTTTTCACATTTAACCTTTCAACTTACTCACATACCGGACGTACGGTAAAACCCATATAGCGGTAAAAGTTCACCCAATCGTAACAAAGACTGTAGGAGCACAGGAAATAGGCCGTGTCGCTATAATCAGCACATAGTGTCCCGGCCCAATAACAGCCACCTACGCCTTGATAGAGAAGTTCCGTGCCGTCGCGTGAACCTGCCGCCGGCAAGAAAATACTGTTTCCGTTGCTTCTGCTTGTCACCTTGTATCCTCTGACACCGTTCTGTGTTGTCCACTTCCATTCACAGTTATCCAACAGTTCCCTTTGCTCGTTGGTTGTAGGCATTCGCCATCCCCCACCCCATTTGACACTGGCGACATCATCCTCGGCGGCAAGCACATCCTTATTGTCCATTACACCATAATAGCTGTCGGTACAATATTTGACAATACTTGTCGAACTGCCATTACACCATTTATAGTTATACCAGGAGTAATCCTCTTTCTCATCGGTTTCACCCCAGGCATAGTACCCGCCACTCTCCTCGGGGGCTGAAGCACCCACATTGCACACAGCCCACTTTACCGACAAGCCAAGATCCACAGCCTCGTGGTTACCGATTGCCGGCGGAATGATGCCGGAGTGTGGAGCCCGGAATGTAACACTGTCGATGCCGGCTACAGCAAACCGCTCAACAGTCTTGTCACGGTTATATATGTACATAGTGTCGGCAACATCCTGTGCGCCGCAACAAAGGCTTATTAATAGAGAATATAAAAATAAAATCTTTTTCATTAGCAAAATCAACAGAAAGCATCATAAACATGTACAATACTCATTTCACCGCGAAGATACATGTTTTTTACACTTTCAACAAATCAAGAACTTCCTGTATATTACAAGAACAACCAGCTTTACTTAACCAACACTTTTCTACCATTCATAATATAAATACCATTTTTTGGATTGTCCACCATACAGCCTCTCAAATCATAAACCTCCTCCATAACTCCTTTTTCACTCCCAACAACCTCAATACGGGTAAAATCCATATCCATAATATAGAAATTATTCCATGGCACAGTCCTCTCATACGCAAACTTTCGGCCAGCAGGTACATATAAGCAAGCATTATTGTAAGTATCATTACTGAATATATTTTCACTTGCAGTTATTGCATACTTTGAGCCAATCTTGATTTCCAGTATTCTATTGCAACCTTCAAAAGCACAATCACCAATCGTTTCAATAGTGTTGCTTATATACAATGTTTCAACACTACTGCAACCATAGAAAGCATAGCTTCCAATACTTTTTACTCCATTCAAAATCTCAACATACTTCAATCCAGAACAACCACTAAAAGAGTAACTTCCAATATCTGCGACACTGCCAGGTATTACAATATTTGTAAGCCCGAAGCAATTGTTGAATGCATAAGAACCTATGTCAGCAACATTTCCCTCTATTATCACACTTTTCAGATTTATACATCCAGAAAATGCTGCATCACCAATACTTGTAACAATATACCTGCAACCGTTGACATCTATACTTTCAGGAATTGTAATAGAATCAATAGTTGTGCTGCTGGTGTCAATATTGTTCATCGGTGACTTTGCAACAGAAATACCCGCACTTTCTCCATTTTCGACTAATGTTACATTATCCACAAGGAACGATGCTCCATTGCCTGTCTTGTTGTTCATTACAACAAGTGCTATAGTTGTCTCTTCTGTCAATGTAAACTCCATTGTTCGTGTAGTCCAGTATTCTGTAACAGCTGATGCCACAGCATCTTCATAGACATATGAACCGGATTTACCATCAGCGATGGGCACATAACCTATGCGACAGTGTCCTGCATCGCTGCCATTGGTCTTTACATAAATGGTGTATGTATATGTACCTGCGGGGAGTGTATACCCCTTTGATGCAAGACGTTTATTCACTTTATCGCCATTTACAACTACAGCATAGCTGCCTTCATATGCTTCAGTGCTCTGTGTTATTGTAGCGTTGTGAGCTGTTGCGTTGCTACCGTCGTTCCCCCATGCTGTTGGAATGCCGCCATTCCATTTTTCGAAACTGCCGTTGGCAAGAAGGTTCTCACCGGCAGGAACAGCTGGAGTATCGGGCTCTTCAGGCTCCTCTGGTGTGTCGGGAGTTTCAGGTGTAACACCGTCTATAGAGTATGCCGATACACTCTTCAAACCGGCAACGCCAAAGTATTTCTCGAGGCTACCGGTAAGTGTTACAAACTTTTTATAGTTGCCTGGGTTGTCAACAAGGTTCAATGCGCTGCGTACTGCGCCGCTTGGCAACTGAACAGGCATACAGTTGTTGTAGTCTGTTTCATCGGGATTGTCTGCGATAAGAAGGTTTGTCTTGACCTCAGCTGTACTGCTGAATACACAACCCTCTGTGTAAAGATGACCTGTGACCGTACCAACAATATAACCCTTTACAACAGCTGGTTTTGCAACGCCAGTGTATGCTGCAAGAGCCCCAGTTACTGTATACTCAGAAATCTCCTCGGGCTCGACCACCTCAACCTTACCACGAGATACCTTGAAATTTTTAACCTCCCAGGTACCGGCCTTTGTCGTTGCTGTATAGCGGAGTGCAAATACAACGCCGCTCTTGCCAAGGAATTCTGCAGGGACATTTACATTTGCCTTGTAGAATGTTGTCCAATCCGCACCCTCTACAGCATTGTATGGAAGGTCTACCCATGTCGCTTCAGCAGCATTACCTGCATAGTCAGCACTAATTAGCAATGAGTGGTTATTTGCAACCTTGCCTCTCTCAGAGTAACGGATGATGTAGTCGAATGTAACGTATGCCTCGGTTTCGTTTGTAAAGTCAACCGGTGATGATATCAGCCAGCTTGTAGCTGTGTTGTTTGTCTGTGTATTTGAGTCGTAGCTTGTTGCTTCTGCGGTAGCGTAGCGAATGTTCCATGGGTAGTTGCCTACAGTCTCCTCGGTGCTGAATACGCCGAAACCTGATGCAAAAGTCTCGTTGATGTACACACCTGACACACCAGGTTCTTCTGGCACATTCAATTCATAATCCAAGCCTAAAACTTCGGCAGTTTTACTCTCATCATTGATTTTATAAAAAAGTTCTCCAACTTTAACAACCGATTGAGCATTGACAATAATAGCACACAACAACAAAATCGTTGTTAACAAATGTTTTAAAAGTTTCATAACATTAGAAGCCGTTTATATTTCTTTTCCTTTTTTATTTTGACTATCCAAGACAAATAAAATCACACACTACACCTTGAATTTAATTATAAAAGAATGCATTCTTCCCGAAAAACCATACTCCACCCCCCAATTGTAGTAACCCGCAATCGACTTGACAAGCGCAAGACCAAGGCCTGTGGAGCCACTCTTGCCACTTGTGTAGAAACGGTCGAACAACCTTGTCCCGTCCAAAGCCCCATCGCCGTTATTTGCGACAGTGAGTTCGCCGCGGGAAATGGTTATATCTATCGTACCACCTGCAGGCGAGTGCACAAAGGCATTCTTTATAAGGTTGCTCACCATTGTGGTTGCAAGCATCTCATCCATCTGTACAAGAAGACTTTTTGGTGTTTTTACATTACAATCAATCTCCTTGTCGGCAAAAATCTCCCTGTATACCTCAAGTTCATTCTCGACAACCGATACAATGTCCACATTCCCTTTGTCAAGGAAATGGCCACTGTCAATCTTTGACAATAGCAACAGGGTGCGGTTTAGCCGCACAAGGCGATGTATTGACTGGCGCATCTTCGAAAGCTCGGCAAATTGCTCCTCAGTGAGCGTTGTATTGTCCATCATCCACTCAATGCGGTTACCAAGGACGGCAAGCGGTGTCTGCAGTTCGTGCGAGGCATTGCCAATGAACTGTTTCTGACGTTCAAGGTGGTTCTCGGCACGTTCTATTGTCTCACGCGCAGCATGTGTCAGTTTCTTGAATTCAATGACCGATTCTTCATTGGGGAATCCGGCGATACCATTCCCCGGACGATAGCCGTCAAGCCACTTCAACAGCGAATAGAGCGGTTTCATGCTTATTTTGAATACAAGAACCGTTACAAGCAGTATTATACACAGCAAAACAGTATATATCGTCGCAATATGAATGAGCAGAGCCCTTATTATATCATCACGTTCAAATGTGGGGGTAGATACAACCAATTTATATGCCGTGCCGTCATTGTCGTGAAAAATCCTTGTCAGCACACGCGCCGGCTCGTTCTCCTGCTTCCAATGAAGATATACCTCACGATCCTCATACGTTTCGGAATCGTCATAAAACCCGTTTGCAGGCAACAGTTCAATGGAATAGGTATTGTTGCTACCATCGCCCGGGGTGGGCAGCTCATCTCCGTCAACAACGCGGCGCGCTATCATCCCAGCATAATCGTCAAGACTGTCATCGGTCTCGTCGTTTACCTGATGCACCATTGTAAAGTAAAAGGCTATAGCCCAAATGAGCAGCACGGGCATAATGACCAGCGCAAGGCGTAGCGTTACCCTGTATATAAGTTTCATAAATCAATCAGTCTCTGTGAATTTGTAGCCGAATCCATAGACAGCCTTTATATTCATTGAAGCTCCGGCATCGGCAAGTTTCTTACGCAGGTTCTTTATCTGTGCATATACGAACTGGAAATTGTCGACCATGTCAATGTGGTCGCCCCACACCGACTCGGCAAGCACAGCCTTATCCACAATATGGCTGGGGCGCTGCATGAAGTAGAGCAATATATCGAACTCTTTCTTCAACAGGACGACAGCATTGCCGTCAATGGTCACCTGGCGGCTCTGCAGGTCGAGCACAATGTTACCAACGCTCATTGTCCTGTTGACAGCTCCGGCACCGCGGCGCATCACACTCTTTATGCGCGCCGACAGTTCGGCCATATAAAAAGGCTTGGGCAAATAGTCATCGGCTCCCAAATCAAGACCCTCAATCTTGTCATCGAGCGAGTCACGTGCCGAGATTATGATTACCCTGTCATCCTTCTGTAGTACCTTTATCTGTTCAAGCAGACGAAGACCGTTACCGTCGGGCAACATAATGTCAAGCAGGATACAGTCATAACTGTATCCGGCTATCTTGTCACAGGCATCAAAGTATGTAGGTGCCATCTCCACCACATACCCCTCACTCGTGAGCGCGCGTTGCATAATCTCGCGCAAAGAGTTATCGTCTTCAACTATAAGCAGTTTCATATTCTATTCTGTTAGCCCGGTGGCATACGTCAGTAATCACAAATTCAAATCACAGATCCTCCACCAGCTCAAAATCCAGTTGCTTGCGGTCGAGGTTGGCACGCATGATACGTATGCGCACAGCATCACCGATGGTAAACTTGCGCCTGCGGCGACGACCTATTATACAGTAGTTGGCCTCGTCGAACTCATAATAATCGTCCTGCAGGGTGCGCATAGGTATCATACCCTCGCACTTGTTCTCGTTAATTTCGGCATAGAATCCCCACTCGGTAACACCGCTTATCACGGCATCGAACTCCTCGCCAATATGCTCGCTCATGAACTCAACCTGTTTGTACTTGATGCTTGCGCGCTCGGCATTCGCAGCAACCTGTTCCTGAGCCGAACAGTGCTCGCACAAATCCTCATACTTGGGTTTGCTCACCGTGCGTGCCTCGAGCGTGAGGTAACGGTGCAACAGACGGTGCACAAGCAAGTCGGGGTAACGGCGTATGGGTGATGTAAAGTGTGTATAATAGCGGAATGCAAGACCGTAGTGACCAATATTCTCGGTCGAATATCTCGCCTTCTGCATTGTGCGCAACGATATCTGCTCAATCACATTCTGCTCCTTGCTGCCGTGAACCTCCTTCAACAGGCTGTTGAGCGCCGAGGCCGATGTAGTGCGGCCGCTTGCGCTCTTCATCTTGTAGCCCAGCTTGCTCACGAACTTGGAAAGCATGGAAATTTTCTCGGGATTGGGCTGGTCATGTATGCGGTAAACGAATGTCTTCAACGGGGCATTGGGAGCTTTGCGGCCAATCTTCTCGGCCACCGTGCGATTGGCCAGCAACATGAACTCTTCAATGAGCTGGTGCGACTCGTTGCTCTCGCTGAAGTACACAGAGAGCGGCTTGCCGTTATCATCGAGACGGAAATGCACCTGTGCCTGCTGGAAGTCAATGGCACCGGCATGGAAACGCTTCTCACGCATCTTCTGCGCAAGCATATTGAGCACCTTTATTTCATCGCAGTAAAGCCCTTCACCCTTTTCAATGATTTCCTGAACCTCGTCATAGCAGAAACGATGGTCGCTGTTTATCACGGTACGGGCAATGTCGAACTTCTTCACCTCGGCCTTCTCATTCATTGTAAAGATTACCGAATAGGCAAGCTTGTCCTCATTGGGGCGCAGTGAACAGAGATTATTGCAGAGGCGCTCGGGAAGCATAGGTATTGTACGGTCAACAAGATATATCGATGTAGCGCGCTTGAAAGCCTCCTTGTCAATCAAACCACCCTCGGTTACATAATGCGACACATCGGCAATGTGCACTCCAATCTCCCACAAGCCATCACCCGCTGGGCGTATTGAGAGTGCATCGTCAAAGTCCTTGGCATCGGCAGGGTCTATGGTCATTGTAGTAACGCCACGGAAATCCTTGCGCGCGGCAATCTCCTCGGCCGGAATTTCGGCCGACAACTGCTCGGCGGCCTGTTCTACGGCTGCCGGATAGGTATATGGCAGACCATACTCGGCAAGTATGGCGTTCATCTCGGTATTGTTGTCACCACTTTTTCCCAGCACATCAATGACCTTTCCTACAGGGTTCTTGCTGTCGAGCGGCCACTCAAGCAACTTGACGACAGCCTTGTCGCCACTCTTTCCGCCCTTAAGCAAATCTTTAGGTATGAAGATGTCATTGGGCATAAGGCGGTTCTCAGTGATTAGGAATGCGTAATGCCTCTCAACACTAAGCTCACCCACAAAGGTATCGTGCGTGCGCTTGATTATCTCGACCACCTCGCCCTCGCGGCCACGTCCACGCCTGCGCGCAAAGAGCGCTACACGTACAACGTCATCGGTGAGTGCATGCGCCGAGTTGCGCTCGCTGATGAGCACCGGCTCACTGCCATCTTCGGGATAAAATTCGTTATATCCGTCCTTGCTTCGCAGGAACGTTCCAACAAGGATTGAAGAGTTGTCGGCAAGGCGATATTTGCGGAATTCAGGTTCAATGAGATAGCCATCAAAGACCATATCATCGAGTATGTTCACACATAGCGTACGCGCCGATGTCGATGTCAACCCAAGTTCCTTGAATATCTCTTTGGGGCTTACAATACGGCTGTCGTTACGGTTGAAGAAATCGACCATCATATCAACCACTGCACCCTTGTTCAAACGTCCTTTTCCCTTTGTACCCTTCTTTGACATAACTTTAGAATTTTATTTTCGCTAAATTAACAATAAAAGCGCACAATACAATTGTAATCCATTCAAATTTATATGATGTTTAATTAATTTTAGCACAACCGGAATATACTTTATGAACACAACACAAAACCAGTTGTTCGAATTGACAATATTCCAACCATGTTATTGTATAATTCATGGCTATTCTTTAATTTTGCGTATAAGAACAAGCAACCTTGCCGGATACACAAATTTCAGAATGAGCACAAAAGTAAGCATTATTATACCTGTATACAATTCAGCATCATACCTTCCACGCTGCCTTGAGAGTGTCACAAGACAATCTCTTGAGCAGATAGAAATTATATGTGTCGATGACGGCTCCACCGACTCGTCGTATGAAGTGCTGAAAGAGTGGGCCGGCAGAGACAGCAGAATCATAGTACTGCAGCAGTCCAACGGCCGTCAAGGAAAAGCACGCAACACAGCTCTCGCCGTTTCCCGTGGAGAATACATAGGGATGGTAGACAGCGACGATTACATTCCTACTGATTACTTTGAACGGCTATACAATGCTGCAGAACAAAACAATGCCGACATTGCAGTCTGTGGAATAGTAAAGGAAAAAAGACACAGGGACAAGACTGTAATATCATACAACCGGGAGATTGTCAAAGAGGATACCGTCTCTAAATTACAGTCGTGCAACTGCCCGCCAGACTTTCACCCCGTCAACAAGCTATACAGGTGCTCAATGCTGGAAAGGCTGAACCTACGTTTTGCCGAGAATGTGCAGTACGAGGATGTGATGTTTGTTCTGCGTGCAATATGCGAATCGGGGCGCATGGTAACAGTGCCCGGCATAAACTACATTTATGTACATAACCCCGCATCAACGGTAAAGTCACGCCAGACAAGTGCAAAGCAACAGCAGAAATACATTGCACACCGTTCAATGGTAGATTATACAACAAAAAAAGGCATATACATAGCCGAAAAACACAGGAACATAACCGTCAGATACTTTTCACTATTTGGTATATGCCTGTGGAAGATAAAAGAGAAAGATGACAGACGCACCCTGCGGCTGTTTGACTTCTTGCCGGTGTGGAGCTGGAAGAGAGATGAAAGATAATATTACACAAACTGAGAAAGCTGTTAAATTCCCCATAGACCTTGTATATCTTTGGGTTGACGGGAATGACCCTGTATGGCGCGAAAAGCGCAACAGGGCAAACATTGCTTTGGGTAATGGATCCCATAATAACGAGGCCCGTTGGAGAGATAACGACGAGTTGAAATACTCATTGCGCTCAGTGGAGAAATACGCCCCGTGGATTAACCGCATATTCATTGTTACCGACAATCAATGCCCCCGCTGGCTGGACACCGGCAATCCCAAAGTGCAGATAATTGACCACTCACAGATATTCCCTGCCGATGCACTGCCCATTTTCAACAGCCAGGCAATAGAAAGCGTGATATACAAGATACCGGGACTTAGCGAACACTTTATTCTGGGGAATGACGACACGCTTTTTTCGATGCCGGTATCACCGCTGGACTTCTTCAACAGTGACGGAACCACCATTGTAAGACTGTCGGGAGCAAGAATGCGCGACAGCAAGGCACGCAAGGGCGATTTGTACGTGAAAACGGTCTATAGGATGCGCGACATGATACACCAAAAATTCGGGGTAAAGATACACTACAGGCCACACCACAATTTCGACTCGTACCGCATTGGCGATTTCAAGAAATGTGCCGGACTTTTCAAAGAAGAGTGGACAGCAACAACGTATAGCCGTTTCCGCAGCAAAGAAGACATACAGCGCTACATTGTAGGGTATTATGTAATTGCCACAGGACAAGGAACAATGAAAAAGGTGGGGCGTTACAACCGCCTGCCAGGTATTATAGAAAAGATAACCGCATTCTTCAGCAACAGTTTTGCATCCGATTCGCGCTGCATACCTGCTGATAAAAGGGACTATATGAAGGTAATGAAGAAATACAACCCCATGATGTTCTGCATAAACGACGGCGAAAACACAACAGACAAAGACCGTGAACGGATTGCAGTTTTTCTTGAGGCACTGTTCCCTCATAAATCGGTTTTTGAAAAATAATCCCCGTTTCTCTTATATCATACTCTTTTTTTTAAAAAATTACTGAATTTCAGATTCATTTCAGATTTGCATACAATATTTGCATCAGTAAAAGCCGCACAGCATTTAGGCGAACGGCGACAAATGGAATATTTATGTAACTTATAAAAAAGAAAGATTATGAAAAAGATTTTATTGATTCTGGTTGCTGTGTTTTCTGCAGGTGTTCTTGTAGCAGTGGCAGATAATGAAAAGTTGATAGACAAGAGCCGCTTGCCTATACCGGCACAGCAGTTCATAGACTCACATTTTGCAGGAGCCGATATGCTTTATGCAAAAGAGGATTGCTATGTTTTCTTCAGTTCATACGAAGTGAGGCTTGCCGGTGATGTGAAGATTGAATTCTCGAACAAGGGTAATTGGGAAGAGGTTGACTGCAGGCAAAGCGCTGTACCGGCAGCAATAGTACCACAGCCAATAAAGGATTATGTCGACAAGAACTACGCCGGTGAAAGGATTGTTATAATTGAAAAGAACCGTAAGGATTATGAGGTGAAGCTCTCAAACCGTCTCGAACTGAAGTTTGACAAGAATTTCAACATCTACGACATAGACGATTGATTCAGCGATGTAATGATACACAAAAAGTCAGGCTGCCCACGGGCAGCCTGACTCGTTATTTATCCAATCGGTTATCAGTCTTTCAACTTAGCCTTGATGAACTCGCGGTTCAGACGTGCGATATTGCTGATTGAAACACACTTTGGACACTCGGCCTCACAGGCACGTGTGTTGGTACAGTTACCGAAACCAAGCTCGTCCATCTTGGCAACCATTGCCTTTACGCGCTTCTTAGCCTCAACCTTACCCTGTGGCAACAATGCGAACTGGCTCACCTTAGCCGAAACGAACAGCATTGCCGAACCGTTCTTACAAGCAGCTACACAAGCACCGCAACCGATACAAGCAGCAGCATCCATAGCCTCCTCGGCAATGTCCTTGCCAATGGGAATTGCATTGGCATCGGGCATACCACCTGTGTTGATTGACACATAACCACCGGCCTGCTGAATCTTGTCGAACGCTGTACGGTCAACCATAAGGTCACGGATTACAGGGAAGCCTGCTGAACGCCAAGGCTCAACTGTGATAACGTCACCATCTTTGAAACGGCGCATGTAGAGCTGGCAGGTTGTTGCACCTGTTGCCGGGCCGTGTGGGTGACCGTTCACGTAGAGTGAACACATACCGCAGATACCCTCGCGGCAGTCATGGTCGAACACAACCGGTTCTTTATTCTCGTTTATCAACTGCTCGTTAAGAATGTCAAGCATCTCGAGGAATGAGGTATCGCCAGGAATATCCTTCATCTGATAGGTCTCGAAAGCACCTTTAGCCTTAGGACCTCTCTGACGCCATACCTTCAATGTAAAACTTATATTTTTGTCCATTGCTTACAAATTTAAGGATGATTAGTTTTTGTAGTTACGCTGCTGTACCTTGATGTACTGATAGTTGAGGTCCTCCTTTATGAGTTCAGGCTCCTGACCCTGGCCAGTGTACTTCCAGCAAGCCACGTATGAGAAATTCTCATCGTCGCGCTTAGCCTCACCCTCCTCGGTCTGGTGCTCCTCGCGGAAGTGACCACCACAAGACTCCTCGCGGTTGAGGGCATCGTATGCCATCAGGCGGCCAATCTCGATGAAGTCGAGCAGACGGAGTGCCTTCTCGAGCTCAACATTGAGAGTATCGGCCTCACCCGGAATGCGGAGCTCGCTCCAGAAGAGCTTCTCAACACGGTCAATCTCCTTGAGAGCATTCTCAAGAGACTCCTTGGTACGTGCCATACCTACATTGTCCCACATAACAAGACCAAGCTCCTTGTGGATAGAGTCGACACTGCGTGTACCCTTGATTGCCATCAGCTTGGCAATCTTGTCGTTCACAGCCTTCTCGGCAGCAACGAACTCAGGTGCATCTGTGCTGAAGCGTGGAACCTGAATCTGGTCAGAGAGGTAATTCTGGATTGTATAAGGAAGAACGAAGTAACCGTCTGCAAGACCCTGCATAAGAGCCGAAGCACCAAGACGGTTTGCACCGTGGTCGCTGAAGTTAGCCTCACCGATAGCGAACAATCCGGGAACAGATGTCTGCAACTCATAGTCTACCCAGATACCACCCATAGTGTAGTGGATAGCGGGGAATATCATCATAGGCTCCTTGTATGGGTTTGTATCGGCAATCTCCTCATACATATCAAAGAGGTTACCATAACGCTGACGTACAACGTCCTCACCCAAACGCTGGATTGCATACTTGAAGTCGAGGAACACAGCCAAACCGGTGTTGTTCACGCCATAGCCTGCATCGCAACGCTCCTTGGCTGCACGTGAAGCAACGTCACGTGGTACAAGGTTACCGAATGCTGGATAACGGCGCTCCAAATAGAAGTCACGGTCCTCGTCGGGGATATCGTTAGGATGCTTCTTACCTGCCTGCAGAGCCTTGGCATCCTCGAGCTTCTTTGGCACCCAGATGCGGCCGTCGTTACGGAGTGACTCGGACATAAGGGTCAACTTTGACTGCTTGTCGCCGTGAACAGGAACACAGGTCGGGTGAATCTGTGCGTAGCATGGGTTTGCAAACCAAGCACCCTTGCGGTAGCACTGGAGAGCAGCAGAACCGTTGCTACCCATGGCATTTGTAGAAAGGAAGTATGCGTTACCGTAACCACCGGTACCGATAACCACAGCGTGAGCAGCGAAACGCTCAACCTTACCTGTAACAAGGTTACGCGCGATGATACCGCGTGCACGGCCGTCAATGATTACCACGTCAAGCATCTCGTAACGTGTATAGACCTTTACAGTACCCTGGCTGACCTGATAGTTGAGTGCAGAGTATGCACCGAGAAGAAGCTGCTGACCGGTCTGGCCGCGGGCATAGAATGTACGCGATACCTGAGCACCACCGAATGAACGGTTGGCCAAAAGACCGCCGTACTCACGTGCGAAAGGAACACACTGTGCAACGCACTGGTCGATGATGGCACCTGAAACCTCGGCCAAACGGTGAACGTTTGCCTCACGTGCACGGTAGTCACCACCCTTGATTGTATCGTAGAAAAGACGGTAAACAGAGTCGCCGTCATTCTGGTAGTTCTTTGCAGCATTGATACCACCCTGCGCAGCGATAGAGTGAGCGCGGCGTGGAGAATCCTGGATACAGAAGTTAAGCACGTTGAAACCCATGGCACCAAGTGATGCGGCAGCCGATGCACCTGCAAGACCGGTACCCACAACGATGATATCCAACTTACGCTTGTTGGCAGGGTTCACCAATTTCTGGTGCGCCTTGTAGTTAGTCCATTTTTCAGCCAATGGGCCTTCGGGGATTTTAGAATCCACTTTGATTGAACTGATTTTAGCCATAATATATATGTTTTAGATTTTACACTGATTTGTTATTAGCAACAAGCTCCTGCGCACTCAATTGTACCCAAAGCGCCAAGTCCGAAGAAACCTGCAACAACCACTGCAAGGAAACCGAGGATAATCAAAGTAACGATTACATTACCGATAGCCTTCCAACGGCAGAACCACACTTTGTTGTTGATACCGAGTGTCTGCATCGCGCTCCAGAAACCGTGTGTGAGGTGGAACCACAAGGCAGCCAACCAAACAACATAAAGGGCTGCATAGACAGGGCAAGTGAATGTCTTTGCAATGTAACCCGAACCGTTGGCAACATTCTCCATAACCACAGGCTCCACGTGCATACCCAACTTGTGAAGAATCTCGGGCAACTGCATGTTAGCCCAGAAATTGAAAAGGTGAAGACCCAAGCCAAGGATTACGATGATACCGAGAACAAGCATGTTCTGCGATGCCCAAGACACACCCTTTGGTCTTTCGGCAACAGCATAGCGCTGATTACCGCGAGCCTTTCTGTTCTGCATTGTAAGGATGAAAGCATACACAAAGTGTACAAGGACAAGGAATGCAAGACCTGCAGTTCCCACCAATGCATACCAGTTAGCTCCCAAAAACTCACAAATCATGTTGTAACCGTCGGTGCTGATTACAGCAACCAGGTTCATTGCCATGTGGAAAAGAAGGAAGAGCACAAGGGCAACACCCGATACACTCATAACGACCTTTCTTCCCACAGAAGATTTAGATAACCACATAATGAATTGATTTAAAGTAATATAATTAATAAATAGTTTAAATTTCCGTGTATTACGCAGTATAACGAAAGACAAAAATAAACTTTTTTTCATAAAAAATAGCAAAAGGTATCTTTTTTTTGGGAAATGCCAACTTTTACCCAAACAGTAACAAAAAATATTTTTTACTGTTCCATATATTTTTGGCATTGCCACACACTTTTGCTACATTTGCCAAATATAAGAACAAATATAAAAAACACTATGGCTACATTGAAAGAGAAAATCGGATATGGATTGGGCGACATGGCCTCGTCAATGTTCTGGAAAGTATTCAGCGCTTATCTGCCAATATTCTACACAAATGTATTCGGCCTCGACCTTGGCCTGGCAGCAGTACTGTTCCTTGTTACGAAAATTTGGGATGCCGTATCGGATCCCATGATGGGCATCATTGCCGACCGCACAAATACCCGATGGGGCAAGTACCGCCCCTACCTGTTGTGGATAGCAGTGCCGTTTGCCATTGCAGGTATACTGCTTTTCACCAAACCAGACCTGGGCGAGACGGGCAAGAACGTATGGGCATTTGTCACATATATACTCATGATGACTGTCTACACCGCCATCAATGTGCCATACGGCTCAATGCTTGGAGTGATGACCGAAGATACCGATGAAAAGACCGTTTTTTCATCATACAGAATGTTCTTTGCCTACACTGGCTCATTCATTGTACTGGCCTTTTGGGAGCCGTTATGCAACTCACTTGCAGGAGTGAGCGGTAAGCTCACATACGACCCGCAAGCCTGGCAGACGGCAATGGTCATTGTCAGCACGGTGTGCCTTATACTCTTTGTGCTGACATTCAAGATGACACGCGAGAGAATCAAACCGGCAATTAAGCAGACAAACATTGCCGATGACCTGAAATCGCTGCTCCATAACGGCCCTTGGTGGATTCTCCTTGGCGGTGTGCTCTTCTTCAACTTCTTTGGTGCAGTGAGATATGCCGTTATACCATACTACTTCACCACACAGATAGCCGAAGGTGCAACACTCTCACTATTTTCTATTGAATTCCTTTTCTATGCAGGAATATTCTTTACCATAGGTGAGATTGCGAATATGGTTGGTGTAGCCATTGCCACCCCCATCACATTCAAGCTTGGCAAGAAGAGTACCTTCCTCTATTCACTGTTTGCCATCATAGCATTGTGTATAGCATTCTACTATGTTCCTACAGACACAACCACTGGATATTGGATGTTGTTGCTGCTGCAGATAGCAATGGGCATATTCACAGGAATTATTTCACCACTGGTGTGGAGTATGTATGCCGATATCTCGGACTATGCCGAGCTCAAGTTCAAGACCGCATCTACCGGCCTCATCTTCTCTTCATCATCAATGGCGCAGAAGTTCGGTGGCGCATTCGGCACATCGGCCGTATTGTGGCTGCTTGCAGCATTCGGGTTCAACACAGCCGAAGGTGCAGTGCAGACAGCCGATGCCATTGAAGGCCTGCGCCTGCTCATCAGCTACGTTCCCGCCGGAATAGCAGCCCTGTCGGCAATCTTTATCTTCCTCTACCCGCTCACGACAAAGCGTATGAAGGAGATAAACAACGAACTGAAAAGCACAAGAGAGTAACACAACACAATACAATACATTACAGAATACGATAGCCCATTCAAAAAAAATGGCGCTATCGTATTTTTTTTTGCAAAATTTCCCGAAATTTCAAATTCATTTCAAAATTGCATATAATCTTTGCATCGTAAATGATGAGGATATTGGCACTTAAAAGTATGCAGACAGTGAACAGTAAATCATTCAAGAATGTTAAACAAAAAAAATACTAACCAATAAAAAACTATGATTATGAAAAAGATTCTTATCACTTTAGCCGCTATTTTTTCAATAGGCATTTCAGTTGCAATAGCCGACAATGACAAAGTTATAAACAAAAGCCAGCTGCCGGCACCTGCACAGCAGTTCCTGAACGAACATTTCGCAGGCATCGAAATCACATACGCAAAACAGGAGCGCGAAATACTGAGCCTCACATACGAGGTGAGACTGGCCGACGGCACAAAGATAGAATTCACAAGCAAAGGGCTCTGGGATCAGGTAGAGTGCCGTTTTGGAGAGGTTCCAGCCGCAGTAATCCCACAGGCTATAAAGGAGTATGTCGACAAGAATTACCCCGGTGTAAAGGTGCTGATGATTGAAAAGGACCGCTTCAATTATGAGGTAAAGCTCTCAAACCGCCTGGAACTGAAGTTCGACAACGATTTCAACCTCTACGACATTGATGACTGATACAACACAAACAATTAAGAAAAACAACTATCATGAAAAAGCTACTTCCAATACTATTCATATCACTGTTTGCGCTTTTGGCTTGCGAGGAGGAGAATATAGCCCTCAACAATGATATCAGGAATTTCATAGAACAGAAATACGAGGGAGCGACAATACTCTATGCCGAGAAAGATTTCAACGGAGAGATTGATGTTGAGATTATCCACAACAACATAAAGAAAGAGGTCAAGTTCAACCGCAAGAACCAATGGATAAACACAAGTTGGGACGTTGCCATACACCAGTTGCCCGATATTGTGCAGGAGAGCGTACAGAACAGTTACCCACAATACATCATTGAGGATGCCGATTATGTTGAGACACCAACAGGCGACTACTACAGGATTGAGCTTGAAAAAGGAGAAAGGGAGAAGATTGTTTTTGTAACGGCTGAAGGTGAAATATTGAATTGACAAACAGACTACTCAATCAATGAGGGTAACCCGCAAATGAAGTGAACCCCAAAGTTTTTTGTACAAACTTTGGGGTTCACTTCACATTCAGTTCCTATAATATTTATTTTTTTAGAAATTCAAAAAGCTTCTAATACAACAGACAGCATTATTGAGCATACAACAATACGCGGCTGTTTCAAATTCAAAACAGATTCTTATTTGAAAATTCTCTTCAATATGCCCAAATCGGGACATATACGTAAAATAACTTGCTGAGAACAATCAAGTTTCTGTTCAGTATAATGGAATGATGCATTCACATAACATTTTACAATTCTCTTTTTCAACAGATTGAAACTGACATCTGTGCGGTTATAGAACGAGCTGCGATAATAAGGGTCGCCACGATGCAGTTGTGAACCATACAATTCATAGTCCGAGAATTGAGGAGTTCCAACATACAAGCGATTACGTAACTCTATACGCCATTTACACAAACGCACGTCACCTAAAAAACCAACAGGTGTTTTCCACACCATATCATTACGGTCGCGATTCAATGACAACATCAAACCGGCTTCTATACTGAATTCATCCAACCACCCTGTTTTTTTTCGTTCTATTCCAATATTAGGGTTTATCATCAATTTATCATAGACCTTCAAGCCGTTCGATGGACGAGGAACAGAAAAATGAAGCAGTTGCACATTCCACCCCCCATAGTATCCATTATGGCCAAAACGTCCATCAGAAACAATTTCAAAAATCTCACGTTGTGTCCCACTTTGTTTATTTATCCAATTACAATAAGCCTCGACATATCCGTATTCACACTCATATTTTATGAGTGCACCATGCAGGACAGGTGAGTAATAACGTAGAGAATCGTACACGAAAATATCGGGCAACTCGCGATGCAATATCTTGCGTGGAAAAGAACCGAAAGCACCTGAAAAACGACCATTGTCATAGAGATAATAGAAAGTAAAATCGTTTTTGAACAGGCCGCTTGTTCCAAAATCCTTTATAACCATTGCCCCGGCCATTACAGTATTGTCACCAAACTGCACACCAATATCAGCACCTAATTGCGAACCAAAGAGTGTTTGTGAAATTTGATAGGGACTATGTACTTCGCGATTGTCAAAAAAATTGTAATTTTCTATATCAAGTACAATATTTATCTTCTCGTCCTTAACAGACTCCTGTGTATAAACCTTTGCTATCTCTTGTGCATTGATATTAAGCAAACAAATAAAACAGAGTATAGCTGTTACATTGTATCTCATTTTTTCCCCTGATAGTATTAAAAAAACGGAGATAGTTTTTTAGGCTTTCTCCGTTTGAGTAGCGAGACCCGGGATTGAACCGGGGACCTCATGATTATGAATCATGCGCTCTAACCAGCTGAGCTATCTCGCCATCGCTATTTTGCGGTGCAAAGATATATCGTTATTTTTAATCTGGCAAGTTTTTTGTCATTTTTCAGCAAAAAAAAATTATAAAGGCTGTATATGAATTTGAATTTTTCATAAAAGACATAATAAATACATAGTATATTTTGGAATTGTTATTTATTATCATTAAATTGCGACAGATATATAAGTTGTTTTAACTTATGACTTTGCGTTTGTTATTAGAAATCCAAACAGCTTCTGAATATGAGTAAAGAGAAGATTTTTCTTGAATACCCAATGAAAGGCAGTGCTGCAATGATATGGAAATATATCGGGACGGCAGCCGGGTTATCGCCTTGGTTTGCCGACAAAGTGGAAAATTTTGACCGTACATATAACTTCTATTGGGGAAAGACAGAAAAAAAGACAGCGCATCTTGCAGCGCAAAGAAATGGTGTGTATGTCCGTTTCAGATGGGACGAGGAACCACACAATACATTTTTTGAGATGAGGATTTCATATAATGAACTTACACGTGAATACACTCTTGAAATAACTGATTTTGCCGACAAGAATGAAATTGAAGACCAAAAGGAGCTATGGAATTCACAAATTGAAAATTTAAGAAGACTATCGGGTATGTAATGGCTGGTTTTTTGCCATATAACCAAAATTTATGCTAAATTTGCACAGGAAACTGCAATCAATTGATTGGAACGACAGTTTTCTGTGCATTATACATATAAAACAACCAATTCTTACAGCAAGGAGACGCCTCAAATATAACTATATGAAATTTCCCAGGTTTTACATAAAAAAGTTGGATATTTTCATTATCAAATCATTTTTAAAAAATTTGATGGCGACTTTTTTTATCTGCCTTTTCATTTTCATCATACAGCTGTTATGGCAATGGATTGACGATTTTGTGGAGAAAGGTCTCAGCATGTCCATTGTTGCAAAATTCTTTATGCTGGGCTCGGTATCACTTGTCTCAAAGGCGTTACCTCTTGCCATACTACTTGCAGCATTGATGACGTTCGGTAATTTTGGAGAAAAACTTGAACTGCTTGCAATCAAGTCGGCCGGAATACCATTGGTAAGGACTTTAATGCCACTGGTTGTGTGCTGTGCGTGTTTGGGAGGCGTATCATTCTATTTCCAGAATTTTGTCAGTCCGTTGGCACAAAGAGAACTTCTGCGAATAATGTATTCCATCAAACAGACATCTCCAGAAAGTGATATTGTTGAGAAAATTTTCTACAACAAGATTGACGGATACAGTATTTATGTAAAAAACAAGAACTATGACACCGGAGTTCTTTATGACGTCATAATATATGATATGTCATCAGGATTCGAAAAGACAAATATACTTGTTGCAGATTCTGCCGTCATAAACAACACAAGTGACGATAAATTCATGGTTCTGTCAATGTTCTCGGGCGAACAGTTCTCGAACCTGGACGAAGACAACATAAACAAAAAGAATACTCCTTATCGGCGTGAAAGTTTCAGCAGAAAGGATGTTGTAATTGAATCTGAAGGAGGGTTTGAAATAAAGGATGCCGATTTTATAAAGACAAGGGCAGACGGTAAGAATATGATGGAGCTTGAAAAGGATATAGACTCACTAAAGCTATCCAATGACAGCATCGGAAGGGATAACCTGAAATATCTGAAGAGGAACAACTACAAAGACAAAATTATCCTTGACAGAAGTGACTCCATAATGATGGCAAAGGACAGCATCATCCACATAAATGTAGACAGTATATACAACACTGCCACAATAAAAACAAAATATATGTGGAAAAAGGATGCACTTAGAAATATAACAAGCATCAGGAACACATACGACATAAACAACAAGATACTACACCAGCTCGACAAGAACCTGAACAAGCACAAGATATACTGGTGGGAAAAGATTACCCTTTCATTAGGCTGTATAATATTCCTTATCATTGGTGCACCATTAGGCTCTATTGTGAGGAAAGGTGGATTGGGTTACCCTATTATTATATCTGTGGCAACTTTTATTCTATATTACATATTCGAGACATCAGGTTCAAATATGGCCAGTGAAGGTGTATGGAAAATATGGTTCGGCTCGTGGTTGAGCACAATAATACTGCTACCTTTTGGACTATTCTTCACATACCAGGCAAACAAGGATTCCGGAATATTGAAAAACAGTCCAATAGTTACATTTTTCAAAAGATTATTCGTTTTATCAGAAAAAAGATATATACCTTTGAAAGAGGTTATAATTGAAACACCAGACTATGAAAAGTGCTACAATGATTTATTGTATATTTACCAAACAATAAGACTTTACAGAAAGAATAATTATCTTAGACACATTCCAAGCATAAGAAGTGTATTCTTCAATGAAAAGGACAATACACTTGAAGAGGTAGATAAAAAACTCGAAGATACTGTTGAAGAACTCAGTAACAGTAAATTCAGAAAGATTATAATACAACTGAATGACACTCCCGTATTGGCTGTTGGCGCAGTTTCATCACCATTCAGGAAACGGTGGATGAATGTGTTGTCAATTATAATTCTACCTGTTGCAATAATTATATATCTGCACTCAGCAAGATTCAGAATAAAATTATTGAAAGACTTTAAAAAGTTAGAGAATAAGATAAAAGAGATAAACAACATAATGGTTAAAGAAAAACTTATAAATAAATGAATAATTTCAAATTAAATACGATTGAGGAGGCTCTTGATGATTTCAGAGAGGGAAAATTCCTTATTGTTGTTGACGATGAGGATAGAGAGAACGAGGGCGACTTTATAATAGCCGCAGAAAAGATTACCCCCGATGCGGTGAACTTTATGCTCAAGAACGGACGTGGAGTGCTGTGTGCTCCAATCACCTTATCGCGCTGTAAGGAACTTGACCTTGCCCCACAGGTAAGTGCAAATACAAGCCTCTTGGGAACACCTTTTACTGTTACCATTGACAAGGTTGAGGGTTGTTCTACCGGTGTATCCACAGCCGACCGTGCTGCTACAATAAAAGCATTGGCTTCACCCGACAGCAAACCCGAGACTTTTGCACGCCCGGGACACATCAACCCTCTCTATGCTCAGGACAATGGTGTATTACGCCGTGCCGGACACACCGAGGCCAGCATTGACCTTGCACGCCTTGCAGGACTCTACCCCGCTGCCGCGCTCATTGAGATTATGAACGAGGACGGCACCATGGCACGTATGCCACAGCTGGTGGAGATTGCAAAGGAGCACAACCTGAAAATAATATCAATAAAAGACCTTATCGAGTACAGACTAAAGAAAGAGTCTATTGTTGAGCAGGGTGAGGAGGTTGATATGCCTACAGAGTTCGGCCACTTCCGCCTTATACCTTTTCGCCAGAAATCGAACGGACTGGAGCATGTGGCACTCATCAAAGGAGAGTGGAAGGATGATGAACCGATACTTGTACGTGTACACTCATCATGTATGACAGGCGATATATTCGGTTCACAGCGTTGCGACTGCGGTTCACAGCTACACGAAGCCATGAAGCTCATCAATGAGACCGGCAAAGGTGTCATCGTATACCTTAATCAGGAGGGACGTGGAATTGGACTCATGAATAAGATGCGTGCATACAAGCTGCAGGAAGAGGGTATGGACACCGTCGATGCAAATCTTTGCCTTGGATTCAAAGCAGATGAAAGGGATTACGGTGTAGGTGCCGAGATTATGCGCAAGGTTGGCGTACACAAAATGCGCCTCATAACCAACAACCCGGTAAAGAGGATTGGGCTTGAAAGCTATGGCCTTACAATAACCGAGATAGTAGGTATTGAAATTGAGCCCAACAACCACAACTCACGCTATCTGCACACAAAAGCAGAGCGTATGGGTCACACACTGCATTTTAAAGATGACAATAACTAATAGACAGAACAATATGAATAAACTATCAGATCGCGTTAACCGATTGGCGCCGTCGGCTACACTGGCAATGTCACAGAAGAGCCAGGAATTAAAGGCACAAGGCGTAGATGTTATCAATATGAGTGTGGGTGAGCCCGATTTCAACACCCCCGATGCAATAAAGGCAGCTGCAAAACAGGCTATAGATGACAACTGGTCACGCTACTCACCTGTTCCGGGCTATCCTTCGTTGCGCAAGGCTATCGTAGAGAAGCTGAAGAATGAAAATGGTCTTGAATTCAAGGAGACACAGATTTCTGTTTCAAACGGTGCAAAGCAGGCTGTTTGCAACGCCATCATGGCTCTTGTAAACCCCGGCGACGAGGTTATTGTACCGGCACCCTATTGGGTGAGCTATCCCGATATGGTGAAGCTTGCCGATGGTACACCGGTAATTGTAAGCGCCGGCATCGAGCAGAACTTCAAGATAACAGGTACACAGCTCGAGGCAGCCATCACTCCAAAGACAAAGATGCTAATCCTTTGTTCACCATCCAACCCTACAGGCTCGGTATATACAAAGGAGGAGTTAAAGGAACTCGCCGATGTACTTGTAAGATATCCACAGGTGTTTGTTGTAGCCGATGAGATATATGAGCATATAAGCTATGTTGGCAAACACGAGAGTATTGCACAGTTCGAGGAAATACGTGAGCGAGTAATAATTATCAACGGTGTATCAAAGGCATACGCAATGACAGGCTGGCGCATTGGTTACCTTGCTGCTGCCGAGTGGATTGTCAAAGGCTGCAACAAACTGCAGGGACAGTACACCAGTGGACCATGCTCGGTTTCACAGATGGCATCATTGGAAGCATACACAGGTTCACAGGAGCCTGTTGAGGAGATGCGCCAAGCATTCCAGCGTCGCCGCGACCTCATTGTGAAGCTTGCAAAAGAAATCCCTGGTCTTGAGGTAAATGTTCCCGAGGGTGCATTCTACCTGTTCCCAAAATGCAGCTCATTCTATGGCAAGAGCTACAACGGAACAGTTATCAACAACAGCGACGACCTTGCAATGTACCTGCTCACTGAGGCTCACGTGGCAGCTGTTGGCGGTACATCGTTCGGTGCACCCGAGTGCTTCAGAATGAGTTACGCTACAAGCGACGAGAATATCATTGAAGCAATACGCCGCATTAAGGAAGCGCTTGCAAAACTGCAGTAATAGGTTTTATTTTATAAATGTTACCACATATCTTGTATTGAGAAAGAATGTGGTAACATTTTTTATAAGTTTCTTAAATCATTAATATCATGAAAAAAATACTATTCATTTTAGCTATAATGTTCTCATTACCATTGTATGCCGACTATCATCTGGTAATAGAGATGAACGACACAAAAAAGCACAGTTATTCATTGGAAGATAACCCGGTAATAAATTTCAATAATGACATACTTGTTATAAAAACTGATAAGATAGAACTTTCCTATCAAATATCAGATATTGCAAAATACTATTTTACTAAAGAAGATACAGGTATAAGTTCTGTAAATGGTGATGTAAACAATATACATTTCAATTATACCAATACTGATTTTTTATTGATTGAAGGTATTGCAAGTGAAGATAATGTGAATGTCTATGAAATTAACGGAAGAACTTGCCATGTCGATATTGTAAGAAACAGTAACAGTATCACTATTGAATTAAAGACCCTGCCCAAAGGTATATATTTGGTAAAGGTAAATAATCATTCATTTAAATTGATAAGATAATGAAAAGAATATTTTTTGCTTTGATTGTACTGTTTACAATATCGGTAAATGCACAGGTTACAGATACTGTAAAAGTAATGAATATACATACAATATATGACTATGTAGAAAAAAATGAGACCTCAAACATCAGTCAGATTAATTTTTATGATAATTATATGTGCGTCTCTAACAAATATATTTATATAGACCACATAGACTATGTTGATTTCAGTGAAAAGGTCTATCATGACAAGATAAATGTTACACCCGAAATTTATAATAGGGATTTAACTCAAGATGAAGTCCTTGAGGCTATTGAACACTTTAGGAATAACAGATATTTAAATCAATGCACAGGCGGTATATTCATGATGCGAGGTGGTCAAGATGGTAATTTACCAGGACCACATGCCTATCAGAGACAATATAGTTTTGGAACAGACTTGTATGCACAATATTTTACAATACCACATAAAGACTTTCCATATATAGTAACAGAATTTACATCAACATATGATATACCTAGAAATATAAATAATTCTTCTTCATATAGTTACAATATGGTAAAGGAGGCATTTATGCCGGCATTGAATGATACTTTGATAAATAATATCCCTGAAATAAAGGCTATTATATTATTGTATTATTGTATCTCTGCACAAGAAAATGCAGACCTATCGGGACCATATTCATATGTGGATGATGTTCTAAACAAGTCATACACTGCAAAATATGATGGACTCAAGAGTATATATTACAATATCGTTAATTCACTGGATAATATTACAGCTTGTCTTGAAAAATATGAGACACGCCCCGACTGGTATAAAGAAAATATTCAGAATATAATATTTGATTACTTTCTGACAAATTATGGTATATCGTTCGGAGACATAAGTCTCAATTCATACTTAAAACTGGCAAACTCTCTGAAATTGCGTATGGCAATGCACATTGTAAAGGTTGAACCTGAGACAGCACAGAGGTGGGCAGAAGAGGCTGTTGCCGGTGGTGTTATCGAAGATATATATGACCAGCATGGAGTATTTCCTATAATATGGGGATTTACACACCCACTTGTTGACATCGCCAACGGTTGGGGTGACTTGCGTTTGTGCGCTTCGTTCGAGAGCCTCATGATGAGCCTTGACCACCCATATTCAAAGTATCTGTTCGAGAAAAACGCATACGACATTCCTAACAAGAATGGTATCGATGTACTCAAAGCAGGCACACGTATCTGCGGAATACGCGCAGGTATACTTGTTGGTAACGGACAGACATACTACATGAATAAGCGCCAGGGTTACTCATCAATCAGCACCAAGGTTTTGGCAAGCAAGCAATGCCCTTTGTACTTCATCAAGTGGGCCGAGGTTGATTTCCTGCGCGCTGAGGGTGCATTGCGCGGTTGGAACATGGGTGGTACAGCACATGAGTTCTACGAGCGTGGTATCCGTAACGCATACCTTGAAGACCCGATATCGGATACACAATATTCAAATTATGTTGATGAGTACATGCAGCGCGAAGAGCCTATTGATTATGTAAATGTTGACCCGATTGGTGATGGAGAACCATGGCCAAGTGTAACAAAGATTGGTGTGAAATGGAACGATACTGATGATAAGGAGACAAAACTCGAGAAGATTATAACACAAAAATATCTGGCTCTGTTCCCGTTATCAACTGAGGCTTGGACAGACTTGCGCCGTACAGGTTATCCAAAAATTTTCCCGGTGTTGAACACAGACGATGGTGACGGCAGTATAAAACAAGGTGAAATGATTCGCCGTATACCTTGGGTTCCTAAAGACGAAGAAACAAAAATTATTATAGAGACAAGCGGTATAAAGGAACTTGGAGGCCCTGACGAACAGGCTACACGATTGTGGTGGGATGTTGATGGACCTAATTTTTGATAATAAAGAAAACAAGAGGCAGTATCTTAGAATACTGTCTTTTGTTGGTAATAATATAGCAGTTGACCCACATACTAAAAAAACGCGTTGATGTCATATCGAACGAACGTGAGATATCTCGTATATTGTTATTAGAGATTCCTCGTCGCTTTACTTTTAGTGAAGTTGCTCACGCTCGGCATAATTCAAGTAACTTGATTCTGCACTCACTTACTCGCAACATTGTCTCTGTCGGGATTGCTGGGTCAACATCTATATTATTACTCTTTTGTTTATAACAATGTTGATAAGCAGTTGAAAACTGTTTAATAAATTGAGAGAAAAAAGTGGTATTATGTTTTTGTTTTTTAAAACTATTTGATAAGCCGGAAAAGTTATCATAACACCAAATTATTTTACCATTTTTTCATGACTATTTTTCAAGTGCGATATCAACAGTTTTCAACATGTTCACAAATAGATTTTATCAGTACAAACAGATAAGTTAGAAATGTTGATAAATATACAGAACTATATATTTACCAATATTTTAACCTGTTTACAAAGAGTGGATATCTATTTATCTTCAACTAATAACTCAAAAAGCAAATTTTAATGACATATTTTCTCTACACTATCAACAGAAGTTATTGTTGTTTTTATCTTTTTAAATTTTTAAAAAAGGAAATATATAATATAAAATCGGTTGAAAGAGTGGATAAGAAGATTCAGAATCTATATAAAGTAAAAATATGATAATATCAATAACCATTATATTTGTCTTGCTTGGTGTGTATCTCGATTTCAAGGCATACAGCCGTATCTCAAAAGCAAAGATAAGTAAGTTTATAAAATACGCCTATCTGTCAGTGGTGGCAGTGTCGTATCTGCTTATATTGTCAACTCCACTTGTGATGTATCACTTCATCAATGAGAATAACAGTACTTTCATGATGAAGTTTTCCATGGCACTGTTGACTGTATTTTTGGCATTGTCTGTGCCCAGGATATTGTTCAATGTCATGTTACTGTTATCAAAAAAGAGATTCTGGATGTGGACAAGCGTAGCTGTGTCGTCGTTTATGTTTATCTTCTTCCTGTATTCGATATTCGTGACTCGTACGGATTACAATATAAAGGAGGTTAAGTTATATTACGATAATCTACCCGATGGGTTTGATGGTTACCGTCTGGCTTTCATATCGGATATACATATAGGTACTATGCTGGATGCAATTAATGAACTTGAGGGATTGTTTGAGATGATAGATGAAGCGGGTGTTAGTGCTGTATTTTTTGGTGGCGATATGGTGAATGTACACCATTCCGAGGTAGATGAATATATACTGGGTGTGTTTTCCCGTTTAAAGCCCCGTGACGGGATTTTTATGGTCTTTGGTAACCATGATACTGGTGCTTACATGAAAAACTCCTCAGAAGCCAAAAGAAGCAATAATATGGCTTCTCTGAAGCAGAAGATGCAAAGCACCGGTTGGGTTGTATTGCGGGATAGTACGGTTTATATTCATAAAGGTGGAGATTCAATAGCCGTTACAGGTATTGATTATAGTGAACAGCTCTTGAAGTTCAGACACTCTATGGATGCGGTGGATAGTGTAGAATTTGGGCATATATATAATAATGTTGACTGTTCTCTCTTCAATATAACAATTTCACATTTGCCACATCTGTGGCGCACTATCTGCGATAGCGGTTATAGCGACCTTACCCTCTCGGGCCATATACATGCTATGCAGATGAAGATAGGTTCTTTTTCCCCAGCAAAGTTCATGTACAAGGAGTGGAGTGGTCTCTATGAAAGCGATAATGGTAAACTGTATATTAATGACGGTATAGGGTGTGTGGGGTATCTTGCCCGCTTTGGCGCACGCCCTGAAATTACAGTTATTGAGTTACACCGAAAATAGTAATTGTTCATTAAGAAGCTTCTAAGAAACTGTTTGAATTTCTTTCAAAAATAGTATTACATTATACGCGAAGAGTGCTTGTCTTTTTATGCCCTTTTTTGTCCCTTTTTCCTTTTTTTGCAGTTACATAGCCCGCTATGTGCCTTTAAAAAAATAAAAAACGCCCTAAAAAAGTGCTATAAAAATTTCAAGGACATAAATTCAAACAGCTTCTTAAATTTTGAGAATGTGACAAGTTGTATTATTTTTGTTTTCTGTTAATCATAATATAAGACAAAGTGACGTTTGAGTATGATGTATTGGTTATAGGAGCGGGTCACGCAGGTTGCGAGGCTGCGGCTGCTGCGGCAAATCTTGGAAAGAGGACTTGCCTGATGACTATTGATATGAACAAGATTGCTCAAATGAGCTGCAACCCTGCCATTGGTGGTATTGCAAAAGGGCAGATTGTACGTGAAATAGATGCTCTTGGCGGTTATACGGGTGTTGTTGCCGACAAGGCTTCAATACAGTTCCGTATGCTCAACCGTTCAAAGGGTCCAGCAATGTGGAGCCCGCGTGCACAATGCGATAGAATGAAATTTAGCCAATATTGGCGTGAAATTCTTGAAAATATCCCAAACCTTGAAATGTGGCAGGATATAGCCACGGAGTTGCTTGTCGAGGATGGTAAGGTTGCCGGTGTGAAGACACAGATGGGAGCCGAATTCAAGGCTCCTGCAGTAATTGTCACTTCGGGTACATTCCTTAACGGATTGATGCATATCGGTAAAGTGCAGATAGAGGGAGGGCGTGTAGCCGAGCCTGCAGCAAAAGGTTTTACCGAGAGTATAACCAGGCATGGTATAAAGGCGGGACGTATGAAGACTGGTACTCCTGTCAGATTGGACAAACGTTCTATCGATTTAAGCCTTACCGAGGTGCAGGATGGTGACAATGATTTCCATCGTTTTTCATACTGTGACACAAAGCGATGTTTGAAACAATTGCCATGTTGGGGATGTTATACCAACCCCGAGGTGCATCGTATTCTGCGCGACAGCCTTGATGAATCGCCTCTTTATAACGGGCAGATTCAGAGTATAGGTCCACGTTATTGCCCAAGTATAGAGACTAAGATTGTAACCTTTGCCGAGCGTGACAGGCATCTTCTTTTTCTTGAGCCCGAGGGTGAGACAACACAGGAGATATATGTAAACGGTTTCTCGTCGTCACTCCCCATGGAGGCACAGTTGACTGCTTTGCGCAAGATACCTGCACTGGCAAATGCTGTGGCTTATCGTCCCGGTTATGCAATAGAGTATGACTATTTCGACCCGACCCAATTGAGACATACGCTTGAATCAAAGATTGTGGAAGGACTCTATTTTGCAGGGCAGGTAAATGGTACAACCGGTTATGAGGAGGCCGCCGGTCAGGGATTGGTTGCCGGTATAAATGCTGCTTTGAAACTTGATTCAAAAGATGAGTTTGTGTTGCGCCGCGATGAGGCTTACATTGGTGTGCTCATTGATGATTTGGTCACAAAGGGAGTTGATGAACCATACCGTATGTTTACATCAAGAGCCGAGTACAGGATTCTGTTACGCTCCGACAATGCCGATATGCGCCTTACGGGGAAGTCGCACTCAATAGGTCTGGCTACCGATGAAAGATACAGGGCACTATGCGAAAAGAAAGAGAAGATTGCACAGCTTACAGATTTTATATCAAACTTCTCTATTAAGGCAGATTTGATAAACCCGGGACTTGAAGAGCTTGGCACTACCCCACTCGTCCGCGGTTGTAAACTGGTCTCTTTGATTGAGCGTCCTCAAATTTCTATTGAGCCAATTGCGGCTTATATACAACCGTTGAAGCGGGAACTTGAAAAATTGGGTGCCATGCGTGATGAGGTTGTTGAGGCTGCTGAAATAGAGATAAAGTACAAAGGTTATATAGAACGTGAGCGTGAACTTGCCGAGCGGATGATACGTTTGGAGAATATCCGCATCAAGGGTAAATTTGACTATAATAGTGTAGATTCGCTATCTACCGAGGCACGCCAGAAACTCACTGCTATAAACCCCGAGACTCTAGCACAGGCAAGTCGCATTCCTGGTGTATCCCCCAGTGATATAAATGTACTGCTTGTTCTGTTGCGGAAATAAACAAATGTTCCACGTGGAACATTGCCTTAAAATAACAACTTGTAATAATATAGATGTTGACCCCAAATGTCATTTTTCGAGCAAGCTCTCAACAGCACGTCTGAGCGCAGTCATAGGATCTCTGCAAAGGCAAACGAGATGTCTCCACTACGTTCGACATGACATATACGCGTTTTTCAGTATTTGGGTCAACTGTTATATTATTACCTAACAACTTGATTTTATTTAATAACTTATAATATGAATAAAGAATTGTTGCTTGAGAATTTGAGGAATATCCCCGATTTTCCAATACCTGGGATTCAGTTTAAAGATGTGACTTCTCTCTTCAAGAAGCCCGAATGTCTGCGTGAAATGGATAATGCTTTGTACGAGATGTACAAGGAAAAAGGGATAACAAAGATTGTCGGTATCGAGTCAAGAGGTTTTGTTATGGCATCTTCTCTGGCTGTCAAATTGAATGCCGGTTTTGTTCCCATACGTAAACCCGGTAAGTTGCCTGCTGAGACTATCAGTGAAACTTACGGAAAGGAGTATGGTCGCGATACAATCGAAATCCACAAGGATGCTATAGACGAAAACGATGTTGTACTTATCCATGATGACCTTCTTGCTACAGGTGGAACAATGCTTGCTGCATATCATCTTGTGCAGAAATTGAACCCTAAAAAGATTTATATAAACTTTATCATTGAGCTTGAGGGTTTGAAAGGAAGGGGAATTTTTCCGGCCGATGCCGAGATTGACTGCCTGTTGACACTGGAGGGTAAATAATGAAAAAAGAGGATAAGGATAAAAGAGAAGAGTATATTAAAGGTATCGTCTTGAACCTGCCCGATTCTCCCGGATGTTATCAGTATCTTGATGATAACGGAGTGATAATTTATGTGGGCAAGGCAAAGAATCTCAAACGTCGTGTATCCTCATATTTCAACAAAGAACAGCAGAGCCTGAAGACAAAGCTGCTTGTAGCAAAGATTGCCGATATAAGGTATATTGTGGTAAATAGCGAGGTTGATGCATTGCTTCTTGAGAATAATCTCATAAAGCAGCATAAACCCCGCTATAATGTTCTGCTGAAGGATGACAAGACATATCCCTCAATATGTATAACACGCGAGTATTTTCCAAAAATATTCAAGACCAGGAAAATCAATAAGGAGTATGGCCGTTATTTTGGTCCTTATACTAACGCCGGTGCTTTGAATGCGCTGCTTCAGTTGATAAAGGAACTTTTTCCGTTGCGTACCTGTAATCTCAATATAACTCCCGAGGGAGTTAGGAATGGTAAGTATAACTGTTGTCTCGAGTATCAGATAAAGAACTGTTGTGCTCCCTGCATTGCCAAGATATCAAAAGAGGATTATTGTAAATATATCGATGAAGTCATATCTATATTAAAAGGTGATATAAGGATATTGCAGGAAAAACTGCTTTCCGAAATGAAGGAGAAAGCTGTATTGCTTGAGTTCGAGGCTGCTGCAGAGATAAAGAAAAAGTATGAACTTATCGAGAATTTCAGGACACGCAGCGAGGTTGTAAGTGCAACATTGAGTAATATTGATGTATTCAATATTGAAAGCGATGAAAAGAGTGCTTTTATAAATTTCCTTCACATAAAGAATGGGTGCATTACACAGGCTTTCACAATTGAATATTCCAAAAAACTCGATGAAAGCGATGAGGAATTGATTTCAATGGGTATTGTGGAATTGAGGGAGCGTTTCAACAGTAATGCAAAAGAGGTGATACTACCCTTCTCTCTTGAACTGCCTATCGAGGGAGTTAGTGTAACCGTGCCTCAAAAGGGTGAGAAAGCACGTCTGCTTTCCTTGTCGAAACTGAATGTAAAGCAGTATAAGGCCGACCGCCTGAAACATGATGACAAGCTCAATCCAGAGCAGAAGAGCGTGCGCCTGATGAAAGAGGTTCAGGATGTTCTGCATCTACGAAAATTACCTCTTGTTATCGAATGTTTCGATAACTCCAACACTCAAGGAACCGATGCTGTTTCGGCCTGCGTGGTCTTCTCAAAACTGAAACCAAGCAAGAAAGATTACAGAAAATATAATATAAAAACCGTTGAAGGAGCCGATGATTATGCCTCGATGCGCGAGGTGGCAGGCCGTCGTTACAGACGTATTGTCGAGGAGAATGGCGAGCTGCCAAGTATTATATTTGCCGATGGTGGAAAGGGGCAGATGGATGCCATTCGCAGCGTGGTGAATGAAGAGCTGGGACTGGATATTCCGGTTCTTGGTCTTGTGAAAAACAGTAAACACAAGACATCAGAGGTCATTTTGGAAAACGGTGATATGGTCGGGTTGAAACAGGGAACAGTACTTTTCCGTCTGCTGTCGCAGATACAGGACGAAGTTCACCGTTTTGCCATAACATTCCACCGTGATAAAAGAAGCAAGCGCCAGACTGCATCTGAACTGGATGGTATAAAAGGCATAGGTGAAAAGACCAAGCAGCAGTTGTTGGCACACTTTAAGAGTGTGAAGCGTATAAAGGAGGCCGGGATGGATGAGCTTGTTGCTGTAATAGGTAAGTCAAAAGCCGAAATTCTGATGGCATATTTTAATAAATAGACTATTTAAATATACTATTTTTGCGTATATTCGCATTGTGAAAAGCTTGAAAAACGTATAAATGTAATGAGAGTACTTATACAAAGGGTAAAAGAGGCATCTGTAACGGTTGATAATAAAGTTATTTCGTTGATTGATAAAGGTTTACTTGTTTTTGTGGGTATAACAGACGACGATACACGTGACGATATCCTGTGGCTTACAAAAAAGATAGCCAATATACGTCTTTTTGACGATGAAAACGGGGTAATGAACCTTTCCGTCATTGATGCCGGTGGCGATATACTTGCTGTCAGCCAGTTCACCCTTATGGCATCCACAAAAAAAGGGAACCGTCCGTCATACATAAAGGCTGCCAAGCCCGAGATTTCAATACCGCTATACGAGGAGTTCTGCAGTGAAATGGAGCTTGCTGTAAACAAACCCATCAAGCGTGGTGTTTTTGGAGCAGATATGAAAGTGAGATTGCTGAATGATGGTCCGGTTACAATTTTCATTGATTCAAAGAACAGGGAGTGATTATGACAATAAATGAGGCACAACAGCGTGTGGATGCCTGGATAAAGGAGTATGGTGTCCGCTATTTCAATGAGCTTACCAACATGGCAATCCTTACCGAGGAGGTTGGTGAGGTAGCGCGTGTCATGGCACGCACGTATGGTGAGCAGTCATTCAAGGAGGGTGACAAGAGCGACCTTGCCGATGAGCTTGCCGATGTGCTTTGGGTGCTCATCTGTATAGCCAACCAGACAGGTATAGACCTCACTGCAGCCCTTGAAAAAAACTTCGATAAAAAGACAAGAAGAGATAATAAAAGACATATAAACAATTCAAAATTGAATGGAGATGAGTGAAATTAACAATTGTGGTTGCGGTGAGCATCATCACCACGCCGATGAAGAGAGCAAGTATGACTTTGTCATCAGCGAGTATTGTAAGGCAATGAGCGATGAAGAGGTTGCGGCAAATGTAAAGAAACTTATCGAAGAAAAGGTTGAAAAAAACAATACTTTGGATGTAAAGAAATTGCTTTTCAACTGTATTGACCTCACCACCCTCAAGTGTACCGACAGCGAGGAGAGTGTAATGGCTTTTACTGAGAAGGTAAACGAATTCGATGATAAATATCCCTATTTGAAGAATGTAGCTGCAATATGCGTATATCCCAACTTTGCTAAGATTGTAAGTGATACCTTGCAGGTTGAGAATGTAGGTATTGCCTGTGTATCTGCCGGTTTCCCGTCGTCACAGACATTCCTGGAGATTAAGGTTGCCGAGACTGCCATGGCTGTCCACGATGGCGCTACCGAGATTGACATTGTACTCAGTGTAGGCAAGTTCCTCAGCGGCGATTATGAGAGCGTATGCGACGAGATACAGGAACTAAAGAGTGTGTGTGGTGAAAGACACCTTAAGGTTATCCTTGAGACAGGTGCATTGGCTACAGCCGAGAATATTAAAAAAGCATCGATTCTATCGATTTATTCAGGTGCCGATTTCATCAAGACATCTACCGGTAAGGAGTCTCCTGCCGCCACCCCCGAGGCTGCATATGTGATGTGTCAGACAATCAAGGAGTATTACCAGAAGACAGGCCGCAAGATTGGTTTCAAGCCTGCCGGTGGCATAAACACTGTGCACGATGCCCTTGTGTACTATACAATAGTCAAGGAACTGCTTGGCGATGAGTGGTTGAACAACGGACTGTTCCGTCTTGGAACGAGCCGTCTGGCAAATCTTTGCCTCAGCGAAATAGTCGGTGAAGAGGTGAAATTCTTCTGATTCACCAATAACTCATACCATAAAAAATGCCCGATTCTGTCGGGCATTTTTTATGGTACATCATATATGTTACTTTTCTCTTGAAATCACATAATCGATATATGCTACAAGTGCGTTGCGGTATTCATCGCTCACCTCTGCCGGAATTGATTCTATAGCCTTGTCCCTGTATCTCTTTATCATATTCCCGGTGTACTCTACTCCACCCTCTTCCTTTGATATCCTAATCAATGATTCTATCTCCTTTTCATCGAGATAAATTCCTTTTGAGAGCTTTTCGCGTATGGGTGCCAGTGCAGGGTTTGTGCTTGTGCGCAATACATAGAGTGCGGGCAATGTTATTTTACCTTCGCGCATGTCACTGCCTGTGGGTTTTCCTATGTCGTTGCTGTAGTAATCGAAAATATCATCTTTCATCTGGAAACAGAGCCCTGTATATTTTCCGTAGTCACTGAATTTTTTAACCAATTCATCGCTTCCTCCGGCTGTGTATACAGCGCATGCGCAGCAGCACACAAAAAGAGAGGCTGTTTTGTAATATATCACCTGCAAGTAATTCTCTTCGCTGTATGTGCCGTTCTGTTGCAGCTCCACCTGCATCACCTCACCGTTTGGCAGGTCACGTCCCATTACAGATATTGAATCCACCACACGTATATCACCTGTTCTTGCCGTGTTGTTCAGTGCCATTGAGAACAGGTAGTCGCCGGCGAGCACTGCAACGTTGTTGTTGAAACGTACGTTCAGCGATTCACGTCCACGTCGCTTGTCGCTCTCGTCAATCACGTCATCGTGCAGCAGGCTGGCCGTGTGGAGCATCTCTACAGCTGTGGCTGCCGAGAACGCTTTCTCATCAATCTTGCCTATGCTTTTCGCAACCAACAACACCAATGTGGGACGCATCATCTTCCCTATTGATTCGCTCAGGAAAGAGAGTGCATCGTTCATAAGCACAACATCGCTATTCAACTGTGACTTGAAAAAGTCGTTGAAATCAGCTATTTCCTTTTCTATCGGTTTATTGATTGCCTGCAAAAAATCCATAACGGATATTTGTGAGATTTGTTAATTTGAAACTTACAGCTCTGTTTGTATGCAAAAGTAATAAAAAAGCAAACTAAAGTGGCAAAAATTATGTATTTTTACAAACGGTTAATATTATTTCAAGATGGAAAAACTATTTCTTCTCGATGCATACGCACTCATATACCGTGCATACTATGCATTTATAAAGAACCCTAGGATAAACTCCAAAGGTTTCAACACATCGGCCATTATGGGCTTTATAAACACTCTCGAGGATGTGTTGAAAAAGGAGAACCCTACACACATAGGTATAGCATTTGACCCCAAAGGACCAACGTTCCGCCACGAGGCTTACGAGCAGTACAAGGCACAGCGTGAGGAGACCCCCGAGGTTATCAGGGAATCTGTGCCTGTAATCAAGGAGTTCATAAAAGCCTACAATATTCCAATTTTCGAGGTTCCGGGCTATGAGGCCGATGATGTCATTGGTACACTGGCAAAACAGGCGGAGAAAAGGGGAATAATTACATATATGATGACCCCAGACAAAGACTACGGACAGCTGGTCTCTGATACCACTTTCATATATCGCCCGAAGTATGGCGACAAGGAGTTCGAGGTTATGGGGGTCGAAAGGGTAAAGGAGAAGTTCGGTATTGAGACGACTGAACAGGTGATAGACCTTCTTGGTCTCATGGGCGATTCGAGTGACAACATCCCCGGTTGTCCAGGTGTTGGTGAAAAGACCGCGCAGAAACTGATAGCACAGTTCGGAAGCATCGAACGTATGCTTGAAAATACAGCCGAGCTTAAAGGTGCACTGAAGACAAAGGTCGAGGAGAACAGGGAACAGATTCTCTTCAGTAAATTCCTTGCAACCATAAAGACCGATGTTCCGGTTGAACTCAATCTTGACTCATTGAAAAGGGAAGCACCCGACGAAGATGAACTTTCTCACCTTTTCAGTTTTTATGAATTGCGTGCTTTGAAGGAGCGGGTGATGAAAAACCAGCAGGCACCATCACTTTTTGACGAAGTACCGTCGGTTGCTCCGGCAGTTCCGGCATCGGGCAAAAAAAGCACAAAACAGGACTCGCTTCAAGGCTCTCTCTTTGATTTTTTTGCGACCGAAGATACGGGCGGTGAAAAAAAATCGAGCCATTTTGCGTTAAAGGATATGCAATATGTATATAAACTCGTTGAAACAGAGGAAAATATAGCTTCTTTGGCAGCTGCACTGAAAAATTACAAAACAGTGTGCTTTGACACCGAAACAACAAGTACCGTTGCTCTTGATGCCGAATTGGTGGGTGTCAGTTTCTCTGTGAAGGAGAACGAGGCGTTCTACGTGACAATGCCGCCTGAGAGAGAGAAGGTTATTGGCCGTCTCGAAATTTTAAGGGAAATTTTCGAGAACGAGGAGATTGAGAAGGTGGGACAGAATTTGAAATATGACATCACCGTTCTTGCCAATTACGGAATAGAGGTTCGCGGAAAACTTTTCGACACAATGATAGCCCACTATGTCCTGCAGCCCGAGCTGTTCCACGGAATGGACTATCTTGCCGAAATATATCTCAATTATGAGACCATAAAGATTGAGGAACTTATCGGCGAAAAGGGACGCGGCCAGAAGAATATGCGCGACATCTCCCCTACCCTTGTGTGCGATTATGCCTGCGAAGATGCCGATGTCACCCTTAAACTGAAGAATATTTTGCAGGAGGAACTGAAAAAAGAGGGAATTGAGAATCTGTTCTATAAAATAGAGATGCCGCTTGTGCCGGTACTGGCTTATATGGAGCGCAATGGAGTAAGGATTGACACCGTTGCATTGAAGGAGACATCGCAACTCTTCAGCAGGCGCCTTGCCGAAATAGAGGAGCAGATATACTCGCTTGCCGGCGAGCCTTTCAACATTGCATCACCCAAACAGGTTGGCGATATACTCTTTGGTAAACTGAAAATTATAGATAAGCCAAAAAAGACAAAGACAGGCCAGTATGTCACGTCTGAGGATGTTCTTGCCCAGCTGCAGAACCGCCACCCTATTGTAAAGGAAATTCTGCAATACCGCGGCCTGAAGAAACTTTTGAGTACATATATCGATGCTCTGCCCGAGCTTGTAAATCCGCGAACAGGAAAAATACACACTTCGTATAACCAGACTGTAACGGCAACCGGGCGTTTGAGTTCAAGTAATCCAAACTTGCAGAATATACCCATCCGCGACGAGGATGGCAAGGAGGTGCGCAAGGCATTTGTCCCCGATGACGATTGCCTGTTCCTCTCGGTCGACTACTCGCAGATTGAGCTGCGTATAATGGCTCATCTCAGCGGTGACAGGAATATGATAGAGGACTTCCGTAGCGGCTATGACATTCATGCGGCAACTGCTGCAAAGGTGTACAAAAAGCCTATCGGCGAGGTAACAAAGGATGAGCGCCGCAAGGCAAAAGTTGCCAATTTTGGCATAATATATGGTATTTCGGTATTCGGGCTTGCCGAGAGAATGAATGTTGACCGTCGCGAGGCAAAGGAGCTCATAGAGAACTATTTTGCAACATATAGCGGAGTGCAGGAGTATATTGAAAAATGCAAGCAGGAGGCAAAGGAAAAGGGGTATGTGGAGACAATATACCACCGCAAACGCTACCTGCCCGACATAAACTCACACAATGCCGTGGTGCGCGGTTATGCCGAGCGAAATGCCGTGAATGCCCCAATACAGGGTAGTGCGGCCGATATCATCAAGGTGGCCATGATAAACATATATCAGCGTTTCAAGGCTGCGTCGTTGAAATCGACAATGATTCTGCAGGTGCACGATGAGTTGAACTTCAATGTGCACCCTGACGAGAAGGATATTGTGCTTGCTATTGTCGAGGAGGAGATGCAGAATGCCATTGCGCTCAGTGTTCCTTTGATAGCCGATTATGGTTGGGGTGTCAATTGGTTGGAGGCACATTAAACTGTATGTGAATGAAGAAAGAACCTTACGATATTGAGCAGATAAATGTAATGACATGGCTACGGTTCCCGTTGATTATGGGAGTCGTCCTGGCTCATTGTAATCTGTATGCCATTATTGCAAGTTGGGAGGGTTGTAATCCCGACTGGCCTGCTTGGCTTGTATATATATTCAAATATTTATACTGGTTGCTGTTGCCTCCCCGTGTGCCAACTCTTTTCATAATCTCCGGGTATTTCTTTTTCAGGTCACAAAAAGATAGGGATATCAACTTTTTTGTAGACAAGTACAAGCGCAGGGTACACTCATTACTAATTCCATACCTCGTATGGAATGCTGTTGCTATCATGCTTATGTATTTCAGATACGATGTCATAGCTGACAATGGTTATTCATTTACTGATTATATGAGCGGTTTCTGGAGTTCTACCATCAACGATAATGGGATGCCGGCAAACAATCCATTGTGGTTCATGCGTAACCTTATGGTTGTGACATTGATGGCTCCTCTTATTTATTATCTTGTGAAAGTTAAATATGGATTTTTGGCAATAATATTAATTGCAGCCTGTTATGTCACAAATATAAACATACCGGTTTGTGGAATAAGCTTTGAAACCATACTGTTTTTCTCTATTGGCGCATACCTGGCAATACACAGAGTGGATATCACAACTATTCCAAGGGTTTTGGGTATAATTATGCTGTTGCTGTATATTCCGGTACAACTGTTTATGAATGCTCTTTCTGTTGATTCTAACTATTTGTACTGTTTTGATTTGCTTACAAGTTTCGTAAAAATAACAGCTGTTTTCTATCTGGTTTCGTTGTTGTTCAAGAAGAAAATCCTTAAACCTACTCCAGGATTGAGTAAAATTTCCTTTCTTCTATATGCGCTGCACGGTATTGTAATTAATCCTGTAATCATGTTGCTCTATAAATTATCCGGCTGTACAGACAATCCTTTGGCACTCCTTGGCATATATGTGACTACTCCTATAATAATGGTTGCTGTAACTCAATTTTTATATGCAACAATGACAAAATTTACACCCGGGATAGCTAAAGCCGTTACCGGCAACAGGGGGTAATTTGATAGTACCGGAAAAAATCACTACCTTTGCGTGACTTTTTTGAAAAAAATAAAAAACGATAAAAAATTGATATTCATATGGCTTTAAAAGCAGGTATTGTCGGTTTGCCCAATGTTGGTAAATCCACACTCTTCAACTGTCTTTCAAGTGCAAAGGCACAGGCAGCGAACTTCCCTTTCTGTACAATCGATGCACAGTTGGGACAGATTACCGTTCCCGATGAACGGTTGAATAAATTGGCAGAGCTTGTACACCCCGACCGTATTGTCCCCGCAACTTGCGACATCGTTGATATCGCAGGTCTTGTAAAGGGTGCAAGCAAGGGCGAGGGATTGGGCAACCAGTTCCTTGGCAACATACGCGAGACCGATGCCATCATACACGTTCTCCGTTGCTTCGACAACGAGAACATCGTGCATGTCGACGGCTCTGTAAACCCTGTCCGCGACAAGGAAATCATTGACCTCGAGCTCCAGTTCAAGGACCTTGAAACAGTCGAGAACAAGATAAAGCGTGTCGAGAAACAGGCACGTGTGGGCGGCGACAAGCAGGCAAAGCTCGAGTATGATGTGCTCATGAAGTTCAAAGAGGCTCTTGAAGCCGGAAAATCGGCCCGTACAGTGGTTTTTGATACCGAGGATGAGCAACTTATTGCAAAGAACCTTTTCCTGCTCACATCAAAGCCTGTGCTCTATGTATGCAATGTCGATGACACATCGGCTGCCAATGGTAACAGGTATGTCGATGCAGTGCGCGAGGCTACCAAGGACGAGAATGCCGAGCTTCTTATAATCTCAGCACAGACCGAGGCCGACATTGCCGAGCTCGAAAGTTATGAGGAGAAGCAGATGTTCCTCGAGGATATGGGCTTGAAGGAGTCCGGTTGCGACCGTCTCATCAAGGCCATCTACCAGCTTCTTAACCTGCAGACATATATTACAGCAGGTCCAATGGAGGTGAAGGCGTGGACATTCCGCAAGGGATGGAAAGCCCCACAGTGTGCCGGTGTAATCCACACCGATTTTGAGAAGGGCTTCATCCGTGCCGAGGTAATCAAGTATGACGATTATATCAACTATGGTTCCGAGGCTGCTGTGAAAGAGGCCGGCAAGATGAGTGTAGAGGGCAAGGAGTATGTCGTACAGGATGGTGATATAATGCACTTCCGCTTTAATGTGTAAGAGTTTATGAGCCCCATTGAGTGCGCAATTGTCTGGGACCCATCCATCGGTCCGTTCTCTATCTTCGGTTTCGATATAAGGTACTACTCCCTCTGTTGGGTGATAGGCCTTTTGGGAGCATATCTCATTGTGCAGAAACTGTATAGGAAGAGTGGTACAAGCGAAGAGCTTTTCGACCCTCTCTTCATGTACTGTTTCATTGGTATTCTTGTCGGTTCACGTCTGGGACACTGTCTTTTCTACCAGCCCGATTATTACCTTGCACACCCCATCGAGATGCTGCTGCCGATAAGGCATACTGTTGACGGATGGCGTTTCAGCGGTTACGAGGGATTGGCAAGCCACGGTGGAGTGATAGGTGTAATCACGGCATTGATTCTTTATACAAGAAAGACAAAGCTGACAATGTTGTGGACACTCGACAATATTGCCGTTGCTGCACCCTTCTTTTCGGCCATGGTGCGCATAGGCAACTTTATGAACAGCGAAATAATAGGCACCGAAACAACCCTTCCTTGGGGTGTGGTCTTTGTGCAGGCCGGCGAGACAGTGCCGCACCACCCTGCCCAGTTGTATGAGGCTCTTGCCTACCTGGTTATATTCCTTTTCGGGCTGCTGTTGTATAGAAAATACAAGGCAAGAATAGGTACAGGATTCTTTATGGGCTACTGTCTGTTCACAATCTTCACCTTCCGCTTCTTTGTGGAGTTCATCAAGGAGAATCAGGTTGCCTTTGAAGAGGGAATGACCTTGATAATGGGACAGTGGTTGAGTATACCGCTCATAATCACGGGAGCATATTTCATGATAAAGGGTATAAAAAAAGCGGCTTAAGCCGCTTTTTTTATTTGGTTACTGTTGTCTGTAACCTCTCATTTTCACTCATTGCCGCCAGTTTTTCAACCTCTGTCATGTCTATTTCCATAGCCTTTGCAAGGCGTATTCCATATTCCTTGTCGGCAAGGTAGCAATGTGCCGCATGGCGGCATTTTACATTGTCAGTAACAGTCAACATATCCTCGGCTGTGTTTGCGATAAGAGTATTCTTTTGCTCTTCGCTCATGAGCCTGTACAGGTTGCCGGGCTGGTAGAAACAGTCATCAGTGCGGTCTTCGTATGGGTTATAGCGCATAGCCTCTCCTGTAACAGCCGAGTGTGTATACATAGCCGGGGTGGTTTTCCACTCCCCAATGCTGTTTGGTGAATAACCCTTTGTTGCTCCATTGTTTCCATCTACACGCATTGCGCCGTCGCGGTGAAAACTGTGCACCGGGCACTTTGCTCTGTTTACAGGAATCTGGTCGTGGTTCACACCAAGCCTGTAGCGTTGTGCATCGCCGTATGAGAAAAGCCTGCCCTGGAGCAGTTTGTCGGGCGAAAGTCCTATGCCGGGTACTATGTGTGCCGGGTTGAAAGCTGCCTGCTCCACATCGGCAAAATAGTTTTCAGGGTTACGGTTCAGTTCCAGTATGCCTACTTCTATCAGCGGAAAATCCTTGTGGCTCCACACTTTTGTAATGTCAAAAGGATTCTCTTTGTATGTGGCAGCCTGCTCTTCTGTCATCACCTGTATGTATAGTTTCCAGCGTGGGAAATCACCCTTTTCTATTGCCTTGAAAAGATCTCGTCCGTGGCTCTCGCGGTCGTGTGCAATTATGGCAGCAGCCTCGCTATTACTTAAATTCTTTATTCCTTGCTGTGTACGGAAGTGAAATTTTACCCATACCCGCTCACCGCTTGCGTTTATAAGGCTGTAGGTGTGTGACCCGAACCCGTGCATGTGGCGGTAAGAGGCCGGTATGCCACGGTCGGACATTACGATGGTTATCTGGTGCAGTGCCTCGGGCAGCATTGTCCAAAAGTCCCAGTTGCTTTGCGGTGAGCGCAGGTTTGTCTGTGGGTCGCGTTTGATTGCGTGGTTAAGGTCGGGGAATTGCAACGGGTCGAGCAGAAAGAATACCGGTGTGTTGTTGCCGACCAAATCCCAGTTTCCCTCGTCGGTGTAGAACTTGACGGCAAAGCCGCGTATGTCACGTTCGGCATCGGCTGCTCCACGTTCGCCGGCAACGGTTGAAAAACGCACAAAGACATCTGTTCTCTTACCTATCTCCGAGAACAGCGAAGCGCAAGTGTAGGTTGTAATATCGTTAGTTGTTGTGAATGTACCGAAAGCCCCACTACCCTTGGCGTGCATACGCCGCTCCGGGATTACTTCACGGTCGAAATGGGCAAGTTTTTCGAGTAACCAGTTGTCTTCGAGCAGTATCGGGCCGCGCTCACCTGCTGTGAGTGAGTTAGTGTTGTCGGGCACACATGTACCCACTTCATTAGTCAAGAATTTTTTATCCATAAAAAAGGCTGTTAATGATTCATACAGAACTATTAACAGCCTTTTATATAATTTTGTTCAAGTGTTATATTTAAGCAATAATATAGATATTGACCCAATAATGTCATCCCGACAGAGCAAAGCGACGAGGGATCTCCAACCGTGATATACGAGATATCTCACATTGACTTTAGCCCCTTCGGGCGTCGACCGTTGGTTCGTTCGATATGACAAGTCGGATCGTAGCCATGTCGTTCTGTGAGCCAAGGAGTTGACACTTCATGTTGTCTTCCTAAGACCGCTTGGCCTCCGACTTACAGAGCAAAGCGACGAGGGATCTCCAACCGTGATATACGAGATATCTCACATTGACTTTAGCCCCTTCGGGCGTCGACCGTTGGTTCGTTCGATATGAC
>JAZTXR010000002.1:0-61967 GCA_045636545.1 Bacteroidaceae bacterium
ACACGCGCTTGTCGCAACCCACGCGGCAACACCTTTAACTGCTCCCCTGCCCGAGGGGAGCTGCCACGAAGTGGCTGAGGGGAGGGAGTGCTACGCGTGACCTATTGCTGCGCGTATTGTCGAACTAAACTTTCGACTGCGTTCAGACGTGCTGTTGAGAGCTTGCTCGAAAAATGACATTTTGGGTCAACATCTATATTATTGCTAAAAGTATTGCAACGTTTAAAAACTGCAGTTTGCCATTTATGGCTCAATGCGGCCGGGGTATTGCTCAAGCGCCTTGCCCAGAAGGAAAATGGCACGTTTCAGGTCTGCCTTGTCAATGGCGTATGCAATACGTACCTCGTTCTTGCCATAGCCTTCCTCGCTGTAGAAACCTGATGCCGGAGCCATCATGATGGTCTCGCCCTCGTAGTTGAAATCGGTCAGGCACCACTGGCAGAACCTGTCACTGTCGTCAATGGGCAGGCGTGCAACAGTGTAGAAAGCACCCATTGGAATGGGGGAGTAGACACCCGGCAGCTTGTTAAGCTCATCTATCAGGCAGTTTCGGCGTTCAATGTACTGCTCGTATGTGTTGATGGTGTATGAGCGTGGCGCATCAATTGAAGCCTCGGCAATTACCTGGCCAAGCAATGGTGGGCTAAGACGTGCCTGGCAGAACTTCATCACGGCCTGGCGCACTGCGGCATTCTTTGTTATGAGAGCACCAATTCTTATTCCGCACTCCGAGTAACGCTTTGACACAGAATCAATAAGCACTACATTATCCTCAATACCCTCGAGGTGGCAGGCCGATATGTATGGCGAGCCGGTGTAGATGAATTCGCGGTAAACCTCGTCACTGAAAAGGAAAAGGTTATGCTTTTTCACAAGGTCGCGAATGCGGTTCATCTCCTTGCGGGTGTAGAGATAACCTGTCGGGTTGTTGGGATTGCATATAAGAATACCACGCGTGCGCTCGTTTATCAGTTCCTCAAAGCGTTCCATTGGAGGCAGGGCAAATGACTCGTCAATGCTTGAGCGTATAGGGCGAATCACAGCACCGGCAGAAATTGCAAAAGCCATATAGTTGGCGTATGCAGGCTCGGGAACAATAATCTCGTCACCGGGGTTAAGGCAGGTGAGGAATGCAAAAAGCACAGCCTCCGAGCCTCCAGATGTGACAATGATGTCATCCGGCTTCAGTTTTATCTGGTACTGGTCATAATATTCCACAAGTTTCTCGCGTAATGAGAGAAAACCGTCGCTTGGGCTGTATTCAAGAATCTTCTGGTTGAATTTCTTTATTGCCTCAATGGCAACATCGGGTGAATTCAGGTCGGGCTGACCGATATTAAGGTGATAGACCTTCAGGCCGCGTGCCTTGGCTTCGTTGGCAAACGGTGCCAACTTGCGTATTGGTGATGATGGCATGAGAACGGCTCTTTCTGATAATTCAGGCATTTTTTAATCTCTTTAAAATATTGACTGCAAAAATAATGTTTTTTTCTTCAGCAGACTCCATGTATCAAATTTATTTGATACAAAAGGCCGTATTTGTTCCTGAATTACGACAAAGCGCCCTATCCTAAAAAATATCACTTTTGATTGATAATATATATTATGTTTAATATGGTTTTGAAATTTGCGCACTATCTGTAGGAATTTACAGAAATTCCGGAAAATCAAGGGCTGCAAACATCTAAACAAAAAAACGTAAAAACATAGGTAATAATATAGATGTTGACCCAATTTAAGAGTTGCACGTCGCTGTGCTTGCTTTGAGATGCATATAAAAGACATTCAGGCAAAAGGGACATATTTCTCTTTTGCCTGAATGTTGTGTATTGTTGTTGTGTGATTGTTTAGTCTTTATGTTTACATGTTCAACAGACCAATAAGATATGAGGATATTACATTGTACCCCTCACCATTGGGATGTATTTTGTCCGTCAAATAATACGGTGTGTAGTTCTCATTTGTAAAAATTCGGTAATTGTATATATCCAGTAATGGCAGGTTATAATATTCGGCGAGTTCAATATTTGCATTGACATACTCATTTAAGGAATTATAGTGTTCCGAATTGTTGAACACCGGGAAAGATGTAATAATGTATATCTTTGCTTCCGGATTGTTGCTCTTGATATATTCTATTGATTTCTTGAAACTTGAAATATATGAATGGTCACCTGCCGGGTCGCTGATATACCCTACCGGCACACCTTTGGCACAGTCATTTATTCCGCCGAAAAGCAGGAATACATTATAGTCATATCCTTTTTCTTTTGAAAATTCAAAGGCATACTTTATCTGCTCATACTCGACTGCACTATCTTTGCCGGGCAGTCATCAATATTGGAAACAAAGGTTATTATAGATGTTTTTGTATTGATATCGTTTTCAGCATTATAACTCTCAATGTAAGTCAATGCTTTTTCCAGGCCGGTGCTGTTGCCATCGGTATAACAATCATGAAAAACGACGTTTTCTTGAATTATAACAGGCTCCTCAATATCATTCCCATTGTTTGAACACGAACAAACAGTTGCTAGAGCGATGCTTGCAAGCATCATGAATAAAACATCTTTCATCTTTTTAGGTTTATGGTTGTTGCAATATTGCCTTTGCCGGGGCTACCTGCACAACCAAAAAAAAGTGCAGGCTTTAGCCAACACCTTCAAGGTTCACCACAAACCACAATGCAATTGGTCAAGCCTACACTTATAGTGCAAACTCTCAACATGCATTGTTTGTGCTCTGAAAACTTTCCGAGGTGGTGATTCTGAAGGTTATTGAGCAAAATATGTAATATGTCTGTCTTTGGGCAAAAGCCAATGACAAGTGCAAATTTAGAATAAAAACATTTTAATAACAAACAACTCCCCGTTTATTTTGCAATAGAGAGTTAAAATCACATGATACAGAGAATAAAATTCAGACTGATTGATTAAAACTCCAAAAAAGTTTATGAATAAAGGATTTTTAATTAACTTTGTGATTGGGTCAGGGAGAAATCCGGCCCGATAATTGTTATAAAAGAGACGTTATGTCTTCTTCTTGTATCTGAAAAGCGTAGGAAACTTGTTCATTGTATACAGAAGATTGGCCTGACGGTCTCCACGTTATGCGTGGGGCTGTTTTTCCACATCTGTATACAAAGGTATTCCTACCACCTTCAGATCGAGACGTGGCATTTCAGTTCCACGTTTCTTTTTTTTTATTTTAGCGCTTCTGTGGAGCTGGAGAAGCAAAATAAAACAATTTTTTAACTATGAAAACAATTTTACGCAAAGCCACTGTTGCCTTTGTAGCAATGTTGGCAAGTGCCAATGTGATGGCACAGTCATTTGAACTCAAAAAAGAGTTCGATAGAGATTTATTTTATGATTTTGAATTTGTTGCTGCCAACTTTACGAAAGATGGAAATCCACGTATGTTGGTAAAAGAAGGTGGTGAAGAGAATCTTTATGTAAACGGTCATGATGTATATAAAGCAATCCTCAATAAACTGTCTGTTCTGAACAGCAATCTTGAGGTTGAAAAGGAGTTTACCTCGGGCCCGTTGTTTGAGGAGTATGCCGATGTTACGGTTGAATATGCCGCCAAGACACTTAAGGTGGATAGTGTAGTCAAATCCCGTTATAGTGATATCAATTATTTTTATCGTTACTTCCGCTTTGATACTGTTGAGGTTGAGGTATATTATGATGAAAATGATACTCTATATTATGAATCTTATATAAGTTATGATTATGAAGAGGCAGTGGCAAATCTCCCTGAAGAGGTTTTGAAGCCATATCTTGAAAAATATGCTGCAGAGTATTATGGTGATTCGTGCAAAACTACATATAATGGGTATAATGTATACTTTTATGACTATAGTCTATTGACGAGCGAATTTTTTGATTGGGGTAAACAGTATCCCAGCGAAGGTTGGATTTACAAGGCATATAATGACATCGAGTACGTTGGATTTTACTATTCACCCGATGAACTCGTGGAAATCAATCGTTACGAGAGTGAGGTCGTGAGCGCTTATTTTGTCGACTATGCGTCTTGGTGGGAACTGGGTTACGAATCAGACTGTGCAGCAACTATTTCGCAGACTCTTTTCAATGATGACGAAGAATATGAGTTCATACTCCCTGTAATGGGACTGATTACAGAAAGTTATTATTTTGAACATGAGCATATACAAAGAACATATTATCGTTATAAGACTATCGGTTATAAAATCGTGTCGGAGGATGGCAGAATACTCCAAGAGATTATTGTAAATGAAGCAAGGGATAAGAATATTTACTTTGAAGCTGTTGTTATGCCATTTGGTGACAAGACATATTTTGTAATTCAGACATATGGCGGCGAATCTGGAAAAGATGGTGACATGACATACATCTATGAAATAAACAAAAACACAAACTCAATTCAGAAAGTACGTGAGGTAAAGGGTTCTATGCGTGTAACCCCAACTGTTGCCAATCGTAACGACGAGATTACAATTTCCATCAATGACGATAACTGCAACGTTGCCCGTGAACTCATCATCACCGGTGTCAACGGTAAATTGATTGAGCGACGCACAATCCCTGCCGGCGAGAACACATTCAAGGTAAATGCCGCTATGATGCGCAGCGGAATGTACAACTTTACACTGCAGAAAAAGGGTGAAATTGTTGACAACAGCAAGGTAATTGTAAAGTAATTTCCCTTGCAATCTATATAATTAATGGCAAGCCTGTGTTGGGCTTGCCATTGATTTATATATGGTATAAAGGAAAACAGTGCTTCCGCACTACTCTTCTATCATCCCGGCATTTTCTGCATCCCTTTTGCGCAGCCTCTCTATGCTCTCCTGCAGCCCGTTTATACCGGCGCGGCACTCGTCGGCCTCTTTCCAAAAATCGAACTCCGTCGGTAGCTCCTCTCCCACACGGGTAAATATGACTACGCACTCCGTGCCGTTGTAATTCACCAGTTCAATGACAACGCGTTGGTAGTCGTCATCGCTACCTTCGGCCGCGTAAGGGTATTCATATTCGTCTTCATAGAGCGACAGCTCTTTTCTGAACTCCCTTACAATGCTGTCACCTTTTTCAAGCAGATGGGTATATGCGTTGCCGGCCTCTTGTGCCTCGGCAATATCATCGAGCAGGTCGGCCATTGTCTCCTTTATGGTGTAGTCAAACATTGCTATTGCGCGGAACGGCATGTACACAGTATCGAGCAAGGTGATGTTGTATGACTGTTCGGGGTATTTCTCCTGCAGATAGACTTTTATCTTCCCCGGAATATCCTCGCCGTATGCTTCGGTGAGGAACTCCCTGCGCTCCTTTCTTTTCTGTGCATCCTTTTTTGCCTCGGCAAAATAATCGGGGAAAGCCTTGCTAAGGTATGTACCCCAGAACCACCCCATCCTAATGATGAACTCGTCGCCATTGTCGGTTTCAATGGAGATGCTCTTTATACGTCTTTTGCATAACTCGCTTTCATCTACAGGGCATTCCAGCAGTGTATCATACAAATTTTCCTTTGCGTATTGTTTTGAGAGCTTCTCGGTCTTTATTGAATGTACCAGGGACCTGGAGTATCTGTTGTTGGCGAATTCTATATAGACATTGTTGTTCCGGCTTATCTCAATCTTCTCTTTTGAATGGGGTATCGATATCTGAATGTAGGAGCTCTCTCCCTTTTCTCCAATATAGTGCCTTATGCTGCCAAGCACGTCTGCCTTTGATGCGCTTGGACGGGCTACATACCCCTCCAGCCCAAAAGACCTGCTCTCGCCATAGAACAGCTGCGCCGACATTGCCTGTGCAAGCAGCATTGCCATAAGCAATAGAATCTTTCTCATATTAAGAAGCAGTTTGAATTTCTAAAAAAAATTTTTTCTTATAGAAGCTGATAATTTCGACTTGGCGATATAATTTTAAACAACTTCTAACTTCAATACTTTTTTTGCACTCTGCAAATCCTTGCCCATGACCTGCACCTGCAATGGCGCATCGCTGCAGCTGTCAATGTACATTGGGTTACCCTTTTCAACAGTCATAGCCTTTATGCCTTTTTCCTCAAGCATTGCGCTTAATTTTTCCGCTTCGGCAATATCATGGCATTCAGCAGCAACAACAAGGTCGTTCTCACTTTTGTAATTTTGCATCCTGTGCCTCTCCTGTAAATGTAGGAATATGGCCAGTGAAATGCTCACAGGGAACCATTGTACCCAGTTGCCGGTAAAAGAGTCGGCTGTGTCACCCGGGAACAGCCATTCAAGAATCATTAAAACACCATATATTATAGTGGAGGCAAGAGCCACTATTGTCATGCTGCCAATGAGCTTTGCTGCCTTCATCTTCTTGTTCCATCGTCCAATCACTATATATGCAACTAACAGTAGAACAGAAACACCGGCTATTCCAATGAGAATATCCAACCAATCGATACTCCCCTTTTTGTTTAGGTAGTCACAAAGGAAAAAACAAGGTAGGGAAACCAATAAACCGATTGCAAAATCAATGAAAAAATACTTTGCAGTTTTCATAGCTGTACGATTTTTTTCAAAGTTATTGAATTAATTTGAATTACATATATGATTCTTATGGAAAAACTGTATATTCGCCCCTAAATAGATATTTCATGAAGATATATTCTGCACCCTTGCAGGGATTTACCGAGGCTGTGTGGCGCAATGTACATAGCACGGTGTTTGGCGGTATTGATGGTTACTATACCCCATTCCTGCGCTATGAGCATGGCGAGATACGCAACAAGGACATCCGCGACATTGAACGCAAGAACAACACCACTGGTAATCTTGTGCCGCAGATTATTGCGGCCACACCACAGGAGATGCATCCTCTGCTGGAGCTTTTAGCCGGCGAGGGCTACACGCGTGTTGACATAAATATGGGTTGCTCGTTCCCGTTGCAGATGCGCAAGCGCCACGGAGCAGGCCTGTTGCCCCACCCCGAACTTGTTGCCGCACTCATGGAAGAGGTTGCACAGCACCAGGAAATTTCATTCTCCGTCAAGATGCGACTTGGCTGCAATGGCAAGGACGAGTGGAAAGAGCTTATGCCAATTCTCAACGATGCTCCCCTGCGCCACGTGACAATGCATCCGCGCCTTGGCATTGAGCAGTACAAGAAACCGGTTGATGTAGATGCCTTTGCCGAGTTCTATGCAGCCTGCAAGCATCCGGTCATATATAACGGCGACCTTGGCACCTTGGCCGACATTCATCGCGTTGAACAGCAGTTCCCCGACCTCAAGGGCATTATGCTTGGCCGCGGCCTGCTTGCCAATCCGGCACTTGGCATTGAGTATCGCAAAGAGCGTGAACTCACAAATGCCGAACTGGGCAATCTTGTGCGGCAGATGCATGATGGGATGTTCCGCCAACTCACTCCGCGCCTCCAGGGTAACACTCAGTTCCTTAGCAAGATGAAACCCTATTGGGAATATATGCTTCCCGATATGCTCAAGCGCGACAAGAAAGCAATACTCAAAGCAACGACAATTGAAAAATACCTCTGCGCAGTGAATGAAGGGTTGGCGAATTATTGAGGTGTCGCATCGTATTATTGAAAATAGCGTTCCGCCTTTTGTGGCTTGGAACGCTATTTGTATATGTGTGATTTATCTGTTTGTCTACTCTTTTTCAAACTCAATCTGTGCGGCAAGGTCATACCCCTCCCGGTACAGCGCAAGCAACTTGTCGGTATCGCGTTCAATGCGCCCCACCTCTACCGGTCTTTCAGGGCGCAAAACCCCTATCCTGCCTTCACTCTCCATTGCCTCCACAAGCTCCATCTGCTTGTTGTACATTGCATTGCGGCCACGGATGGTCTCCTTTATGTTAGGGTATTTGCGGTAGAAGAAGAATGGCACCCTCGTAGCCTTTTGTGGCTTGCGGTAACCGCGGTTGCGTGTGAGCACCACAAGGTTGTTGTCATATCCCAATGACATTGCGCGCTCAAGCGGTATGGAGTCCGATATTCCGCCGTCGAGCATAGGCTCGCCGTCGACGTATGCAATCGGGCAGACGAACGGCAGGCTGCTCGATGCCTTTACAATCTCAATCACCCGCTTGGGGTTCTTCTTCTCCTCGAAATAACAGGCCTTGCCGGTGATGCAGCTTGTCGTTACCATCTCGTAGCGCTCCGGGCTTGTTGCCAGCATGTCATAGTCGTATGGGCTTATCTCCTCGGGGAACTTGTGGAACAGCAGGTCAAAGTCCATTATGTTGCCTTTGGTAAAGAGATATTTGAGCCCAATGTAGTTGTACTCTTTGAGCAGGTCAATGTCAGCATACTTTGCGCGGCCGCGCTGTTTAGACATATATGACAGGCCGTTGCACGCACCTGCACTCACACCTATTATATATGGGAAACGTATTCCGCGGTCCATCAGGTTATCGAGCACGCCAATAGTGAAAATGCCGCGCATTCCACCGCCCTCGAGTATGAGACCCGATTTTTCCGTTATCTTGAATTTCTTCTTTTCCATAGTGCAAATGTATTAAAACGTGTGGTAAAAATGAACAAAACAGACTTTTTTTCTTGATTTTTGTGTTGTATTTTGTCTTTGGCACTCTATATTTGCATTGTATGTACAAACGATTAAACCATATTACTATGAATGGAAAATTTATTGCAATGTTAGTTGCTGCGGCTGTTTTTGCATCTTGCAGTGGTGGCAGACAGCCTGCCGGACAGCAGGTTGCCGAGCCTGTAGTTGATAACACAGAGACTGCGCAGGTTGTTTATGAGAACGACTATATTGTAAAGGTGGGCGACCTTGCCCCCGATTTCACCCTGCAGCTGACGGACGGCTCAACATTCACCCTCTCCAATCAGCGCGGAAAGGTTGTGATGTTGCAGTTCACTGCCGGTTGGTGCGGTGTGTGCCGCAAGGAGATGCCGCACATTGAGAGCGAGATTTGGCAGCCAAACAAGGAGAACAAGGATTTTGTTCTCGTTGGTATTGACCGCGAAGAGACACTCGAGGATATACTGCCGTTTGTAGAAGCGGTCGGCACAACCTACCCCATTGCTATGGACACCAATGCCGATGTCTTTGCACAGTATGCCTTGCGCGAGTCGGGCATCACACGCAATGTGCTCATTGACCGCGACGGCAAGATTGTGATGCTTACCCGACTTTTCAAGGAGGATGAGTTCGCGGCCCTGGTTGAGAAAATCAATACAATGCTGGCAGAATAAGACAGTTATCAATAAAAAAGAGCGCCGCGGCGCTGTTTTTTATTGATGACAGTCTATCATTACTCCTCGAAACCGTTAGGGTTGTTCTTCTGCCAGTTCCAGCTGTCGCGGCACATATCCTCGATGCCGAACTCGGCCTTCCAACCAAGCTCTGCCTCAGCCTTTGCAGGATTACAGTAGCAAGTAGCAATGTCACCCGGACGGCGTGGCTTGATTGCGTAAGGAACGGGAACACCGTTAGCCTTCTCAAACGCCTTCACAACGTCGAGCACTGAATAACCGTGGCCTGTACCGATGTTGTAGATTGCGATACCCTTGTTTGCAACGATGGCTTTCAAAGCAGCAACGTGAGCACGTGCAAGGTCAACTACGTGGATGTAGTCGCGTACCCCTGTACCATCGTGTGTGTCATAGTCATCACCGAACACACCAAGCTCAGCACGCTTGCCCACTGCAGTCTGTGTGATGTAAGGCATCAGGTTGTTGGGGATACCGTTGGGGTTCTCACCAATTGTACCGCTCTTGTGTGCACCGATTGGGTTGAAGTAACGCAACAGGACGATGTTCCACTCGTTGTCGGCCTTCTGGATGTCCATCAACACCTCCTCGAGCATAGACTTTGTCTGGCCATAAGGGTTTGTGCAGTGGCCTTTTGGGCACTCCTCGGTGATGGGGATGATTGCAGGGTCGCCATAGACTGTTGCACTTGAAGAGAAAATCATATTCTTGCAACCGTTCTTGCGCATAACATCAACAAGCACGAATGTACCGTTCATATTGTTCTCATAGTACTCAAGTGGCTTTGCGCAGCTCTCGCCCACAGCCTTCAAACCGGCAAAGTGGATACATGCATCAAACTTGTGCTCGTCGAACACCTTCTGCAAACCTTCGCGGTCACGGATGTCCACCTTGTAGAAAGGTACCTCTTTGCCAATGATTTTGGCAACGCGCTTCAAAGAGAGTGGAGACGAGTTGTCAAGGTTGTCAACTACTACAGCCTCGTGGCCTGCCTCTGTAAGTTCAATCAAGGTGTGGCTTCCAATGAAACCTGCACCACCGGTCAATAGGATTTTCATTTTCGTTATATTTATTAAAGGTTTATGTACACAATTTCCGCAAATTTAATACATTTTATCCAATAGCAAAATAATTAGGTTAAAATATTACCTATATTATCTATTCATTTTGCTTCGAGAACGAATAAGGTGCATCCTCGCTCTTTGTGCCGCGTGAGCGGTTTGGGGTGTCACTCATCTGCAACTTGATTTTTGCGCCTTTTGTAAGTATATCGTGGGTGAGGTAATTTTGCGAGTACTCTCTGCCATTCACTCTCATTTTTGATATATACACATTCTGTGAACTGTTCTGTTTTGCATCAATTACAATGTGTTTGCCGTTCTCAAGGTGCACGGTAGCACGCTCAAAGAGCGGCGAACCAAGCACATACTCATTGCTTGCGGGGCACACGGGGTAAAAACCCAATGCCGAGAATACATACCATGCCGATGTCTGCCCGTTGTCCTCGTCGCCACAGTAACCGTCGGGGGTTGGAGTGTACATGCGTGTCATCACCTCGCGCACCCTACCCTGCGCTTTCCATGGCTCGCCGGCGTAGTTGTAAAGATATATGATATGCTGTGCCGGCTGGTTGCCGTGGGCATAGTTGCCCATGTTCATTACCGTCATTTCCCGTATTTCGTGTATTGGAAAGCCATAGTAACTGTCGTCATAATGTGGCGGCGTGGTGAACACCGAGTCCAGCATCTGCACGAATGTCCTTTTGCCGCCCATCAGTCCAATAAGCCCCTGTACGTCATGGAACACCGACCATGTATAGTGCCAGCTGTTGCCCTCGGTGAAATTGCCACCCCATTTGAGTGACGAGAAGTTCTCCTCGAAGCTGCCATCGCTATTGCGGCCGCACATCAGCCTGTACTCCTTATTGAAAAGGTTGCGGTAGTTCATTGCACGTTTCTCAAGCTCGGTAGTCTCGCTCTGCGGTCGGTTCAGTCTCTTTGCCACCTGCAGAATACACCAATCGTTGTAGGCATACTCCAACGTGCGTGCTGCATTCTCATGTATTCCTATATCACAAGGAACGTACCCCAAACTGTTATACAGTTCGTGTCCCAAACGGCCGGTTGACGAAACCGTTGGATGCACGTTGCGCGTGCCGTGCAGCAAGCCCTCATACAACAATGCTGTATCGTCAATAGCAATGCCTTTCACCAATGCATCGGCAAGTACCGATGCCGAATTGTTGCCCACCATGCAGCTGCGGTGTCCCGGGCTTGCCCACTCGGGGAAGAAACCGCTCTCGCGGTAGGTGTTCAAAAGCCCGGCCTGTATCTCGGCGTTTATGGACGGATATACAAGGTTCAACAACGGGAACAGGCTGCGGAATGTGTCCCAAAAACCGGTGTCGGTGTACATGTACCCCGACAACACCTCCCCGTTGTATGGGCTGTAATGGACAATGTCGCCATTCTCTGTCACCTCGTAGAACTTGCGCGGGAAGAGCAAAGAACGGTAAAGGCAACTGTAGAACATGCGTTTGTGGTCAATGTCATTGCCCTCGACCTCAATGCGCCCAAGCACATCGTTCCATTTTGCACGGCCTTTGGCAACCAGCGTGTCAAATCTGTCATCGCCAAGCTCGCGTAAATTCAGCTCGGCCTGCCCGGGGCTTATGAACGACGATGCCACGCGCGCATGCACCACCTCATCCCGCTTTGTCTTGAAGCCTATTATTGCACCTGTGTGGTTGGCGGTCTGTTGCATAACCTTCCCGTCAAGTCGCATAGGCGCTGTCGAACCGTCATGCGCGAATGTAGCGGTGTATTCAAACGGCTTGTCGAACACCACAACAAAGTAGTTGCGGAAGCCAGCCGACACACCACCGCTGTTGCGTGTGGAGTAACCGATTATCTTGTTCTCCTGTGGGATAATTTCAATGTGCGAGCCGCTGTTGTGGGCATCTATAGCCACGAATGACTCGCCCTGCGGAAATGTAAAACGGAACATTGCAGCCCTGTCCGTTGGTGTCAGCTCCGTTATAATGTCATGGTCGGCAAGGTACACCTTATAATAGTGTGGCATCGACACCTCGCCTTTGTGCGAGAACCAGCTTGCGCGCTCAGCCTCCTCCACAACCGGCTTGCCGCTCATAGGCATAATGGTGAATTCGCCATAGTCATTCATCCACGGGCTTGGTTGGTGAGTCTGCTCGAAACCATAGATTTTGTTTGCCGTGTAGGTATATTGCCAGCCGTCGCCCATCTTGCCAGTGCGCGGTGTCCAGAAGTTCATGCCCCACGGCATTGCCGTTGCGGGATAGGTGTTGCCGGCCGACAGTTCAAACGACGACTGCGTGCCGATAAGCGGGTTGACGTAACTGACGTAGTCTTTTTCTTGCGCCATAGCCATTGTGGAGCAAAGCACAAGTACAGGGAGTATAAGGTTTAAAAAGTATCTTTTCATAAGATTTGTAGACTTTGCAGTGGTAAAATTAACGAAATCTTTTCAAAAACAGGCTCTGCCGCTAAAATAGTTTCCGAAAAACAAGGCTATTACACAAAAAAGCATTATCTTTGCGCCGCTAATACGAGATATTGGCTAACTCAAATCATTAACCATTAAAAACTATTTTAAAAAATGGCAACAAAAATCAGACTTCAGAGAAGAGGCCGTAAGCACTACGCATTCTACTCTATCGTGATTGCAGATTCGAGATCTCCACGTGATGGAAAGTTCACCGAGAAACTCGGTACTTACAACCCTAACACAAACCCTGCGACTGTTGAGTTGAACTTTGAGCGCGCATTGTGGTGGGTTAACAACGGTGCTACTCCAACCGACACTGTACGCAACATCCTTTCACGCGAGGGCGTGTACATGATGAAGCACCTCCAGGGCGGTGTTAAGAAGGGTGCATTTGACGAGGCTGCTGCTCAGGCAAAGTTCGATGCTTGGAAGACAGTTAAGACAAGCTCACTCAACGGTGTGAAGAGCGCCGAGGAGCAGGCTAAGCGTGACGAGAAGAAGGCACGTTTGGAGGCAGAGAAAGAGGTAAACGCAGCTATTGCAAAGAAGGTTGCCGAGAAGAAGGCGGCAGAGGCTCTTGCAAAGGCTGAGGCAGAGGCTGCTGCTAATGCAGAGGCTACAGAGGCTCCTGCAGAGGAGGCTGCTGAGGCATAATAATTGCGAGACTCTCTTTGCAGTAATGCTCACAATAAGGCCGGTGACCAATTGGTTGCTGGCCTTTTTTGTACTATCTAATATAACTACCAAATTCTTTCGAAGAAACAAAATTCTCATTATTTGAGCATTGGTTGCTAAAAAATGCTTAACTTTGCAGAGCGAAAGCTATTCGCTTATGCGGCAGGGAGAAAACTGCCGGCGTAAATAAAAGCATTTTGTTTTAAGTCCGAACTGAAATTCGCCAAAATTTTAAACCAAGGACTGGAGCAATCAATGCTCATTCTGTGTATATGCAGCTACGTGCGTTCTGCGCGTGGCCCACGTATATATCACGGCGTGGGAATATTGTTTCTTCTATGTTCATTTGGTTAAGGCGTTTGGCGATGCCTCAGTTCATGGACGTAAGGCAACAAAGTCTCACGTCTTTTTTTTATTCTTATAAGCAAGACCCAAAAGAACAGTGAGATTATAGCTTTAGAAACTGAAATATTTTTTTTAATTTTTAAACCTATAATTTTATGAAAAACAATTTTTTCAAACATTTATTCACTGTACTGCTATTGCTATGCAGTACAGCTGTATTTGCTGCGACTGTTGTAGTTGATGGTATTACCTATGACGTGGTAAAAAAAGCAAAAGTGGCGACAGTAATTGCCGGTGAAACAAAATACACCGGTAATGTGGTTATTCCAAAAACATTTGAATATGATGGTGTAACTTACAGTGTTACAAGCATTGGAGCATCTGCGTTCTCTTATTGCTCCGGTCTCACAAGCATTGAAATACCTAATAGCGTTACAAGCATTGGAAGTTTTGCGTTCTATGGTTGCACAGGCCTTACAAGCATTGAAATCCCTAATAGCATTACAAGTCTTAGAGAAAGAACATTCTATGGATGCGATAGGATTGTAAGTATAACTATTCCTAACAGCGTTACAAGTATCGAAAACGGTGTATTTGAGAACTGTGATAAGCTTACAAGCGTAACAATCCCAGCCAGTGTCACAAGCATTGGAATTTATACATTTTTTGATTGTCCAAATATAAATGAAGTGCATATAAGCGACCTCACAGCTTGGTGTAACATTGATTTTGAAGACGGGAATAGCAATCCTATGTGCCAAATTGCAGAAATCTATTTGAATGGCAAAGTGGTTACAGACCTTGTAATTCCTGATGGTATCACGGAAATAAAAGAACATGCCTTCTGTGGATGTATCCTTGCCAGCATTGAAATCCCTAACAGCGTTACAAGCATAAAAGAGAATGCGTTTGTGAGGTGTAGCGGTCTCAAGAGGGTAGAACTTGATTGTGTAAATATTGCTTCTTGGTTTAGTGGTAATGCCGATCTTGAAACAGTTGTAATTGGCAACAATGTTAAGAGCATTGGAAGTGGCGCGTTCTATGGTTGCAAAGGACTTACAAGCATTGTAATTCCTGATAACGTTACAAGCATTGGAAGTTCTGCGTTCGAAGGTTGTTCTGGCCTTACTAGCATTGAAATCCCTAACAGCATTACAAGCATTGGAGATGGTGCGTTCAAAGATTGTGAAGAGCTTCTTGATGTTTATTGCTTTGCATCGACTGTACCTGCTACGGCTACAGATGCTTTTGACGGTTCTTATCCTGAATATATAAATTTGCACGTGCCAACAGAGGCATTGGAAAACTACCGCTCGACAATGCCTTGGAGCACTTTTGGTAACATAATTCCTTTTGGATTTGACCTAGCTGTATCAACAGCCGGCTATGCGACACTCTACCTTGACTACGCTGTTGAAATTCCAACCGGTGTTGAGGTTTACACTGCAAACGCTGTTGAGGGCGAGTTTTTGAAGATGCAGCTTGTTGAGGGTGTAATCCCTGCAAATACCGGTGTGATAGTGAAGGCCGATGCCGGTACATACACTTTCACGGGCACAACAGACGCTCCATCGGCAATTGCCGGTAATTTGTTTAAGGGCAGTGTTGAGAATAAGATGGTTAAAGTTCCTTCAAGTTCGCAGGCATACGTTCTTTCAATTGTTGATGGAGAGGTGGGAATGTATTGCGCCCAGCTCACTGATGGCTATTTCCTCAATAACGCCAATAAGGCCTATCTGCTTTTGGGTGGCAACAATTTGGATATCTATGACGAGGAATTCGACACTTCTGCAGGTGGGCAGCTCAGCAATGGCTACCGCTTCGACTTCGGCGGCATCACCGGCATTGATGAGGTGAAAGGTGAGAACGGAGAGGTGAAAACTATCTACGATTTGCAGGGTAGAAAAGTTGAAATCCCCAGCAAGGGTATATACATTATTGACGGCAAGAAGGTGTTGGTAAAGTAACTTGTTGAACAGTCGTTGTTTTAAGCGGCTTCACCGTGCTGTGAAGCCGCTTTTGTATTGCGTGTGTTTTAGTTGTTTTAATTACCCCATTCTCTTATATTCTATTTTTCACTCCCAATGTTTTGCCCGTAGCGCTTTTTGGACTATTTTCGCGTTATAAATGAAAGAAACAATGAAAAAAGCAACATATATGTCACTTCTGTTTGCACTTGTCGTAGCATTGCTTACAGGCTGTGGCGAGGACAGGACACATGAGTATTATGACCTCACCGCTGAGAACCAGTGGATATACTCGCAGATGCGGGAGGTGTATCTGTGGCACGACAAACTTAAAGAGCCGTCGCGCAGCGCTTTCTTCTCAAAGCCGTCGAAGTTCTTCTCTTCACTGTTGTACACAGCCGACAAGACATCATTCTTTAACGACACCGTTTCGGCCGGCAGCTATGGAATGACACTTGCCGTTATGCGCGACCCCATAGGTGAGCGCCCGAGCAAGGTCTATGCTCTTGTGTTGATGGTTGAGCCGGGTTCGCCGGCCGACGTTGCCGGCATTGAGCGTGGCACCTGGATATCGTCGGTAGGTGGCTCCACATTCTCCACAAGCAAATATACAGTGTTGCAGTCGGGTACTGGTGGGGATTTCGTGACCGAGTATATCGATTATGACGACGAGGCGCAGAAGTATTACTGGGTGCCCGGCGACACATTGCATGTTGGTGCATCGGTCGATTACACTGCACGCGCACTGCTCCTCGACAGTATATACACGGTGCGCGAAAAGAGAATAGGTTATCTTGTGCTTGGTAATTTCAATGGCAATGATTTTGTGCAGCAGACACAGAACACCATGCTCTCTTTTGCCGAGAATAATGTAGACGTGGTAATCATAGACCTGCGCTACTCCACCGGCGGTACTGTGGCAAATGCAGCTTCACTGGCAAGCACGTTTGTAGCGCCCGAGCTTTATGGAACACCCTTTGCTGCCCTTTTGGATGCGGAGTATGAACCCGATACCACACTTTGCTACACACAGCAGCAGACTACGCTCCATGACAAGAAACTCTACATCATTACCGGTGCACAGACTGCTGGTGCGGCCGAACTGTTCACTGTGGCTGTCAACAAGTCGCGCCCGATGTATGATGTAATCACTTTTGGCGCAAAGAGTAAAGAAGAGAGTATTGTGACAGGCTGCATACCCTCGCCATACGGTTTTTCAATAAACCCGGCAATGCATTATGCCGCGCTTGCCGATGGTGCATTGTTACCCGCCGTTACTCCTGATTTTTCGATTGATGAACTGAAGCAACCCGCACACATCTATCCATTGGGCAGCGAACAGGAGTTTCTGCTCTACAACCTGCTGTACTACTCCATCAACAGCGTCTTGCCCGAGTGACAACGCGCGCTGCCACCTTGCAATTCCAAAAACAAGTTCAGCAATCCCTGCCATCTCATATATGGTGGGGATTGCAGTTTTCATAACCTTTTTTCTGTTTTGTAAACAAATAATATACAACCTGAAATGGCTTTGCTGTGTTATTCTCTTGAATAACTTTAAAAAACAGCAATGTAATGAAAAAGTATCTATTGTTTACTGTGGCTGCTGCCGCAATTGTGTTATCTGCTTGCAACCCGAAGACAAAAAGCAAGCCTGTGCCCGATGGAATTGCTATTGAGGAGGACAGCATTTACTTTGTGAATGACTCCACGATAGCCGATGTACAGACCTTCGTGTTCGAAGGGACCTCTCCTATGGACGGCAATGCCATTGCCGATGTAATACTTGCAGTGCAGACCGTCAACCTGAACAGTGACGGCACGTACACCATCACCACCGACTATGTCGACGAGGGCATTGCAACGCAGACTGATGATGGCAATGCCATGATACTTCTTGGTGTCAATGACAGCACGGCGACAATCATTGAACTTGTCTCCAACAACTACGGAACTCCCACCATGTCATTCATGATGACCGAGGACAGCTCGCTTGTAAAAGTAGACAAGAGTGGCAAGCCTGCCGCAAAGAATCCCACCCACAAGCTCAAATTGGTAAAGTGATTAACCCTTGAAAATGAAAAGTTATGAAAAAGTCTTCAATTGCGGCACTTGTTGCCGTGTGTGCACTCTCTTTCGCTTCGTGCCAGAAAGACCCCGATACCGACAAGCTGGATAACGGTTATCTTGTATACACCAACTATGACAGCGGGACCGATTTCAAGACATTCGACACCTTTTATGTCATTGACAGTATACTGATAATCGACAACAGCGAAAAGACCGCCTACTGGAACAATGCCAACTCGGCAAAGATTATTGATGCCTTTACCGCAGAGCTTGCACTGGCCGGCTATGCCGAGGCCGTGGATGAGACTGAGGCCGACATTGTGTTGCAGCTGAGCTACGTGAACACCACCTACTACTTCAACGTCTACAATCCCGGCCCGTGGTGGAACAGCTATCCCGGCTATTGGAACTGGGGAGGCTGGGGGTGGTACTACCCTTATTCATTCTCCTACAGCTACAGCACAGGCTCAATCATTGGCGAACTGGTGGACACCAATGCCCCCACCCCGCTCAATGACAAGCTGACGGTGGTGTGGAATACATACATCTGCGGCCTGCTCAACGGCAACAACTTGAGCCTCACACGCACGATGGATGCCATAGACCAGGCATTTGAGCAATCGCCTTACCTCAAGCGCGGCAATGCAGAGAAATAATGTTGCAAAAAGAAACTCTTTAAATTCGAAGAATATGAAAACTATACGGAATTTATTTTATATAGCGCTGTTTTTAACAATATCATGCATCCCATTGAAGGGAAAGGCGCAGTTGTCGCTCGACAGTTATTTCAATGTCGGTTGGCAGTTCAACATTCCGCTCGGCAACAACTTTTCAAACGATGCAAGCGGTTGGGGTATGAATTTCGAGGGTGGCTATTATGTGACCAGGGATATTGCAGTGGGCGGTTTCATCAATTTCCACACCAATAACGAGTATTTCTCGCGCCGCACAATAAACCTCTCCCCTACCTTGTCAATGAACAGTGACCAACAGCACCAGCTATTCACACTCCCCTTTGGAGCACTGGTGAAGTACCGCTTCATTGAGGCCGATTTCCAGCCATACGTTGCCCTGAAACTGGGTGCCTGCTACTCCGAGTTCAACAACTACTACTATATCTTCATGAAGGAACAGAACCGTTGGGGCTTCTACATGTCGCCCGAGGTGGGTTTCAACTGGTATCCATGGCCAAACGGACTGGGCTTCCACATGGCAATATACTACAGCTATGCGACCAACAGCTGCGATATCATGAGCTACTCACAGCATAGCCTGAACAATGTCGGATTCAGGTTGGGAATTGCATTCTAAACAAAATAAGCTGCGCAATCAGAGTTGCGCAGCTTATTTTGTTTATTGAGCATCTGCTGTTTATTCGGCAGGTGTCATACTGACCTCGATATAATTACCCTGGTCAAGGATATACTTTGCCAACTTGCGTACATCCTCAGCTGTGATGCTGTTTACAAGCTCGGCGTAACCATCGTATGTATTCTTGCCCTCGAAATAGTAGCTGTAGAGCCAGTTCATCCATGAACCGTTCTTCTTCTGTCTCTCCTCGAACGACTTGAGCATATAGCTGCGCACCTTCTCGACGTGTTCGCCAACGGGGCCTTCGGCAGCCATCTTCTCGAACTGCTTGATGATGATAGCAAGCAGCTCCTCGCGGCGGTCGGGAGACATCTTGAAGTTGATGTTGAGCGAGTACTGGTTCTCGGGTTCGGCAGTGATGGAACCCTGTACACCAACACCGTATGTACCACCCTCTTTCTCACGTACCTCCTCGGTGTAGACGATGTTGAGCACCTGGTTCAGGATGCTCATTGTGACGATGTTCTTCAACGAAGGCTCTATTTTGCCAGTGTATGTTACAATCTGTGTGCCGGTTGGGGTCTCCATCTTGTTCTTGAAGTTGTTCTTGTAGATGCCCTCGCGTGACTTCACCGGTGATGCTACAATCTCCTCGACACGGCCGTTGCACGGCAACGCACCGATGTAACGCTCAACAAGCGGCTTCAAGGCATCGAGGTCCACATTACCTACAATGAAGAATGTGTAGCCTGTGGCATCGCTTGTCCTCTCGCGGTAAATCTCGAGAACGCGGTCATAGTCAACCTTGTCGACATCCTCGGCAAGCAACGGCATCACACGTGGATGGTTGTTGTAGAGAGCCATCACGAGTGTATCGCTGAGCGCAGTATTGGGGTTGAGGTTCCTGTCCTTGAGGTTGTTGCGCATGCGCGATGTGAGTGACTCAAAGGCCTTCTCGTCCTTGCGTGGCTGTGTAAACTTGAGGTACATCAGTTGGAACATCTCCTCAAGGTCCTTTGTAGAGCAGCCTGCGTTTATCACATCATAGAGTGAACCGCTACCCACATTGGCGCTTGCTGTGCTGCCCGAGAGTTTCTTGTTCAGCTGCATTGCATCGAACACACCAAAGCCACCTGCAGGAACAAGTGCCGAGAGCATGGCAATATTCAGGCGGTCACTGTCGGCATAACGGTTTGTACCGCCAACCTTGTAACCGGCAAGTGAAATCTTGTCTGCCTGGAAATCGGTAGACTTTACAACAACCTTTATACCATTCTCCAGTGTCCACACTGTTGAACCCCACTTGCCTTCCTCGGTTTTGGCAACCTTGCATCCTGTCGGAATCTCGGCAAGCAATGGTGCATCCACTGCATTGTCCTCGTATGCCGATATTCTCGCGTTTGCAATGGCCTGCTGCAACATCTCGATATCCTTGATGCCCGGATACACGACACCCTCCTTCTCGGGAGCGAATGAAACAACCACCTTGTTGTCATCGCGGAAGAGTGATGGGATAACGGCATTTACCTGCTCAAGAGTAATGGAATTTACAATCTCTTTTGAAAGCTCATACTCCACCGTGGGGTCCATAAGGCTGTTGTTGTCAAGGAAGTGTCTTACACAAAGGTCGATATAGTATTCACTGGTGCGCTTGTCACGCTCGGCATACCATGTCTCATTGCCGGCAAGTGTCTGCTCCTTGACACGTTTCAACTCCGACTCGGTAAAGCCGAAACGGCGTGCCCTCTCAACCTCGGTGAGCACGAATGGAACGGCCTCCATCATCTGCTCGGGCTTGCAGGTTACGGCAATTGTGAACGCTTTCTTTGTCTGTGCAACGCCAAAATTGTTGTAGCCGATGCCGGCACCCATGTATGGCGGGTTATCGCGGCTTGCAATCTCCCTGAAACGCATATTCAGAAGAGCTGTCGCAACCGATTTCAGGTAGCTGTCATACTGGTATTCCTTGGTGTTGCGCATCTCGCGTGGCGCAGCATCGTGCTTGTACATAATCTGCAGCATGTAGTTTTGCTGCTCTTTGTCAATCTGCTGTGAGAAGATTGGCTCCTTGTTGTCCTCGACTGGGAAATAAACGCGTTCGGCCGGTTTCTTGGCCTTTTTAATCTGCTTGAAGATTTTCTTCACCCTCTTCTCCATGTCATCCACGTCAATGTCACCCACGATAATGATACCCTGGAGGTCGGGACGATACCACTTCTCGTAGTAGTCACGCAGTGCCTGATAGGGGAAATTGTCGACAACCTCCATAATACCGATTGGCAGGCGGCTACCATATCTGCTGCCGGGGAAGATGTCGGCAAGCATACGCTCCTGCATACGCATCATGGCACTGTTACGGCCACGCCACTCCTCGTGGATTACACCGCGCTCACTGTCAATCTCGGTCTCGTCGAGTGTAAGGCCGTCGGCCCAGTCGTGCAGAATCCAAAGACATGAGTCTATTGCACCCTCCACCTTCACCGGTACATTATTGATGTTGTACACAGTCTCGTCGATTGAGGTGTAGGCATTGAGGTCTGCACCGAACTTTACACCTATGCCCTCAAGGTAATTAATCATCGCCTTGCCCGGGAAATGCTCTGTTCCGTTGAAACACATGTGTTCAAGGAAGTGGGCAAGACCGCGCTGGCTCTCCTCTTCCTGTATTGAACCCACCTTCTGTGCAATGTAGAAGTTCACAAGATTCTCGGGGTTCTTGTTGTGACGGATGTAGTAGGTAATGCCGTTCTTGAGCTTACCGATCCTGATTGTCGGGTCCAAAGGCAGCTGCTCACCATCCTTGCCAGCAAATGCGGGAAGGCTCACGGTGATGGCAACAATGGCCAACAAAAGAAATTTAATGTACTTTTTCATTTGAAAAACGCTTATAAAGTTAAAATAATCACTCACACAAAATGCCCATAATCGCATTGCGACAGCAGGCATTATTTAATAAGGTGCAAAATTAACAAAATAAGCAATACGTTGATATATAGTTTCTTGATTTTTACCGCAGAATTTCACCTTTCCGTTTTCACATTTCACCTTTAACCACACTACGTGCGCTTGAACCTGCTTCCGCTTACTCGCAGCTTTCACCTTTCCGTTTTCACCTTTCACCTTTTACCTTTTACCTTTTAAATTGTGGGCAAGGAAATCTTTTCGCCACTCTTTCTTTGTTTCTGTAAAACTCACACTGCTCTATTATGAAAGGGCGGCAGTCGGCGTGTGCAGCACGGAACAGAACCTCGTCCATTATCTCCTTCTCGTCCATGCTGCGGCAATCGTGTGAACTGAACCCGAAACAGTTCTCAAACATCCCGGCCTCGCGGTAAAGTTCGGCTCTGAGGCTCGCAGGCAGCACATCTCGACCCTTCTCCTGCAGCTCAAGGACTGCCTTCACAAAGAACCCGTAATCTCCCGGCTGTGGTTCTTTTTCAGGATGGGTACCTCTGCTGAATTCATCATTATAAGCGTGTACAATCTCCAGAAGTTGTGTAATGATGCGCTCGTCATCGGGCTGCGCACTATTTTTCATATTCCTGTATGCCTCCTGCAGTTCGTGGAAGGTATAACGTCGGCAAAGGCAGCCGAGCTGCCCGTCCGACCACTCACAACACTGTAACCGGCACTCCAAAGAGCCATCAGACATTGGCTTCTGTGGAAAAAAGTCTTTTCTCATAGGTTTGTCTCTCTTTTTATTTTATTGTATGTTGTTTTGTGGCTTTTATCACAAAAAGCATGCTGCCATTTTGTATTTTTAACATAGAAGATTCCGTTTCACACCTATAACAAATGAACCGTCCCAATTGTTTTTGGTAAAAAGAGTTTTTTCATTTTTTATCATTATCTTCGCGCAAACAATTTAAAACAACATTATGATACGTTTTGACTCCGACTACATAGAGGGTGCGCACCCCTCGATACTGAAGGCGTTTGCCGACACTAATTTTGAACAGCACGTGGGCTACGGGTGCGATGACTATTGCGAACGTGCGCGTAATATAATAAGGGAACATTGTGGTGACGACACGCTTGGCGTGCAGTTCCTTGTTGGTGGCACACAGGCCAATGTCACTGTAATTGATGCCCTGCTCTACAGCTATCAGGGTGTAATTTCAGCTGACAGCGGGCACATCAACGTCCATGAGACCGGCGCCCCTGAGGCTACCGGGCACAAGGTGATTGCCCTGCCCACGACCGATGGTCGCCTGTCGCTTGAGCAGATTGCCGAGTGCTATCACAACCATTGGAACGACCATTCGCATGAGCACACCGTGCAGCCGGGAATGGTGTATCTATCCTGCCCTGCCGAGAACGGACTCATATACAGCAAGGCAGAACTCACAGCCATCTCCGACTTCTGTCACACCCATGGCCTCTATCTTTTTGTCGATGGCGCACGTCTGGGCTATGGCCTTTGTGCCGAGGGCTGTGACGTTACACTCTCCGACCTTGCACGCCTGTGCGATGTCTTTTACATTGGTGGCACAAAAGTCGGTGCATTGTTCGGCGAGGCAGTCGTGTTCAAAGGCGAGGAGATGCACCGCAGTTTCCGCTATGCCATCAAACAGCATGGCGGTATGCTTGCAAAGGGGCGTTTGCTTGGTATCCAGTTCGAGCAACTGCTGAAGGGCGGCGACGATTGCCTCTATTTCCAGCTTGCACGCCATGCCAATGCAATGGCGGCGAAGATACGCAAGGCTTTTGAGAGCAAAGGCATTGCAATGTGGATCGACTCCCCTACCAACATGCAGTTCCCTCTTTTGACAAAGGAACAGCAGGCCATTCTGGGCAAGGAGTATGTGCCCGAGTTCTGGGGCAAGTATGACAATGAGCGCGACATTGTGCGCTTCTGCACAAGCTGGGCAACAAAACCCGAGAATGTGGATGCGTTGTGCAGTTATATTGAAAGGATGCTGTAATTATGGAAAACGGACGTATAGACAAAGTGTTGGGCTACCTCAACGAAAAGGGGTATGAATACAGCTGGTACACTCACCCCGAGGCTCCTACAATAGAGATTGCACGCCAACATTGGAGACAGGACGGTTCAAAGCACTGCAAGAACCTCTTTTTCCGTAACCACAAGGGCAACCGTCACTATCTTGTTGTGCTCGACTGCGAGCGCGACCTCGACATACACGACCTTGAGAAGCGCCTGCACCAGGGAAAGCTCTCATTTGCATCGCCGCAGCGTATGGAAAAGTATCTTGGACTGCAACCGGGCTCGGTGTCACCGTTCGGCCTCATAAACGACACCGGCAACCATGTCCATCTTTTTATGGACAAGAACCTGATGGAAGAGAAAGCATTGAGTTTCCACCCCAATGACAACCATGCTACAGTAGTCATTGAGGTGGCAGAATTCATGCGTTACCTTAACGAGGTTGGCAATAGCTATGAATTCATAGAACTGTATGACAAGTAATTCATTTTACATATAAAAGAAAGGCCGACTTTGCAGTCGGCTTTCTTTATCACATGTGAACATCTCTCAACAGGTCATTCACAGTCTTTACCGGATTGAAGGTGATGAGCGGAACCTCAACGAATATTGTATTCCAGTCGCTCATGGCACCGTTCCAAAGACCGGGCAGCTCCATGGCCTTCAGTTCGCGGCCATTCTTTGACTTATGGGAGATGAAACCGGTGTTCTGGTCAACGAATTTAGGCAGGTCGAACTTCTCGCCCTTGTAGTTCTTCACTGCACAAACAAGGTCAACAGGGTTGAAGTGTGTGCCGTTCTCGAACATGGCCTTTGCCTCGGCATTAGCCATGTCAATCTGTGAACTCTCAAGAATCTGCAACGAAACTGTACCGTCAGGGTTATAAGCCAGGAACGGACCACCACCGGGCTCTCCTATGTTGCGCACCATACCGCACACTCGCATAGGACGGTTGAACTTCTTGCGCAGATAGAGCACAAGGTCGCAATCCTCCATGTCCTTGATATCGTCATTGCGGCACTGTAACTCCTGCTGCAGGAAGCGAATCATCTCCTCGACCTGCTCATGGGTGTAGTTGCCGCTGTCAATGAGCTGCAGATACTCGAAGACTCTCTTCTGCATCTTCACAAGGATTCCGGCAAGCACCTTCTTGTATGTGACGGTTTCTGGCTTCAGGCGGTCTGGAACAACGTTGTCTATGTTCTTGATGAAGATTACATCGGCATCAATGTCATTGAGGTTCTCAATGAGAGCACCATGACCACCGGGACGGAACACCAATGTGCCGTTCTCGCGGAATGGTGTGTTGTCGGCATTCGCAGCAATGGTATCTGTACTCTGTTTCTGCTCGGAGAATGTGATTTCATATTTAACGTTGAAGAGCTGCTCATAGTATACTTTGCGCTCGGCGACAAGCTCCTCGAAAAGAGCCTTGTGATTTGGCGAAACGGTAAAGTGCAACTTTACCACACCGTTTGTGGCTGCATAGAGCGCACCCTCGACAAAATGCTCCTCGGCCGATGTGCGTGCAGCATCGTCGTATGTGTGGAACTTGAGCAGTCCCTTTGGCAGCGAACCGTAGTTCATTCCGGTGAAATCGAGCAGGTTGAACACGACACTCTTGTACTCTCCGTTTTCAACAAGCTCCTTGATGCTTTTCTTGTTATTGGCAATGCACATTGCGTTGAGGTCACCATAGAAAGCGAACTTGTCGATGTTCGCAAAGAAGTTCTTCTCGAAGTCGCTTGTGGGAACATCATAATCGGCACTTAAGAATGCGAACAAATCCTTGAACATACGGCTTGCCGCACCCGATGCGGGAACGAACTTGAGTATGGCATTGCCTGCTGCGCAATAGCCGTCCCACTCTTCCAGATATTCAGCAATCTCCTGTTCCGACGGCGTGAGCACGCCGCCACCGGTTGTTGCAGCACCCTTTAATTTCAGGAACGGGAAGCCTGTCTTGAATCTGTTCAACTGTTCGGCAACTGTTTCGGCCGAAATTCCTTTCTTGCTCAAATGCAATTGGTCTGCCTTGCTAATCATGATAATATGGTTATTTGAAGTTTTTCTGAAAGCGAAAATATAAATATTTTTTATAAATGGCAAAATAAATGCTGTTATTTGAAATAGAAAAACTAAATTCGCAGACTATTAAGAAGAGAAAATGATTATGAGCGAGCTTTTGATACATACTGCAGATGAGAAGAAAGTCATTCTTGAACTTGCTGATGTCCTTGTAGACAACATCGAAGGAGGAGTTGAGTGCGAAGCATACGGATATATAAAGGAGAGAATCACCATAGCCATTGCCGAAGGCAGGATAACAAGGGATGCAATAGGCATGAGCCCGGTGTTGAGCGATATGCAGACAGCTGTCCTTGTGGGACATGAGATTGGTTTTCACAACGAGATAATAACAAGCATACTCCTGAACCGTTGCGTGAATGCCGGGACTGCTACAATTGAGGAGATAAACGGGATTTTTGGCGAGAGTGTCACCAAAATCCTCACCAATCTTATGCAGATAAACTCCCTCTATGCAAAAAACCCTACGATAGAGTCCGAGAATTTCAGGAATCTGCTGCTCTCGTTCACCAATGACATGCGTGTCATTCTCATAATGATTGCCAGCCGACTTGTAATGCTACGCTGGCTCTTTGACTCCGACAATGACGAGGCGCGCCGTCTTGTGGCAAACGAGGCTTCAAAGCTGTATATCCCACTTGCACACAAACTGGGTTTCTACAAGCTCAAATCGGAGATGGAGGACCTTGCGCTGCGTTATACCGAGACTGAGATATATGCCGAGCTGAGCCGCAAGCTCGAGGAGACGGCTGCATCGCGCGAGGACTACATTGCATCGTTCATAAAGCCTATCGAGAAGCAGCTGAAGATGCAGCCGCACATAAAGTTCCGCATCAAAGGGCGTACAAAATCCATCAACTCCATCTGGCAGAAGATGAAGAAACAGCAATGTACGTTCGAACAGATATATGACCTATTTGCCATCAGAATAATCATTGACAGCGAGCCGCAGAACGAGAAAAGCGAGTGCTGGCAGGTGTACTCCATTGTTGCCGACATGTACACGCCCAACCCGCACCGCCTGCGTGACTGGCTCTCAGTACCCAAAAGCAACGGTTACGAATCATTGCACACCACTGTGATGGGTCCCGAAGGCCGCTGGGTTGAGGTACAGATACGCACCGAACGCATGGACGAGGTAGCCGAGCACGGTCTTGCCGCACACTGGCGCTATAAGGGAGTCAAGAGCGAGAAGGGACTTGACAACCTGCTTGCCTCAATCCGCGACACGCTTGAGAACATTGGCGAGGAGAGTTCTGCCGAGAGCAAGTTCAAGATGGAACTTTACAAGGATGAGATTTTCATCTTCACCCCAAAGGGTGACCTTTATCGCCTGGCCAAGGGTGCCACAATCCTTGATTTTGCCTTTTCGATACACACCGGGCTGGGTTGCCGCTGCACCGGTGCGTTGGTGAACGGTCGCAATGTGCCTTTGCGCCACACCTTGAGCAATGGCGACCAGGTGGAAATCATAACATCAAACAACCAGACACCGAAGCTGGCGTGGCTGAACATTGTGCAGACAGGCCGCGCCCGTGCCAAGATACGCCAGGCATTGAAGGAGATACGTGCCAAGCAGGCCGACATGGGGCGTGAGACCATTGTGCGCAAACTCAAGAACCACAAGATTGAGTTCGACGAGTCCATTATGGATCATCTGATACGCAAGATGGGCTTCAAGCGCCTGACCGATTTCTACCAGAATGTGTCGGACGGCGTAATAGACATTGCCGATGTAATAAAGAGGTATCAGGCACTGTTGAATCCCGAAAGCGAGAACAACGAACCGCTGCGCAGTGCCGGTGACTTCACATTTGCCGGCAAGGAACAGAGCGGCTCGCCCGAGGTACTCATCATTGAGCGCAACCTCAAGGGTGTCGACTACAAGCTTGCAAAATGCTGCTCACCGATATTCGGTGACGAAGTTTTCGGCTTTGTAACAATCAACGGCGGCATATCAATCCACCGCAAGGATTGTGCCAACGCACGCCAGCTGCAGGAGCGCTATCCTTATCGTGTCATAGAGGCACGCTGGAGCGAGTTCGAGAACAGCAATGCCCTTTTCCCCGTAACCTTGCGCATTGTGGGTAATGACAACATAGGCGTTGTTACCAACATAACCTCAGTGATTTCACAGGAGAAAGATGTGATTATGCGCGGTATCAACATCGAGTCGCACGACACACTGTTCTCGGGAACATTGTCGCTGCTTGTCGGTGGCAATACCAAACTCAATAAGCTAATTGCCAAAATTGAGGGCGTAAAGGGTGTCAAACAGGTAAAACGTGGTTAAAAAAGTATAAAACCGGAAGGCTTTCAAAAAAAGAAGCTACCTTTGCAGGCAAAATATTGACAAGGAATGAAAAAGATACTGTTTTTGACACTATGCACACTACTCTCTTTGGTTGCAAATGCCCAAGAGGCAAAGCGTGCCGATATCAAATTCGAGAAGACAACAATTGATTTGGGACGTTTCGGTAGGGAGACACCTATACGCAAATGCGCCTTTGTATTCACGAACACCGGCGATGCCGACCTGTATATACATCAGATATTCACCAGTTGCCGTTGCACAGGCAAGGAGTATCCCACACACGCCATAAAGCCAGGTGCACAAGATTCCATCATAGTGATATTCAATGGTGAAAAGAGCGCACCCCGCAAGTTCAGGACAAGTGTCACGATACACAGCAACGCAAAGACCGAAATGACCAAAGTGTATATAAAAGGCGAGATGCTCCCGGCAAAAGTACAGGAGAATGAAATTATAGAGATAGAGGAGTGAAACATCCGTATCACTATGCTTCAAGCCAAGAAAAACGGACAGTGCGCGCACTGTCCGTTTTTCTTATGTAATTACTCGAACATATTCATCAATCTGCGTTTTACGGCATCGGTCTCAAGCAGAATATCTATGAACTCCTTTGCTGCAGTCTTTTGATAGGCATCCTTAAGTCTCAACAGCGAGGCCTCCATTATATTACCCGGCTCGCTGAGCGGTATTGCCTTGAAACGTGTCTTCCCAAAGACGGCCGATGTCGACAGGATTGTTGCATAATGCCCCGTAGCAACCATTTGCAGCAGAATGTTCGTCTCGTTCAGTTCAAGGCTTGAGTGCAGTTCAATTCCCTCTCTCTCAATGAGTTTGTCGAGCATTGTGCGTGCCTGCAGTCCTTTTGATGGCAACAGTAACGTCATCCCTTCAAGTTCCTTCAGTTTTATATCCTTGCGTGCGGCAAGCGGGTGATCCTTTGAAACCACAAGGGCAAGGGTATTCTCGAAAAGCAGCATTGAATCAACATCGGGTGCTTCACATAAAGGCTTGTAGGATAATATGAAATCCACTTTCCGTTCACGCAACAGTTCAAGCAATTCGTCAACGGTCTTGTATATGATTTCAAGCTTAATCCCAGGGAACTCCCTCAAGAAGCATATCACGCCTTCGGTGAGTACAGTGCTCAAGCTGTAGGTGACACCAATCCTCAATGTGCCTGTCTTCACGTTCTGCAGGTCATAGAGGCGTTGCACGCCATCCTCGGCATCCTGTATTGTCTTGCGCGCAAATGGCAGGAACTCCTCACCGGCCTCGGTGAGCGATATGTGGCGGCTGTTGCGCAGGAACAGCTCAAAGCCAAGCTCATACTCAAGTTGCTTTATCTGTTGCGACAGGGTACTCTGGGTTATGTACAGATGCTTTGCAGCCACCGAGAAATTCAGGTACTCGGCGCTCTTTACAAAATATTTCAGTTGTCGCAACTCCATTGCCTTGTCTTCATTTAATATTTCCGTGTGCGAATATAAGAAATCTGCTCCACATAATGCGTTATGTGGAGCAGAAATATTTATAAATATGTTTTCAGCGGAATCAGAAACCTATGAAAATCAACATTGCATAACCGAGTGCAAGACCCATGATACCAATGATGATACCGACCTTCATCATATCCTTCTGCTCGATGAAGCCTGTTGAGTGAGCAATGGCGTTAGGAGGTGTAGAGATTGGCAGAATCATTGAAACTGATGATGCAATTGCAATACCTACCAACATTGCCTGCGCGCCACCGTAGCTCTCAAGTGCAGTTCCAAGACCACCGGCAACCACGCCAAGCACGGGAACAAGCAGTGATGTTGCAGCCGAGTGAGAGATGAAGTTTGAGAAACCGAAACAGATGATACCTGCAAGAATCATTACCACCAGCGGTGAGAAGTTGTCGAACGGTACTGTGTTGACAATGAGGCTGCTAAGGCTCTCTGTGCCCTCGCCCTTGTAATTGAGCGCTACACCAAGAGCAAAGCCGCCGGCAACCATCCACAGTACGCTCCAGTTGATTTCCTCAAGGTCACGGCGTGTAAGGATACCTGTTGCACAGAATATTGCAATAGGAATCATTGCCACAACGTTTGTGTCGACACCCCAGAGGTCTGTACCGAACATCCACATGAAGATTGTGATGGCAAATGCTGCGACAACTGACCATGTGTGGCGGTTCCACTTGATATCACCCTCAATCTCAATCTTTATGTGCTTCTGCTTGAATGGGAAGAGGAAGCGTAGGAGCGCCCATGAGAGGAGAAGAAGAACAATCACGAATGGAGCCATCTTGATAGTCCAGTCAACAAAGCTGATACCCATACCCTGTGAAGAGAGGTAGTCAAGGGCAATCATATTGGGAGGTGTACCGATTGGGGTAATCATACCACCGAGGTTGGCACCTACAGGGATAGCCAATGCAAGAGCAATGCGGCCTTTACCGTCAGCAGGCAATGATTTCAGCACCGGTGTAAGGAACGCAAGCATCATGGCTGCAGTTGCAGTGTTGCTCACGAAAGCCGAGAAGATTGCTGTCACAAGGATGAAACCGAGCAGCACGACCTCTGAACGTGTACCGAAAGGCTTCAGAAGAACGCGGGCAAGAGCTACGTCGAGCTTAACCTTTGTCAAACCGATTGCAAGTACAAAACCACCGATGAAAAGCATGATTGTGGGGTTTGCGAAACAAGCCATAATGCTCTTGAATGGAACAAGACCGTTTGCAGCCACGCCCTCGGGACGGAGGAAATTGAATGCACTTGTTGACACGGTGAGCAGCATCACGGTTACAACAACCATTGATGTAACCCATGAGGGCATTGCCTCAGTGAGCCACATGAGTGCTGCAAAGACAAACAACGAAATGATTCGCTGGTGAACCACTGTCAAGCCCTCAATGCCGAATGACTCTGTGGGCAAAAGCGCAATAACAGATGTTATTGCAACAATGAAGATTAACTTGATTGCATTGAGAGGCAGTTTTCTCTCTCTCTTGTGGGATTTGTTCTTCTGAATCTTCTCCAGAAGACTGTATCCCGGGAAATTTTTAAACATAGTTGATGATTATTTAATGAATACTATTTATATCAATTCCCAACTTACCAAAAATTTGCACAAATTTACAACTGATAATTTATTTTCACACCATTTATTTATCATTTTTTACGATAACTACTATCGGAAATAACGATTTTGTGTATTAACGAATGCAAAAAAAGCGTTCTGGGAGCAACAAAATGATTGTTTTTGATTATCTTCGCATATAAACTTATAATATACCGGATTTATGAAGACAATAAACGTTCCAAAGATTATTCCTACAGAGGAGCTTGACAAAGTGTTCGAGAGTTTGCCGTTGCACTGTATTGACTGCTGCAACTGGCCGGCAGAATTCCCATACGCCCCAACAGCAGCCTTCAAACTGTTCCATGACGGCAAGAGGCTTTATATTAAGTTCATTGTCACCGAGAACGACATCAAGGCGACTGTGACCGAAGATCAAGGATGTGCTTGGACCGACCCGTGTGTCGAGTTCTTTGTGTCGCCCGAAGGCAACCTTGACTATTACAATTTCGAGTGTACATGCACCGGCAAGCTGCTGCTTGCATGGCACCCGGCCGATGCACCGAAGGAGGCTGCCGGCAAGACGGTTCTCGACAGTGTGGAACGTACGCCATCACTTGGTACGGCACCCTTTGAGCTGCGTAAAGGCGAACATTCATGGAATGTAATTGAAGTAATCCCCGCGACAGCACTTTTCCGCAGTGGTGTCGAGTCATTCGACGGCAAGGAGATGACGGCCAACTTCTACAAGTGCGGCGACGAACTCCCCACTCCACATTTCCTCTCATGGAACCCCATTGAATGGCCGGAACCAAGTTTTCACCGTCCCGAACAGTTCGGTAAGCTCATATTTGAATAATGAAACCGCTGCAACGCATAAACCAAAGATGTCTTTTGTGTGTTGCACCGGCAATGAAACCTGGAAAAGCCCGTCCCTTGCGTATGAAAAGGATTCTTACAACCCTTTTTATCCTGTTTATAATACCTTCTGTGCTTTTTGCGCAGAGGGTAGGACTTGTCATGAGCGGTGGTGGTGCCCGCGGCTTGGCGCATATTGGCGTAATCAGGATGCTTGAAGAGAACAATATCCCCATAGACTACGTTGCCGGCACCTCAATGGGAGCAATAGTCGCAGCGCTCTACTCAATGGGGTACACTCCCGATGAAATGATAGAGATGATGAAGACCGATGATTTCCAACGATGGTACACCGGTACGATGGACCAGGACTATATGTTCTATTTCAAGAAGAACAAGGATGTGCCCGACCTTGTCAGTCTCCATTTCGACCTTAAGGATTCACTCTACATCGTAAAGCCGTCGGCCCATCTGGTAAAATCAGCCCCGATGAATCTTGGCTTTATGGAGATATTCGCCGGATACACGGCTGCATGTGGCAATGATTTTGACAAGCTGATGGTGCCTTTCAGATGCGTAGCCGCCGATGCCTACAATAAAAAACAGGTAGTCTTTTCAAAAGGTGATCTTGGTGATGCCGTACGCGCATCAATGAGCTATCCGTTCTATTTCAAGCCAATAAAGGTTGATAGTGTGCTGCTTTATGACGGCGGATTGTACAACAACTTTCCGCGCGATGTGTTGGAGCAGGATTTTGCCCCCGACTTCATAATCGGCAGTGTGGTGAGCAGTACTCCCGTAATGCCCGATGCGCGTGATGTCATGAGCCAGGCCGAGAACCTTATAATGGGGCGCAGTGACTATACCGTGCCCGACAACAAGGGTGTGCTGATAGACATGCATATAAAAGGTGTAAATCTGCTTGACTTCCATAAAATCGACGAAGTCACCCGCATCGGCCACAAATATGCCACAAGGTATGCCGATTCCATAAAACAGCGTGTAAGACGTCGTCAGGATGCCGGGATTCTCGCTGCCAGGCGCAACGATTTCAAGGCGCGCATCCCGGAGTTTGTATTTAACAATGTAATTGTCGACGGTGTCAACGAAGAACAGGAAAAGGCCATTACAAGCGAATTCTACAAACGCGGACAGCGATTTACTCTCGAAGATTGCAGACGTGGCTACTATAGTCTGCTCTCGGGCGAGATGATAGAGGATATAATACCCCACGCTGTGTACAACGAGCAGGACAGCGCATACACACTTCATCTTGACGTTACCCTCAACCCGCATTTTACATTGAAAATGGGTGCAGCCGTCTCTACAAGCATCTCAAACCAGATATATTTGGGCATGCACTACCGCACGCTCAAGAATCACTCGAAGGAGTTTGTGCTCGACGGTCATTTCGGCAAAGTTTACAACAACATACAGTTGTCGGGACGTGTCGATTTCCACACTTCGCTGCCCATCTCTCTGAAGTTCGTAGGCGCATACTCCACAATAGACTACTACAATATGGACTACCTTTTCTCGAATGAAAAACTTGTAGCCCTTAACCATCAGCGAGAATACTTTGCAAAGATGAAGGTTATGTTCCCGTTCCTCAATCGCAGAAAAGCAGAGATTGGAATAGGTGTAGGCAATATAAAGGACGAGTATGTACAGTCGAATATCATCAACCTCAACGAGCCTGTCTTTGACAGTAATGAGTCGACACTGTTCAATGGGGCGATAAGGTTCGAAGGGAATACCCTTAATAGAAAGGTGTTTCCCACTGAAGGCATGCATGAGACACTGATAGCCCAGTTCGTTGTAGGAAAAGAAAAATACAACGGGCAAATCGATGCGAGCAATAAAGAGCAGTTTCTCTCTTGGTTGCAGATAAGCTACACTCGCCGCGACAACTTCAACTTCAGCGATATATTTTCCCTGGGAACATACGCGCAGCTCTTCTACTCTACCAGGAGACTCTCCAGGAGCTATCAGGCGACAATGATGCAGGCGGCGGCATTCACTCCCACCCAAAATAGCATTTTCAGCTATGACCCCAAGTTCAGAGCAAATCAGTTTGTAGCCGGCGGTGTGATTCCAATATTCAAACTGAACAATTTTCTGCAGGTGCGCCCTGGTTTCTATGCCTTCATTCCTTATCGCAAAATTTACGAAAGCAGCAACGGAACTCCCTATTACAACAAAAAACGTTTCAACGATTTTCAATATATCGCCGATTTGACATTTGTGGCGCAGTTTTCCAACATTTCGGCCAGTGCTTTTGTAAATTATTACAGTTCAAGCCCCAAGCGTGTCAATTTGGGTATTTCCGTGGGCTGGTTCATGTTCAATGAACGGCTCCTTGAATAAAAAAAACATTTTTTTGAAAAAAAGTCACGAAAAAATTTGCAGGTATAAAAAAAAGCAGTACCTTTGCACTGTCAAACGAAAACAACAGCATCGTTGACAATAAAAATCGGCCTCGTAGCTCAACTGAATAGAGCATCTGACTACGGTTCAGAAGGTTACAGGTTTGGATCCTGTCGAGGTCACAAGGAGTTCGCAAGAACTCCTTTTTTTGTGTAAAAAACATTCCGCACCACCCTTTTGAGCTTTGACCGGATATACAGGATTCCATACAAAAAGTTCTTGAGGCTATGATGCGGAGCTAAAAACAGAACTATGGACAAGGTATCGGAAAACCCTTTCAAAAACCGAATCGACAGCCAGTCTGCATTAATGGTTGTCACAGCAGTGTTTGTAACACTCTATTTGGTATCGAACATTATGGCCGTCAAGGTAATCGGCCTGTTCAATCTCTTCTATTTTGATGCAGGTACAATAACATTCCCTTTCGCATATATGCTTGGTGATGTGCTCACCGAGGTGTGGGGCTACAAGACGGCACGCAAGGTAATATGGCTCACCCTGTTGTGCAACATCCTGCTCGTTGCATGTACGCAGATTGGCGTGTGGCTGCCGTCGCCCGACTATCTTGCCGAGAGCGAGGCTGCCTATAACACGGTATTCTCATACGTACCACGCATCGTAGTGGCATCATTGGTGGGTTTTCTGCTTGGAGAGCTCTCGAACGCCTGGCTCATGGAGAGAATAAAGCTGATGACACGCGGCCGCTATCTGTGGGTGCGTACAATAAGCAGTTCGGCCGTGGCATATATATTCGACTCGTTGCCATTCGTGCTCATCGCCTTTGCCGGTGTTGTATCAGGACACGACCTCCTGATGATGGTCATCTTCCAATACTTCTCCAAGCTGGCCATTGAGGCGCTTTTTGGAACACCTATGGCATACGCTGCAATATATGGTATCAAACGAATCACAAAAGGAAGAAGATAGCATGCAGCGTTACTCACTGATTACCGAGAAGTTTCCACGCGAATTCCTGTTGTTGCAAGGAAAGGGCTGCCGATGGGCAAAGTGCAGTTTCTGCGACTATTACAACGATACAAGCAGTTCTCCTTTTGAGATAAACCGCAAGGTTCTTGAACTGGTTACCGGGAAATACGGTGTACTTGATATAATCAATTCCGGTTCTGCCATGGAACTTGATGACGAGACCATCAACATGATAAAAGAGGTGGTAAAGGCAAAGGGCATCAAGACCATCTGGTTCGAGGCGCATTATATGTATCGCAACCGTCTTGCCGGCTTTGCTGCGCAGTTTGCGCCGGCAACGGTAAAATTCCGCTGTGGTGTGGAAAGTTTTGACCCGCAACTGCGTTCAAGTTGGCAGAAAGGCATCCCTGCAGATGTTACAGCCACAGATGTAGCCAGGTATTTCAAAGGAGTGTGTTTGCTCTGCTGCACTGTTGGCGACAGCAAAGAGAGAATCATCAACGACATTGCCACAGCAAAGAGACACTTCGAGTATTTCAGCGTGAATCTCTTCTGCAACAACACGACAGCAGTAAAAAGAGACGAAGAACTTGCTACGTGGTTCATAAAAGAGCTCTACCCAATATTGAAAGATGACAGGCAGATTGAGGTTCTTGTGGAGAATTGTGACCTCGGCGTTGGACAGCAAGAAATTTAAACAACTTCTAATATTGCGTTATACGTACTGAAAAATCCAACCAAACAGCAATGGTTTGGTTGGATTTTTCGGCAGTAATAGTCTTTTTATATCAGTTCTTTGGGGATGCTATCAGCTGTATGAAGTTGCCTGCATCTACAAGTCGCTTCACTGCAGCTACAACAGCCTCGGGTGTCGCCGTGTTCACAGCCTCCTCATACTCACTGTCATACTTGTCGCCGAACTCTACAGACTTCTGCAGCACAGAGCTCCAATAGCCGTTGCTTATCCTGTCCTGTGGAATATTCTTCTGGACGTTCTTTATAATCATGTCGAACTTCTCTGCCGGGATACCCTCGGCAATGAGTCTCTGCACACCGTCGACGGCAAGCCCTGCAAGTTTCTCGGCGCTCTCGGGGTTGGTCTCAAATGCAACCTGAAGAATTGCGACATCCTTTGGCTCACGGTTTGCAATAACGGCAACACTGGCACCGTATGTTCCACCCTCACCCTCGCGCAGTGTTTCCACAAACACCATATCAAGGTAGAGCTTTGCAATGTCAATCAGAGCCTCTTCCTTAATGCTATAAGGTGCGTATGAGGTGTAGACCTGCAACACAGTGCTCTTTGGAGTCTCCATGACAATGCTTTCATCCTTTACTATAACCTCACCCTTGACTATATCCTCATTGCGGTCAATGAACTTGCTGCCCTTCTTTCCGCCCGGCAAAGATGCAATATACTTTGTAACCAATGGCTTCAATGTCTCGGCATCAACGTTACCGACAACATACACCGTAGCACCGGCAACGTTGCCATAGAGTCGCTGGCTTGCCTTTTTCAAATTGTTGAAGTCGGCCTTTTCAGCCACCTCGCTGTTTATCACAAGCTTGCGCTCGTTGTCGCCGTAAAGGGTCTTGAAAATCAGGTTCTGGAGCTTGAGCTGTGGCATCTTCTCAAGGTTGGGCAGTATTGCCTTGATTTGGCTTATGCCGGTCTGGAACTCCTCTTCGTCATAACGTGGGTCAACGATGTTCAGGTAGAGCATCTGCATCGCAGTCTCAAGGTCCTTTGGTGTAGAGACAATGTTTATGCCATGGCGTGTACCCTCAATGTTGAGATTGCAACGCACGTTCTTGCCGGCAAGGAGCTTCTTCATCTGCACACCGCTGAACTTTGAAAGGCCACGGTTCTGGCTGTAGAGCGCCCAAATGTTGTCTTCAAAAGCAGGTAGCTCGTCTGCCTCAATGAGCGAGCGGCCACCATTCATCACAAGGCGCACCTGCACCTCATCATTCTTGTGTGTCGTGGGCAGGTAAATGACCTTCACACCGTTGCCCAGTGTCCACTCCGTAGCACCGTATGCAGCGCTCTTCTCCTTCTTTATCTTGCCGGCCTTGATTGCAGCAGCATCGAGCAGAGGCTCATTGGCGCTCTCCTCGGCAGGAGCGGCAATCTCACTTGCCTTCACCTTTTCAACAATTGCAAGCAGTTCGGCCTCGGTCGGGTGTGCCAGACCATCGCGTTCGGGAGCTGTATATGCAACAAGCATATTCTGCTCGGTTATCAGCTGCGGCATCATCTGCTGGAATACCATTGCGGGCAACTGGCTGCATACAGCCTGTACAAGCTGCAGTTCGACCTCAGGCTCAAGCAGATAGCGGTTGCTGAAGAAGTGGTCAAGGATAGGATACACAAACGCCGGGTTCTTGCGTGTGGGCGCAGCCTCCACTCCTCTCTCGGCGCTGCTGATGAGTTCTGCTTTTGCGCGCTCAAGCTCGGCCTCTGTGATACCGTATCGTCTGATTCTCTCAACTTCTGTAAAGAAAGCCTCAAGAGCCTTGGCATACTCACCATCCTTGAATGTCACCTCGGCCATGACGGCATCAGTCCCCTCAACCAGTGAAGATATGCTCAGGCTTCCGCCAAGGAAAGGAGCTGTAGGCGAAGCTGTTATAGCCTCCATGCGCTCTCTGAACGCATTGCCGATTATATCCTTGAGGATGAATGTAGTGAAAGCGATATCGGTCGATGCGAACTCCTTTGGCAAGGCATCGCCTCTCCACACGAACTGTATTGATGAGCTGGTAGCCTCGGGGTCGGTTATTACAGCCACTACAGGTTCTTCATTTCCGGGGATTGGAATAACCGGCTTCACGGTTGGAACCTCAGGTGCCGGTATCGGACCGAACGTGTCCTTTATCTTCTGCTCAATCATGTCGACATCAATATCACCTACAACTATCACAGCCTGCATATCGGGGTTGTACCATTTGCGGTAGAAGTTCGTGAGGCTCTCATATTTGAATGTCTTGAGCTGCTCCTCGCCACCGATTAGGGTGCGGCGTGCCATCTTTGTATCGCCAAAGTAGTACGGCAACAGGCGCTCGAATATACGCCAGTTGGCATCGCGGCGCGAGCGGCGCTCCTCAAGGATGACACCACGCTCGGCATCAATCTCCTCGGGGTCACAGGTCACGTAGTGCGCATAGTCGTGCAACACTAGCAGGCAGGAGTCTATGATGCCTTCACGGGTGACTGGGATGTTGTTGAGCATATACTCTGTCTGCTCAAAGCCGGTAGAGGCATTGATGTTACGTCCGAACTCGGCGCCAATGCTTTGCAGATACTCCAGCAACTTCTTGTCGGGGAAGTTCTTTGTACCATTGAAACACATGTGTTCAAGGAAGTGGGCTAGACCATCCTGGTCATCCTCCTCCTGGAATGCACCGACGTTTGTCGCCAGGTAGAACTCGGCACGTTGTGCCGGTTTGTCATTGTGGCGGATGTAATAAGTGAGCCCGTTGTCGAGCTTTCCGATTCTCACATTCGGGTCGACAGGTAACTGTGTCTGGCCGAATGTCGTCAGCGCAACAAATGCTGCGACCAACATTAAAAGTAAACGTTTCATATAAAATAATTAAGGTTTATTTGTTTATTTATGCACAAAGGTAAACAAATGAATTTGACATTTGAAACATTTAACGTTATTTACATATCCATGTCTGTAATATTTTTTCGTTATTGACACGTTTTTATACAAATATATTCACTATCTTCGCAAAATAAACAAGATGACAGGACGATATATTTATTATGGTATACAATGAAAGGGATGTCCGTAACGGACACGTTATCGAGTGCGCAAAGCAGATGATGACCGCTGCACGCACTGCCCCAAAGGCAAAAGGAGTAGATATCATAGAGGTTATGATGATAACCGGCGAGGATATTATGACACTCAGCAATGCGCTCCACAAGATGGGCGAGGATATGGGGCGTGGCGGCCTCATGCGCGATGCCGACAACATACAGTCGGCCGAGGCTGTGGTACTCATCGGCTCGCGCGAAGAGGCAATGTGCCTGAACTGCGGATACTGTGGTTTCCCCACCTGTGGCGAGCGCACACCAGGTGTTCCATGTGCAATGAATACCATTGACGTGGGCATTGCCGTCGGCTCGGCCTGCGCGACAGCTGCCGACCTGCGCCTTGACACACGCGTAATGTATTCTGTGGGCTATGCAGCCCTGAAGCTCGGTTGGATGCCAGGGTGCAACTACATCATAGGCATTCCCGTCAGCGCAAGTTCAAAGAACCCATTCTTCGACCGTAAACGTAAAGTACAATGATGGAACAGCCGAAACAACAACTTTATATGCCGGCCGAGTGGCACAACCAGCAGATGGTACAGCTCACATGGCCCCACGAGAATACCGACTGGAACTACATGCTTGATGAGGTGGAGGATTGCTATGTCAGACTGGCAGCCGCCATCAGCGTGCGCGAGCATCTGCTCATAGTGGCTCCCGATGTAGAGAAAGTGCGCGTCACGCTTGCAAAGAACAACATCCCGACAGCCAACATCACACTTTTCCAGTGCGACACGAACGACACCTGGGCACGCGACCACGGTTTCATCACATTGCTTGGCAGCAATGTACCCCACTATGTCGATTTCTGTTTCAACGGTTGGGGCCGCAAGTTCGAGGCCTCGCTCGACAATGCCATAAACGGCAAGCTCTACGATGCCGGCATTGTAAAGGGAGAGTATGAGGACTGCACATCGTTCGTGCTCGAGGGTGGCTCGATAGAGAGCGATGGCAAGGGAACAATACTCACCACAAGCCAGTGCCTTCTTGCCCCGCACCGCAACCAGCCTATGGTCAAAGAAGAGATAGAGAAGTGTCTGCTCAGGATGCTCCACGCAGAGCGTGTCCTTTGGCTTGACTATGGCAACCTCATTGGTGACGACACCGACGGTCACGTGGATACCGTGGCACGCCTTGCACCTAATGACACCATCGTATATATGCAGTGCACCGACGAGAGTGACGAGCAATACAGCGACCTGGTAGAGATGGAGAAACAGATTGCCCGCCTGCGCACAGCTACAGGCGAGCCCTACCGCATGCTTGCCCTGCCATCGCCATCGCCCATATATGACGAGGACGGCGAGCGCCTACCGGCCACTTACGCCAATTTCCTTGTCATCAACCGTGCGGTGCTCTACCCTACATACGCACAGCCCGAGAATGATGCCCGTGCTGCCGAGGTTCTGAAAACTGCATTCCCCGGCCTTGAGATTGTGGGCATTGACTGCCGCGCACTCATCAAACAGCACGGTTCACTGCACTGCGTGACAATGCAATACCCCAAAGGCCGATAACGCATAAAAAAAGAAATAGATATGGATACTATAAAAGTTGGAATAATACAGCAAAGTATAACTGCTGATATCGAGGCGAACAAGAACAAGCTGGCAGCCTGCATACGAGATGTTGCTGCCCGCGGTGCACAGCTGGTGGTTCTTCAGGAACTGCACAATTCGCCCTATTTCTGCCAGGTTGAATCAACCGAAAACTTCTCATACGCAGAGCCTATCCCTGGTCCATCTACTGAGTTCTATGGGAATCTGGCAGCCGAGTGCGGCGTTGTCATTGTAACCTCGCTTTTCGAGGCACGTGCAAAGGGGCTTTACCACAACACAGCCGTGGTCTTTGACAGTGACGGCAGCGTAGCCGGCAAATACCGCAAGATGCACATCCCCGACGACCCTGCATACTACGAGAAGTTCTATTTCACACCCGGCGACATAGGTTTCCGCCCCATACGCACATCACTTGGCATGCTTGGCGTGCAGGTGTGTTGGGACCAGTGGTACCCGGAGGGCGCACGCCTTATGGCACTGCGTGGTGCCGACCTGCTCATCTACCCTACCGCAATAGGTTGGGAAAGCAGTGATACCCCCGAGGAGAAGGCACGCCAGCTTGGGGCTTGGCAGACAGTGCAGCGCGGCCACGCCGTTGCAAACGGCCTGCCTGTGATTGCAGTGAACCGTTGCGGGCACGAGCCCGACCCATCGGGAATGACCAACGGCATACAGTTCTGGGGACACAGCTTCGTAGCCGGCCCGCAAGGCGAGTTCATTGCCGACTTTAGCGAACAGGAGCAGTGCGAAGTCATTGAAGTGAGCCTCAAGCGTAGCGAGACGGTGCGCCAATGGTGGCCATTCCTGCGCGACCGCCGCATCGAAGAGTTCGGTGCACTCGCAAAGCGATATCTTGACAACAACGACTGACAAAGTCATGTCGAACACATAGTGCAGTGCGGTTGCCTACGGGCTGCCGCACTGCACTATACATGTATCGCCCACACACTTCAGTATTTCACATTCACCTCCTTCATCATCCACTTGATGTCGCGTTGCAGGTCCTGCAAATCCTGTTCGTGCTCCTCTTCAGTTGCCATAATGCGCTTGGCAATGTCACAGGTAGTGTAATCGACATTGTTGCAATAGGTGGCAATCTCCTCGTAACGTATTATGGCACAACGCTCGCCTGCAATGTTCTGCCCAAGCACACTCAATACATCACAGTCAAGTGGCGCGGCATACTTGCAGCGTGCAAGAGTGTTCCATTGTGTGGGGTCAAGCACTGGAGTACCCTCGAGCTGGATTATGCGGTCGGCTATCATCTTTGCGTGCGAGAACTCCTCCATCGCGTGCTGCTCGAACTCACGTTGCACGTCGGAGCGCATTGCCCCTTCCACCACCAGCGCTCCAATCCAGTATTGGTAGAACGCAAGCCATTCCTCACTCAATGCAGCATTCAACTGCGCCAACAATGCAGGCAGGTCAATCCTTTGCCTCAGAATCAGAATACTTTCTCTTGCCATGAATATAATATTATCGGTTATGCAATGAGAACATCGTTTGCCGGTTGTTTGTTCTTGATTAAAGCAAATCCTACATGGCGCAAGAAGCCGTCTAATGGCGTTTAATGGTTGAACAGCAAAAATATAATGATGTTATTCAATAATTGTACGTTTTTAATGCTTCCGTTATTTTAATTTTTATTAATTTTGCACTCAAGTAGGACAAACAATACAACAGAGTTAATATGAAACTGGCAATTGCCACAAAACCGACATTCTTCGTTGAGGAGGACAAAATCATCACCCGTCTGTTTGAAGAGGGTCTTGATTATCTTTTCCTTTATAAGGAATATGCCCATCCTCAATTCATGGAGAGACTGTTGAATCTTATTCCTAAAAAATATCACAAAAGAATATACTCCTGCAACAACAGGCTCATGCAAGAGTACCGTCTGGCAGGTACCCTTTTCCCTATGGGCTCATCGCCGATAGGCAACGAAAAGGGAAAATTCGTCGGGTATGCCAACAACCTCACCCATCTCAAGGATTTGCGCAAGGTCTATGACATCGTATGTTATGGACCGCTTGGCCGCACCTATTACCAGAGCACCGAGCTCAACGAGATTGGCAAGAAGATGATAAACAGGAACACCTGGGCATTCGGCAACATTGACGAGGACAACCTCAAGAGGCTTACCAAGTATGGCTTCGGTGGCGTTATCCTTGAGGAACTCATTTGGGATAATTTCGACTCGTGTCGCTCCACAGACTACACAGAACTGATTGACCGTTTCAAGAGAATAAAGAGAGCGGTCGACAGGTTATAAAAACGACAAAACAGAATAATAACATAACTAATAACTAATTTATTATGGACAAGACTCCTTATATGGTATTTGCGGGAACAAAGTCACGCTATCTCGCAGAAGAAATTTGCAAGGAATTGGGTTGTGAACTCGGACAGATGAACACCACATATTTTGCCGATGGTGAGTTCGCTGTCTCTTTCGAAGAGTCAATCCGCGGAAAGGATGTTTTCCTTGTACAGTCAACATTCCCCAACTCGGACAATCTGATGGAGCTGTTGCTCATGATTGATGCAGCAAAGCGCGCATCGGCAAGCAGCATCGTCGCAGTCATGCCATATTTCGGATGGGCACGTCAGGACCGCAAGGACAAACCACGTGTATCTATCGGCGCAAAGCTCGTTGCCAACCTCTTGAGTGTTGCCGGCGTAAGCCGTGTAATCACAATGGACTTGCATGCCGACCAGATTCAGGGCTTCTTCGACATCCCGGTTGACCACCTCTATGCATCAATGGTATTCGTACCTTACATCCAGTCACTCAACCTAGAGGATCTTGTTATCGCAACTCCCGACGTAGGTGGTTCAAAGCGTGCGAGTGCATACGCAAAGTGCCTTGGTGTACCCCTCGTGCTCTGCCACAAGACACGTGCAAAGGCAAATGTCGTTGACACAATGCAGATTATCGGCGACGTAAAGGACAAGAATGTCGTTCTTGTCGATGACATCGTTGACACAGCTGGTACAATCTCAAAGGCAGCCGACCTCATGATGGAGAACGGTGCAAAGTCTGTACGCGCAATCGCATCGCACTGCATCATGTCGGGTAACGCATCAGAGCGTGTACGCGAGTCAAAGATGACAGAGATTGTGTTCACAAACAGCATCCCTTACACAAAGGGTTGTCCAAAGGTGAAGCAGCTTTCTGTAGCAAAGGGATTTGCCGAGGCAATCAAGTGCGTGCTCAACAACCAGTCTATCAGCAGCCACTACATCTGCTGATAACACACGGGTAGCATATAGATAAAAACATAACAAGTCGCCGAACAATCCGTCCGGCGACTTGTTATGTTTTATACAACCCCACTCCCCATGAGCAAGCCTGCACTGCTGTTGTCACTCTTCTTCTGTCTCTTATCCTGCAACAAGCCCAAAGAGACGTTCCACATTGACGGATATATTGATGGTGCTGCCTACGGAGATTCACTCATCATAGCCCGTACCACTGACTGCGTTATCCCCAAAGAACTTGCACACTGCGTTGTCATGAACAACAGATTCCGCATAGAAGGCAATGTAGAGTACGTGGAACCGGCATATCTCTACAGCAACACCACAGGCAGCAGAGATTGTACCTTATTTTTCATTGAGAAAGGAGAGATGACACTCTTTGCCGACAGCGCCGGTTGCAGAGTCACTGGCACTCCACTGAACAATTTGTACAGCAGCATCAAGGACACAATAACGCTCTATGTAGCCGGGCTTGAGGAGATTGAACAGCACTATTACTCCAATGAGCCCGACGAGCAGCAACTGGCATGTTTGAGTGCCCGCGGCCTCATGCTGCAAGAGAGGCTTGTCAACTACTTGCGCAACGTCACAAGAGAGAATATCCACACACCGTTGGGGCTCTACCTGCTTGTTGTCTACAACGAACTTTTCACAACCGTTGAACTTCGCGAACAGTGTGAGCTTGTGCCACCATCTATCGTCAACAGCAGTAACATCCCCTTTTACAAAACATTGACAACCATCATTGAAGAACGTAATAAAGAATAAAAAAAGGTCCTTCCATGAGAAGAAGAACCTTTTTTCAACAATCATCTATTGGTCATCAATACTGCTCGTTCGCATTTGGGAAGTCGCAAGCCTTCACGTCGCTCACATAACTGCCCACAGCATCGGTAATGACAGTGTGAAGGTCGGCATAACGGCGCAGGAATTTTGGTTTGAAATCGGCAGTCATGCCAAGCATATCGGCATAGACGAGAACCTGACCATCTACATTCACACCGGCACCTATACCGATTACAGGAATGTCAATGCTCTTTGCAACCTTCTCGGCAAGCGCGGCAGGAATCTTCTCAAGCACAAGGGCAAAACAACCGGCATCGGCAAGCAGCTTTGCATCTGACAACAACTTTGCAGCCTCGGCATCGTCCTTGGCACGCACGCCGTATGTTCCAAACTTGTTTATGCTCTGTGGGGTAAGCCCCAAGTGTGCCATGATGGGAATACCGGCATCAAGAATCCTGCGCACAGCGGGGAGAATCTCCTCACCACCTTCCATCTTCACAGCATCGGCATTAGTCTCTTTCATAATGCGTATGGCATTCTTCACAGCCTCGTCTGCGTTTACCTGATACGAACCGAACGGCATATCAACAACCACCAACGCGCGCTTTACACCGCGCACCACACCCTTGGCATAGTAAATCATCTCGTCAACGGTAATGGGCAATGTCGTTGCATTTCCGGCCATGACATTAGAGGCAGAGTCGCCTACAAGGAATGCATCAACGCCAGCTGCATCCATGATTGATGCTGTTGTATAATCGTATGCAGTGAGCATTGCAATCTTCTCGCCCTTGCGTTTCATCTCGCCAAAACGCTGTGTAGTCACTTTGCGTGTGTCTTCAACCAAATATTTGGACATACTCTAAAACTTAAATTGTTCCACATAGCCGGCACCTCGTCCGGCCAAATCAAAATCGCCTGCAAAGGTACATCAAAACATTTTAAACAGCGAATAAAAAGAGGAATAAAATGAAACTGGGGCAATGTATTGCAATATTGTCCCTTTCACTGTAACATTTCCGCTCAATTTGAGTATATTATAAAAACAAGGTCTTCACGCAGTGGAAATTCACACTATTCCGTTTTATATTTCACCATTAAATTACTATATTAGCAGAATAATATTTTTAACCTATGAAAATCATTCATACGGCCGATTGGCATCTTGGACAGACATTCTATGGATATGAAAGATACAGGGAACACTATGTGTTTCTCGATTGGTTATGCAACACTATAAAAGAGAAGGAGATTGACCTGCTGCTCATTGCCGGTGATGTCTTTGACTCTCCCAACCCATCGGCCGAGGCACAGAGGATGTTCTTCAGTTTTCTCACAAAAACAACGACTGCCAATAAGGGGCTGCAGGTGATAATAACAGCCGGCAATCACGACTCGGCAGCACGTCTTGAGGCTCCCAACCCCCTGCTTGGCGTGTTCAACACCAATATATCGGGTGTGGTGCACTATGTGAATGACGAGATTGACTATGACAGGATGATTGTCCCATTGAAAGGAGGAGGCTGCTGCCTGGCTGTTCCCTACCTGCGCATACACGACCTGCCCCAGGCCGACAGCTACAGCGAGGGAGTGGCCCGGCTGTACAATGAACTCTACAACAGGGCTAAGGCGCATGGATATTTGCCAATTGTGGCTATGGGACATCTGCAGGCATCGGGTGCCGAAGTTTCGGTCGGCGACAGCTCGGAGCATGCAATAATAGGCGGACTCGAAGGCATCAATGCACAGTTTGCCAATGAAGGCATAGTCTACACCGCGCTTGGGCATCTTCATAGGGCACAGCGTGTCGGCGGTCGTGAGAATGTGCGTTACTCCGGTGCTCCACTGCCAATGTCATTCGCCGAGAGAAGAAATACACAGAGTGTTACAATGGTTGCGCTTGATGGCGAGGGGTGTAAGATTGAAAAGATTCTCTTTGATGCCCCTGTGAAGCTATTGAGTGTTCCTGCCACGCATGAACCCATTGATGTGGTTGTCGACGAACTGGCAAAACTGCCCGATGGCGAGATAGACATCAACTCGCCGTTCCTTGAGGTCAATGTCTTGGTAAAAGGTGAAGACACATCGTTACGCCAGGTCATTGAAGAGGCCATCGAGGGCAAGGCAGTGCGCTTGACCCGAATTGTGACAAGCACCACAGCCGTGCAGGACGAACAACAAGGGACATCGATGACATACGATGATTTCAAGCGCAAGGACCCTGTAGAAATCATGCAGGAGATATACAGGAAAAAGTGTAATGGAGAAGAGATGCCCGCGCATCTGCTCGAAAAGTTGAACGAAGTAATCAAGGAGGTACGCAATGAAAATATTGGCAATCAGGGGATGTAATCTTGCATCATTGGACGGAGAATTTGAGGTCGATTTCCGCAAGGAACCATTGGACTCGGCTGGTATTTTTGCCATAACCGGCAACACCGGCGCAGGAAAGACAACCATACTCGATGCAATGTGCATTGCATTGTACCGCGAGTCGCCACGCCTTGACAACGTGGAGGGCGGTGACGACATCGAGCATAAGGTAAAAGTAAACGATATAAGGACCATACTGCGAAAAGGCAAGGGCAAGGGATATGCCGAGGTTGATTTCCTTGCCGTCGACGGCAAGGAGTACAGGGTGAGATGGGCAATTGCCCGCGCACGCGAAAAGGCCGATGGCAAGCTGCAGAATGCCAATATATACATGACGGATTTGGCTACAGGCGAGCGCCGCGAACTCTCGGCTAAAGAGCACAAAGCCGAGATTCCACGCCTCATAGGGCTTGAGTATGAACAGTTCACCCGTTCTGTGCTGCTTGCACAAGGACGTTTCTCGGCATTCCTTAAGGCAAACGAAAACGAGAAGGCCAAGATGCTCACTACATTGACCGATACCGGCATATACAGCCACATATCGACTGCCATTTATGCTAAAAGGAAAGAGGCGGCAGAGGAGATTGAGCTACTCGAAGCAAAGCGCAGGGATCTTCAGCTGCTGAGCGATGATGAGATTAAAGCAAACGAAGACGAACTTGAGAGGCTTGACAAGGAACTGCTGCAGAAGAGGGAAAGCCGTGAGGTGCTGAAAGCGAAACTCGAGTGGCTCACACGCCTTGCAGCCATCAATGAGCAGTTGGCTAAAGCGCAGAGAGAGCTGCTTGAGACCAAGGAGAGGCTCGACAAAGCCCAGCCCGAGATAGAGAGACTCAAGCTCATTGACAGCGTGCAGCCAATCCGTGACGACTACACCTCGCTGCGCGACACAAGGCAACAGCACACCACCGGCAAGCAACAGCTTGCACAGTTGGAGAAGGAGCTTGAACAGAAGAACGAGGGCTTTGAAAAAGCCGCAAAGAGTGTTTCCGATGCCGTTGCCAATCAAGAGAGGCTCAATGCCGAATATACCGGTAAACTGCCGTTCATATCCATGGCAAGAGAAGTTGAGGAGCTGCATGCCAAAGACATGCGACTGCACGACGAACTTGCAGCCGAGGTAAAGCGCATAAACGAGACCATTGCAAGATACAGAGCCGAGGTTGCAGCCTGCGACAAGCAGTTGGCCACATTGGCATCCGAGCAGAACGGGAAGAATGCCTGGTTTGAAAAACATGCCCACTACTCTGCCGCCATCCCAATGATTCCCACCATTGTGGCAAACATAAAGAACATTGAGGATGAAAAGCACGAGGTGCAGGCAAAGGAGAAATCCCTTGCTGCAGCCCGCGAACTGCTTGCCACGCATGAAAAGCATCTTGTCAAGGCGCGCGAGAGCGAAGAGGCACTCAAGCAGACAATGTCGAGTGAGATTGCAGCCCTGCGCAAAAGGCTGGTCGAGGGTGAACCCTGCCCTGTTTGCGGCAGCAGACACCACGAAGTAACCGAAATCACCGCCAGTCTGCTGCAGGAAGAGGAGCTTGAAAGGATGAAGGAGACCAACCGCAAACTTCTTGAGCATCTTGAGGCCAACATCGCAAATAGCAGAACCGAGATTGATAGATTACAGTCGGCCATTGAACTGCACAGGAACTCCATTTCCCGCTACCATAATGCGAACATGGCCCACCTTGCCGGCATCGAGGATGCAGCCGCACTGCTTGCCGACAAAAACGCGGCGACACAGCTCACCACTCTGCTTGCAAACTGGAACAGCTACAAAGAGCGCCTTCTTGCTATCACCAATGAGATAAATGTGTGCGACAGCAACAAGGCCGGTCACCTGTCGCGTGTGCATGATGTCGAGAAAGAACTGAATGAAAAAAGAATAAGGTTGCAACAACTGCAGGAGAGCATAAAGAACCAGAAAGAGCAGCTGCAGGCACTCCTTGGCGATTGGAAAAGCGCAGATGCGCTGCAACGGCACTACATCGATGCCATCTCTGCCGCAAACAAGGCATTTGCAAATGCCGCACATAGAAAAGCAGAGATTGAGAGTGTGCGTGGCAGATTGGGAGGAGAGATTTCGGCAAAGACCCGACAGCTGGCCGATGCAGCCGTGAAGATAGAGACACTCCTTGCAAAGGTCGAGGGTTTCCTTGCACTACGCGACGACAATATGGAAATGGACACGCTTGATGCACTGCTGCAGGTCGACCACTCGGTTGTTGCCGGTATGCGCGAGAATATCAACCGTCTTGAGCAGGCAATGACCGGGGCGCAGACAAAGAAACGCGAACGTGAGCAGTTGCTTGCCGAGCACGGGAAGGCCCCGACAAGGCCAAGCGCAGAGGAGAATACCGGCAACATGACAGAGGCATTGCAGTTGCTGGAGAGTGGGATACAGGAAATTAATGACCGCACAACATTGATAAAGGCACAGCTTCTCAAGGATGAGAAGAACCGTGAACAGTTCGAGAAGTACAGCGTGGAGTACAACTACAAGATGGAGCAGAAGGCACATTGGGATGCCCTTGACAAGGTCTTCGGCTCGGCAAGCGGCGAAAAACTCATGAAATATGCCCAGGAGTACACGCTCGACATACTGTTGGGTGTCGCAAATGAGCATCTGACCGACATGACCAAACGCTACCGCCTTGAAAGGATTTCAGACAGTGGACTGGGCATAAAGGTGATAGACCTTGACATGATGGCAGAGAGCCGTTCGGCACACACCCTCTCGGGTGGTGAGACATTTATAGTCTCCCTTGCCCTTTCACTTGCATTGTCGTCACTCTCATCGAACCGCATGAAGATAGAATCACTGTTCATAGACGAGGGATTCGGTGCTCTTGACAAGGATACATTGCAGACGGCATTGATGATGCTCGACAAGCTGCAGAGCAGCGGCCGCAAAGTGGGTGTGATATCGCACCTTACCGAGATGCTCGAGCAGATTCCCGTAAAGGTGAACGTGGTAAGGTTGTCGCCGGGAAGGAGCAAGGTTGAAATAACAGGAAAAAGAGATTAGATATATGAAAGGAAATCTTAAGATATACAGGGCTTCGGCAGGTTCGGGCAAGACATTTACCCTTGCTCTCGAATACATAAAGCTGCTGATAGCCGACCCTAAGTCCTATCGCAGGATTCTTGCCGTAACCTTCACCAACAAGGCAACGGCCGAGATGAAAGAGCGCATACTGGGGAAGCTCTATGGCGTTGCAAACGGCCTGCAGAGTGCTGCCGACTACACCGACAAAATAAGGCAGCAGCTCCCGGGCTACAGCGACAGCGAGATACAGAAGAGAGCCGGCGAGGCGCTCGAGAATATATTGCACGACTACGGGCACTTCCGCATACAGACCATCGATGCGTTCTTCCAGTCAGTGCTGCGCAGTCTTGCCAAGGAACTCGACCTCAACGGCGATATGGAAATATCGCTCGATGCCGAAGAACTGCTTGACAACGCCGTTGATGCCTACATAAAGCAGCTTGAACCCGACACGGAGCAGATTGCCCAGGTTGTAAAGTATGTCGAGGAGAAGATGAACAACGGCGAGAAATGGAAGATTGACAAGGAGATAAAGGATTTTGCCAAGAATATCCTCAACGAGGAGTATCAGCAGCGCGGCGAAAAACTGCGCGAGGAGATTGAGCACGACAACGGCCTGTTGCTCGAGAAGTTCCACAAAGAGGTGACGGCTCTAAAGAACAGCCTGAAGGCTAAAGGAGTGGATATAGGCAACCGCTTCTTCTCATACGCCCAGGGCTACGCTGCAAAGGATTTCAAGCGCGGAGCTGCAAACGGCAGCATCTGGAATGTCTTCAAGAAGATGCAGACCGACGGTGTGGTGAAAATAACGGCAGCCGTTGCGGCATTCATCAACAACCCTGCAGAGATATCATCCACATGTCCTTATGTGGACGACATTGCGGCACTGGTGCGCGATGCACAGGACCTTTATAAAGAGCAGATAAACTGCGAGCTCTCGTTGCGTCACTATCACCAGTTGGCAATGCTCAACAACATAGCTGCCACGCTGAAGGATGAGAACGCACGCGAGAACCGCTTCATGCTTGCCGAGACAACCCACCTGTTGAGTACGATGATAGGCAAGAGTGCCACTTTCATATTCGAGAAGATAGGTACAGAGATTGACCACATATTCATCGACGAGTTCCAGGACACATCGAAACTGCAGTGGAATTGCTTTATGGTACTGCTTGAGGAGGTGCTTGCGCGTGGAAACTTCAACCTTATCGTGGGCGACGTGAAGCAGTCCATCTACCGTTGGAGAAATAGCGACTGGAACATCATGAACAACATCGGCAGCTACTTCAGAAACGACCAGACCACCTTCGCCAGCCAGGATGTGAAGGTTGACGGTGTCACATACAAGTCGACCAACTACCGCAGCGACAGACGCATCATAGCCTTCAACAACGCACTGTTCCGTGCATCGGTAAAGAACATTGCCACAACGTTCAAGGACCTCGTGGGCAGTCAGGGAATAAAGGACATCGAGGCCGCGTACGATGACGTGGAGCAGGCCGTGCCGCAGCCACAACCCGACAAGCCCGAGAAGCCATGGCAGGGATATGCCGAGGTACATCTGCTCAAGAAACAGAACGAGGATGACAAGTTCGAGGAATTGGCCATTGAGCAGCTTGGCGCCACACTGGAGCGTCTGTTCAAGGAGGAGAATGTAGCACCGCGCGACGTTGCGATACTGCTGCGCACAAAGGAGAAGAAGATTGACCTTGTGGTCGATGCCTTCAACAAACGTTTCCCAGACCTGAAGATTGTGTCGGACGAAGCCTACAGGCTCTCCTCATCGCTATACGTACGCCTGGTCATCGCCGCACTGCGCTACATAGCCACCCCAGACGACAAGGTGAACATAGTGAACCTTGCAAAGCTCTACAACAAGGTCACCGGCAAGCCGGAAGAGGCTACTGAATATGCAGATGTCACCACCCTGCTCCCCGCAAAACTGGCCGAAGAGCTTGAGCGCCTCAAGGGATTGCCTGTTTATGAGCTTATCGAGCAGCTCTTTGCTCTGCTCGATGCCGGCAGTGCAAGCGACGAGGAGGCATATATATATGCCTTCCTTGACCACGCATCGCAATACCTGAACAGCCGCAATGCCGACCTCAACAAATTCCTTGCAGCCTGGGACGAGAGCATCAAGGACAAGTGTGTCCCGGCCGAGAGCATCAACAGCGTGCGCGTGATGACCGTGCACAAGTCAAAGGGGCTGGAGTTCCACACCGTGATACTCCCCTTCTGTGACTGGACACTCACCGGCGACGGCCGTAGCCTACTGTGGTGCGAACCCAAGAAAGCACCATACAACAACATAAGCCTGCTGCCCATAAACAGCAAGAAGGAGATGGAGGAGTCCATGTACCGCGACGACTATTACAAGGAGTACCTCTATCAGATTGTGGACAACCTCAACATCCTGTACGTCGCCACAACGCGTGCAAAATGCAACCTTTTCATGTTCAGCGACAACACGGCAAAGAAAAGCGACGACAAAAAAGGCGATGGCACACCAAAGAAGCGCAAGGTGTCGGAACTGATAAACAACGTCATACCCAATATAGCTCTCGACGGTTGTGTCTATGACGACAACGAAGGTGTGCTGCGCTACGGAACAGTTGTCCCAAGCAAGGAGAACGACAAGAAAAAAGAGGAAAAGGCCGATAACCCCTTTGAGGAGAAGCCACGTGTGGAGAAACTGCCGTTCAGTTATTATGACAGCCGCATAGAGTTCCGCCAGTCGCGCGAGCTGGCACGTTTCCTCTCTACCGACAAGAAGGAGCAACAGCAGCAGGAGTACATTGCATACGGCGAGCTGATGCACCTTGTGCTCTCCGAGGTGGAGAGGCGCGAAGACCTTGAGACCGCATTGAGGAACACTCTTGAACTGCGCGGTCTGATAGCCACCTCAAAGCAGTATGACAGGATAAAGGGAATACTGGAGAGAGCGCTCGCCAACCCCAAGGCCGAGAGTTGGTTCAACGGCACCTACAAGCTGTTCAACGAGCGCTCAATACTTGTTGCAGGCAGGGAAGAGAGCAGCCGTCGCCCCGACCGTGTGATGATAAAAGGCGATACGGCAATAGTCATCGACTACAAGTTCGCACACGAGGACAACGAGCACAGCAAACAGGTAAAGGAGTATATGGAGCTGCTGCGCGAGATTGGTTACAGGAACGTGAGCGGATATCTATGGTATGTATATAAGAACGAAATAAAACAATTATAATGACACCTTTTCTTAAACTCGTTGCCGAGGACGTATATAAAAGATTCAACGGTCATCTTGAGGATGTTGCCGTTGTCTTCCCCAACAAACGTGCAGGTCTCTTCTTCAACCGTTACCTGCTCGAGAGCAGCAACAATGCCCCTATGTGGAGCCCCAGATACCTTACCGTGGGTGAACTGTTCCAGCAGAACAGCAAGCTTGCCATAGCCGACCCCATTGCACTTGTGAGCAAGCTCTACAAGGAGTATGTGAAGTCATTCAACAAGGACGGCACTTTAGCCGTAATTGACAAGAGCGCCGAGTCACTCGACAGTTTCTACTATTGGGGCGAGATGCTCATAAAGGATTTCGACGATGTCGACAAGCACCTTGCCAACGCCAGGCAACTTTTTGCCAACATCAAGGAACTGCGCGAGATTGGCACGGCAAAGGATATTCTCGAGCCGGCACAGGCCGAGTCCATCGCACGCTTTTTCCAGAATTTCAGGCCCGAAGCCAACGGCAAGATAGAGAGCAGGTTCCAGAGCATCTGGGAACGCCTCTACACCGTGTACAACAATTTCAAGGAGGCGTTGCGCAGTGAAAACATCGCATACGAGGGCATGCAGTACCGCGATGTAATTGAGAGCGGCAACGGTATCACCCTCAACTATGACAAATATATATTCGTCGGGTTCAGTGCACTCAACGAGGTGGAGACACGCCTCTTCGACTATGTGAAACGGGAGGGCAAGGCACTATTCTACTGGGACTATGACACCTACTACACCAAGGACAATACACAGGAGGCCGGCTACTTCATGCGCAAGAACCTCGAGCGTTTTCCGTGCGTGTTCGGCAAGGAGATGTACGACAACCTGAGAAACGAAAAGAAGGTCACAGTCGTTGAGACGGTGAACGACAGCTGTGCAGTGCGCTATATCCCCGAGTGGCTCAATGACAACCTCACGCAGGACGAGATTGACACTGCAATCGTGCTCTGCGACGAGACAATGCTCGAGGCCACACTTCACGCTATCCCCAAGGATATCAAAGACCACACCATTGAGCAGATGAACGTGACAATGGGTTTTCCCATAACACACACGCCCATCTTCGGCCTTGTGAAACTGCTTGTCGACCTGCAGACACGCGGATGGAGCGAAAAGCAGCAGAGCTTTACAATGTCATACGTGTGCGATGTGCTCAAGCACCCATACGTGGTGCAGGGGAGCGACAAGAGCCGCCACCTTCATCACAGGCTGCTCAGCGAGAAAATATTCTTCCCCGGCCCACAGGTGCTGCACCAGGATGAGTTCCTCACCTCGCTCTTCACACGCACCACCGACAACCAGCAGTGGCTCGAGGGTATGAGCAGGCTCATATACGGCATTGCACAGACCCTCAACGACAACAGCAAGGAGACACTCTACGAGCAACTGTTCATTGAGGCGATACTGAAAGTATATACCCAATGCCAGCGCCTTGTGCGCCTCATTGACAGCGGAGAGCTCGATATGCAGCAAGCCACAATTGGCAAACTGCTCGTCAGAATGCTATCGTCGCAGCGACTGCCTTTCCACGGTGAGCCTGTCGTGGGATTGCAGATAATGGGATTGCTGGAGACCCGCAACCTCGACTTCAAGAACATAATCCTCCTTGGCGTGAACGAGGGCAACCTGCCAAAGAACAGCGGCGAGAACTCATACATCCCCTACAATCTGCGCAAGGCGTTCGGGCTGACACTGAGCGAGCACCGCGACTCAATCTACTCCTACTACTTCTACCGTCTGCTGCAGCGCGCCGAGCGTGTCACGCTGGTGTACAACAGCTCGTCGGACAGCAAGACACGCGGCGAGTGTTCGCGCTACATCCTGCAACTGCTCGGCAGCAAGCTCTACGATGTGGAACGCATAGCGCTCAGCTCGCAGCAGAGCACTGCAGCAATAGAGGTGAAGCCACAGCCGAAGAACGCAAGGATGATGGAGATTCTGCGTGGCAGGTTCGACACGTCATACAGCAAGGATGCCTATATGATGACCCCCTCGGCCATAAACAAATACATAGACTGCGGTCTCAGGTTCTTCTATTACTATATAATGAAGCTGAAGCCGTTGCAGGATGTGGACGAGGAGATGAAGGACAACGACCTGGGAACAGTGTTCCACAAGGCTGCCGAGAACCTCTATGAGAAGATAACGACAAGCGGCAACACAACGCTTGTAACCTCATCGGCTCTGGAGCACTATATAAAGAACCCCGCACTGTTGTATGAATTCATTGACAGCGCCTTCAGGACAGAGTTCTTCAAGAACAACAAGCCCGTGTACAATGGCGAGCAGTATATAAAGCGCGGTGTGCTGCACCACTTCCTGCTGCGCCTTGTGAAGATGGATGCACAGTACACCCCTTTCCGCTACATAGGCAGCGAGGTGCAGATTGAGATGCCATACAGCTTTACAAGCGGAGGGAACAGCATCAGTGTAAGGCTCGGCGGTACAATTGACCGTGTTGACTGCAAGGACGATACCATTGGCATTGCAGACTACAAGACCGGTGGCGGCAGCAGCAGCGACGGCAATATGTCGCTCGAGGATATCTTTGCACACAAGGCAAAGTCTGCAGGCTACCATCTGCAGGCATTCCTCTACTCCATTGCACTGAAGAACGCACTCTCAAGCAGGGCAACCGGCAACAGCGAATGGGTAAAGAGAATAGAGAGTGGCGAAGCGAAAAGGATATCGCCGCAACTGTTGTATGTACACCAGAAAGACAATGCCGAGCGTACCGAATTTGTTGTAAAGGTAGCCAAAGAGCCTGTCAATGACATTGCCGCAATAGAGGCCGAATATATGAGCCGCTTGCAGGCTGTGCTGGCCGAGATTTTTGACTGCGAAAAGCCTTTTGTACCGGCAACCGATGCCGACAAGTGCAAATATTGCGACTACAAGGAGATTTGTGGCAAGTAGTAACCCGCCACACAAATCACCCAAATTCTCTGATAATGTCATTCCGACAGAGCGGAGCGACGAGGGATCTTTTAAATTGCAAAAATCTATCACACAAAATCACTTTTTTGTATAAATTAACATTCCGCAGAAAACAAAAGCTTACTGCGGAATGTTTCATTATTGTGTTTTTCATAGTAATAGATTCAGTTCGGGAGTGCCTGCCTGTGAAGGTCGGTCCCCGACGGGCAAAAGCGTTTGTCCGGAAAGAAGCCACGTCGTTCCCCTAAGGCGTGGCTTTTATTTCCATTCTACTCGGTCACTACCCTCATCACACACTCCTTGCAATCGAACGCAAGGCGGAACCTGCGGCCGTCGCCCGCTACAATGTAGAACGGTTCCTTGAAAGGCGAAGGCTTTCCGCTCTTTGTACACCACCCCAGGCTGTATTTGAGACAGTGTTTGCAGAACATCACCGTTGTACCATCCTTGCCTTCAAGCTCAAATGCCGGATTGATATCGGTAACCTTGTGCTGTTTGTAGAAAAGCTGTGCATGTTTATTGGATACATTGCCCTTGTAGTCGAGCGTTGACGTAATGTAGGCGATGTCGTTATCCTTCAGGCGCATATCGCAACGTCCAACTGCCGCGCGCCTCTCTTTCAGCAAGAGTTCGCAGAGTGTGCGGCGCATCTCGGAGAGCAGCGATGAGGGCACAAACCACCCGTCGCTCATCTGCACATCGACACCGGCAACCTCAAACGGAGTGTTGCCCCACTTTGCAAGCTGGTTCATGATATTGTCGCGTTGCGACGAACGTGCCACCTCTTTTTTGAAAGGCAGCTCCACCGTGCACTCCAACCCGCTCTCATCGGTTGCCGTTAGGCTGAAGCCGAAAGCACTGTCACTGAAAAGCAATGAGATGGCAATGCGGCGTGGTGCATCGGGGCGCGAGAGCCGGCGCTCGAATTCACAGTCATAGTTGCGGTAGAGTGCATCGCCGCTCTCAATCCGCGGCATTGTCTGCGGATATATCCTGTTACCCTCTACCTTATTAATACGGAAACCATGCAGCTTGCCGTCCTGTCCCACAAAGCAGGCACCGTCGCCATTGTTGAAGTCACCGCCTACAACGGTGAAATAGTTGCGCGACACGAATTTCACGCATCCAAGCGGTTCACCCTTTGATTTTGGGCTTTCAAAGGATGTCATGCCCTCCTTTGAACCATGCAGCATGTAATCGGTAAAGCCACGGTTGAAGCTCTTGTGGGGTGCGGGAGTGAATTGCGGCAGGCATTTGCCAAGCGATGCACGCTCATATTCACTGCGGCGTGCAAAGATTGCATCGAGCTGCGTACGATAGTAGGCTGTGATGTTCTTCACGTAGGATGCATCCTTCAGACGCCCCTCAATCTTGAGCGAAGTGACACCGGCATCGAGCATCTCCTCGAGCGAGGCCGAACGGTTCATATCCTTGAGCGACAGCAGGTGACGGTCACGCTCAATAATCCTGCCATCGGCATCAACCATGTCAAATGCCAGGCGGCAGAACTGTGCACAGGCACCACGGTTGGCACTGCGGCCATAGCAGTACTGTGATGCATAGCACTGGCCACTGTAACTGACACAGAGAGCACCGTGTACAAAGACCTCGAGTTCTGTTTCGGGCATGGCGGCGTGAATCTCCTTTATCTGTTCGAGCGACAACTCACGCGCAAGCACCACGCGCGGGAAGCCTACGCTGGCAAGGAACTTCACCTTCTCAACAGTGCGGTTATCCATCTGGGTGCTGGCATGCAAGGGGATTGGCGGAATGTCCATCCCGGCAATACCCATATCCTGTACAATGAGGGCATCGACACCCACTTCGTACAGCTGTTTCACAAGTTGCTCCACCGTCGCCACCTCATCATCATATATGATGGTGTTTAGAGTAACATAGACCTTTACACCGAATATATGCGCATAATCGACCAGGCGGGCAATATCCTCGACAGAGTTGCCGGCTGCCTGTCGAGCGCCGAACTGTGCTGCACCGATGTATACGGCATCAGCACCATGATTGATGGCGGCTATGCCTGTTTCATAGTCCTTTGCCGGAGCAAGGAGCTCTATTTTGCGTGGAGTCTTTGACATCTTGTTAATGTTTTGCACCATGTGCGTGATAGTGTGGCAAAGTTAGTTCAAATATCGCAATGTATGAAATAGATTGTTATTCTTTGTCAAAACATGGCTCTTTTGAACAAAAATGCTCAAAAACATCGTATCTTTTTACAAAAAAACAACGATTTTCTTTGTTTTTAATAAAAATGCCATTATTTTCGCAACCGCAACAGACAAAATGAAAGATTTATGTATAACAGTTTGTATATCCTTAATGACCTGAACCTCGTCGTCTTGCGCAGATAACGGGAGAAAGGTCATATATACGGACAGTATAATATACAAGAGCCTTTCTCCATACCGAGGAAGGCTTTTTGAATAAAAGAACCCTATATATATGGCTTTTACAGAAAACAGAAACACCACCCCATCCGGCAAGGGACTGCCGCGCATAAGCGGTGCCGAGGCTGTGATACGCTCCTTGATTGCCGAGGGCGTAGACACAATGTTCGGTTATCCGGGTGGTGCCATAATATCGGTCTACGATGCACTCTATGACTATCGCGACAGACTGAACCACATACTCGTACGCCACGAGCAGTGCGCCGTGCATGCAGCCGAGGGCTATGCACGTGCGACAGGCCGCACAGGTGTCTGCATGGTGACATCGGGTCCCGGTGCCACAAACACGGTGAGCGGACTTGCCGATGCCATGCTCGACTCCACACCTGTCGTGCTCATCACCGGCCAGGTGGCATCGTCAACCTTGGGAACCGATGCCTTTCAGGAGATAAACTTCATTGAAATCACAAACTCCATAACAAAATGGAACTGCCAGGTGAAGCGCGCCGAGGATATTCCCGAAGCCATTGCACGCGCTTTCTACGTTGCATCGACAGGACGTCCCGGTCCTGTGGTGGTCGATATAACAAAAGATGCGCAGACAGGAATGCTCGACTTTGAGTACACCCCCACTAAGTTCATACGCAGCTATATGCCCGACGGCGAAACCGACAGCAGCAGCATTCTTGAGGCAGCACGCCTCATAAACCTTGCGCGCAAGCCAATGGCTCTTGTCGGCCAGGGTGTAATACTTGGTGGCGCCGAAAAGGAACTGCTCGATTTCCTTGAAAAGAGCGGCATTCCCGCAACAAGCACATTGCTCGGCATGTCGGCAATCCCATCGGAACACCCGCAGTTCGTTGGCATGATGGGTATGCACGGAAATTACGGCCCCAACATAAAGAACCGCGACTGCGACCTGCTGATTGCCATAGGTATGCGTTTTGACGAACGCGCGACAGGCAAACCGGAAAATTTCGGCATCAATGCCAAGATAATACACCTTGAGATTGACCCGGCCGAGGTAAACAAACTCATATATGCCGACGTTGCCGTTATGGGCGATGTCAAGAAGACACTGCCGTTGCTGACTGAAAAAATTACAAAGAACGACCACTCGGCCTGGATTGACGAGTTCCGTGTATGTGCAAACATTGAGCGCGAGGATGTAATCATACCGGCCATTGAACGACGTGGCGAACACCTGCGTATGGGCGAGGTTGTCGATGCAGTGTCGCAGCAGTTCGACGATGCCATAATCGTGACCGACGTTGGCCAGCAGCAGATGTTCGCTTCGCGCTACTTCCGTTTCAAGCGTTCACGCAGCATCATAACATCGGGCGGACTGGGCACCATGGGCTATGGATTGCCGGCAGCCATCGGAGCAAAGATTGGAATGCCCGAGAGAGAGGTCTGCCTCTTTGTCGGTGACGGCGGCCTGCAGATGACATCGCAGGAGCTTGGCACAATGTACCAGTCACAGGTGGGTGTGAAGATTGTCCTCATGAACAACGGCTACCTGGGAATGGTGCGCCAGTGGCAGGAGCTTTTCTATGACCGCCGCTACTCTTTCACAGAACTTGTGAACCCTGATTTTGAACTTTTGGCAAAGGCAAACCACCTTGAATACCGTTATGTCGACAGGCACGAGGAGCTTGACGATGCAGTAAGAGAGATGCGCAACGCCAAAGGGGCGTTCCTGCTCGAGGTAAGAGTGCAGAAGGAGGAGAATGTATTTCCCATGGTACCGGCAGGCCAGCCATTGGAAAATATCCGTCTGGAATAAGAAGCTGTTTTAATTTATATCGCCTAATTTTTTATAGAGCAAGAATAGAATGTTTTTTTATTTTTTAAGGGCGCATAGCGGGCTATGTAACCGCAAAAAAAGAAAGAAACAGGCATTCTTGAACATAAAAAATGGCGAAACTATCAGCTTCTATAAGAAAATATTTTTTTTAGAAATTTCAACAGCTTCTAACCCCCCCCATCCTTTATATTCACCAAAAGCAGTGGAGCAATTTTAAGGATATTGTCCCCCTGTTTTAAGGGGACGAGCAAAGCGGAGGGGGTAAAAAACAAAAATAAGATGAACAAAGATTTTATCATAACCGTATTTTCGGAGAACAAGGTGGGACTGTTGAGCCAGATAACGACCGTATTCACCCACCGTAATGTGAACATCGAGTCGTTGACCGTTTCGGAGTCGGCAATCGAAGGTGTACACAAATACACAATCCTTGTGCGCAATGACGAGGAGAAGGTTGCCAACCTTGTGAAACAGATTGAAAAGAAAGTGGATGTGTTGAAAGCCTTCTGCTACACCCCATCGGAGGTGGTGATGCAGCAGATAGCGCTCTACAAGGTGAAGCGTGGCCGCAACGTCGAGGAGCTTGTGCGACGTCACAATGTAAGGATCCTTGACATCCACGACGATTACATCGTGTTGGAGAAGACAGGCCACAAGGAGGAGATTGACGAGCTTTACCAGATGCTGTCGCCCTACGGCCTCTACCAGTTCGTCTGTTCGGGTGTGGTGGCAATCATCAAGTCGCGCACAGAGCTGATGAACGAGTACATGCAACACGTGGAGGAACAACGCAGGAAAGCATTGGAACAGAAATAATAATATAACAACTTAAAAAACATATAGAATTATGGCACAGATGAATTTTGGCGGCGTGGTAGAGAACGTCGTGACACGCGAGGAATATCCATTGGCAAAGGCTTTGGAGACATTGAAGGACGAGACAATTGCAGTAATAGGCTATGGTGT
>JAZTXR010000003.1:0-6164 GCA_045636545.1 Bacteroidaceae bacterium
TGGAGCAACCATGGAACGCATAATTTCCAATGCTTGTAACGCTATTAGGGATTACAAGTTCACCTGTAAGTCCGAAGCAACCACTGAACGCACTCTTTCCAATGCTTGTAACGCTGTTAGGTATAGTAATGCTTGTAAGCCCGGTGCAACCATTGAACGCAGAACCTCCAATGCTTGTAACCCTGTTAGGGATTTCAATCCTTGTAACACCGGTGCAACCACAGAACGCAAAATCTCCAATGCTTGTAACGCTGTTAGGTATAGTAATGCTTGTAAGTCCGGTGCAATCTTCGAACGCAGAACCTCCAATGCTTGTAACGCTGTTAGGGATTTCAATACTTGTAAGACCGGAGCAACCATAGAACGCAGAACCTCCAATGCTTGTAACGCTGTTAGGGATTTCAATGCTTGTAAGGCCGGTGCAACCAAAGAACGCACTCTCTCCAATGCTTGTAACACTGTTAGGGATTTCAACACTTGTAAGGCCGGTGCAATAATAGAACGCTCCATATCCAATACTTGTAACGCTGTTAGGTATTGTAATGCTTGTAAGCCCGTAGCATAATTGGAACGCATCCTCTCCAATGCTTGTTACGCTGCATGTCACTCCGTTGTGTGTTATTTCGCTTGGTATAACAATCTCCCCGGAATAATTGCCTCCCTTAATTACTGTTGCCTGTTTTGCTTTAGTAACAACATCGTAGCTGATGCCGTCGATTGTCACCTCTTCTGCTTTCACAGTTCCCATGCAGCACAATAATAGAAGTGCTGTAAATAATCCTTTTAGAATTTTCATAATTGTATAATTTAGTTTGTGTTTGTTATCTTTTTTGTCCATCTCTTTCGAAGAGATTTATGCAAAACTGCGATTTGCTGGTTGCCAACGTCATAGCCGTTTGCAACCTACTTTTTTGCTAAACAAATAATTAAAATTCTCAATTTGTATATTGCTGAATTATAAAATTTTTTTGCTGATTTGCGCTTATTTGAGATGTTTTTTGTAAGTTTGCCACTAATTATACATCTCTTCGAAAGAGATTTATTTTTTTGCTAAACAAAAATCTGAAGAACAAAATCCGTTGTTCTTGTGTCGCGTTTAAAATTTTCCTTCGTTTTCCTTATTTTGCTTAAAAATATTTAAGAATATATTTTTTTGGAAAATTTTCAGTATCTTCGCGATATGCAGTCTGTGGTGGCGTCGTAACGCTGCACGGATGATGAAAATTACAAAAAACGACCAAATATGAATAACATCTACGACAAAGCAAAAAGGCTCATCGGCCTTTCGGCGGCCGGCGCGGCAGTGCTGCCTCTGATGACCTCATGTGATGCAAACAAGGAGAAGCCAAAGGAACCAATGAACATCCTGTTCATCATGTGCGACGACCACTCGTACCAGACAATCAGCGCATACGATACAACATTCATCCGTACCCCGAACATCGACCGCATTGCGGCCGACGGTCTGCGTTTCACAAACAGTTTCGTGGCCAACTCAATCAGCGGCCCGTCGCGTGCCTGTATGCTCACCGGCAAGCACAGCCTCGCCAACGGCTTCACCGACAACAGTTCATCTTTTGACGGCAGCCAGCAGACATTCCCCAAATTGTTGCAGCAGCAGGGCTATGAGACAGCGGTGATTGGCAAGTGGCACCTGACATCGGCGCCCACAGGTTTCAACCATTGGGATGTGCTCATTGGTCAGGGCGACTACTACAATCCCACATTCATCTGCAACGGCGAGAAGGTGCAGCGCGAGGGCTATGCAACCAACGTGACCACCGACCTTGCCCTCGACTGGCTCGAGAACGGGCGCGATGCAAACAAACCGTTCTGTCTGCTCTTGCACCACAAGGCACCACACCGCACCTGGATGCCCGATACCTGTGACCTCGACCTCTTTGCCGACAGCAACTTCCCGTTGCCCGAGACCTTCTTCGACAACTACGACACACGCCTTGCGGCGCAGGGGCAGAAGATGTCCATCAGCAAGGATATGGACATTGTCTATGACCTGAAGATGGCCGACAAGGACAGCACCATACACAGCCGCCCCGACCTCGAGGAGTGGGGACGTCGCATATACAGCAATATGAATCCTGCGCAGAAAAAGGCCTGGGATGCCCACTATGATGTTGTAATTGAGAAATTCAAGGCTGCAGGTCTCACCGGCAAGGAACTCGATGCATGGAAATACCAGCAATATATGCGCGACTATCTGCGCGTGATAACATCGGTAGACCGCAATGTGGGCCGTGTGCTCGATTATCTCGAGGCCGAGGGCTTGATGGACAACACACTCATCGTCTACACCTCCGACCAAGGTTTCTATATGGGTGAACACGGATGGTTCGACAAACGTTGGATGTACGAGGAGTCGTTCCGCACTCCGTTGCTCGTGCGCTTGCCGGGCGGTGCAAAGGGCGAGTCGAAGGCGATGGTACAGAACATTGACTATGCACCTACATTCCTTGAACTTGCAGGCGTTGAGGTTCCATCTGATATCCACGGCTGCTCATTCCTACCGGTGCTGAAGGACGAGGAGTGGAAACCGAACCGCGACGGTGTATATTACCACTACTATGAGTACCCCGACGAGCATGCCGTAAAGCGCCACCTGGGTGTGCGCACCGGGCGCTACAAGCTCATACATTTCTATGACGATGGCGTGTGGGAACTCTTTGACCTTGAGAATGACAAACACGAACTCAACAATATCTACGGCCAGCCGGGAACAGAGGAGATTACAGCGCAGCTGAAGGAGAAACTCGTGAAGTTGCAGCAGCAGTATGGCGAACAGGAATTTATAGCAAGTGAAAAGTAACAAGCGAAACAATCTGCATTTTGCCGATGTTGCAAAGATGAGGCGCGCACCGGCGTTCGGGACAATGGTAAAGCCCATTGGCTCGGCCTGCAACCTCGACTGCCACTACTGCTACTACCGCGACAAGAGCGAAATCTACAGCGGTGCAATGCCTCGCATGAGCGATGAACTGCTTGAAATCTACATAAGGCAGTACATAGAGGGCGCATCGCAGCAGAATGTCAGTTTCTGCTGGCACGGTGGCGAGCCTTTGATGGCAGGGTTGCCTTTCTTCCGCAAGGCTATGGAGTTGCAGCAGAGGTATGCCGGCGACAAGGTCATCGAGAATACCCTGCAGACAAACGGCATTCTGTTGAACGAGGAGTGGTGCAGCTTTTTCAAGGATAACAACTTCCTCATTGGCCTTTCGCTCGATGGCCCCGAGGATATACACGATGCCTTCCGCCGCGACTGCGGCGGCGCGCCCACCTTCGCACGTGTGATGAAAGGTGTGGAACTCTTGTCGCGCACAGGTGTCGAGTTCAATATCCTCTCCACCGTCAATGCCCGCAGCGAGGGACGTGGAGCCGAGGTCTACAAGTTCCTGCGCTCCATAAATCCATTCATGCAGTTCCTGCCTGTGGTGGAGTATGTGATAGAGCGCCCCGGCAAGCGCCCGCTCATTGTATCGCCCGACGAGGAGGATGCCGTCGAGGCACCCTGGTCGGTGTCGGCAAAGGGCTACGGGCAGTTCATGTGCGATGTCTTTGACGAGTGGATGAAGTTCGATGTGGGGCGTTGCTTCGTACAGCTCTTTGACGTTACGCTTGCCAACTGGTGTGGCGTGCAGCCGCCGTTGTGCGCCTTCAGCGAGGTGTGTGGTGACGGTCTGGTTGTGGAGCACAACGGCGATGTCTACTCCTGCGACCACTTCGTCTACCCCGAATACCGCTTGGGCAACATAAGGGAGAAGGAACTGGCTGCCATGTACCGCAGCCCCGAACAGCAGACATTCGGCCGCGACAAGCGCGATGCCCTGCCAATGGAGTGCAAGCGTTGCAACTACTACTTCCTGTGCCATGGCGAGTGCCCCAAGCATCGCTTCGCATACGCAAAGAACGGCGAGCCATATATGAACGTGCTGTGCGAGGGATACAAGATGTTCTTCCGCCACACCGACCCACACATGCGTTATATGAAGATGTTGTTGGAGAAAGGCCTCCCGGCATCGGAGATTATGAACAGGAAATGAAGTGGAGTTTGTGTCATGTCGACCGTAGTGGAGACATCTCGTTTGCTGTTGCAGAGATCCATTGCCTACGGCGATTTTGCAAACACTCGTTGTAAAAAGTCAAGTAAACTTGGTTTTAACTCGTTTAATTGCAAAATTCGACTGCGCTCAGACGTGCTGTTGAGAGCTTGCTCGAAAAATGACATTTGGGGTCAACATCTATATTATTGTTAAAAAATAAAAACTAACTAAACTAACCAATATTTATGAATCCAAAATTCGTTTTGCCAAAGATAGGCGAGCTGCCTGTTTCGGCCTCAATAGAGAGTATATGTAAATTTGAAAAGGTTGCAACAACAATCTGCGACACCGAGAAGAGCGGTGCAAACGTCGCGGCCGATGTAGTGGTAAATGCAATAAACAGCCACAAGGGTGAAAAACCATTTGCGCTCGGCCTCTCGACAGGCCGCACACCGCTTGGCCTTTATGCCGAGCTGGTGAAGCGTTACAAGGCCGGTGAGGTGAGCTTCAGGAATGTTGTGGTTTACAGCCTCGACGAGTTCTACCCGATGGAGCCTACATCGCCACAGAGCCGCAACCACCGTGTCTACGAGGAACTCCTCAACTATGTTGACATTGCCCCCGAGAACGTTTTCTTCCCCAACGGAGCAGTGGCACGCAACGAGGTGAACGACTATTGCCGCAAGTATGAGAAGATGGTCAATGGCCGCATAGATCTCATGATTATGGGCGTTGGCGAGCTTGGCCAGATTGGCTTCAACGAGCCGGGCAGCTATGCCCACTCCACAACCCGCCTTGTGCAGTTGAGCTACAACACACGCAAGACACAGGACAAGTTCTTTTCTAACCCCAATGAGGTTCCCAAAATGGCCATCACAATGGGCTTGGAGACCATAATGAGTGCAAAGAAAATCGTTCTCATGATGTGGGGCGAGGACAAGGCTGGCGTGGCAAAGAGGCTCATTGAGGGTGCGGTGAACGAGGAGTATCCCGCAACCTGCCTGCAGAACCACGACGACGTGCAGGTTGTCATGGACGAGGCTGCCGCGCAGGAGCTCACACGTGTGAAAGAACCATGGCTTGTTGCGCCTCCAATCGAGTGGAGCGACAAACTCATACGCAAGGCTGTCATCTGGTTGTGCCAGACAGTGGACAAGCCAATCCTCAAGCTCACACACCAGGATTATATAAAGAACTCACTCTCCGACCTTCTGGAGCGCGTGGGTACATACGACAAGATAAACATAAAGGTGTTCAATGAGATACAGCACATCATTTCGGGCTGGCCCGGCGGCAAACCGAATGCCGATGACAGCACACGTCCCGTGCAGTCCACACCGTTCCCCAAGCGAGTGCTGATTTTCTCTCCGCACCCCGATGACGACGTCATTTCAATGGGTGGAACATTCAACCGTCTCATTGAGCAGGGGCATGACGTGCACGTGGCCTACCAGACCTCGGGCAACGTTGCCGTGTATGACGATGTGGTGCTGCAGAACATTGACACTGCAAAGGAGATGGGCTTTGGCGATGCCTTTGACGAGATACGCGAAATCATTGCGAACAAGAAGGTGGGTGAGCCCGAACCGCGCCGCCTGCTCGACCTCAAGGGCGCAATCCGTCGTGCCGAGGCGCGTGCAGCTTGCCGCTCAATCGGCCTCAACGACCGCACCAATGCCCACTTCCTCAACCTGCCGTTCTATGAGACCGGCGGTATCAAGAAGGGACTGTTGAGCGATGATGACATTGAGATTGTAAAGGCACTGTTGCGCGAGGTGAAGCCTCACCAGATATATGCAGCAGGTGACCTTACCGACCCACACGGTACACACCGTGTCTGCATCGAGGCTGTTCTGCGTGCATTCGAGGAGGTCAAGGACGACGATTGGGCAAAGGAGTGCCACATCTGGCTCTACCGCGGTGCTTGGCAGGAAGTCGGAGGCCAAGCGGTCTTAGGAAGACAACATGAAGTGTCAACTCCTTGGCTCACAGAACGACATGGCTACGATCCGACTTGTCTGCATCGAGGCTGTTCTGCGTGCATTCGAGGAGGTCAAGGACGACGATTGGGCAAAGGAGTGCCACATCTGGCTCTACCGCGGTGCTTGG
>JAZTXR010000004.1:0-10464 GCA_045636545.1 Bacteroidaceae bacterium
AGAGAAGCCTATCCTCAAGCTCACCTATCAGGACTATATGAAGAACTCGCTTGCCGAGATGCTCGACGCGCTGGGCAAGGCCTATGACCAGGTCAACATCGAGGTGTTCAACGACATGCAGCATACCATCTCTGGCTGGCCCGGTGGCAAGCCCAACTGCGACGACAGCACACGTCCCGTGCCTTCAACTCCCTTCCCCAAGCGCGTGATCGTCTTCTCTCCGCACCCCGATGATGATGTGATCTCGATGGGTGGCACCTTCATCCGCCTCGTGGAGCAGGGTCACGACGTGCATGTGGCCTACCAGACCTCGGGCAACGTGGCCGTCTATGACGATGTGGTGGTGCAGCACATGGATACAGCCCGCGAGATCGGTCTCGAGGACCGCTACGACGAGGTGCGCCGTATCATTGCCAGCAAGGTGGAGGGCGAGCCTGAGCCCCGTGCGTTGCTCAACCTCAAGGGAGCTATCCGCCGTGCCGAGGCGAAGGCAGCCGTGCGCTCCTTCGGGCTCAACGACGAGACCAACGCCCACTTCCTCAACCTCCCCTTCTACGAGACGGGTGGCATCAAGAAGAGCGAGCTGAGCCAGGCCGATATCGACATCGTGGTGAAGCTGCTGCGCGAGGTGAAGCCCCATCAGATCTATGCAGCGGGCGACCTCACCGACCCTCACGGTACTCACCGCGTATGTATCGAGGCTGTGCTGGGCGCCTGGGACGTAGTCAAGGATGAGGACTGGGCACAGGAGTGCCACATCTGGCTCTACCGCGGTGCTTGGCAGGAGTGGGATTTGGCTGTTGCCGACATGGCAGTGCCCCTCAGCCCCGAGGAACTCATCCGCAAGCGCCACGCAATCTTCCGTCACCTCTCGCAGAAGGATATCGTTCCTTTCCCCGGCGAGGATGCGCGTGAGTTCTGGCAGCGTGCCGAGGAGCGCACACAGGGTACAGCGGCACTCTTCAACAAGATTGGCTTGCCCGAGTATCAGGCAATAGAGCTTTTTGCAAAGCTGCTGTAATATTGCAGCGGTTTTGAAAGACCATAAACCGGCAGCAAAGACCATCGGCCTTTGCTGCCGATTCGCCTTTCCATAACATCGCACAGCTATTCATAATCCTCTCTTTTCTGTTAAATTTTATTAATGTGAATAAAAATCCCGTTCCGTGCCAATGACTTCTTTGAAATAAATATTTTCTTTGGGAAATGAATGCGCAACCGGCCGGTAGGCGGTGTCACGAACATATTCTCCCGTGCGGTTGTTAAAAAGCATATTAAAAACGTTTTTAGACATATTAATCAATAAAATATCAGAATCATTATGGAAAAGAGTATTAAAGGAACAAAGACCGAGAAGAATCTTTTGACTTCATTTGCAGGCGAGTCACAGGCAAGAATGCGTTATACATACTTTGCAAGCGTTGCAAAGAAAGAGGGTTATGAGCAGATTGCTGCAATATTCCAGGAGACTGCCGACCAAGAGAAGGAGCACGCAAAGCGTATGTTCAAGTGGCTCGAGGGCGGTATGGTTGAAATCACAGCCAGCTACCCTGCAGGTGTAATTGCCACAACAGCCGAGAACCTGAAGGCTGCTGCCGCCGGTGAGAACGAGGAGTGGACTGCCGATTATCCTCACTTTGCCGACGTTGCCGATGCCGAGGGCTTCCCAGCAATTGCCGTGATGTACCGCAATATCGCTATTGCCGAGAAGGGTCACGAGGAGCGTTACCTTGCACTTTTGAAGAACATCGAGAACGGAACAGTGTTCAAGAAGACAGAGCCTGTTACATGGCAGTGCCGTAACTGCGGTTTCGTTTACAACGGTACAGCTGCTCCCGAAATGTGCCCTGCATGCTTGCACCCACAGGCACACTTCGAGGTAAAGAAGAACAACTATTGATAATAATTGTATTACTAAAAATCATCACTTATGGCGCTGCCATAAGTGATGATTTTTTTATCAGTTTCTTTGGGCTTCAATTCGTGTTTTGGGCGGACACGCTGGCCTGCCCGTGTTGCAATGTGATTGTCTTTATATATTCAACAACATATATGGTAATCTTGCATCTATCATTTCTTTTGGAACACCGCAGTTCATTGCTATCTCCGGCCATCTTAAGGCAGTTTCGCAAACCTTGTCGATAATTTCTACTGCATTCTTAATATTGTTTGATATGGCGCAAGCCATCAGGTCTTTCCTGGTAATGTCATCAAACTTTCCATTTATGGACATTTGATGAGTGTCGGTCCACGAACCATCAGGATTGTATGCAAAGCCAATATCGTATGCCGGGGACAATCTCCATCTGCCGTTTTTATCCATAAGGAAAGAGATATTCTTAGTGTGGTCGTCCTGATTGCGTATCACTACATTGAATACCATGCGGAGGAACATCTCTTCGGCTTGGGAGTATGGTAGGCGAAGACGTCTCATGACATTGAATGCTTGCTCGTATGAATATGCTCTACGAAGATGAAAATCATAATGAGCCATTCCGCACAATGTTTGCATGTGGATTTTCTCGCCGCCAACCCTGTCGAAACGTTTTGTCAGGAAATGGGCTCTGCCATTCTCTTCAATCAAAGAGCTTTCGGTCATTTCAATACCGCACTCTTTTGCCAAATGATAGAAGGAGTATTCAAGACGTCCGAAGTTTTCGGTTTCTTTAAATCCGGCTTCGGCAGAAACTCCATCCAGTTTTATAAGGTAGTGGTCAAAACCTTCGGGAACCTCAACCTGCCCAGAGCGCACTTCGCCTGTTTCTTTATTGTAAGCAATGATGGCTTTTGCCCGTTGGCCTCCGGCCGATGTTCCAAGTCGTAAAATCTCTGCTATGGCAGCCTTCTTGTCCGAACTTAAGTTTACACCAAATTCCTTTTTGTTCAATAGGGCTTCTCTTGCAACATCTACTAAAGAATCGATTTCAAATCTCATGTTGGGGGCTGAATCTGGACCGATTGCGGGTTCAAATTCCAATGCACCCATGCATCGTTTACCCAAAAAACACAAGGTTTCAATTGGGTTGCCGGAACTTCTCCCTGTCAATGCCAGCCATTGCTCAAACAAAGCCCTGCCATATGTGTCCGGCAAGGAATCTGCCAACATACCGGGCAGGCCGTTGAATACCTCTCGATTGAGATTGCCGAAAGAGTATATACGACCTTGTTGTACGGGCATCATTATAGGTGATGGCTCGATACCCTTGCCCACAAACTGTGAGTCATATTCAAAACGGGCGACATCGTATGCGTAATCCCATCTGAATGTGCCTATATTCTCGCCAGACATCATGACTTTTGCTACATCTACCATTCCGATTCCTCCTTATTTGTATTAAGACAGCCAACAGCACGCTTCCTTTTGCTTTTTCTGGCCGAGTTTACCATATCATAATATTCACTGGGGCTTAATTGCTCCTCTTCGCATAGATGATGAATCTCTTCGAGCATGCCAAGCGTTCTTAGTATGCGAAGAAATGTGTCAAACGATTTTATTTCTCCGGATTCTGCTTTTTGGACAGATGAACGTGATATTGATGCAGAGTTGGCCAAGCTATCCTGCGTTATATTTTGCTTAAGCCTGGTTGTCTTTATCTTTTCTCCAATTTTTTTTTGGATTTGAATATCGGAGAGTGTGTAAATATTTTCCATAATGATTGCATTTAAAAGCATTATGGTGCAAATATATGAATAATGATTTAAAATAAAAGCGTTGTATGCGCTTTTTTTTGAATGCAGACGGTGATTGGTACTGAATTGTATATAATTGTGGCTTGAACTCTAAAAAGGTGGTTGATATATCTTCGCTGCGGTTGATGTCAACGATGCGCGGAACATGAAAAGGATGAACCGATGTTCTATTCGCGCGGTTTATTCCATTTCCACAATCTTGGCAAAAGTATTCCAGCCGTATGTGCTCCTGTAGGTCTTGGCAGCACCGCGCGGAACGTAAAGTATGCACTTCTTGTCTATCCCGTTGAAGCATCCGCTTCCTGTAGGTCGTAAATCCTTGGCAGGTATGTGCGAAACTACTTTTGTGAGTTTTTTGCAGTTCTCAAAGGCGTATGCCCCCAATTCCCTCACGCTGCTGCCTATTATGGCGCTCTGCAGGTTCCTGCTTTCCGAAAAAGCCTTGTCGCCCACCGTGCTTACATTGTCCGGCAATGCTATTTCCTGCAGGCCGCTTGAACGGAATGCTCCAGTTTCAATTGTGTCAAGGCCGGCCGAGAGGGTAATCTGCTGCAACATCATACATTGCATGAAGGCATACTCTCCAATCCTTGTGAGGCTGTCGGGTAGGGCGATGCTCTTTATTGCACTGTTGTGGAAAGCGTAACTGCCAATACTCCTCACACTCTGCGGTATTGTAAAAGTGGCCTTTTGCAGGTATACAAAAGCATCGTTGCCTATGGCTACCACATCCTTTGGTATCACAGTGTTGTTACATGCAACCATCAGTGTGTTTGTTGCCGTCTCTATTATAGCATTGCATCCGCCACGGCTGTCGTAGCGTGGGTTGCTCTTGTCAACCAAAATGCTGTCTATGAAATTGTTTGCCACAAAATTCCATTCGCCAATGTGTGTGACGCTGCTTGGTATGCGAACTGTGCCTGTCAGACGGCAAATCTCGAAAGCCCGGTCTTTTATTGTCTCAAGTCCTTCGGGCATAATTATGCTTGTTGTCTCGGGGTTGTCGAATACCTCTGTGCCGATAGACGTAACCTTGAACGTTCTGCCACGGTGGGTCACCGTTGCAGGTATCTTTATCTCTCCGTCGCCATATTCAAACCCATACTCGATGGGGCTTCTGCCTTTGTATGTGACCTCCACTGTGCGTGCATCGCGGTCGGTGATAAGGTAAAAGATGCCATCCTCCTCGAACTTGTCGGCTATTTTCCCTCTCTCCCATGCAATGTAGTTCTCCACGGCTTCATACAGCTGCATTGCAAGCGGAGCGGCCACCACCATTGCTGCAGCAATGGCGGCTGCAACAAACCATTTTTTTCTCTTGCCGCTTTCTATTTCGTGTATAATCTCGTCGCAACTGTTGTAGCGCTCTCTTTTCTGCTTGCGCAGGCAACGCCTTTTAATCCTCTTTATATATGCAGGGAATTTGGCATTCGCCCTCTCTTCAATGAACTGCAGCAGACGTCCAATGGAGTATATGTCGCTGCGTGCATCAATCTCGTTGATGTCATTGATTGCAGCCTCCGGCGCACCGAATTTCTTTGTTGAGCCGGCAGTCTCGTCGTCCCAGTTGCTAAGGCAGAATCCAAGGTCCACCAGCTTTACGTCATTGCTTGTCTGGGATATTATTATGTTCCCGGGGTTGATGTCGAGGTGAACGACATTCTCCCGGTGCAATGCCCTCAAGGCCTTGCACAGTTGCAGCAGCAGCTTCTCTATGTTCTCCTTGCGCCTGAAGTGTTCGGGTTCTTTCTCAACTTTCTCCTTCAGGGTGCGGCCTTTCACATATTCTGTAATGATGCACAGCCCGTCACTCCCGTCCATGATGTCGAGGTATCTCACAACATACGGGTTGTCGATGTCCTTTCCTGTGTTGAACTCCTTGTGGAACAGGTGGCGGTAGCGGCTGTCGTTCTGCAGCTCCGGGCGCAGCTTTTTCATAAAGCATAGCTGCCCGTCTATGCGCACCTTGTAGGCGATGGACGTTGTACCGAAATGTTCCAACATTTCGGCATCAGCCATCTTGCCTTCCCTGATGAAATCCGATGTGTATCCCTGCTCCATTCCCCGTTACTTTGTCATGAGCAGATATTTTACTCCGCCTTTCTTGCCGCAGATGTAGTTTACCGGGTCGCCGTTCTCGTGTATGAGGTTCGACAACAGTAGCGGCTGGTTCTCTATGATGCGCTCGCAGATGAATATGTCATCAGTCGAGAGCTTGCTGTTCCTGCTTTCCATCACCTTGAACATGTTCAGCCCAATGTACTGTATCGTAACGCAACGGTCGGGCTGCCACATGAGTCTCACCTTATCACCCTTGAGCAGTGATTTTGTATGCAGGCAGTTGTTTGTCAGGAAATCGCTTTCGCACTCCCCGTTTATGTCCTGGAATTTGCAGAATGTCGAAAAATCCATATACCCTATGTATTTCGACAAGATGTTGAGTGTGCTCAAGCGTGGCATCTTCTGCTCCTTTTCATGCAGATAGCCCCATAGACGTTTCAGTGTGGTTGGTGAGAGCAGGCTGCCTGTTTCATTGAATATCTTTTGTGTGAGAGCTTCAAAATCCTTTGGAGTGCACACCTTTACTCCCGCCGCATTTTCAACGTACTCCCTCAGCTTTTGGATGAATAGCTCATTCGTGTCCTTGTTGTTGTCCATTGTGTGTCTGTGTAGTGTTGCTTTGCTTCGTTTGCAAAGATAACATTTTAACAAGTGTAAAGGTATCCATAATGCCCTAAAATGGCAATACCCCCCCCATAAGGACTAAAATGGACTAATGCAAAACAGTTAATAAGTGTTTCCTTTGCATAAGGTTTAAAATGATGTACTGTGTACATACCGCTCGCAAAGCGTAGTCGGGCATGAAACTGAAAACAACTAACCATTTAATTAACGTAATATGAGAAACAATTATTTCAGACATCTGTTTGCTGCCCTGTTGTTGCTATGCACAACAATGGCTGCCGGTGCGCAGACCCACACCCTCACATACCGTGTGGATGGGCAAGTGTATCAAACCTATTCTCTTGCTGCGGGCGAGGCAATCTCGCATCCAGCTGCGCCGTCAAAGGCCAACTACACATTTCTTGGCTGGTCTACTTCTTCCAATCTCAATGAGATAGACCTTGCAAACAATGCCAATGACATGCTCTACTCAAATGCTCCTTGTAAGACCGACCAGTACGGCGACCAGTTCGTCGGTTGGCACGTGCTTTTCGACAATGACCCAAGCACCTTCTTCCACTCGGATTATAGCGGCGACGACAGCGAGGATGGTCTCGACCACTATCTCCGTGTCGACATGGGCGAGGGAAAGCAAGTGTCAATCTTCACTTTCGGCTTTACAACACGTAGCTCAAACAGTAATATCAACTCCCCCAAAGTGATTGTGGTAGAGGGTTCTAACGAGGCCTTTGGCGAGTATGAGACAATAGCTACACTCACAAACCTTCCATCGGAAAACTCTGCCGAGTACGAGTCTGGTCTTCTTGGCAACGGCAACGCCTACCGCTATGTCCGTTTCCGTGTGACGGCTACCCAGCAGAATCAGATGAAAGGCGGACATCCATTCTTCTTTATGTCCGAGATTAATATGTACGAGGTTGAGCCGGCGCCCACAGTAATGCCCGATAGCGACCTCACCCTCTATGCACGTTTCAAGTCTTACAGCAGCGACATTGAGCAGGACGGCATTTTCTACAGATTCTTTGATGTGGAAGCCCGTACCGTTAAAGTTACAAGCTGCCAGTCTTCACTCAATGGCTACAGCGGCACATTGGATATCCCCGCTACCGTTACACACAATGGCGAGGAGTATACCGTTGTCGGTGCCGAGGAGGGTGTCTTTAGCGCCGGCAACATCACAAGCATCTCAATTCCCTCGACTTTTGGTGTAATAGGCAGTAAACTCTTGGCAAGTAGCACATCTATTGAGAGTGTGGTACTTGCAGAGGGTATCACCGCTATAGAAGGAATGGCATTTTATAGATGTACCGCGCTCAAGAGTATCAGTATCCCGGCAACAGTAACAACTATAGGTTCCAGTGCATTCTATGATTGTGTTGCCCTTTCGAATATTGTAATCCCTGAGAGTATTACAGAGATAGAGTATGCTACATTTAATGGATGTTACTCACTTACAAGTATTGTAATCCCGGACAATGTTACAACCATTGGTGAGTGGGCGTTTAATAATTGTATCGGTCTTGCAGACATTACTATCGGTAGCGGTGTAACAACGATTGGATACAATGCATTCAAGAATCTTACCGCTCTTACAAGTATTGTAATCCCCGACAATGTAACAACCATTGGCGAGCAGGCCTTCTTTTATTGCCGCAACCTTGCAAGCGTTACCATCGGTAGCGGTGTGACAAGCATTGGAGTGAATGCGTTTAATGATTGTAGCACCCTGAAGACTGTTGTGAACCTCTCTTCATTGACCTTTGAGGCTGGTGGCAGCGACTACGGCAAGATTGCTTATTATGCAGACAAGGTTGTCAATGCTCCAGGCGGTACAATGTTTGGCGATTATCTGTTTGCTACAATCAATGGCGTGAACACCTTGGCGGCCTATTCGGGTGACGGCACCGAGCTTGTTCTCCCTGCAAATTACAATGGTGAGAGCTACGTTATTGGCGAGAATGCTTTCGCTGGTTGCACAAGCATCGAGAGCCTCACAATCCCAGCTGCAGTAACAAGCATCGGCAACGGCGCGTTCAGTGGCTGTACAGCATTGGCTAACCTCACTATCGAGGATAGTGAAAATCCTCTTGTACTTGGTGCAAACACCGTTGTGGGCGATTTGGTAGAGACCACTCTCTTCTGTGATGCTCCGTTGGAGACATTGTATATGGGACGTAATCTTGAATATAGCCGTCATTCAACGGGCAGTACTTATACCTCGCCTTTTGAAAGAGAAATAACATTGACAAGCCTCACTATAGGTGATAAAGTAACCGAGATACCCTGGGGCGCATTTATATATTGTACGGGGCTTACAGAGGTTGTTATCCCTAATAATGTAACAATGATTGATTACTATGCATTTTTGGGATGCTCCGGCATAACAAACTTCGTTATGGGGACCAGTGTTGAATACCTTGGTGACTATTCGTTATGTGGTTGTTCTGGGCTTACAGAGCTTGTAATCCCCGAAGGTGTTAGTCGAATATACCGACAGACATTATGGAACTGTGATAATCTTGTAAGTATCAGCATCCCTGCAAGCGTGACAACTATTGACGATGGAGCTTTCAAGTATTGCCCTTCATTGGCTAACGTACGTTTCGAGGACGGTGAAGAGACACTTGCTTTGGGCTATAATGAAATGGCCGAGAGTGAATCTGAGACCGGTGAGGGTTTGTTCTACAACTGTCCATTGGAGACACTCTACCTTGGCCGTAACTTGGAGTACCAGTCCGATTACATGTGTGGCTGGTCACCTTTTACACTTAAGGATGAGCAGAGTCTTAAAAATGTTACAATCGGTAACGGTGTAACAAGCATTGGAGATTATGCGTTCTGTGGTTGCAGAAGCCTTACCAGCGTTGAAATCCCTAACAGCGTAACAAGCATTGAATCTAGAGCGTTCGAAGATTGCACCGGGCTTACAAGCATTGAAATTCCTGCAAATATTACAACTATTGGCGATTATGCGTTCAACGGTTGTACCAACCTTGCGACAGTCATCAATTTCTCTAATCTGACATTCACTGCCGGTTCCGAGGATAATGGTCACGTTGCATATTATGCCGACAAGGTAATCAATGCTCCAAACGGAACAATGGTTGGTGACTATGTATTTACCACAGCAGATGGAGTAAATACCTTGGTGGGATATATTGGCTATGAAACTGAACTTGTTCTCCCCGAGAACTTCAACGGCCAGAACTATGTGATTGGCGCAACAGCCTTTGCCGGCGACACAAACCTCACAAGCCTCACCATTCCTGCAGCAGTAACAGCAGTTGAAACCGATGCATTCCTTGGCTGTACAGGTCTCAATGCCGTGTACATCGACAACCTTGCAGCATGGTGCAACATCGACTTCCTGGGCGTGGTAAATTCAAATCCATTGCAATATGCCCACAACCTCTATGTAAACGGCGAGTTGCTGACCGAACTTGTAATCCCCGACGGAATCACCGGAATCAAGAACGAGACATTCCGTGGCTGCAACAAAATCACAAGCCTCACCATCCCCGAGGGCGTAACAAGCATCGGACAATATGCATTCAATACATGTACTTCATTGACAAGCATATCGTTCCCCGAGAGCCTGACAACACTGCGTCGTGGCGCATTCAGCGGCTGTATATCATTGGAGACAGTAGTGTTGCCCGCATCAGTGATAGAACTCGAGTATAGCGTATTCATGGCCTGCACCAGCCTTTCCGATATCACCTGCCTTGCTACAACACCCCCGGCCATTGTCAATGGCTCATGTACAAATATCGCAGAGAACGCCACCCTCTACGTACCACGCGACTGTGGCGCCGCATACGCTGCAACAGAGTGGAGCCAAATCCCCAACATCGTAGAACTCGCCTTCAACCTTGTATATAAGGTAAACGGCACCGTCTATGCAACAGAAAGAATAGACTACGGCGCAGCCGTGACCCCAATAGACGACCCCGAAGTACCCGGTTACACCTTCGTTGAGTGGGAAGGTCTGCCCGAGTATATGCCACGCCACGACGTAGAGGTAAATGCCGTGCTTGAGATGAGCGCGATAGCAATAACAATAAGCAAATACGGCAGTGCAACATACTC
>JAZTXR010000005.1:0-2334 GCA_045636545.1 Bacteroidaceae bacterium
CTGACCTTGCAGCAGTGCATCGGTGCGGTAAAGCGTGGTATCCATACGCCCACGTTGATAGTCCAGTTCCTCAGTCACAATGTTCAGCGGCAGACGGAAGGCAAAATGCTGCTGACCGTTGTCGTCCTTTATCCATCGTTCGAGTTCGAGGGCGGGTGTATGGCGATGTGTATGTGCCGTACTGAAGTTACTGTTGTTGATGTCAAGCGCATAGCTCAGTGAATCACGTGTGGAGGGGAGCATACCCAGTGCCTTATCTTCGGGACTCCAGTCGGCATATGTGTCGAGACGGTAAAGGGCATTGTCCGTATCGCGATAACTGTAATAATAGGTATATTTAGGACGGAGTATGAAGCTGCGGTCACCTTTGATAGCATGGTTGTACTCCAATTGTGTCTGTATGTTACTGTTGAGTGAAGGCATCTCCCGATATTGGTTGCGCAAGTCGTTGTCCTTGCCGCTACCCTCTCCATAATAGAGGCGATAATGCGAAAACTGTTTGGAGCGGGTGCGGTTATAGTTACCGTTCATGGTCAGACGGATATAGTCGGACGTGTTGGACGGTGTGTATGAATAATACAGGTTGCCTTTCAGCAACAGTCTGTCGCGGTCGGCAAGGTTCTGCGTATACAACTTGTTGACAAGCATATCAGTCAACACGCCATCGTAAGCAGGGCGGAAAATGCTGTCGAGCGAAGCGCCACGATAATTCTCTGATGGCTGCTGCGAGAATGTGGCCGAACGGTTCATGCTCGTAATGTCGTTGTGGAAATACTCCACATTGGGCGTAACTCTGAGATACCAGTAGTTGCCTCTCAGGAACAGGCGTGAGTCAGATATAAGATGGAACTGCCTGTCACGGCTCGTATTGTTGCTGCGCTTGTAGATGTTGCCATCTTGGTAGAAGTCGGTGGCAGAGGTGTAGGTTTCATCCCGCTTGTCCTCGTGATACACCTTGAGTGCGCTCTGTACGCCCCAATTGTTATCCTTGTCCCACGTGAAGTCAATGCCTCCCGTCTTGATATCGGTAACACCCGTAGCTTGCCATCCCGGACTCCAGTCGCCATTGCTGCCCGGCTGTCGGGTATCGTTGGTGTTGTTGATGTTTCCATAAGCACCGATGCGCATATTGTTGGTGAACATCAGCCCGAACACGCGGCCAAGATAATGCTCGCCAGTACCGTATGCCACCTCGGCATTGGATATCCATCCCGCAGAGAACTCCTTTTTCAGATTTACATCCACAACCAGAGGTTTCTGATGAAAGTCACCGATGACATGTGCGTCTTCGAGTGCCTTTTCATATACCTTTACCTTGTCCACCATATAGGCTGGCAGGTTGCTCAGAGCTACGCTGGCATCGCCTCGGAAAAAGTCCTTGCCATTGACCAGCAGACTCTCCACATATCGTCCGTTCACAAGTATCTGGTTGCCTTTCAGCTCCACGCCTGGCAACTGCTCGATGAGGGCGTCGAGCATCGAGCCTTCGGCCAGGCGGAAGGCATCAGCATTATATACAATGGTATCGCCCCGATACACCATCTTCACCTTCGTCGCCTTCACCGTCACCTCGCCCAATGCGATGGGCAACTCACTCATGACAATGTTTCCCAGCTGCTTGTACTTGGTCTTCTCGTTTCGGAAATCAAGGTCGATGTATTGCGTCTTATAGCCCATCATGTGTATTTTGGCTATCATGGCCGAATCGCGCAGTATCTTGAACGAGAAGATACCGCTGTTCTCCATCTTTCCCGCAACAGTACAGAATTTCGAGCTGTCGGCATACATTACATCTACATACACAGGCAATCCTTGACGTGTAACGGCATCGATGGCGCGGCCTTCAATTTCCACAATATCCAGTTGGGTGTTTTGTGCCATCAGCCCCGCCGACAGCAGCATTGCACACAATGCAATCATCATTCTTTTTTGTTTCATTGTTTCGATGTTATGAGTATTTGTATGTTTGTTCTTATCGTTGCAAAGGAACACACAATCTGACGCGCACCAACGAAAAAACGTGGCAAAAGCGTGGCATGGGGGGATAGGTATACCAGCTTCATTGTATTGGTTGTTTATGTTGTTACACGAATTTTATTTATGGCTAATTTATGGGCTATTTACGGGAATTTATGTTGAAAAAAGGAACACAAATGGCCACGAATTAGCCACGAAACGAAGTTCGCTGTCCGCAGGGGCTAAAGGCAATATCCACGAATTGGCCATGAATTTTCATGAATTATTCTTTCTCAGCCTCCAAATACTCACCCACGGTCTTTATCATATTCTCACCACGGAGTTTGTTTTGGTCACGTTCAAGGATTGTGCCGTCGG
>JAZTXR010000006.1:0-4898 GCA_045636545.1 Bacteroidaceae bacterium
GGGAACATATCGCGTAGGTCTCTTGTTGAGAGGAACAACGCACTTTCTACATCAAAGCCGGCTGCTTTCAGGATGTTGTTCCAAACGGAGTCGGCGATATTCAGGTCAAACTGTCCAAGATGCAACATAAATGTCTGTTCCTCCCTGTTGCGGAATTCTGCAAAGTCATACACCTTTATATATGCGTGCGGTATTGTTATCACACCTTTCTCATCTTCAAGAATGTAGTCGTGTACCTCCTTGAACCTTTCGCTGTCGTGATACTCCTTTATGGGGATTCCCTCTCTCACCAGAATACTGTCGGCAAAGTAGTGTGCATTTGCTGCAAACAGCCCGTTTATCTTCTGTTCAATCTCCTCCTTCTTGCCGTTGTATGAAACGGCATAAATTATACAGTATGTCAGTATGAATGCAATGCTGCACAGTGTCACTCTTTTAATCATATTAGCTGATGTTTGTTTAGTTGTTTACACCGCGAAGATAAATGATTTTAACGTAGTTTTTGACACTTAGACAGCTCAAACACTCCTATCTTACACGATTTGCTTAAAATATAAGATTTGTAAGATGAAATATAAGACACAATTACAAAGTGTATGGATTGTATGGCATAATTTTGTGCTGTGAGGTTGTAACAATTGGGCAACCCATCCGTCCTATAGGTATAAGTGTGATAAACCGAAAAATATGAAACCGACAAAACACCTACTTTTTTTAGCGATGCTGTTTGCAGTGTCATCTGTTGAGATTGTGTGTGCGCAAAACACTGATAAGACGCTTGTTTGTGGCGACATAAAAGACATAGCCACCCACCGCCGTATTGAGGGCGCGACCATCGAGGTCCTGCGTATGGACAGTACTCTTATAGCAAAAAATGTCACAAGACCCGAAAACAATCTGCCGAACATTGATGGTGTGCCTATGAATGGTTGGGTAATGATTAAAGAAAGGATAAGGGACGAGCGTGTATTGCTGAAAGTGTCACACCCCGAATACGCAACAAGATATTCTGAATTCAAACTTATTGGCAGCCGTAAGTGGATTTTCAACTTTGGTAGCATACTGCTTTTTCGCGACAATTTTCAGTTGGACGAGGTTACTGTTTCGGCGACCAAGGTACGAATGGTAATGGGTAAGGATACTATCACATACAATGCTTCTGAATTCCAGTTGGCACAGGGCAGTATGCTCGATGGTCTGATACGCCAGTTGCCGGGTGTTATGCTCGACGGTGACCGCATCACAGTAAACGGGCGTTTTGTCAGCAGTCTGCTTGTGAATGGCGAGGATTTTTTCAAAGGCGACCCGAGTGTGGCACTTCAGAACCTTCCTGCTTATATGGTAAATAAGGTAAAGGTATATGAACGCACACCCGACCACGCTTATATAACAGGCGTAGATTCATTGAAAGAGTATCCTACGGTTATGGATGTACGGCTCAAACGCGAATATGCAACCGGTTGGGTAGCCAATGCCGAGGCTGCATACGGCACGGATAACCGCTATTTGGGACGTGTGTTCGGATTGCGTTTTTCCGATGTGTCACGCTTGGCACTGTTCGGCAATTTCAATAACACAAATGATACCCGTTCCCCCGGAAGTTCGGGAAACTGGAATCCCGAGTGGCAGGCATCGGGGTTGACGAATATGCAGTATGGCGGTGCCGAACTATTGTTAAAGGACCTTGATGAGGAGTGGAAACTGACAAGCAATATTAAACTGATACACGAGGATATAGACAATTTGTCAATAGGGACAGGCAGTTACTTCCTTGGAGCAGACAATGTTTATATGCGTAACAGGAACAGTAACCGCACCGACCGCCTCAAGGTTATCAGTAATAATAACTTCAAGCTGAAAAAGAGCACTTGGTATGCTACCGTCAATCCGTCGGTGCAATATAGTGATGGAAGTAACCGCATAGAACAGTTGGCAGCCTCGTTCTCGACTAATACTGTCGATAGCTATCGTGGTGCAACCATTGATACCCTTTTTGCGGGCATTGGCAGTAAGCAATTGGAGGAGTCATTGATAAACCGTGTCGCCAATACAGGAGAGGGTTGGAACAAGAGCCTTTCGGCTACTCTCAATGCAAACGCAGTGATAGATATACCCCACACACCGGATTTTGTGGATATAAATCTTAGTGGTAGCTTTGACAAAGCCAACGGTGAGAATTACTCGCACATCGACCTGCGCCACGGCAAGAACACAACAGGTAGTGATATGTTCCAGAATCGGTACAATCCATCATCGTCGCTGAACTACCGCTATGAAGCATCGGCAAAATATCATTATACCAATGGAAAGCAAAACCCATTGCGTATAGATGCAATGTACAGCTATGGCAAGCATTACTCTTCGGGAAATTACAAGCAATATCGCCTCGACCGTTTTACGGAGTGGAGTGGCGATACATATCCACTTGGTGCCTTGCCTTCGACTACCGACTCCCTGCAACAGAGTCTTGACTATCAGAACAGCTACCGTTCTATTGCCACCAGCGACATTCACAAAGTAGATATAAAGGTGATTAAGCATTTCAGACTTTTTGGCAAGCAGATGAATATTTTATTGCAGCCGGTACTTCGTGTGCAAACAGACAAATTGGATTATACGCGAGGGGAGGTGGATACCACTACAATGCGCAGCACAATTGTTCTTGAGCCATACGTGCGTTTGGGATTCGATGATTTCGGACTATCTTATCATATAAGCTACAGCGAACCGTCGCTTGTGCGTATGCTTGATATTGTAGATGACAACAATCCGCTTGTTGTACGTTACGGCAATCCCAACCTGAAACGGACACTCCGACACAGCGTGAATCTCAACCGCTCATGGTGGAAAAGAGAAATCTCACGTGATATACGTTTGACTGCACGATACAATTTTATTGAGAATGCAGTTGCCGAGGCTATGGTGTATGATCCACAGACAGGTATCCGCACCTATCGCCCCGAGAATATCGACGGTAACTGGGATGCCGGTGCAACGTTCCACTTTACACAAGCACTTGATAAGGAGCAACGCTTTTTCCTGACAACCAAAACCGATGCATCATTTGCAAACAGTGTTGATTATTTGTCACTGGCAGATGCCGTAGAAAGCACACGCAGCGAGGTTCGTAACCTTGTGTTGAGTGAGAATCTTGCTCTTAATTACAAATGGAAGAACTATAGCATTGGACTGCGCGCTGATGTGCGTTATACCAATGCAACAAGTCCGCGAACAGACTTTACCACAATAAATGTGGCCGATTTCAATTATGGAGTAAACGCACAGCTCAACCTGCCGTGGAATTTCTCGTTGAGTACCGACCTTACTATGTACAGCCGACGTGGTTATGAAGACCGCACAATGAACAGCAATGATTTGGTTTGGAATGCCCGACTTACGAATGCCTCACTCCTGCACGGTAATCTTATATTCACACTCGATGGCTTTGACATTTTGGGGCAACTATCCACTGTACGTCGTACCCTCAATGCCCAAGGCCGCACCGAGACTTGGTACAACACCGTACCACGCTATGCTATGCTGCACATTGTTTATCGTTTAAATATTGAACCGAAGAAAAGAAAATAAGTCAGTGCTCATTGTAACTAATAGGCAACTCATTCGTCTTTAAATTAAACTTAAACCAAGCAATATGAAACCGACAAAACTTTTATTCGCCATAACTATGGCATTTGCCACCGTATGTGGCTTTGCACAGGAGTCCACACTTGATAAGGAAAGTGTGACTGTTTGCTTTCAGCTGGCCAGCAAGACAGCTGGAGAGAAAGCAACGCTTATATATTCCGATTACACAGCTTGCGATGTGGTGGGCCTTAACCCAGTTACGGACAAGGAAGGGAAGTGGAGTGTTAAGTTGCCTGCCGACCGTACAATACATATACAACTGTGGGATGACAATAAAATAGAGAGTGTTGTGTCGGGGGCACTTAATCTTTTTTGCCGTCCCGGAACAAAAGCAGAAATCCTGCTTGATGACATAAACGACAGATGTATCTTCAGCGGTGAGAATGCTGCGGCGCATAATGCACAGGTTGAACATCCTTTGAAGATTGCCAACTTCCACGGTCGTATGTTCGGAATGGATATAAACGATGCAGCCCAGTATATACGCAGTATATACAAAAGCAATATGTATAATATTGACACACTTTATGCTTCTAATCCCAACCTGCCCGAAAGCTATGTTGAGTCCTTACGCCAAATGGCACGTTATGGTTATGCGTTTGATATGACACAGAATATTCAAGGACATCTTGTTGAGTCAATAGGTACTATTCTTGAACAGGGTGGTAATACATTGCCCGATGAATATGTTGCAATGTTCCGTGAGGTTGAAACAGAGGAATTGCTGTGCCCCAAAACACCTCTCCCAATCGATGCCCTTAAATATTTTAGAGATGTACATGCTTTAGAGTATTATATACAAGTCGGTTTCATCAGTGAAGTTCCGGAGGGAGTGACAGATGATAAGCTACATGCATTTTCCACAAAGTGTTCTGTCATTGATGCAATTAATGCATCAGATGAAATAAGGCAGATAATGAAAGCCGGTTCTTTCCTACAAGTATGCGGGCAAGATGTTACTCCTGAAAGAAAAAGGAAATTGCAGGAAGAGTTGAATCCCAAGACATTCTCCCTGTTGCAGGGATATATCGACAGCAAAAAGGTTAATTTTGAAAGTGCCTCGGAGGAGGAGATTACAGCACTTGCAGAGATTCCGATGGATAGCCTTGCCGATGGTAAGGATATATTCCAAAAACTCATAGCTCCCTATCGTGGCCGTGTGATTTATATCGATGTATGGGGTACTTGGTGTGGTCCATGCCGTGAGGAGATGGCGTACTTGCCCGAACTGCACGAGGCATTGAAAGAGCTCC
>JAZTXR010000007.1:0-79760 GCA_045636545.1 Bacteroidaceae bacterium
AAATAACAACAGTCAAAGACTTTTTATTGCCCCTATTGGAGCATATTTAGAATCTTGTCGGGCTGCATAAAGGATTTATGCGTACAAAAATGATGTTTTCTTAGAATCTGAAGGTAAAAACGGGGAAATCACTACAATAATGAGGCTGAGCCAAAATTACTTTTGACCCAGCCTCATATGTTTATAAGGTGGTGGGAGAGCCGGTGAGCATTGCAAATATAGAATGACAAATTAGCGAATAATGTCAACATTGGGTCAACATCTATATTATTAACGTGAGTACGATATAAGCTAAATCAAATCGCGAACCTGTCATCCCGACAGAGCGTAGCGACGAGGGATCTCTGAATCCGCGAATAATGAGATTCCTCACACAAGGTTCGGAATGACAAAATACACTAAATTTTAGTATAAATTCTTATATCGAACTCACGTCAAATAAAATATTGCGTGCTTGCCATCGGCAAGCACGCAATATTTTATTTGACTTATCTATAGAGTAGAAGAACTGAATTGGTTGTTTTTGGAAAAATAGCAGTTCCACTCCTGTGAAGGGGAACTGTCAGCTTGCTGACTGAGGGAAGGGCTAATATTCTTTATTCTCAATTGTATTGTTCTCTAGTTCAGCTTTTATAATATCAAGTACTCTTTGCAGGTTATCCCATATCAATCGGTTCTCGAATCGAATGACTCTTATTCCTTTGCTGTTCAGGAATTGAGTCCTTATTTCATCTTCTCTTGAACCATGAAATGTATAATGATTTTGTCCGTCAAGTTCAATACATAACTTTGCGCTTGCGCAATAAAAATCCAGAATATATGGTTCTATAGGATGTTGTTTTCTCCATTTACTTCCATTAAGTTTGTGCGATTTAAGTTGAGTCCATAATACAGCTTCTTCTGGAGTCAAACTTTTCCTTAGCTCTTTACTTTTTAATAAGGATTCCTTTGTTTTCATTTCTGTATTGGTAGACTCCCCTCCGGTCTTCGACCACCTCCCCTCGCGGGCGAGTGGAGGAGCTGAATTTATTGTTTTTTGTGAATTTAAGCTGCTCCACTCCTGTGGAGGGGAGCTGTCAGCTTGCTGACTGAGGGGAGGGCACACGGGGCGTGCTTAAAGCAACGTGGCTTGATGAATATTGTTTCAATACAGCGCCTCGTATTCCTTGGCAATCTGTGCCCAGGTGTATTGTTCACAGGCAACCTCTTGCAATTCCTTGCCATTGTCGATGCCTCGCTCGATGAGTGCTGTCAGTTCCTCGGCATTGCTGTAGTAATGTGCCTTGTTCTTTGTCGTCTCGCGGTTGTATACCACGTCGAATGAGAGGATGGGGCGCCCGAAGAACATAGCCTCTACAAGTGAGGGGTTTGTACCTCCCGCGCTATGTCCGTGAATATAGTATATTGTATTCTTGCGCAAGGTGTAGAGAATGTCAAGGTCATATATGCTGTTGAGCAAAGTTATATTGCTGTATTTGCTGTATTCCTCCTTGAGTTTTTTGCTATAGTCGTTACGGTACCAGTTGCCAATGAAGACCAGTCTTTTCTTGTTCTCTTTGAACGCTTCCAGGGTCATGTGGCAGTTGTTCTCGGGCTCAATGCGGCACACGCACATACTGTAGCCCTTCTTTTCAAGATTGTAGTTCTTCAAAATCTCTTCCTCGTGTTCCTTTGAAACGTCAATGAGCGCATGGTTGCCGCCGTATGCAATGAGTGTTGTATCCTTGCCATACTCTTCTCTCACATAATCCTGTATACCCTTGTTATCGGTGATTATGACATCGGCAAAACGCACTGCAATCTTTTCGGATAGCTTAAGAAATCTCTTTACCCAGTTTTTCCATTTTGCCCTGCGATATTCAAGACCGTCAATGTTTACGATTATTTTTTTGCGGCAGAAGAGTTTGAGTATCGGAAGGAATATGCAGCCCGAAACACCAAGAATCAGCAATGTGTCATAGCCGCAAATGGAGCGTAGCATAGATATGATATCGTATGGAATGCTCTGCACACCGTTCGCCCGCAGGTTGACATACTTCAGTTTTGCACCTTTGTACTCCCTGGCTCTTGTAGGCATATCCTTTCCACTGCAGAATACGGTGTACTGAATGTTCTCGGAGCAATTTTCTCCAATGATATTTTCGACCAAAGTTTCGAAACCACCGTAACTGGCTGGCACTCCCTGAGTTCCTATTATAGCTACTTTCTTCACGTTTTAAGTGCTGTAAACTGTTGTTTACAAAATGTTTGCAATGTTGTTGACCATATGCTCGGCATCGTACAACCTTGATTTTGCCAAAGCATTCTTTGACAAATTTATAAAAAAGATTTTATTGCGTAAAATCTTTTCAATATATTGTTGCATTTTTTCACAATCCTGCGAATCTATCCTGTATCCGTTCTCACCGTCGGTGACCATTTCGGCAATGCCTCCTACTGTGGGTACAATCACAGGCAGGCCGGCACTCATGGCTTCCAATGCCGTGAGGCCGAAAGTTTCAATGGCATACTTTTTGTTTGTCAGGTTCAGTACCAACGATGCACAGTTGTAGAATGGTGTCACGTCCTCTTGCCGTGGGTGGATTGCAAGGTTATTGGGCAAAATGATGTCTTTCTCTTTCAAATAGTTGTCAATATTCTTCTGTGAGTCATTTATAACAAGCTCGAAACTGTATTTCTTCATGCTGCCGGCAAGTGCAATGAACTCGTCGGTGCCCTTGTAGGTTTTCAACGAGCCGAGCATCAGCACACGCTGGTTGTCAAAGGCCTTTGCGCTGTCGGGGGTAAGTTTTGCCGTGAAATCCTTTTTAAGGGCGTTGGGTGTAATGTGCACTCTTTTTTTGCGGCGCAGGAACGAGCGCTGATAGTGCGACACACATATTATGTCGCTGGCTATAAGTTGCATTATCTTTGCCAGTATGCGGTAGGCCAAGCTTTTTGCCTTGGCGTTCTCGTGATAGTGGTATACAACCTTCTTGCATGCCAGGCGCCCGCCTATTGCAGCACCTACAGGAAGGATGGTGTTTACGTATATCACAGTATCCTTTTTGAACATATATCTCAAGGCAATGAAAAACACCTGCAGCTGCACCCATGCATAGCGCAGCGCGCGGACAGCCATGTTGCGGGCAAACCTGTAGTCATATTGCCGCATCCGCAGGCCCTCCTTGCTCCCCAGTTCGTCAAGCACGCCACCACGCGATGTCACAAGGTCAATGTGGTAGCCTTTTTCCAGCAGTCCCTCTATTACGGTTCTCAACACCTGCGGGCTGCCACTGTAGTCGTTGAAAAGATGAAAACAGACTATATTTTTCATTTATGAGTGTTTTTATTATTTTTAGACAAAAGAACATAAGAACACAAGAGCGCTGTTTCCTGTTTTCTTAGACACAAGTACGTAAGTTGTTGCTTGTGATATACGTGTGGAACTTTTCAACAATTTCATTGTTGTAATGCACTTCCAGTGCATTGGGATACACATATTATATTAAAGTTTGGATACAAATTTATTTGCACACAGCTTTTATAATATGTCTATCAGTCATAGTTCCATAGTATCCATAAATGTGTTTTTTATTTTTTGTTCTTTTGTACTTTTGTCCAAATTATATTATTACCTTGATTTTATATCATTTTTTCCAGTACCTTGCCCCACAGTGCAAACGGCTTTGCCGCCTCGCCTGTTACCTTACCACCCTCGCGCATTGTGAAGCGCGAGATAACATCGAGCAGGTACATCGCATACTTTCTACGGTCAATCCATTTGCCTGCATTGCTGTTGACGTATGATAGTATCTCATCCACACCCCAATGCATCTCAAACACTGCGGTCTGTGTGAAAAAGTGGTAACGGTCCAGCCCTGCGGGGTAACTCGCTCCTGCATATTCAAAGTCAAAGACAAACAGCATGTCATTATTGGCAAACATGTTCCACGGGGTGAAATCGCCATGAAAGGCACAGAACTCCATCTCTTTGCCGCAGTGCCTCTCCTTTAATGTACCTATTGCTTTTGCAACAACATTGCAGTCAATGTCCGTCGGTAGCCAGTTCAAGTGCCGTTCAAGCGCCGAGAGGGTGGCGTAATAGTCGCTCTCTTCAAATGGTAGCACTGCCTTGGTCTTTTCCTGCAGTTGTGCCAGGAACTCCTCTTGCAATGCTCCCCACTCATGTATCACTTCCGATGTTGCTGTCTTTTCTGTGCTCTGCACAAATATATGCATGCCATTACTCAAGGTGTCGCAGTACAATGTTTTTGGAATACCATTAACGTTCTTGCCGGCCAACCATTCCAACATGGATGCCTCTTTTTCAAACAGAGCTTTTATATCATTGCAGTCGCTCAGTTTGCAATAGCCTAAAATCCTGTTTCCCCGGCTCAACTGCATTGTAATCTTTTGGTGAACCGATGGCGTTCCCTCGAATATGGCAAATTCAATACCCTGCACGTTGAACAGCTTGCACAGCAGGCTGTGCAGCTCGCCGTTCAGGCGGCAATTCATTCTCTTGGCCTTTATAGTCCTTCGCACCGGCGCCATCCAATGCAGGTAGGGCATCAATGCCTTTACCAGCTTGCCTTTTATGCCGCTTGGCTGGTACAGGTTCAGCGCAGTGCGCATGCGGCGTGCCGGCACAATCCAGTATTTGCCGTCGGCATTCCCAAAGCGGTAGAACCTTTCACCGCCTGTAAAGTCGAGAATGTTGTCAAGAGTGGTCATTAATGTTTTCTTTTCTCGTATTTGTTCCACAAATAGTTGAAACTAAAGATTCTGATTCTGTCCAGCACTATCGCTACTATAAATACTGCGACAAAAAGAGCTAAAATTGTAGCAAAATAGGTAATTCCATAAAATTTATTATATAAACTTTTTGCAGTGTTAATATAATAATCGCTTACACAGAAATGCATATGTAGCAGATATACTGCAAAACAGGATGTTGCAACGTAATTGATAACTTTACTTTTGAAATCCAATTTAGTGAAGAATAACAAAAGACTTAATGCACCAATGATATTTAAAGGGTTTGTATACATAAATGCAATACTAATCATTAAACCATTGCCTATGCCAAAAAATGGTGGTATAAAGCAGGCTAGGGTATTCAATAATGCGCATAGCACAAAAATGAAAAGATAGACGGATTTACCAGTGTTTTCTTGGTATAGTTTAAAATATCTAGCCAATAGGTATAAACCAATAAATGATAGAGGGTCATATCCAGCTTTGTAGAATCCGTTATTTGTAAATATTGATGCAATGGTCTGTATAACAAAAAACAAGACTAGAACCCTTTTTAATGTCTGTTTATTGCTTTTTTCGATAAAAGCGTTGAGTATTGGTGCCATAATGTATAGCACAAGGTATGCCCATACAAACCAATAGGCGTTTTTGTATAACAAAAATGAGGACATAATATTCAACCTGTTCATTCCGATATTTCCTGCAATTACAAAAAGAGTGAATATTATTAGTGAGAAGAACAGGCTCTGAAAGAGAAAATTGCATAATCCCTTTAGTTTGTAATTTATTCCAAACCAGCCAGATATTAGCACAAAAACATTTACACCAACAATACATACATATTCGGCAAACATTCTCACAAATGATTGCAGTGGCGAAGTTGCTATATCTTGTGAGGATGGCTCTCCAATAGCAAGATAGTTGACATGTAGCCCTAATATCATGACCATTGCAATTATTCGTAACAATTCTATGTTGGAGTTTCTTGTCTTTTGCATAGTAGTTCCATTTATCTGTTTTGCAATTTTATGTTTAGAAGTTCCTTGAACTCCTCGCCACGGGCTTCCCAGGTGAATTGCGCTCCGGCTTGCTTGGCCTTTTCGCCAATGGTTCTTCGCTCACCGGCATCGGTCATCCTCTGCATCGCCGCTGCCATGTTGGCGATGACTTCCTCGCGCCCTGTGCGCGGGATGACTATGGCATACTCGTTTGAGAAATAGCGTGTATAACCCGTTGTGTCAAGGCATATAAGCGGCTTGCCCATTGCCATGGAGTCAAACGATACCGTTACTGCACCCTCCTTTAGTGATGCGTTTACAACAACGTTACTAGCGGCAAGCATACGGTAATATTCATCCATCGTAACATTTCCAGCGAATGTCACTGCTTCTTTTACCCCAAGTTGTTTGGCAAGCTCTTTCAAGCGTGATTTGTCCGCACCCTTGCCCACAATGGTAAGTCGCATATTCCTGTTCTCTTTGGCCACGCGTGCAAAGGCTTCAATGGCAAGGTCGAATCCTCGCCAGGCATCAAGGCGGCCCACGGTTATGAACTCAATAACATCGCTCTCCTTGCTGCCCGTTTCTGTGATAGCCGGTTGTTTTTCAACGGCAACATCGGTGAAAAGAACAGCCTTGTCGCGTTCTCTGGCCGGTATAAGGTCGCGTGTTATCTCGGTCTTGCAAAGTATAAGGTCAGCATTCCTGCACCGTTTCTTGAACCCGAAGTTCATAGGCAAAGCCTTTACAGCCAAGCGGCGTACCCACTCAATTATGCGGCTCTTGCGTGCGTAGTGGCTGCTGTATTCGGCCGGGATGGTTTCCAAACCACCCACCGGACCCCAAACGAAGAACTGCTTCTGTCCGTATGAACTCACCTTCCATAGCACGTTGCCGTATGTGAGGTGGTGGAACACCTTTATATCATGCTCGCGCATTGTGCGCTTTACAATGCGGTTGGTGCAAAGTTGCCAGATGTTGTAGTACGTTCGCACGCCGCGTAATCCCTTCTTCCAGAACCGCGCCCACTTTGGCAGGTCAAAATAAAGGAAATGTATGCCGGCAAATTCGGGGTGCGCTGCAATCCACGGCTCAATGGTGGGGCGGTTGCTCTCGCGCGTGAGCACCCACAGCTCAAAGTGCTTCGACATCTCAAGCACCCAGTGCCAACCCACGCCAATCTCGCTGCCAAGCCCCGGCTCACAGGCGTATGCCGAGACGAAGATTCTTGTTTTGCCAGTCGACGGTTTCATTTATCTTCTGATATACTTTGTTATGTAGAATGCAACCAACCATTTCATATACTGGTAGCAGAAAGCAAATATGTTTGGGTAGAACTTCCTTAAAAGGTATTTGCGGTCTTTTCTGCTCTTTGCACTGCCTGATGCAGTAGATACACCGCCAACCATAAAATTGGTTACAACAAAATCGGCAAATATTATTGGCATATTGGCCTGGTATGCTCTTTTGAACCAGTCAATGTCGCCAATAATCTTGTAGTTGATATCGTAAAGGCCAACAATGTCATAGATTCTCTTGGGGACAATTGTTGCCGGGTGTATTGTTCCCATTGTGTTGTTGCGATATGCTGCAGCAACCTTTGCTGGAGATGATTTTACCTGATATAGAATCTCCTCATTCTCGGAAATACAATTCATTATTGCCGAAATAAGAGGCTCTTCTCCTTCCTGCTAGTCTTTTACAAGGTTATATAATTTACCGAGTACTCCTGGCTCAATGAAATCGTCGCTGTTTACCAGCCATATATATTTGCCTGTGGCACGTTCAATACCTTTGTTGAAAGCATCGTAAATCCCCTTGTCCGGTTCACTTTTGTATTTTAGTTTTCCGTTGAATTGTGGCTCGTATGTTTTGATAATATCAATAGTTCTGTCTGTTGAGTCTCCATCGACAATGAGGTATTCGTAATCCTGGAAATCCTGTCCAAGAACTGATTCTATTGTCCTTGAAATAGTCTTGTCGCTGTTCCAACAAACTGTGATTATGCTGAAGAGTGGGTAATGCTTCATTTTTGTAATTTACTTAAAAAATCTTTCAAGTGATATCCTTTTTAGACAATATGCCGAGATTATACAAACTGCAAAAATAATCAAGAGTGCCCAAAAGGGATTTTCAATGTATTTGGCAATACTGTAATCGCTTAAAGTGAAGATATAGTGAACTAAATATATTTCGAAACTTATTCCTGAAATAAAACTGACAAGGCTATATTCCTTTCTGCTATTGAAAAAGTTGAACATTGGAATAAACAATAGGATTGCCGAGAATACACCAATAATCAGGCCGTGCAGGTTCGACTTGTCAATGTTATGATATAATATAATGCATACTGTAACAAACGCCAGACTTATGAATGTCTTTTTTCGGCTGTTCTGTTTTTCCATAAATGAGAACAGCGGTTTTGTGTTCGTGAATATTGATATATATAAATGCATATATATAATTGCATTGCTTAGAATGGGACTGAAATTACATTTTTCTACAATGGCCAATCCAATAACACAGGTTAATGCGATAATGGCAGGGCTTATTTTTATACGTACCATTTGAGTGTAGACGTATATGCTGGTATAGCATAATGTTATCATACTGACAAACCAAAGATGTGACCAATTGGGTATGCGTTGGAAAATAGGGAAAAACCAAAATGCAGTAGAATTTCTTTAACTGAAGGAATGTCTCGCTCTATAAAAAACATGAACAGGAACATGAGCAACAGATAAGGATAATATGTATAGGATAACTTCTTGATTCTGTTGGTCAGGAATGAGATTCCTAGAGCCTGGCGGTTTGCCATTTCCCATTTGAGTCCCATCAGAAAAGCCGACATAGTTATAAATATAGTGTTGAAGGTGTTTCCTAACCACCCGGCTAAATTTCTGCAGCAATCATAATTATATAAGAAATGGCACAATATGATGCCGGTGATGGATATTACTCTTATATAATCGAATGCAATAATTTTTTTCATATTCAGAATTGATGATTCATTATATTAGAAGCTGTTTGAATTCTTTTTGTGTTATTCATTTGTATTATGCTATTGTGGTAGTTTTATCAAATCCTTCTGTGCAATGAACCACGGAATCAGTTTCTTGCATACGGGAATGCACAATGCAGATAGCAACAATGTTATTATTGCGATGCTCCATTTCCCGCTCAAAAAATCAATACCTGTTTTGGGTATCAACACCATCAGTGGACGGTATATCATGTGGTGGACACATAACAATACAATTGAATAACGGCCGCAGTATGATACAAAAGGAATGTTGTTAAAGACTTTGCTTATCAATAATATGCCCAAAAATATCATAAATCCTACGATGTATGAATTCACACCTACCATAATGTTGTAATGTAACGATATGCGTGAGGGAATTATAAATGTAAGTGCTATAATTCCACTGCCTAAAAGAAAACCGAGAATAGTAGGGGCTTTTATTGTTAGTAGATTTGTCCTATTCAGATAGTACCCTAATGTGAAAAAAGGCAGTGAAGTCATTGCTACATCCAGAAATAATGGCAGAAAAAGCCTATTGTGTCCCATATACCATCCAATACCTCCTATTGAAAGACATATTAAGGCTATTATATAATCGTTTCTAATAGTCTTTCGTATTAAGTAAAAGTATATGTTGCACCAGAATAACGTGATAATAAACCATATCGGTCCATTGAAAAATTGTCTATTGTTTAGAATGTCCATTATTCCACCGGCGGTTGTAATAAGTAATTGTGGCGCAAACCATTTTATAAGATAAAAGGCAATGCAACCAATTAAGTAAAAGAATATGAATGGAATTAGAATACCGTTGATTTTTTTTATGATGAATGTTTTTGAGTTGCAATATTCTTTGAAAAAAAGTCCTGAAATGATTAGATAAAAAGGTAAGGTGTCAGCACCATTTATCAAAGCTGTTACTCCACAATGGCCTAATACAAGGGCTATCATACATATACCTTTTGCAAGGTCAATGAAATCTATTCTACTTTGTGACATGGTTATCTCAATCTCTTTAAATTTTTCCTGTGCTGTTCATTGAACACATAGTCCAGTATCTTATATACTGCTACCTGTGGTGTACTTTCATTCAACACCTTTGTATATCCCTTTTTGCCTGCAAGATAATCAATCTTTGCGTTGATGGTTCTTATGCCCTCCTCGTCAAGTTCGCGCTTGCGGGCAAGTATAGTCTCGCTGCTTGCTGTGAGCAGTATGTTGTAGTCCAGTGTGGGGATGAACAGCTTGCCCCACCAATATAAGAATTTGGGGCTGAGGTAGATGCGTGAGCGGCGGCTGTCGCAGATTATGTCGGTGTAGTAGCGGTCGAACACCACTACACGTGTGATGCGTGTAACAGGTTTAACCTTTACGAAATAGCCTATGATGTAGTCCAGTGAGTAGTAGCACAGGCGCACGAATGAGTTCAACTTGCCTGTCTTGCCTCCACGGTGCGGGTCGCTGTAGTTGCGGTCAACCTCTTTCTTTATGCCGGCCGAGTGTGCAACCTCGCCCAAATTGCCAAAGAGGGTGGGGCGGAAGTGGTAGTATTTGTGCGCTGTTTTGAATACCGGCGCAATGCGCTCGAGTATCGTGTCAATGACGGTCGTCTTTCCGCTACCGTCGGGGCCGGTGAAACCGATGCTGAACCCTGTGCGTGAGCGCAGGTAGTTGCCAATAAAAGTGTAAAGGAATAGTAAAATACTTGCAAGCACGCCATATGGGCGACGTTTGATGTTGCTCCACAGAGCTTTGAAGAATAGGCGCTTGCCACGTTTTTGCTCGCACTCGTCGGCATTGTCGCAACCGAAGATTTGTTTTATTTTCTTTTTTACTATGTCTGTGTTTTGGGCAGCATCACGTGTAGTGCGGTATTTCTCGGGGTACTTGCTGCCCACAGCACAGTTGTAGAGTATCTTGTCAAGAAACTGGCACTCAATGCCCACATAATAAAGGAATCCATTGAACTGCTTATGTGCAAGGAACTCCTGGGCACTCATCAGTTGTACGCCCCACACAGATGTGTCGAAGAAAAAGTCCCACTGTACAATTTCGGTCTTTCCCTCAGTTGTTGTTGCACAGACGTATGTTATAAGACGGTCGCTGTTGAGGTATGTGATTATTTTCCAACCGCTGCGGTCAATGAGTTCCACAAGGGCGTGCTTGATTTTTTTGTAGCTCTTGCGGGTAATTATTATGTCAATGTCGCGGCTGTCATTCCTGTCGGGCAACCTCTCGAAATTACGCAACACTGCATAATCGGCATTCGCGTTCAGGAATTCTATTATCTGTTTTATATGTTCTGTTGCTGACATAAGTTTTTTGTCTTAAATGTGCTATTTCTTCTTGAAGAAATTGTGTTTTATCTTGTCAATGAAGTAAGACGGATTGTTGTAGATTGAACTTGCCAATTTGCCAATGAAAGTAAACATTCGCCCTTTCTTCAGTGCATAATAACTCTGTCGCAAGGCATTGGCAGCCTTTGCATCTTTCTCCAGTTTGTTTATTTCCTGTGGTGAGAGGCTCTCGCGGAACTCTATGAATGTGAGTTCCTTCTCTCCCCTGCGGCGTAGCTTTAGATTCTTCTTTATGTGCCGCATGCGCAATATCATACCAATTGAGTCGGCCGACATTGCACTCTCGTGCTTGCGATAACGGCAGAGAATCTCCGGTACAACAATTATAGCCTTGCCATCTTTGTAAAGGTCACTCATTCGTGTCCACAGGTCAAGGTCTTCGCAAAGGTCCTGGTAACGTGGTTTGCCGTTTGGAAACCCGGTAATGTTATGCCCACCAACGCTCAACGCAACTTCACGGTCATATACTGCAGTCGGCTGCATAAAAATGAGTTTCTCTTTTGCAGCCTTTTCATAGAATCCTTCTTTTGTGCTTTCTCCCAGGTATATACCTCCTTTGATTCTCTCTCCTTTGCTGTCCATGTATTCAAGGTGGCAACCAACAGCCATCAAGTCGCAGTCCGATGTAATTCTGTTATACAACTTCTCTACAAGCGTGGGGTAGGGACAGTCATCGGCATCGACAAACATAATGTACTTTGTTGTCGCATGTTCCTCTACATATCGTCGCCCGGCACTCAATCCTCCATTGACCGGTAAATTGACTATCTCAACTTGTCTTGGATGCTCGGCAAAGAACCGTTCAATGATTCTGACACTATCGTCCGTGCTGCAATCATTGACAATGAGCAGGTGAAAATCCTGCATAGTCTGTGCCATAACACTTTCAAGTGTCTCCTGTATATATTTCTCGGCGTTATAAACGCAGATGGCAAGTGTGAGGTCTGTCATTTGGTTATGCTCTAAATATAACGATATTATTTGTTTTTAGACATAAGCACATAAGGGCTTGTGAAACTGAAAGGTTAAAAGTGAAAGCGGAAAGGTTGTATAACTATATTGTTTTTATTTTTGGACAAAAGTACATAAGCTGCAATGGATAACAGTTTGAATCTTCTGTTCTTTTGTTCTTCTGTCTTAAATTTATAATTATTACAGGTAAACATTACAAATTTTATAATTATAAACTTTGTAATGATAACTTTTGTCGATTGTTACCGTATAAACCTATCAATAATCTCCAATTTTGCTTGTGTACTTTTGAGAAGGACTTTTAGGGCTGTCAGGCTCTGTCATAAAAATGATTTTGCCCAAAATTGGATTTATGTATATTTTTTTGAAATGGTATTTATCTTTGAATCCAAAGAACATTGCTATCTCATTAAGATTTTTCGGTTCTTTACAAAAGAGTGTAATCTCTTCAACAAAATTATTCTCGTTTTTCTTATTTTTAAATTTAGATTTAACGATTCCGTTTACTCCTTGAATTTCGTTGTCTACTCCTTGAGTTAACTTGTTTACTCCTTGAATTTCGTTGTCTACTCCTTGAATTTCCTCATCTACACCTTGACTTAAGTCTGTTTTTTCTTGACTTATTATACTTTCTTTTCTTAAGTCTGTTTCTATTCCTTCGTGACAAGGAATGTCTATCAAGAAGAAAGTCCTGTTTTCATCTGTTTCAATAGTCGCTCTTGGGGAACCGTTCTTTGCCAGTTCCTCCTGTATGGTGGGGATGCCGGTGCAGCGCCCCTCTGTAAGTTCCAACTCTTTAAGAAAATCTCCAAGTCTTCGATTCCTGTATCGACGTGAGCGGAGTACATCTCCTCTTTTTATCGCATCAACAGTTACCGACCTGTCTGGTCCCGCGTAACTTAGGATTGAAATTCTATCGGGTTCAATGGTGATTTCGACAGGTTCTCTCTCTTGGTAATCTCTATGATATAATGCATTAACAACAGCCTCTTCCAATGCTTGATAGGGGTAATTGAAATATCGTATTGACTCAGCTTTGTCTTTAGGTTTTACTATATATTCCCTTATAAAGGTGCGTAATTGATTGAGCGTCTGGTTAATTATTTGAGGTACTGTGCCCATTATTGCCGGTACCTCGTAAAAATTATTGGGGTCTTTGATTCTTCCATTTGGAAATACCACAATTTCAACCCTTGAAACGGGGAAGAATTTTTTGAGGTTTTCGCAGAACATCATTGCGGCAACGTTCTTGATGTATCGTCTTTCTGTTGGTCCATCATAAAGGTCCATTTGCTCAAGAATACTTTCCAAGCCGTCTCCGCTGAATTTATTTGCCAGTTTGCTTCCAACTTTTTTTAGATGGTCATATACAAGAACTGGAGAGATGTCATCTATTTTAATATCCGGGTTACCTCTATCATCAAATGGTGTTCTGTTTGCCAAATCTCGCAATTGGTCAAGTGCTTCCCCTTTTGCTTCAATAGTGCAACTGCCACTTCTGATGTAGAACTTCGGCTTGCTATGCTTGGCATTTACGTCCTCCATAACATTGTATGGCCTGGTTACACCGCTTGGTATCCATATGACAAGGATTATTTTACCGTCAATCTCTTCTACAGATGTACGAGGTAAATAATAAGGGTCGATTTTGTTGTTGAAACCGACCATATCCCTTTGGATTTTATCTATTTGATTCTCTGTAATACCTTTGACTGGTCTTTTTGCTTTGCCGTTTTCTTCTTCAACACCGACAAGAATATAACCGCCACCCAGATTGTCAAAATCATTTGCGAAGGCGCAGATGCTTTGATAAATTTTGGTTGGATTCCAACTGGCTTTGAATTCTATTCTATTGCCTTCAACTTTATTTTTATTGAGAAGGTCGTTTATGTTGATTGGTAATGCCATAAAATATTATGTTATATACTTCTTCTATTGTGTTTTTGTTTGCATTTTGCAAACGTGTTTGCAATTTTTTTGGTAATAATATAGCTGTTGACCCAAGACTACAAATGTCATGCTGAGCAAAGTCGAAGCATCTCAAAAACGATGTTTGAGATATCTCACGTTCAGTTAGTTCGCTACCGCTCATCGAAAACATCTTATGATTTTTTCATTAAGGTATGGTCGATATGACATAAACACTTTTCCAAAATGTATTACTCCTTTTTTTAATTGTATGTCATCTCGGCGTTATAAACGCAGATGGCAAGTGTGAGGTCTGTCATTGTTTCAATGTTTTTCTACAGCAAGTGAATTCTGCTTTTCAGCCGTTCCTGTGTCTGATATTTCTTCTTCCTCCTCGTCATCTTCGTATATCTCCGGGTTATATCGGTTTTCATAGAAGTAACGCACGCAAGTCATAACCATCATCAAGGCCCATCCATATTGTATGTTGCTGCCACAACCTCCACCCACTCCTGCAAACATAAAAATACAGCCAAGTGACCAAAAGTTATATCCACATGTGAATGTAAATATCAATGTAACAATGTAGAATATGAAACCGTAATCGTTAAATAGTGTACGGCTGTCTTTGTTATGGATTCCGCTATCTATTCCATATCCTAACCAGGTCTCCTTTTTGCTGAAATCTGCATTGATTGAGTTGAGCATTGGCACAATACGTGCAGCAGCTGAACCGTCGGTTTCTCGCACAGTCTTACTGTCCAATGTTGCTGTTGCTTCAATTGTGTTTGTTGCCCTGTCAAGTGATTCAATACCGGAATTCTGAATCAGTATGTAACAGACAATTAGAATAGGAATTATATAGTACCAGTTGTCTTTTCTCACGAAGTATAGTGCAAAAAGGATAAGGCATACAAACGCAGTTCCGCTACCCATAGTGAGCATCATCCACAGGAAACGGATTGTGATCCATTTGTGCTCTCCGCTGAACAGTTCGCTTAATGTGAAAGCTCCTTCATCACGTTTATATTCTTGGCATTTTACGTATGCATAGTAGAATACCAACATAAAACGTCCAAATGTACTTGGTTCCATTGAGAGGGATTGGCACCCCAAACCTCTATCAAGATTCTGCATCATGTTTAATAGCGGGAAATACCCAATACCGGCAATTGTGAGTATTTGCTGTATTATACACACAACAAAATATGCCATCATAAACCATTTGCATATTCTTATGAAATGGTCAATGGTGAATACTCTCTCAATGTAGACGAGATTGTAAAAGCTGATATATGTCAATACTAATAGTATGGAATATATGTATGTACTCCAACGGAAAGTTTCCGGGTGAAAACTTGCCACGCAATATTGGAATATGAGATATATGGTGCCACATATAAGTGCTTTTGAAGTCTTGAATGTGTAAAACAGCAATACAATGATTGAAGACACCATCAATGTCATTTTGATTGGGGCATTCATACCAAAAGAGTCTATAGGCATATAGTATATGCCATAGAATATTATGAGTATTGTTGCAAAAAGGGTAAGACCTCTTTGTCCTTTGAATATGTCAAGCATAGTATAATTTGTTATTTCTTCCCGAGCATGAATTTTAGTTTGTTGTTGAAAAGCCAAGCTAATGGATATGTCAGCAACACGCAAATGACAAAATATATTATTGTTCTTGGTCCTTCAAATATGGTGTGATGAAGTACATGCCTGTCAAATGCCATCAGCACTTCCATTGTAATGCTGAAATGTGTGCACATCATTATTAGCGAGTTTACTCCCCAATAGGTGAAGAAATTCTCAATAACGCTATTCCTGAATACAGCGAACAGGCACATAAAAGCAATTGCAGGCAAAGTGTTGCTTAAAAGTCCATTGATGTAATAGATGTTGAAAGGTGGCTTTATAATAAGAATGAAACTGATTGCAAACAGCAAAACAGAGATTGAAAGCAATTTTGTCTTTTTTACTTCCAAAATGCTCTTTCCCCATCTCTTGCCCAATAGAAAACCTATTGCAATTATTGGCCATGCATATAATCCACGAACAATAGGTTGCATTGGTGCATCAAGGATTTTGTGTAGTTCGCATATGTCGTTCTTTGGTAACCAGATGCTATAGTATGCGTAATTTACAGATAATGTTATAATCATGGCTATGGTTGCCCACAACCATTTTCTTTTGCTGTTGTTGATTAGTGTGAATATGTATTCACCAATAAACAATACCGGCAAGAACCACAATGTACCAATTCCGCGCAGGACAATGGTCTTGTATATGTCACGTAACAGTATGTTGTTGTCCATTAGATGCAACGCCACCCATAGAATGTCAAAAGAAATAATCAGTAGACTGAACCACAGGTACGGAAATCCTAACTGTCTTATCCTTTTTTTGAATAGTTCATTTGCTGTAATAGGTTTGTTGTTGATACCTGTAACCCATCCGGACGTTACATAGAAGGCCGAAATCATGAACATTCCAATCCAAGTGTTGAGCCAACCAGGAATTACCCCTTTCTCAAAATGCAGGAATGTTATGCAAAGGATTGCAACGCCTTTTGTAGCATCGATATAATCAAGTCGTTTTTTTATTTCACTACTCATTTTTTTAGTTTGTTGTAAAGAATAAATGTCATGACATACATTTTCATCGACAATTTGGCAATCTGTTTGCCAATCAAATGGTCATTGCTATAACGGTCAATGAAGTAGCAGCGCGATTTGCCCCATATCCTGAACCGCTTGGCTGGGTTCCCCTTTTCACTTTTTACGTGATGGTGAACGGCCTGTGCGGTAGCAAGGTAGTACATACGTTTACCACTCATTTCAACCTGGCGTGAAAGGATTGCCTCTTCGCAATACAAAAACACCTTTTCATCGAAGAAATTTATCTCTTTAAGGTATGACATCTTTATAATAAAACAACAACCGCTCACCTTGTGACAATAGTGGCTTTCTTTGTAGTTGTCGATGAAATCGTATGCATCACTCTTTTTCTTCTTGCCTAAAATATCCTTTATCCATCCGAACGAACTTCGCCAATTGCCATCCTTATGCATTGGGCTTTGGTGAATGCCGTCAGTACCAACAATGTCGCTGCCACAGACCACAATATCTTCATCCTCCTGCATTTTTGTAAGCAGGGCGGCAAGATAGTCCTTTTGTGGAAATTCCATGTCGGGGTTGGCAATAAGCGCATATTCGTATCTTTTCTCCGCTGCATAGCGCAAGCCTACGTTATTGCCGGCATTGTAGCCTTTGTTCTCGCAGTTGGCAATGAAAGTGCAATTTTGCTCCTTGCACAATGCCTCAACCGCATTGCGGTCATCTTCGCGCGAACAGTTGTCTACAACAATAATCTCCTGTTCGATGCCTTGTTGCTGTTTCAGGAAACCTATGCACTTGCTGCAATCGGCACTGTTGTTGTAGTTGAGTATTATGACGGCGATTTTCATCTTATTTCCTGAATTTCAAGTAGAGTCTGCGGCGGATGTGCCCGGTGAAATGTGCTATTTTATCTACACTAGGGAAGATTCTCCCCGGTACGCTCAATGCAATACTTCCTTTGTCATATAATGTCTTATGTCCTCCGCAAAAAACAATCTTTACAAATTCGCATATTTTGAGTCGACGGCTAATTCCACTCTCAACAAATGGTTCTTGGTCGATTCTGTGAATTGACTTTTTTATTGCGTTTAAAGCACTTTTTTCCCATTGTTGTAAATGTTCCAGAGTATCTTGTGGTAGAATAGAGAGTTCCTTTGTAATCCAAGTCGCGATGTCGCAGTTCGCTGACACAATCTTGTTGAAATCTGTATCACCATTCAAGATTGGATTGTATTTATCATTCTCTTTTGAATATCCGTTTGTGCTTTTGTATGGTGATGCCGAGAAGTAGTCTTCTATTACGAACGTAAGTTCTGTGTCGGAAGTGTCTGGGCTATGAAATGTAATGTAACTTCCGTACCTGCTATGCATGACATCACCACGCACACCATAGTAGAAGAATGTCGTCTCGGGACAGCGCTCTTCTTTCAATATGTTGTTTATCATCAGCCTGGTTGTTCCCAGCCACCCTACGTCCACCATTGCAGTCTTGTCATTGCCAAAGACCTTCTCCTGTACAAAATAGCCATTCAATAGCGCACGTTCTTTTTTGGCGCGTTCATTGAGTGTGGGTAAGTACTTGCTTTCGCTGCCGAAAATGGCATCAATGAATGTTCTCTCTTGCTCTTTAGTGGCAATTCTGCTAAAGTTGAACTCAATACAGAACTTCTCTTTCAACTCTTCTATGGATGTTCCTAATGACGTTGCCAAATCCTTGACAGTCTTGCCTCTGATTGTTCTCTTATCCTGTATTGCAAGGAATTTCTCAGCTGTGGCATTGTACAAGTATGGCAACAGCAGTGCCTTGCGCGAAACAAATATATAGCGCAGTTCAATACCCTCGTGTGGCAACAACTCGGCAATTTTTTGCAGTATATAGCTGTCGCGTGAAAGGAAATAAAGTGTCTTTATTCCTCTCTCCTTTGCTATTTCAGTGACAAAATGTACATACGGGATATATGCAGGTGCAACGAAATCGGCCGCGATTGTTGTGTATGCATCGTTCCCGTGATGTATTCTTGCCGCGCGGCTCAATCCCGCAAGTACGGAACTTTCGTAATGATGCTTGTTGTCGCGTGGCAGAATTGTGCTTTCTTCAGCAGCTGTAAAATCTGTGTTTACTTTTGTGGCTTTTACACCACAGCGCTTTGCCATCTTGACATCGCTCACAGGGTGGTCGCCAAAATGTTCCCACTCCGCGGGTTTTAGCTCCACTTTCAATTTCTTGTAGAGCTCGCCGTTGGATTTCCGTGCATTATATTCGCACGAAACATACACCATTTCGTCGCTGTTGATACAATCCTCTCGTTCAAGTACTTTTTTCAGCGTATCGCTCGGCAAGTACATGTCTGAGATAAAGCAGATGGTGTAGCCTTGTTTGCGTTTCTCTTTTATGACATTCCTTATTGCAGGGTTAGCTATCAGTTGTTCTGCCTCGACGGCTATTTCTGCACTTATCAGTTCGTCTTTGCTGTATTCATCGAAACCTTCCAACTCATCACTGCTGTAGATGTCCTCAATAGTTACATCTTTGCCGTGTACTCGTTTCCTGGCCTCGCTCTCTGCTCCCTTGCGCCAAAGAAGAAAATCGTCTCGCTTGGCCTTGTCGCCTGGGTACAGATGATGGGCAATAAGATAAAAGATATTACCCGGCTTTCCGCATTTACGGATGAGCGTTGTGTCGAATATGTCAAACGATGCGAGTTTCATTCTTCGTATAGCTTATTTAGCTTGGATGCGATTCTGTTGGTCAATTTATCGATTCCGGTATGTTTGAATAACAGAACTCTGCCTTTGTCGGCGATTGCAGAAAGCACAATTACAACTATGCCAAAAAGATATAGGTAGAGTGTTGTTGGCATATAGCCGTTGAATTTGTGCAAGACATCAATTATATATGTTCTTATTAACCCTTGCTCGTGTATCAGATAGGCTGCAAATACGTGTGGGGCAATAAACATTGTAACTTTTGCAACTGTTCCATTGTTTGACACCGGTAGGTTTTTGAACCACATAAATGTGGTAATACCCAAAGCATAGGTTATGAGTGAATTATATCCCAGTAGAACTATATTGTTGAGGTATAAATGACATACGTTGTATAGTGCTAAAAGCAGAATGGCAGCAACTCCCCAGTATTTGAATTCCGGATTGTGTAGTCTCAGATATCCACCGGTTATAAATACTGTACCCATCCACAAAAGTGAGAAACCATTGCCAAACAATTCGCCAAATGGGAATATAGCCAAAAGTGATGATCCAATAAGTAATAATGAAACAAGCAATATTTGGTACTGCCTTTTGCTTATAGAAATGCAAACCTTACTAATAAACGGCGAAAGCAGGATTACTGCAAGATATTTGTTCACGAACCAATAACTGAATTTAGTTGGTGCTATAGGCATTGTAGATTTTGCGATGTCATATAAGCTCGCCTTTCCAAAGAAATACAGAACAACTGTAATGGTTAATGAATAGAAAACTGTTTCAATAAAAGTACGTAGCAGACGTTCCGATTTAAACTTAGCGTTTATAAGAAAATATCCACTGATGAGCACGAAGCAGTTTACCGCATGCGGTGCTATAGTTGCAAATGAACTGAATGACTCAATTCCACTGCGGCCTCCAATGTGTCCGGTTACAATAAACAGCATACAAAGTATACGCAGAATTTCAAGGCTAATTTGTCGTTGTGCTTTCATATTTGTCTTTTTAAAAGTTTCTTGTTTTCAGAAAAAATGCGTATATACAGGAAATGGCTTTGAACGTACAATATGAAAACATACAGACTTTCTGCTTAAAACCTTGTGGACACATCTTTTCCTGTTTTGTGTAGTAGAATGAATCTTTCAGTATCTTTGATGCTTCTTTTGCAAAGTCTGTTCTATAGTGTTTGTAATAGAAATAGTCTCGCTGGCAAAATGTCAGGGACTGTATGAAGTCCTTTTGCAGCTTAATAAAGAGTCCTTTCTCAGTGTAGTGCTCTTTTGCAAACCCGTAAATGCTTTTTGATGTCTGAAGAAAATTGTAACGTTTGATGTCTTTTTTGTGCATCAGACTCTCGGGGTGTTGCCTGTAATAATATTTTGTATTGGCAAATGCTACTTTATCACAATTGAAAAGAAGACGTCGTTGGTCAATTTCGTCAACATACGAATAATTGTTTTCTTCGTCTTTGCCGGATGAGATGTTCTCAATATATATCCCCCTCTTGATTAACAGGCCGCTGACAGAAATACCTACTTCTCCAAGCAGGTGCTTGGTCGCTTCTTTCCCGCGAATGATACGCTCTAAAGAAAAAGATGTTTCAGGAATGCAGAAACCGTTCGGTTCTCCTTTATGGTCGCATAGCTGCAGTGTGCTGAGCACAATGTCTGCTCCTGTTTCAATTTGACGGTTATACATTTTTTCAATGTAGTCATTGTCAAGAAAGTCATCGGCATCGTAAGTCATGATAAACTCTCCGTTGGCTGCGTATGCAGCCTCCTTGCGTGGTAGTCTTGCGCCTCCCGAATTGTTAGCCCTCTTTATAAGCCGTATATTATGGTACTTATTGCAAAAGTTTTCAATAATATCAACTGTGTTATCCGTTGAATGGTCGTCTGCAATTATGAGTTCCCAATCCTTGAATGTCTGATTGACAATGGAATCAATGGCTGTACCGATGTATTTCCCTACATTATATGCAGGCATTATGACTGATATCTTAGGCATTGTGGATGGTTATAGTTTTAAAAATTCTCTTGGTAAGAAATTTGATTGTCCGCCATTTGGTGATGTAAATAAACTTCATTAAGCCATACAATGAGACGTGTTGGCCTATGCCTCTTATTTTTAGATTATTGATGTTCTCTCCTTCTATTAATCCAATGTATGTCTTTAAAGAATCGTGTGCGCTGAAATAGATTTTATATTTGCAGTCTTTAATGATGCAGGCTCTGTATAAACGGTATGAATAGAATGAACCGGTGACTGAAGGCTCAAGAAGTTTCCTGATATGACTGAACGTCACTCCATCATTACTCTCCCAAAGTGTGATGTCGGTAAAGTCATAGCTCAACAGATAATATTTCCCATCTATGTAGTTGACATCGATATGCCATGGCATATTCTCCAAACCTTTTAAGATGCATTTCTTTTGCGTGCTCCATTGTCTGCCGTCGGTTGATTCCGAATAAGACAGTTCTCTGTATGTGCGCGATTCGCTATTGACATACCACATCCTGTATTTCCCGTTCCGGAATAGTATGGCTGGGCTGACAACCATATTCCCAAGTGGGTCGCCTTCGTTTGTGGCAAGGTTGACCATTACTTCTCTTTTACCCCAATTGATTCCATCTGTGCTTGTTTTTCTTACTAATTGAAGATTGTCAAATCTCTCTCTTGCTCCGTGTCGGTGAGTAAAACGGTACCAGCATTCAATATGCCCATCAACGAATACAAGGTGAGGGTCCGAGAAGTAGTCTAGCTCTTCAATCTCTTTTTCAGTCAGGTCATCTATTGGATTATTGACTATTTCGCTCCAGTTTATTCCATCATTCGAGACATGTATCGAGGGGCATTCGTTACGGTCCTCGTATGGCTTGCTATGGGGTGAGAAAGGCGTTTCTGCCATCCAATATCTGTATCCGTTCCATCCACTCCCAAAGTAAAGGACACTTGGATGGTAAGGGCTATCACTGCCATCAAACGTCTTTATCCCAAGTGCTCCCTGGTTGTATGGTCTTAGTCTTATCCAAACCCATCCAAGCCAAACAATGATGATAGACAGAAATACAAGAACAAAGAGATGCATTAAAAATAAGATTGTTTAAACAATTTGTTTTTGATTCTTTTTACAAGTATCAGAAATTTTCGCATATTCTTGTCTGTTACGGTCAACAGCATCCTTTCAATAGGCATAGCTCTGAACTTTTGCATCTTGATATCTTTCAAAAGTGTTTTGTGAAAGTCTGTCCCAATCCATTCCGGAATCTCTGCCGAATATCCAAAATGGTAATCAAATGTCATAATCTTATGCCTTATAATATACTTCTTGTATTTCTCTTTATATTCTGGCGGAACAGACATCCACAGAAAGTTCATGAACAAATCCTCGTACTCACTGCTTCTTTTGAATGCGTGCATACAGCTTTCACTGTGTTGTCTATAGTTGTAGACAATTTTTCCGGTATAGACAACATTCTTGTCGTTTTCAAATGCAATCCTTGTGCTGGCAATGACATCTTCTCCCATATTGATTTCCCTTGGGATGTCATAGATATAAGGTTTCAGGATACTTCTTCTTATCAATTTGGCGACAGGCCCGGCATCCTTTCCAAGCAGCATATTTCTTCTGTATCTTTCATAGTCAATACACTTGCTCCGGTTGTTATCCTTGTATGCTTTTAATATCCCTGTTTCTGTTTGAAATCTCATCATTTGTCCCTGTGTGATGTTTGTGTAGGGTGTCATAATTTTAAGCAGTGTATCCAAAGCATCATCAGGAATCGTGTCATCTCCATCAACAAAGGTAACAAACTCGCAATCATCTGTTTCCTCTACACCGCGAGCGCGAGCACGCGACACACCGGCGTTCTCCTGGTGTATGACAGTTATGCGAGGATTCTTTCGGGCGTATTCATCGCATATTTTGCCAGCATTGTCGGGGCTGCCATCATTAACAAGTATAAGACGGAAATTTGTATATGTTTGTGCAAGAATGCTTTCAATGCACTCTGCAATATACTTTTCTACATTGTAGACAGGTACTATTATGCCAATTTTATGCATTTTACGCTTGCTCTTCAATTATGTACGATTTAGGTCTTTTCATAATGCCTAAAGCCCAGATAATCTCGTTCCTGAGCTTGATTATGCGCTCATATAAACTATATCTGTTTTTCTTTAAAGGATGCGCTTTCCACAAAGATATGTTTTTGTAGTGCATGAATCTTTTACGGTATGGATGCCTTGAACCTATGAACCAGGGTTTACTCACTCCTGTAAAGTGGATTATTACAGGTGATTTTGTAGCTTCGAGTATTTCCGGCATTTCATTTTCATAGTATCTTGTATAATCTGTAAAAAGAAACCCTGTCTGGAGATTGTATTTTATTGGCAACAACTTCATCTCTTTGTGCAGAACTGCATTCAGGGTGTCCTGGTCGTGAAATTTTACTCTCTCTGGGTATTTTGATATGTATTCAAGGCATTTGTCTGCAATCTTGTTTTCTCTCCAGTATTTTAGATTTATCAATGCGACCCCAGCATTTTTGTATGCGTAGGATTTGCAATAGTCCAGTCGTTCGTATTTCTCTTCAATGAAAAATGCTTCGTCTTTGCTCATTGCAATCGGGTGTTCTTTTATATCTTCATTGTACAGTGCTGATATATTACCATTGATAATCATATCACAATCAAGATAGAGAATTTTGTCCACATCAGAAGGTAATAGTATTGGAGCTAACAATCTATAATATGTGACAATACTGACATGGTCTCCAGTCCGTATTGGACAATCCTTGAGTCTTTTGCTGTCAACTGTTATTATCTCAATCTTTTGGCTATATTTTTTTGCCAATGTCGCAAACTCACTTTTGCTTTTATTGCTTAACTGCTCTACAAGTATGTAAATACAAAAGTTGAGTCCCTTGTTATTCTCGAACAAAGATGTCAACATTATACCGCAATATGGCACATAGTTGTCGTCAGTTGCGCATAAGATATTATATTGTTGCATATTATCTGTTTGATACTTTTTGAATGATGTTTTTGCATTTGAGTATGTTTATGCAAAAAAAACGGACGAGGGGATTTTGGTATAAAAAGAGTTTTTTGTTAATACCTTTAATGGGATATGCTGTATGTTCTATATCTTTTTTTAGGTCAGCATAGAATTGTGAAGAAAAAATATCATTGACAAAATACTTATATCCGCAAAAAATACGAAACCTTCTAAGTCTGATATCAATGTTTTCTATTACATAATAGTCCCACTCGTTTTCAGGTATGGATTTTTTTAGGTATTTATAAAAGAGCTCCTCATACTTGACATTCCTTTTGTATGTATGAGTCGCACTTCCTTCCCTTTGCCTGTAATTGTATATAACTTCAGGTATAATAGATATCCTTTTATTATTTATAAAAGCAATTTTGATATTCATCAGCAAATCCTCGCCAAGAACAATTTCTCGTGGAATATCAAATGTATTTTCGTTGAAAAGCTTCCTGTTATAGAGTTTACCGCAAGGACCATTGCACAAACTCTTGTCTTTAATAAGGATTTGACGAAATTCAATAGCTGATATCACATCTTTGTTTTGAGGTACATATTCATCATCCGGTGATATTACGATATCACTATCTTGATGTCGATAGTTAAACAACAACTCAACTGCATTTTGCAAAATAGTGTCATCACCATCGACAAATGTTATCCATTCACAATCATTAGCCTCTTGTACACCACGTGCACGTGCACGGGTTACACCCGCATTCTCTTGGTGTATGACGGTTATGCGCGTATCTTTTTTTGCGTATTCATCGCATATTTTGCCGGCATTGTCGGGACTGCCGTCATCCACAAGTATAAGACGGAAGTTTGTATATGTCTGTGCAAGAATGCTCTCAATGCATTCTGCTATGTATTTCTCTACCTTATATACTGGTACAACTACGCCAATTAGTCCTTTGGTCATACTATTTATCTTTTTAGAATAAAGTTATATAGTCGCAGATACCAATATCCTAAGATGCCGGGCATATAATTAAAAATTTCTTTGAGCAATGAAGAACTTCTTATGACTTTGTTGTTGTATGCCCCCCATGGTGATATTCGTATCCTTTTATAGCATTTTAAATAGAGGCTTGTTCTCTCTTTATATGTTGCTTGTGAAAATATAATTGTAAATATCTCTTCACGGTATGATAGTACTTTGTTCAACACTCCTTTATTATAGATAATCCCGGTGGTCTTTGCCCATGAGTAGATTTCTTTTGTAATTGTAGATACTGAATCTGCTCTTTTAAGGTTATCTTGCTTTCCTGTGATTGACGATTCCCGAACCTTATATGTGTATGTACTTTTTTTAATCACATACATTGTATTAGCTGTACAAGCTAGTTGAAAACTCCATAATTCATCTTCATTTATAATTCCTTCTTTAAAATGAAGCCCGTTCTTGTTTATAAATCCAATGTTACACATTTTATTGACAGCCATCATGTACCATTGCTTTGCAAAATACTGATACCGTATCTCCTTATTTGTAGTGACTTTACCCTCATTCAATAAAAGTTGTGGAAACTCCTTTGTTGTCCCTTTTGTCTCATAATTCCCAATGACAAAATCATATTTCTGCTCCTTTAGCGGTTCGGCCAATAGTTCTATACAGTCGGGTGTTATCTCGTCATCACTATCAAGGAAATAAATATACTCTCCCGTGGCAGCATCAATGCCGGTGTTGCGTGCAGCTGACAGGCCACGGTTTACACTATGGTGCAACAGCTTAAAGTCGATGTTACCATTGTACTCTTTGATAAAGCGTTCTATAATAACGCAACTGTTATCGGGGGTGCAGTCATTCACAATGATACATTCTATATCGCCTTTGTAGGTCTGTGCAGCCACAGATTTCAGGCAATCCTCGATATATGGCTCTACATTGTAGACCGGTATGACGATTGTAATTTTCATTTTGATATTATTTTTTATCAGCAACGCTTATTTGTGCATTATTCGCTTGTATAAACTACAAACTTTTCGTGTCAGGAACATAAAGGCTCTTGTTGGTTGGTGTGTATAGTACAGCAGCATCTTTTCAAAAAAAGGCATTTTGAAATTGTATGTCTTTATGTCATGTATCAGTTGTTTCTGGAAGTGTGTGTCTGCCCATTGGGGTTTACGAAAACTGTTGCCACCATGCTCTCGCCAAAGATATACTCTGATACCGATATGCTCATTGGCGAATTCGTGGAACCATTCCTGTGGTATAGCCGCTTGCATTTCTTTCCAGAACATATCTTCATACTCGGCCGTGTGCTTGAAATTGCTGTATACGCTTTGTGCGTGTATACGATAGTTGTACAGCGGTTTGTTGATTATTTTTATAGCTTTGTCGCTATTAAAGGCTAGCCTGATGTTCATTATCGCATCTTCTCCGCATGTTATATGCCGTGGAATCTCGAAGGTCTTTTTGTTGAAAAGCTTCTTCCTGAATAATTTACCCCAAGGCGCTCCACCTTTCAGCCAGATGTTGTTCTTTATGAAATGAACTGTATCGATTGTCTTTTGATGCGATGGTATATCGTAAAATGTGTTGTTGTGGCTATCGGTGAAGTAGTTGTTGCATACTATAATGTCTGTTTCTTCGTCTACCTGCAAATGTAGTTGTTCAATTGCATCATTTGTTAGTGTATCATCACTGTCTACGAATGTTATCCATTCACAATCATTTGCCTCTTCTACACCACGTGCACGTGCACGGGTTACGCCGGCATTCTCTTGGTGTATAACGGTAATACGTGGGTCTTTTTTTGCGTATTCATCGCATATCCTGCCGGCATTATCGGGGGAACCGTCGTTGATGAGTATCAGACGAAAATTGGTATACGTTTGCGCAAGAATGCTTTCTATGCACTCTGCGATGTATTTTTCTACTTTGTAGACGGGTACAACAACTCCAATAAGACCCTGTTCCATTGTTTTGGCTTTAGAATTCTATTATTTCAAATGGTCTGTTGTTTATCAGCGATGCTATACCCGGATAGCCGCTTTTGTACATTCCACCGCTTTTTAATAGGAAAATTTTCTCGGCGTTTGCTATCATAAAGAAATCAAGAAATGTCTTTTCGTAGGTCTCGTATTCACAGGATATATTTTTGTCGTCAATATGTGTGATGTTGCCGGGGATGGTGTAGGTGAAATGGAGTTTTGCAGCCTCCTGTAGAAATGTTTTGCTGTCCGAATTTACAAGAATTCGTTTGCCAGGGTAGTTGCTGTGTAGTTTCTGCAGTTGAGTCAGGTTCTTTTCTATCAACTCTTTTTTCTCTTCAAGTGATAATTCTGCTTTTGCACCTGTTGTTTCATTGAAGTCGCCCAAAAGATTCAAAAAACGGAATGATGTACTGATGTAGTTGTCTTCTAACTCTTCTTTTATTGTGTCAATGCTTTTCTGCAGCCTAGGTGCAATGGTGAACAGTTCGTTGAAGTTGTCGGCAAAAAGCTTGTTGTCAAATATACGCGCATTGGTTCTTACGTGAAATTCACGCTTATTGCTTTTCAACCATCTGTTAAACCAGGTTCTTTGATTGTCGGCTTCTTTTATTGTGCCGGCAATGGAATAGATATAACAAATATCAGTCGTCTGGGTGTTGTAGTTGAGCTCATTGCTTTCTATGCACCAGTTGACCTTGTTCGGAATTAGAAAGGAAGTGAGCTTGAACGGTGATGTGAACAGTATCTTGAAATCAATGTCCAGTTCCTTGCATAATTGATACATTGACATTATGCCCTTGATTCTGTCTGCAAGGCCACCACTGTTGAGCTTGTTGTCATAAATACATACGACCCGCTTTTGTTCCTGTCTGCGCGTTTGTTTGTGTTTTGTGTATTCATTCAATGGGATAATTTTCCCGTTTTTGAAATCTTCGTTTATAAACAGGAGTTTTTGCCACAGCTTCTCTTCTTCATTATAGAAGAGTTTTGCGTATCTCCATTTTATGTTTCTTATAATTGAATTCAAATTCATAACCAATATCGATTGTTAAAACAATTCATAGGATAACCGAATATGTATCCATTGCTTTTTGCCCAATTGAAGATTGAATCTGCTTGCTCTATGTATTCATTGAAGCACCACTCATGGCTGAATATTATAAGTTCACGTGCCTGCTCTTTGTTGTTATTGTAGTATTCAAACATTGTGTTGACATTTTCCCATCTTTGGGCAATATGTTCCAGACGGAAATCGGTTTTTATAAAATATAGTCCGCTAATAGTGTCGGCCAGGACGTTCTCTTTATCCAATAATGAGGAATTCTGTTTGTTCAAATAGTAATTTTTTCTTTTTTTGCTGTTCCAGCTCCAGTCATCACATGTGAGAAAGCCTGTGCATCCTTTCTTTTTCAGGTTATTGCATGTCGTTTTGTTGCCAGCAAAGTTGTGTAAACGTGGTATCTTGTCTAATATGATGTCTGTTCCAATAGAATCTGATACCTGTTTGTAGAATTTTTCGATGTCGTTTTTTTTGTGCTTGTCACTATTGCCATGGTAGCCCCATTTTAACCAATTGCTATTGTCTACCAGTTCTTGTGCGTGCTTGCTGTTTATGTTAAAATCTCCTTGCACATAAAGGCTTATAGTAATTCCATATTTATTGTGCCACTCTTTAAGTTTTGCCAAGGTGGGATTCTGGAATATAGTGTTGCCATTGTATGTGGATAAATCTTTTGTTATTTCTGCTACGTCGTCCAATGAGAAATGGCAAAGTCTTTGCTCTATGCTGTTTTCAATGCGTTGCAAGTGGACGATGTGTTTATTGTTGATATTTTGAGTACATCCAACAGCAAGCGTGGCAATGAGGAGCAATAATGTTTGTTTCATTATAAACATCCTTTAAATAATTTGCGATACAGACAAAGATACCAAAAACCAAATATACCGGGGATGTAATTGTATAACTCTTTTTTAAGAATGCCTCTTTTGTCAGACAGTCTCTTGCTGAATAACTTGGGATTCTTGATTTTCAATTGTCGGTGGCATTCCATATACACCTCTCTCCTTTCCTTGTATGTAGGAAAGGTGAAAATATTTCCTAAAGCAATATTTCTGTAAAACAATAGTTGCCGTAGTATGGCTTCGTCTCTTGTCAGTTTTTTCCGCCGGCTCCACATGGATGCTTCTTGGGTAATTGTCGCAAATGCCAAGATTTTCTTTCTCAGTTGCAATTTACCCATGATTGACGATTCGCGTACTTTGTATCTGTATGTATCTTCTTTAATTACATACATTGATTGTGCTGTGCACGCCAATTGGAAACTCCATAGATTGTCCTCGTTTAAAAGTCCCTCTTTGAAGTATAGCTTTTCTTTGCGCAGGAACTCCAACTTGCATAGTTTGTTCCATGCCATCATATACCATTGCTCGGTGAAGAATGTGTTGCGTATGTTGTCATTGTCCGGCAATGCGCCGTGCTTCAAAAGCAGTGGGGGGAATTTTATATCTGAACCAATGGTGTCATAGTTGCCAATGACAAAATCATATTTATGCTCTTTTAGTGGTTCGGCCAATAGTTCTATGCAGTCGGGTGTTATCTCGTCATCGCTGTCAAGGAAATAGATATACTCTCCTGTTGCTGCATCTATACCGGTGTTGCGTGCTGCCGAAAGTCCACGGTTTACACTATGGTGCAGTAACTTAAAGTTGATGTTGCCATTGTACTCTTTGATAAAGCGTTCTATAATAGCACAACTCCCATCAGGCGTGCAATCGTCAATGACAATACATTCAATATCGCCTTTGTAGGTCTGTGCCGCCACTGATTTCAGGCTATCTTCAATATAAGGTTCTACATTGTAGACCGGTATAACGATTGTGATTTTCATCTTATTAATGTTATGTTGTCTGCTTCTGTCAGCCAGGTTTTATAGAATGAGCTGTTCTTGCCGTATGAGTTGTCAAAGAATATGACCTCTTTGCCCAATAGCAATGATAGTATTGCAACATGCAGTCGGGTTGTGTAAACCTTTTTATATTGGCTTACAAATTCAATGCCTTTCTTTACTTGGTGTGGACGAAAAATCCAATTGGCATATATGTCGGGAATTCTTCCAAGGCGTTTTTTGTGCCATAGTAACTTGTCCAGGTAGGTCTTTGCTTTGAACTGTTGTTCCATTGTCGGCCAGTCGCAAGTGTCAAGCGTTGCCTCATCCTCTGTTATGTAAGAATTGAAATCATATTCGCTAAATTCGGGATCGTTCCTTTTAAGGAATAGTGCTCTGTCGCTCTCTTTTCTGCTGAATTTTTTTAGTAGCTTGTCTGTAATGCAGAATGCCATATCGGGTACAAGCAAAAGGTTGCAGGTGAGTGCCTTTTGCAAAAATTCAAGGCTGCCGGTGTCTCTTGCACATATATGCAGGTTCTTATGAGCGTTGAAAATCTTTGTATCCTCCTCAAAAACATTCCTGTCCTTGTAGAATACAGTTTGAGGCAAGATGATAATCTTGTTGTTTGGGTATGCCTTTACAACCTCAAGGCGTAGTTCCTGGTGTCTGCGCCAAAGGTCGCCGAAATTGCCGCCGCCTTGCATAAGTATGATGGTGTTTGGAGACAGTGGACGGTATTTGTATGTCTCAACAGATGCGGTATATAAGCATTTGTGCGGTATATTCTTCAAGAAATGCTTTGTTCCCTCCCAAATGAGTGTGTCGCCGATGTTTGTGTAGTATGGAACATCAAGCAGTACATAGTTATTATCGATTAAAGATGCAATGTTGCTATGTATGCACTCTTTGAGTTGAGCGATTTTTTCTTGGCTTGTCATTTGAACACTCTCTTTAGTGTGTATTTTAATTTACTTTTAACAATTTTACCCTTGATGTAGCAGTTTGTGCTTGCTTTTTTCAATACCGAGTACTCTTTATTGCTTTGCCACAGTTTGGTACTCATAAAATGCTTCATTTCAGGCTTGAGCCATTCGCTGCCGTCGGTGCATGTGCGATTCCTCAATTCTGCATACGTTGGCGCTTCAAGTTGTGGTATGTTGCCCAATGCTAAAAATGCGTGTCCATTATAGCAGTGGTGTTGGTTGCAATTGTTACCAATGGCCTTGAATTTGATAGGCTCTTCTATGTTTTCAAAAATATTCTCTGAACGGTATGAACAGTAACATTGTGTCATCATTCCAGTGGCAAGGTTCAGGTAGAAAGACCAGTCTCCTGCATAGCAGAACTCCTTGCGCTTCTTTTCAAAAATAGATAGTTTATATTCAAAAAGCGTTGATTTGAAATTTGCCCAGGTCTTTTCATATTCCTCTCTTGGTAGGGATGTGAGAATTGGTAATTTTTCTGGGTCGCGTTCGTCGCGGGCTATCGTTATGTGACAGACAGCACCGACATTTTCAATTGCAGCCTGTTTCATCTCCTCAATGTATGGTATCCATTCGTCCGAGGGTGTCGCTTCTAAGGTAAAGGAGCAACCGGCATCCCTCACCTTTATGATATTTGCGAAGAACCGTTCAAGCAGTCCTTTTCTTTTCAGTTCCAAATAGTGGTATGAGAACTTGAAGAAGAGGCGTTTGGTCAGTTCTGCAGGAAATTCTGCAATTTCATCAAAACGCTTTGATACCGTAGCATTGGTAACTACCATAACATAGTGTCCCTCCTCAAGCAGTGCTTTGATGTAGCCTATTGTTTCAGGTGGCAACAAAGTTTCACCTCCACCACACAGGTTTATAAGGCAAGTACCACCCAATCGTTCTTTGGACAAGGCCTTCCTGACATGCTCCGGGGTGTAGTTGAACTTCGGTAGCTTGGCTTCGAACAGGCGATGCATTGTTATGTAGCAGTAATCACAGCGTAGTGTACAACCGGTAACCGGAACATAGCAGTCAATAAAGCGCTTAATGCTATCCATTATCCTTTTCTTTTTATTTTGCTTAATATGATAGACTTTAAATAGTATCTCTCCGATTTGTTGAATATAACAGTCAGGTTCAACAAGGCAGCTATGCCTGCAACGCAGGCCATTGTCACAAAGAGATTTACCCAATTGTCTGTCGGCATGAAAGTCTTTGTTGCAAAGCCAATCCCAACAACTATGCCCAAACCACAAATGGCTTTGAACATCGACGGGAACAGGGCGTTCCATTTTTGGCCGATACATTTAGCGCCGTATATTGGCGTAAACAACGCATTGCGTAGTCCTCCTTGGACTGCGCTTGTAAGTGCGATTGCCCAAATTCCAAGGTCGGTAGTCTTCAATAGGATGAATATTACAAGTGTGTTAAGTAGGCCGGCTGCCAACAGTACCAAGGATGGTACACGGAGTTTGTTTGCCGTGGCAAAGAGACCGAATACCGGGTTTATGCTGCCACCGAAAATCATAGGTGTTACGGTTACAATGGTCAGCCAATGAAGGTTGTTTGCATCTTCTCCCGGTACCCAAAGTGAATAGAAGGCATCGCTGAATACTATGAGCAGTCCAATTGCTATTGAAACGAATAGTCCCACTATTTTTATTGACTTTCTTACCAGAGCATAGAGTTCGGTTTTCTTTCCTTCGGCATAAAGTATGTTGAATTTAGGATAGAAAGAACCCGATAAAGATGCCAAGAAACTCAAAACAAGCGAGGGCATTGTCTTTGAAAGCGAATATTCACCTGTGGCTGCTGCGCTTATGAATATGTTTGTTATAAGCAAATCCAATTGATACAGCAGTAGGTTGCTCAATTGGTTGACAGAGTTCCAAATCCCAGAGAATGTGACCTCTTTGAGTTTCTGCCAAGAGAAATATCTTTTGGGTTTAATGGGTATTTCGGGAAGATAGTCGTGTTTGAACTTGAAATTATAATATACTCCTAAAAGTGCCGAAATGAATGCCGACAAGCTCAGGTAGACGATTGATGGCCTGAGACAGGCAAAAAGTAGCAGTATAAGGCCTACACGTACAGCGTTCTGTATCAAGGAACGTGAAACGCTGACATCTATCTTGTTTTTTATGTAACAGCCACAAGCCAGAATACCGGTGCTCAAACCTAGTAGCATGGACAGTGCGGTGAATGCAAATAGCCACTTGACATCTGATAATAGATAATCCGGGATGTTAAGGATAAGTGGAAGATAGCATATTGTAATGATTGAGAGTATTGTGAAAAGCGCCGACAGGACAAGATTGGCAAGAAATACGGAGTTGAAATAATAGCTTGCTCCTTCGTGGTCTCCTTGATACAGCCGCATTGTAATGAAGCGCCCGGCCATGGAGCCTACGGCAGTGGTGATGATGGAGGTGTAACCAATCATATTGTTTATGAGTGGAATGAAACCGTATGCCTCACGGCCAATGTTGTTGACAATGTATGGTGTCAGGAAGAATGATATTCCCAAGTTTATGACAAACAACAAGATGTTGAATATCATGTTCCTGGACAGTTGTCTGTTGTCTCCCATTTTTGTGTTTTTGATGGTGTTGCTTTAAGTGTCCTAAATGCTATTCTGTAGCAATCTTTTTACGTGTTCAGTCTCTTGCTCGCTCATTTTGCATTTGGTGATGAAGTCTATGGAATCTTCGCTGTGCAGGTCGGTGCCGGCAACAGTGTATAGCCCGTTTGTGAGCAGCCAAAGTGCTTTCTTCTTCACCACCGGGCCGTAGCCGCCGGCAAGTGAGGCTAGGTTGAGCTGGAAACGGACTCCCTCGCTGTGGAGTCTGGTGTACTCGGCATTGTCGAGGTACATATACCTTTCGGGGTGGGCAAGCAATGGGTGGTAGCCCAATGACTTTATCTGCTGCAGTGTTTCACGCATCTTTATGGGTGCGTTGTAGTATGATGTCTCCACAAGTATATGCTTGCCGCTTGTGCCGATGGGGAGGAGATTGTTTCTCCCCTCCGTCACCTCGCTCTGCTCGTGCCACCTCCCCTCTGCAGCGGGGCGGAGCTTGTTGTTTTCATCTCCCTCCCCCAGCGGGTACTCCCTCTTTGGCAAAGAGGGAGAGTTTGGGGTTTTATTATCTCCCACTGCTTCGCTCCTCCCTCTTTGTAAAGAGGGGCAGTCTTTTGTAGGTGAGATTTCTCCCTGCGGTTCGAAATGACAAGCTGTGTTGTCCAATAGCTTACGCAGGTGGTTGTCTATCATATATTCGGCGGCGAGGCGTAGCTCTACACTGCCGTTGTAGGCGGCTTTCAACCTCTCAAAGCGGGCGCGCAGTTTCTCTGTGCTGTTGGGGCAGTCCTCCATTATGTGTGGGGTGAGCCACAGGGTTTTTATGCCCAGTGTCTCGTATGTGGCAAGTATGCGCAGTGCCTCGTCAATGGTTTCCACACCATCGTCCATTCCCGGCAGTATGTGGGAGTGGTGGTCGGTAGCACCATGGAGGATGCCGCTTGCCGCTATTGTTGTTTTCTTACTGAAGAACCACACGTTTTAATAAGGTGAAATGTGAAAGGTGAAAACTGAAAGGTTGGTTTCATTCGCTTGCATAAGTTTTCCGCTTTTACCTTTCATTTTTTAGAGTGGTAGTGGTAGCCGTACCCATATCCGTAACCATAGCTGTAGCTATAGCTGTAGCCGTATCCGTATTTGCCGCCACCGCTGTGAGTGCCGTTGAGTATCATTGACAGGCCTTTGAAGCGCTTGTTGTCGTAGATGTCCTGTAGTTCACTGAGCATCTCGCGGTGGAGTAGGCCGGCGCGTATTATGAAGAGTGTGCGGTCACAATACTCCTCGATAATCTGTGTGTCGGCAACAATCTCAATGGGCGGGCAGTCTATGAGGATGTAATTGTATAGCTCACGTGCTGCGGCAATGAGGTTTGCGAAGTTTTTGCTGTTAAGCAACTCGGTGGGGTTGGGGGGCAGGGCGCCTACGGGGATTATGTGCAGGTTGTCGTAGCCGGTGTCGGTTACTATGATGTCATTGAGGTTGTCTGTTACACCCGAGAGGTAGTCGCTGATACCTGTAGAGGTGGCCGGAATGTGTTCCGATGCCGCCGCGCGGCGAAGGTCGCCGTCGATGACAAGCACCTTTGCTCCTTTTATGGCAAGTGAGGCACCAAGGTTCATTGTGATGAAGGTTTTTCCGCTACCGGGGTTGAACGATGTAGTTAGTACAACGGTGCTTGCTCTCTCCTTGTCGTTCACGAACTCGAAATTGGTGCGCATTACGCGGAACGCCTCGTTTATGACATTGCGTTTGCCGTGTTTTACAACGAACTTCTTGTCTGATGTCTCTTTTTTGCTACTCTTGTATAACGGAATCTCACCCAGGAACGGAACATCAATACCCTCGAGGTCGCGGCGGCCGCGGACTTTGCGGTTGGTGATTACGAACAGGAAGATTACAATGAGTGGCAACAAGATACCAAGCGTGAGCGCCATCATTATTATTGGCTTTTGCATTGGTTCTACCGGGGTGTTGCTGCCAGACGGGTACAGGAGTATGCGGTTGTTGGATGCCGTGAGCTCTTTGGAAAGCTCGGTTTCCTCGAGCTTCTGCAACAGGAACAGGTATAGGACATTCTTTACCTTCTGTTGGCGCAAAAGGGTCTGCAGTTCCTTGGTGTTCTGTGTGGTCGAGGTGAATCTGGTGCGGCTGCTCTCAATCTCCCTTTCGGCTTCGGCAAGCTGCCTTTCCAGTTCTTTTATGTGACTGTCGATGGCTGATTGTATGCCGGCGAACATTGTTGCGATGTCTTTGTCATAATCCTTTACGACAGGGCTGTTTTCGCTGCTGTTTGCAACAAGTCTGTTGCGGTCGAAAACCTTTTGGTTATAACTGCCGATGAGTGCTTCGACATTGGCATCGGCAACACCTGTTTTTGCAGGTATGATTTCCTTGATGCCGCTCTGTGTCATATATGACTTTATGAAGTTGGCAAGTTCCAGTTGGTTGTTGAGCGAGAGCAGTGCCTCCTGCTCCTTGCTGTTCACAGCTTCTTGAACAAGTACTCTTGCTGTGTTCCGGGAGAGTTTGTTGTCGCCGCGGAACTTGGCTATTTCGCGGTCAATCTCCTCAAGCTCATACCTGATCTCTTCGGCGCGCTTGCTGATGAAGTCGGCTGTCTTTATTGTTGTGTAATTGCTCTCCTCAATCCATCTTTCGTTGTAGATATCAAGGATTGCTGTAAGTATGTGGGTGGCTCTTGTTGTTGAGACATCCTTGATGCTCAGGCCAATTATGCTGGCGCCCTCCTGGGCAAGGCCGGCCCTGAGGTTTGAACATAGATGGTTGGCAAGCATGTCTATGTTATGCTTCTTTATATACAGTTCGGTATTCTTGAATATGCCGATTGAGGCGGTACTGTCAATGGCTATATTTCCTATCGGGGTTGTGATGGTGTCTCCAATATTTGCTTTAATCATACCGTTGCCAGCTGGCTCGCCGTTGTATGTGAACTCCTTGAGTGTCACAGTGCTGTCGCCGGTTATGGTTGCGGTAAAGGTGGCAATGTCGCTTTCGTTAAGGTCTAAGGTTTCTATTTTTAGTGGCCGGTCTTTGTATATGATGCTTTTGTAAAAACGGCCGTCTCCCATGAACTCTGTTTCAAGGCCAAGACGGCGGATGGCCTCTTTCATGATTTCAACCGATTTGAATACAGTTATTTCGTCTTGTGCATTGGCTGTAGTGCGGGAACTGCCCAGCTCCTTGAAAGTACTGCTTGTGCCGGCGCCTCCACCCTGTTCGCTTTCCTTGATGAGAATCTCGGCATACCGTTTGTATTGTGCCGGTGTGGATTTTATCACATACGCTGCTATACCGGATGCTATGGCAAGCGAGAGCGCGAACCAATACCAGTTCCTTAAGCAATGGAACAGGAGGTCCTTTATGGGGATTACATTGTCGTTATTCCTTTTGTCAGCCTTGTTATGTGCCATTTGTCAGCGATTTTAAAGGTTAATGCCGCGGAAGAATGTTATCAGAGTGAGTGCCAATGATGTTACAGAGAACCAGAATGAGATGGAGCGCACCGTGTTGCCGTTGGTTGACGATGCTGCGGCTTTGGATGGGTTGGGCTCAACGTAGACAATATCGTTCTGCTGCAGATAGAATGCCGGTGATGCGTGGAACTGTGCCGCATCGTTGAGGTTCAAGGTGTATGCCTTCTGCACGCCATACTCCTCGCGCAATACGGTGATGTTCTCTCGCTTGCCTTGGATGGTGAGGTCGCCGGCGAGGCTGATGGCATCGAGCACGGTAAAGCGGTCCTTCTTGATGTCATATTTTCCAGGTGATTTCACTTCGCCAATCACGGATACCTGCTGATCATAAAAACCGACAATGACAACAGGGTCAAGCACCAATTTCTTCTCGATAATTATGTTCTTGATGTGCTTTGCAAGTTCATCGCGTGTCTTGCCCTCAACGTGAATTTCGCCAAGTGTGGGGAAATCGATATATCCGCGCTCGTCGACAGTGTAGGCAAGGCGGGTCTCGTTGCCGCTCGCCGAACGTGTGAGGCTGAATGGCTGTACGAGTTCATGGTCCTTGCTGTTGACGTAGATGGTGAACTGGTCGCCGGCTTTCAGCTTGATGTCCTGTGGGAGTGCAATCTTTACGCTTTCACCATCGTTAAGGTCCTGGAAATAGGAAACCTTTTTTTGAGTTGAGCAAGCCGCTGTCAAAAACAGCAACATCAGCACTGGAATGATTTTTTTCATAGTCTATCTGTTTTTTGTTTTTACTCGGTTTCTTTATGCCACATGTTTTTCGCTTATGTATGTGCTTGTAAATATTTTTTATCAAAAATATTTTGAGTTGGGTTTTAAGGTGTTTTTAACCGATGACTTCTATGAAGTCGGTACCGATTTCGGTAAGCGCTACGGCTGTGATTCCTTCAATGAGCATAACCACTCTGCGGCTGCGTTTGCCCTGGATTTTTACAAAATAGCCCTCGGTGCCATCAAATGCGCCGCCATGGACACGCACTCTTGTGCCTTTCTTGATGTCTATCTCCTCGGGGCGCAGGTAGATGATGTTTTCGTTTTTTGCTTTGCAGACGGCAATGAATTGCTGCATCTGGCTCTCGGGGACAGTGATTGGGATGTTCTTTCCGCCTTGCGGCCGGGTGTGGTATTGCAGGAAGTTGACACCTTGCTTGAGTGTCTTGATTCTCTCTTTTGATGTGTGGACAAAGACCAGGTTGTGTATTGCCGGAACCATTTGCCTCCTCTTTGTTCCGTTGCGCCTCTCCACAAGCGCCTCTTTCATTGGCACGAAACATTCAATGCCTTTCTTGTCGAGATATTCTTTGGCTATGAGTTCCCTGCGGTAGGGTGCGCTCATTGCAAACCAGAGAATGTCATTGTCGTTTTCCACGGTGCGCTCTTGTGACGATTGGATTTGTTTGGTTGCCGAATGGATATACTTCTGGCTCCTTGATGGTGTGGTAATGTGTTGGCCATCAAGTTTTTGTGTTTTTGCAAAATGGGCATGTTCGCCCAAACTGCGGCAAACTTGGTTGCAGGGGATGTCATTTCCGGCAACATTCCTTAAACAAAAATATCAAAAAATAAGTTCTTGTGCAACTTTTTTTCCATGCTTCTGGCGGCGTGTAAAAAAAAAATACCACAGGGGTGTGCCTGTGGTAACGGTGTTGCTGCATAAAACGCTGTGCTGTTATTTTAGAGTGAGGCGTGCAAGGTAGTCGTAGTGCTCGCCGTCAATGCACTTTTCGCAGATGAAACCGTGCTCTTCGGCATACATGGAAAGCGTGTCGAAGTCTATGTAGAGCCAGTCAAACGCTGTGCCGGTGATGTTCTTGTAGCGCATCTTATAGTCGATTTCGCCATAATAGCCGGCTGCAAGGTCAATGTCCATCGCGCCTTCCTCGTCCATAAATACATATCTGATGTCCGACGAGTCGAGCAGAACCTGTCCGCCCGGTGCAAGAAGGCGCTTGATGCTGCGGAAGAACTCGGGCAGCCTGTCTATCTTGCCGACAATGCCTATTCCGTTCATCGCCAAAAGTATGGTGTCGAACTTTTCGGTGAATGTCTCGTCAAAGAAGTTCGTGTTGCGGGCATCGATTCCCCTGGCTTTCATGACCTCCACGGCAAGTTCAGATATGTCTATGGCTACGGTTTCAAGTCCTTGCTCCTTGATTATCACGCTGTGGCAGCCGCTGCCTGCGCCCACGTCAAGAACCCTGCCACGGCAGAGACCAATGGCTCTCTGCTCCTGGATGGGCATCTCGTCAAACCGGCGGAAGAGTGTGGGTACCGGGATCTCATCCTCGTAGAACATGGAGGAGAGTACTCTTAGCTTGCCGGCTTTCCCCGTGTGGTAATAGTCGGAAATTGCTCTTCCCATCGGGTCTTTTTCCTTGTTTATGGTTGCTTGCATCACTTGTGTATGGTATTAGTGTGTCTTTAATTTGTGCAGTATCCTTTCTGCTACTTTGTGTGGTTCAATATCCATGCAGCGGTAGTCTCCGAATCTGCAGGGCTTGTTGCCGAATATTGAGCATGGACGGCACTCCAGGGGCTTTTCAATGCAGTCCTCTTTGCGCTGTTGCCAGCCCAGGAATCCGGCAAGGGGTGATGTGGCTCCCCAAATGGAGATTGCCGGAGTGCCGGCAAGCGAGGCGATGTGCATGTTGGCAGAGTCCATGCATAGCATGACGTCGAGATGGCTTATCAGGCGCAACTCCCCGTTGAAATTGCTTTTTCCAATGAAAGACACGGTGTCGGGGTATCTGTTGCACCATACGTTGACAATCCTCTCTTCCTCGGGGCCGTTGCCAAAGAATATAAGTTTTGTATTTCCCGCTGCTGACAGTGTGGACACAACCTCTTCCATCTTGTCAAGCGGGTATATTTTCCCTTTGTGACGGGCAAAAGGGGCAATGCCTATCCAGTGCTCGTTGCCTTTGGGCGGAATGATTGTTGAGGATTCTGCTATGTCTCCTTTCCCCTCTTTGAAAAGTGATGTGAAATTAGGCGTAAAAGGCAGGCCGAGGCGTGTGAATACATAGCGGTAGCGCTCAAACGTGCTTTTTAATTGTCGTTTATTGCTGTTGCCGGTTCTTGTCAGTTCTCTCTTCTCCTTGCGGCCTTTGTCGATGCTTGCGACCTGCACTCTACCGAATATGCGGAAATATGTCCTGAGGATTTTTGTCCTCAGTACATCGTGCAGGTCGGCAAACATGTCGGGGTTGTGTGCCGACAACTCGCGGTATAGCCTGAAGAGACCATGCAGCCCCTTGTATTCTGCCGGGTTTATTCCAATGAAATCAAGGTTCTGGGGTTTGTTGACGAAGAACTGCCCGAATCGCTCGCGGCTCACGAAAATGAAGCGGTGTCCTGGGTAGGTGTCGCACAACGAGTATACCAATGGAATGGTCATCGCTATATCTCCAACGGCCGAGAAACGTGTTATCAGTATGGTCTTTGCGGCGCTTTCACTTTTTCTGGCCATAGAGAACCGGATTGAGGGCGGGGTCGTTATACATCTTCATCTGTCGGTATACTTTCATGTACTTGCGCCCTGCGGCAATGTCGTCGAGCAACTGCCCGATAGATGTTGTCATATCCTTGTACTGCTCGTTGAGGATGTCGAGCTTTGCCTGGCATTTTGCGCGATGCCCGTCATCTACGTCTGTGCGTTTCACCTCTTCCTGCATGTGGTATATCTTCAGTGAGAGGATAGAATAGCGGTCTACTGCCCAGGCCGGGCTTTCAGTGTTTATTGTTGCGCCGGCCATTGGCTCAACCTCCTTGTACTGGTCGAGGAAGTAGCTGTCAATGAGCTCGACCAGGTCGGTGCGGTCCTGGTTCGACTTGTCTATGCGGCGTTTTAGTATGAGTGCTTCGGCCGGGTCAATGTCCGGATTGCGGATTATATCCTCAAAGTGCCACTGTACGGTGTCTATCCAGCATTTCAGGTAAAGGTAGTACTCGATGCTCTTTACCGGGTATGGATTGTTTATCGGAGTGTCCACGTTGTCTGTCTTGTGGTAGTCGGCAATGGCCTCATTGAATATGGGCCAACTCATCTCTGTGAAGTTTTTCATATAATTCTCTGTTCGTTCGTTAAACCCTTTTGTACTGTACAATAGAGTGTTTAGGTATTGATATGCAAAGCTAACAATTTTAATCATATCTGCAAAACTTTGTCTGAAAACTCGTTTTAAGTTGCTATCTTTGCAGTATGTATAAAGAAGAGTGAAAGAGATATGAAAGCTGTAATTGACGAGAAGATTCCCTATCTGCGTGATGCTTTGCTTGCCATGGGGGTTGACGTGGTGGCATTGCCGGGTTTTGCCATAGGTAAGAGCGACTTGCAGGATGCTCAGGCTCTTTTTGTGCGCACACGTACAAAGTGTGGTGAAGCTCTGCTGGCAGGTACGGCGGTGCGTTTTATCGGTACAGCAACGATAGGGTATGACCATATTGATGTCGGGTATTGCCGTGAGAAAGGTATTTCCTGGACAAATGCGGCCGGTTGCAATGCCGGGGCAGTGCTGCAGTATGTGCAGTCTGTGATTTACTCCTGGTCGCGCGACAATGATTGTGACATTGCGGGTCTTGTGCTTGGTGTAGTGGGATTGGGCGAGATTGGTTCGCGTGTGGCGGCATGGGCGGCAAGCGTGGGTATGAAGGTGCTTGCCAATGACCCACCGAAAGCCGATGCCGGCATTGATGGGCTTGTTCCGCTCAAGACGCTGGCCGAAGAGTGTGATATTATCACATTCCATCCTACACTCAACTTTGATGGTGAGTATAAGAGCTTTCATCTTGCTGGTCCCGAGTTCTTTGCTTCGTTGGGCAGGTGCAGGCTGCTCATCAATGCTTCCCGTGGAGCGGTGGTTGATAATAGCGCTTTGTTGGCGGCTATGGAAAACGGTAAGGTTGAAAGCGTGGCTTTGGATGTGTGGGAGAATGAACCCGACATAATGCTTCCTCTGTTATATAAGGTCTACATTGCAACTCCTCACATAGCGGGATACTCGGCCGAGGGTAAAATGAACGCGACGGCCATTGTGTTGCGCGAGTTTGCACGTTATGTGAATTATGAGGGTGAGATTCCCCGTCTGCAGTTTGCGGCACCCGATGTGCCGCTTGTAAGGGCTGTGAGTGAACGTGAGGCGCTCCTCTCAATATATTCGCCGCTTGAGGATACGCGTGTACTGAAGGCTTCGCCTGCCGATTTTGAAAAACTGCGTAATGACTACAGGCTGCGCCGCGAGCCTTCGTCCTTTAGGGTTGAGATAATTGGAGGTGTAAAATAAGCCCTGATTTTTGCACATTTTTACCATCTTTGTGCAGTGGGGTTGCGTTTTTTCTCTATTTTTTTTGTAGTTCTTAATTTTTATCTTACATTTGCGGCAAAGATAGTTTATAAATCTTTAAATTTTACAGTTATGTCAGAAATTGAATCAAGAGTAAAAGCTATTATCATTGAGAAGTTCGGTGTATCAGAGGCTATGGTTACATCAGATGCTAACTTTACAAACGACCTGAGCGCTGACTCATTGGATAGAGTAGAGCTGATTATGGAAATTGAGGACGAGTTCGGTATCTCAATCCCAGAGGATGCAGCTGAGAAGATTGCGACAGTAGGTGATGCTGTCAAGTTCGTAGAGGAGATGGTTGCCGAGAAATAATTCTCTCTCACTTTCTCCATACCGTACTCTAACTATTCTGTATGAAGCTTAGAAGAGTTGTTGTAACAGGTCTTGGTGCCGTTTCGCCAATTGGCAATGATGTTCCCACATTGTGGGAGAATGCTGTAAATGGTGTGAGTGGTGCAGGACCTATTACTCATTTTGATGCCTACCTCTTCAAAACCCAGTTCGCCTGCGAGGTAAAGGGCTTTGATGCATCGGTCGCTATGGACCGTCGCGAACTGCGAAAGGTCGATGCCGACACGCATTATGGTGTGGCTGCTGCTGTCGAGGCTATAAATGACAGTGGAATAGATTTTGAGAAAGTTGACTGCAACAGAGTCGGTGTGATATTCGGTGAAGGCATTGGAGGGCTTGGGGCTCTTGAGGATGAATTGCGTGTCTTTACACTCAACCAGGAGAACGGCCCGCGTTTCTCGCCATTCCTGATAACAAAGATGATATCGGACATGACAACCGGTATAATCTCTATCCGTTATGGTTTGAAGGGACCCAATTATGTGACAACTTCGGCGTGCGCTTCTTCGTCCAATGCGCTCATTGATGCGTATGACCAGATACGCCTGGGACGTGCCGATGTCATTGTTTCCGGTGGTGCGGAGGCTGCAATATGCAATGTCGGTGTAGGTGCGTTCAACGCCATGCACGCATTGTCGGTGCGCAATGACGACCCCAAGGGTGCATCGCGCCCGTTCAGCAAAAGCCGTGATGGTTTTGTGATGGCCGAGGGTGCTGCTTCGCTTGTTCTCGAGGAATATGAGCACGCTGTAGCCCGCGGTGCAAAGATATATGCCGAGATTGTCGGAACCGGACTTACTGCCGATGCATATCATATTACTGCTCCTCATCCCGAAGGTGAAGGTGCATGCCGTGTAATGAAGGCGGCGCTCGACGAGGCCGGCTTGCCGGTTGAGAGCGTGGATTATATCAACGTGCATGGCACATCAACTCATGCCGGTGATATTGCCGAGGTCAAGGCTATAAAGACTCTGTTCGGTGAACATGCGTATAATTTGAATATAAGTTCGACAAAGTCAATGACCGGACATCTGCTCGGTGGCGCGGGTGCATTGGAGGCTGTGTTGACGGTGCTTGCCGTAAAGCATGGCATTATACCGCCTACAATCAACCACGCCGAGGGTGACGATGACCCGGAGATTGACTATGGAATGAACTTTACCTTTAACAAGGCCCAGAAGAGAGTTGTGAATGTCGCTTTGTCCAACACTTTCGGTTTCGGTGGCCACAATGCAAGTATTGCGTTTAAGAAAATTGAAGGCTGATAGATTATTCAAGAAGATTATAGACAAGATAAGGCTCCTGTCCCGCAAGGACAGGGAGTCTTATCTGTTGTTATACTCTATTCTGGGGTATGTGCCAAGTGACATAAAATTGTATGAGATGGCAATGACACACAGCTCTACATCGGGTGTCAAGAAACTCTCCTGCAATGAGCGTCTGGAATTTCTTGGCGATGCAGTCCTGAGTTCTGTCACTGCCGATTATCTCTACTCGAATTTCAGCCGCGAGCGCGAGGGTTTTCTCACCAAATCACGTAGCAATCTTGTATGTCGTGAAAGGTTGAACGAACTGGCTCTGCAAATAGGGCTCGACAAATATGTTCATGCTTGTGGTGTGGCAAATCAACACAATAATTATATATATGGCAATGCTCTTGAGGCTCTTGTAGGCGCCATATATATCGACAAGGGCTACAAACAGTGCCGCCGTTTTCTGCTCGACAGGGTCTTCTCCCGTATCGCCGACATGGAGTCTGTTGTCAAGGCCGACAAGAACTACAAGAGCCGTCTGATAGAGTGGGGGCAGAAGCGACATATTGATGTCGAATTCCGCATTGTCTCCGAGGAGTTGCGCAAGGAGGGGGTCTTCTTTGTGAGCGAGGTGCTTGTGAATGGCGAGCCGTATGGTATCGGCGATGGTTTCTCGAAACGTGAGAGCCAGCAGAAAGCGGCCCGTCAGGCGTTGGCCAAATTGCGTAAGTGATTCATCTCTTGCTCGAAAGGGTCACAGCAGCTTTCAGTCTGTCGCCTCCCATCGGTGGCGTGTCCTTGCAGAGTGTGATTCTTATTGCGCTTATCTGTGCAAAGGTCTCATAAAGTCTTTTTGTAATTCTGCTACATACGTTCTCGAGCAGGTTGGATGGCTGCTCCATTTCGCTGCACAGTATTTCGTACACGTCGGCATAGCTCACAGTGCCGTCAATCCGGTCACTTGCGGCGCAACTGCTGTCATTTATTTCAAGTGCAATGTCTATGGTGAACCAGGCGCCAATTTCCCGTTCCTGTTGCATGACACCATGATGTGCGAACAGGTGTACGTCGCGCAGTTCTATTGTGTATCCTTCTATTTGCATAAATGTCTGTTTGAACGATAAAGAGCCACGCTTGGCCCTTTATCGTCGGTTATATATGGTTTCTGATATTATCCGCATTTTGAGTATCCACATCCCGGGCAGTGCAGGCAACCCTCCTCAAAGATGAGTTGCTGCTTGCAGTTGGGGCACTTTTCTGCGGTAGACGTCCCATCTTTTATGTAGCGTTTCAATGCTCGTTCTACACCATTCTTCCAGGTGTTGATGTTGTCCGATGCAAGCTGCAGTGATGAAATCAGTTTAATCACTTGCTCGATGGGCATCTTGTAGCGCAGTACGCCTGAGATGAGCTTGGCGTAGTTCCAGAACTCGGGGTTGAAGCGCTCGGACAATCCTTCAATTGTGGTCTTGTAACCGATTTTGTTCTCGAACTGGAAATCGTAGCGTTTTGTGCCATCCTCGTTTGTGTGCTTTATGATGATTCCATGTGTCACGTTCTTCGGCAATGGAATGCCATCCTCATCGTCCTGCTGTCCTGTGAATATCTCATACGGCTCGCCGTTGAGCAGGCCGATGAAGGCTACCCACTTCTCCTTGTTGTTCTGGAAACGTACCACATCGGCTTCAAGTATGGTGGGGCGAACCTCTGTGATGAATGGCTTCATCTCTTCGTTCTCTTTCTTCTCCTTTTTGCTGTCGGTTGAGACGAGCACTCCTGCACGTGAGCCGTCCCGGTATACGGTGCAACCCTTGCATCCGCACTTCCATGCTGTCACATACAGCTCGTTGACAAGCTTTTCGTCAACATTGTTGGGTAGGTTTATGGTAACGCTGATAGAGTGGTCCACCCACTTCTGTATACGCCCCTGCATCTCAACCTTTGCAACCCAATCAATGTCGTTCGAGGTGGCCTTGTTGTATGGCGAGCGTGCCACCAAGTTGTCTATCTCGACCTGTGAGTATCGTTTGGATGTATCTATGCCACTCTTTTTCATCCACTCGACGAACTTGTGGTGATAGACGATGTATTCCTCAAAGGTATCTCCGTTCTCATCCGTGAAGTCTGCGTGTACATCGGGGTCGTTGGGGTTTACTTTTCTGCGGCGTTTGTATACAGGCATGAATACCGGCTCGATACCCGATGTGGTCTGTGTCATTATACTCACGGTGCCGGTCGGGGCTATGGTCAGGCAGGCGATGTTTCGGCGGCCATATTGCTTCATATCCTCGTACAGGCTTGGGCAGGCCTCTTTCAGACGGTTGATAAATGGGTTTGCAGCCTCGCGTGCGGTGTCGTATATCTCAAATGCGCCACGCTCCTTTGCAAGGTTTACAGATGATGAATATGCTGCAATGGCGAGTGTCTTGTGAATCTTCTCGGCAAAGGCTGTCGCCTCCTCTGTTCCATAGCGTAGTCCCATTGCGGCAAGCATGTCGCCTTCGGCGGTGATGCCCACTCCGGTGCGGCGGCCCATGCTGCTCTTGCGGTATATCTTCTCCCAAAGTCTCTTCTCTGCACCTTTCACCTCTTCGCTCTCAGGGTCGCTCTCAATCTTCTGCATTATGGCATCAATCTTCTCAAGCTCAAGGTCGATGATGTCATCCATTATACGCTGTGTCTTTGCGGTGTGCTGTTTGAACAGTTCGTAATCAAAATAAGCCTCGGGTGTAAATGGGTTTACAACGTATGAGAACAGGTTGATTGCTATGAGGCGGCATGAATCGTAAGGGCACAAAGGTATTTCGCCGCAGGGGTTGGTCGACACGGTCTCAAATCCCAGGTCTGCATAACAGTCGGGGATGGATTCTCTTTTGACGGTGTCCCAGAACAGCACTCCCGGCTCGGCCGATTTCCAGGCATTGTGTATGATTTTGCCCCATAGTTTTGCGGCATCGACCTCATTGGTGTAGAGCGGCTTCTCGGCATTTATGGGGTATTGCTGCCTGTATGGTGTCCCCGTTGTGACGGCTCTCATGAATTCGTCATCAATCTTTACCGAGACGTTCGCGCCTGTAACCTTGCCCTCGGTCATCTTTGCATCAATGAACGCTTCGGCATCGGGGTGCTTGATTGACACGCTCAGCATCAATGCTCCACGACGGCCGTCCTGGGCTACTTCGCGTGTAGAGTTGGAGTATCGCTCCATGAAAGGAACGAGTCCTGTTGATGTCAGTGCCGAGTTTTTTACCTGTGAGCCTTTCGGGCGTATGTGTGAGAGGTCGTGGCCGACACCGCCACGGCGCTTCATCAGTTGCACCTGCTCCTCGTCAATGCGTATTATGGCACCGTAAGAGTCGGCTTTACCGTCCATTCCTATGACGAAGCAGTTTGAGAGTGATGCAATCTGATAGTCATTGCCAATTCCGGTCATAGGGCTACCTGATGGGACCACGTACCTGAACTTGTCGAGCAGGTCGAAAACCTCTTGTGCAGACATCGGGTTTTCATACTTCGATTCTATCCTGGCAATTTCATTTGCTATGCGCCAATGCATCTCTTCGGGTGATTTCTCGTAGATGTTGCCGAATGAGTCTTTCAAGGCATATTTGTTTACCCACACTCTGGCTGCCAGTTCGTCTCCGCCAAAATATTCGAGTGAGGCCTTGAATGCCTCGTCTTGTGTATATTGCTGTTGTTTCACTTTTATGTGTTTTAAATATGGTTTTTATGTTTCCCGAAATGGGGAACACAAATTTAAAAATGATTGGTGTAATTACCAAATATTTTCTTTTGTAACTTTGTTAATGCAGAAAAGTTTTCCAAAATTATTTTTAATGCATTTTAAATTAATGAAATAGATTTTGTGATTGCTTCAAAAGTTTTCCAAAAAATAAATTTATAGATGTTATATAAAATATTTGTTTGCAAATGTTGTTTGAATAGTTGTGTGCGAAGTTGTCATTTATAGACAGCAGCGGCTGCACTATAAAAGTGCAGCCGCTGCTGTTCGTTATGTTGATAGTATTATGCGCTCAATAGTGAACTTTCAATCTCTTCAAGCTCTATGCGGAACTGTTTGTCTGTTTCGGCAAGGTTGGTGATTGTCTTGCAGGCGTGCAGTACGGTCGCATGGTCGCGGTCACCTATGTATTTGCCTATCTTTGATGTTGACATGTCAAGGTGCTTTTTGGCAAGGAACATTGCCACCTGACGCACCAGTACAACTTCGCGTTTACGCGAACGGGTGTTGATGGCGTTGGCTTCAATACCGTAGTAGTCCGAAACTTTCTTTATTATGTCGTCTATGGTGATTGTCTTCTTCTCGTAGTCCGAGAAATCACCAATGATTCTGCGTGCAAGGTTTATGTTGATGTCGGTATTGTTTATGGTTGAGTGTGCCATGATTGATACGACAATACCTTCAAGGTCGCGAATGCTTGCATTCACATTCTCTGCAATGTATGAGATTACCTCTTCTGGGAAACAGAGCCCATCCCGGCGTATCTTGTTGCGCAGGATGTTCTTGCGCAATTCAAAATCCGGCTTCTCGATTTCGGCGGTCATACCCCACTTGAATCGTGTAATCAAACGCTCTTCCATACCCTGCAGTTGTGCCGGAGAACGGTCCGATGTCATAATCAACTGCTTTCCGTTCAGATGCAGGTGGTTGAATATATGGAAGAAGGCGTTTTGGGTCTTTTGAAGACCCGCAATCTCCTGAATGTCATCAATGATAAGGACATCAATGCTTTGATAGAATCTCATGAAATCATTGAAGTTTTTCTGGAGTATTGAGTCTGTGTACTGTACCTGGAACAGGTGTGCCGATACGTAGAGCACGCGCAGTTCGGGGTGCAGTTCCTTTATCTTTATACCAATGGCATTTATAAGGTGTGTCTTTCCAACTCCTGATGGGCCGTGTATGAACAGTGGGTTGAATGCACGACCCGGTTTGTCAGCAACGCTTACGGCTACCGAGCGTGAGAGACGGTTGCTGATACCTTCTACAAAGTTGTCAAAGGTGTAGCGGTTGATGAGCATGGAGTCCAACTCCTGTATTGTCTGTTGGTTTGCCACAGGGGCGCTATTGCCGCTGTTTGCGGTTCTTGCCCCGACTGTGGTGGTTGCCTCGGTGCCAACCTCCATACTCAGGTTGTTGTCCTTGTCGGTCAGCACGCTATACATTAGCTGTGTGCCGTTGCCCATTACTTTGAACAGAGTAGAACGCAAAAGGTCCACAAAGTTGCTCTCCAGAAACTCATATACAAAATTGCTCTTGACCTGTATGGTAAGAGTGTTACCCTCATACTTGAGCGGCTTGATATCGGCAAACCAAGTGTTGAAGGTTGTTTCGGAGACGATGTCTCGGATGATCTCCAAACATTTATTCCATTTTGTATCGAGATTGGTTGTCATCGACCGTTTGTGTTTTTGCTGTTCTGTTATTAAGGTAATATTGTGGATTGGATTATGAGGACACTCGCTGTCCGTCTATAGTGAATCTCCTCCCGTTAAATCCAATGCAAATATCTACAAATAAAAATGAATATGCAAGCATTGAAAAGCTATCCAAAAATTTGCATTCAATAATGGTTTGAATATCAGTGTTTTAAAATTTTGCTCCGCGAAGAATCTGCTATTTTGTGTTATTTTTTTTAACGTTGATATTCAGTGTTTTATGGTACTTTGTGCTCTTTCCCTGTAACTGCGTATTCTGTGCAAAGACCGTTCTGTTTTGTCTGTGGTGTGTTTTTTGAGTGAATGGTGTTGTAGCTTCCTGTTGATGGGATTATTTGGATTGAATCTAAATAATAGCAAAAATTTTTTTATTTGGAAATAAATTATAGAGCTGCCGGTGACGCTAAAAATGTGGTGATTTTATTTGCATTTTAGGAATTTATAGCTTTAATTATGCTGCTTGAATGTGGTGTTCATTGTGATATCGGTATTGTGATATTCGGATAATAAGTCCGGGAGGTGCGTGCACCTCCCGGACTTATTATCTTGCAATCTCAAGGTTCAGCTCCTGGCGGAGTTTCTCTACAAGCGGGTTCTTTTCAACCAGCATTGCATATTGCTTGCTTTTGTCGCTGACGTGTCGCTCAATGACGACTTTGTTCACGACAATTCTCATCTTCATTACTGTGTTTCCCAGAAATGGAGCCATTCCTTCGCAGATACGCTTCCCCTCGCTGGTGAAGAGGTCTGCGGCCATCTGGTTGTCTACGGAGATTACAAAGCTCTCATTTCCCTCAACCTTTGGTGACATGATTTTCATTCTGTCGGCAAGAGCTCTTTCGTTCTCGGGTAACAACAAGGCGAACGATGTCCAAGCCTGTGCAACGGTGGCATCTGTTATTGTGTCAGTGTTAGGAGCTGGTGGCGTGACTGCCGGTTTGACCTCTTCGGCTTTGACGGTCTCTGCGGGTGCCGGCTCGTTTTGTACGGCTGTTTCTATGACGGTCCTTGATTTCTTGAACATTCTGCCAAGGCTTCCCCCGCCTTCACTTCTTGTCTTTAATTCTGCTGGCCTTCCTTGTTGTACGCCCTGTACCGGATGTCCTGTCTGTGACTGTGTCGGCGCAGGAGTGCTTGGTTGTGGAGTGGCGTTGGGTGTGGCAACGCTGTATGCAGTCTGTTGCGCGGTGTTGCCGATGCTCTTTTGCGTCTCTTGCGGGGTGGGGACGGGCTGTGTCGTCTTAACCGTTTGTTCCTTTGTTGTCTCCTGTGTTATCTTGTTGAATATGGGTTTTAATATCTTAGGGCGGCGCCCCCCGCCATCGTCGCTGTCACTGTCGCCCATCTGCGAAAGTTCGATGAGTGTGAGCTCCACCTGCAGGCGCTTGTTGCGGCTGGTCCTGTAGTTGAGGCTGCAGTTGCTGCATAGCCTGATGGCGTTGAACAACATCTTGGGTGTGCATCTGCGAGCCTGTTCTGCATATCTGCTACGCAGTTCGGGACTGCCTTCAAACAGTTCTCCGGTGGCGTCATCGCTGTTTACCAGGAGGTCCCTGAAGTGTGATGCTGCGCCTTCGATGAATATATTGCCCTCGAAACCTTTGTTTAGAACGCTGTTGAAGAGGAGCAGGCATTGTGCTGTATTCTTCTCGAGTATGAAGTCGGTCAATCTGAAGTAATATTCATAGTCAAGTACATTGAGGCTCTCTATTACCTTGCTGTAGGTAAGGTCGCTCTGTGTGAAGCTTGCCATCTGGTCGAACAGTGAGAGTGCATCGCGCATACAGCCGTCCGATTTCTGCGCTATTATGCGCAGAGCCTCGTATTCATAATTGATACCTTCTTTCTCGGCAATGCCTTTCAGGTGCGCTATGATGTCAGCAGCCTCAATTCGCGTAAAATCGTATATCTGGCAGCGTGAAAGGATTGTTGGTATAATCTTGTGTTTCTCGGTTGTGGCGAGGATGAAGATGGCGTGCGCAGGTGGCTCCTCCAAGGTTTTAAGGAATGCGTTGAAGGCTGCCTGTGTAAGCATGTGTACCTCGTCGATGATGTATACCTTGTATTTGCCTACCTGGGGCGGAATGCGCACCTGTTCGTTCAATGAACGTATGTCATCGACCGAGTTGTTGCTCGCAGCATCAAGCTCATAAATCGAGTATGAGCGCTGCTGGTTGAATGATTGGCACGATTCGCACTGGTTGCAGGGTTCGCCATTTTCGGTGGGGTTGGTGCAGTTTATCGTCTTGGCAAATATTCGTGCACAGGTTGTCTTTCCCACACCACGCGGTCCACAGAATAGGAATGCATGCGCCAGTCTGCCGCTGTGGATGGCGTTTTTCAGTGTCGTGGTGAGTGATTTTTGTGCAACTACCGACTCGAAAGTGTCGGGGCGGTATTTTCTTGCCGAAACTATGTAGTTCTCCATCTTCTTCTTTTATAAATTGGTTTAAAGTGCGCCCTGCTCATGTCTGTTTTGGGCTAACGCAAAGATAATGAAAATAGGCCGTCGGGCAAAGCAAGAGTTCTGTTTTTTATTGCAGCGGAAATAACTTTTCTTCTATCCTTTTTTATTGCTGTGTTTTGTTTATCTTTGCAATAGTGATAGCGAAGTTAGGCTGCGCTTGTTGAAAAAACAGGTTTTATTCACTCGCTTGCACTATCTTTGCAATAAATAAACTTTGCTATGCATTTGATTTTGGATAAACTGAAAGCTCTTGGCCGTTGGATTGTCGGTCACAAGTATCTTTTTGTCACTGTCGTATTCCTTGTGATTATCGTTGTTGTTGATGACAACAATATGATAAGCCATATCAGGAATAATGCGGTCATTTCTGAGCTGAATGATGAGATAAAGGTAATGGAAGCCGACTCGGCAGAGATTCAGGCAAAACTGAAACTGTATACCGATGGTGACTTGAGTGTCATTGAGGATGTGGCGCGTGAGCAGGGACTGATAAAGGAAAATGAGGATATATATATAATAAAGGAGTGAAACGTTTTTTTCTATTGTTGAATTATGCAGGCGCCTTTGCGCTTTTGGCCGGGTTGGTGATGCGTATGTTTCTCCCGGAGTTTTACGCAATGGTGTATATTTGTGGGGCGGCACTCTTTGTCGTGACACAGTTTTTGTTGCGCCCCCGTTATGACAATCCTGTGATGCGTCGTCTTGTTGCCCAGCAACAACTGGCGGGGCTTCTGTTGCTGGGTGCCGGTGTACTTATGTTTACCCATTATAGTAATGAATGGATAGTGGTATTGCTATGCGCTACTATAATGGAGGTCTATACGGTTTTCCGTCTCTCATACGAGGAGGCCAAACTGAATAAAGGCAAGAAGTGACAGCGCGCGCTGTCACTTCTTGTTTATCTCAGCCTCACCACATCGCCAACTTTCAGCGTTGTATAGCTCACAAACTGCGGGTTCATCTTGTATAGTGCTTTCAGTTTGATTCCATAGATTTGTGATATCCTGTAGAGGCTTTCGCCGCTCTTGGTCGTGTGGAAGTCATATCCTTTGGCAGCCTTGCTGTTCTTGCTTTTGAGGTAGATTATGTCGCCTTCCTTGATGTTGTATTTCTTGTATAGGTCATTGTACTTGCGTATCTTGCGTTTAGACAATCCCAACTGTGAGGAGAGTGTGGCGAAGGTGTCGCCGGCATCTGCAATTATGTATGGCAGTCCGTTGGCCATGAGTATCTCCTTGGATGATGCCGGGGTGGTGTGCTGCTGCTTGTCTATGCCTGCTCTTCTTTGGTTTCTCCTTGCATCTGCAACGGAGTACCTGTCATATTTGTGCAGTTCGTAACGCTCTATTATATCTATCAGTTTTCTGTCGTACTCCCTGTCTTCGGCGTAGTAGGCTTTTTTCAGTCCTTTTGCCCATCCTTTGTAGTCGGTGCGGTGTAGCTTGAAAAGTGCTTCGTACCTGCTGTTGCCGACAAGGAAAAGCGAGTGGTCCTCGTAGGATTTCTCGGCGTTCTTGTATACGCGGAACTTGTGCCAATTGCCGTTGTCGAATGATGAATAGGTGCGGCCGTTCCATCTGCTGTCGGCCTTGATTCCAAAATGGTTGTTTGCTTCCGTGGCGAGTTTGCTCTTGCCGGCTCCGCTCTCAAGCAGTCCCTGCGCCAGCGTTATGCTTGCCGGGATACCGTGCTTTTCCATCTGCTCGACTGCTGTGGCTGAATATTTTTGCACATATTTCTCACTGTCATTCAATCTTTTTTCCTGTGCTTGTGCGTGGTGGCTGCCGGCAAGAGCCAAAACGGCCACAAATAACATAGAATATACTCTTTTCATTTTTCAATATTTCTTGTATGTGACTACAAAATAAGTGAATATATTGTTTTTACGCAAGATTTAGGCTAAATTCGCAAAAATAAATTGCGTGGATTTGTTTTATTGCAATAGAACGCGGTTGTTTATTAAAAAAACAGGTATATGAAAGAGATGGTAATAAATACGGTGGTAAAGGTGTGCTTGTATGATGAGCTCGCGCCTGCCGACAAGGAGATAGTAGATGCTGCGCGTGCGGCAACAGCCAATAGCTATGCTGTCTATTCCAATTTTAATGTAGGCGCAGCCGTGCGCCTGGCTGACGGTACGGTTGTCTGCGGCACGAATCAGGAGAATGCAGCTTACCCATCGGGGCTTTGCGCCGAGCGCACAACGCTCTTTTGGGCAAATTCGCAATATCCAATGCAGGCGGTGGAGGTGCTTGCCATTGCTGCGCGCACCGCGCAGGGTGAGCTTGAAAAACCCATTCCACCCTGTGGCGCTTGCCGTCAGGTAATTCTTGAGACCGAGAAACGTTTCAACAAGGCAATGCGCATAATACTTTATGGCGCCAAGGAGTGTTATATAATAGAGGATGGTGTGAAGGCGTTGCTGCCGCTCTCCTTTGATGCAGGTTTCCTTGAATGACAAGTAACGGGATGAAGAAGATAATGTTCGTGTGCCACGGGAATATATGCCGTTCCCCAATGGCTGAATTCGTGATGAGGTCGCTTGCCGTGAAGGCGGGTGCTGAGCTACATATAGAATCCTCGGCTACCAGCCGCGAGGAGATTGGCAACGCCATATATCCCCCGGCTGCATGTACTCTTTCGCCGCATGGCATTGACAGTGAAGGACATCGGGCTCGTCAGTTCTGTGTTGGTGATTACAACACATTTGACATGGTCATAGTGATGGAGGACTATAACAGACGTAATCTTATGCGCCTTATCGGTTGCGACTGTGCCGGCAAGGTGTGGAAGTTGCTTGACTTTGTTGCCCCGGAGCCGCAGCCCTGTAGCGGTGTCGACATTTCGGACCCTTGGTATCATGGGGATTTTGAAAAGACCTACAAGGAGATTGAGTGTGGGTGCAAGGGGTTGTTGAAATACTTGGGTTACTGAAATGAAAAGCTCCACAGCGGCCTACGATAGGGTTATAATGGGTGTTGATCCAGGAACGAACATAATGGGATATGCCTTCATCGGTGTGAACGGGAATCGTGCACACCTCATCACCATGGGGGTTATCGACATGCGCAAATGCAAGGATATGTATATGAAACTGGGCGAAATCTTTGAGAGGGTGCAGGGGCTGATTGCATCCTTTTTGCCCGATGAACTAGCCATTGAAGCTCCGTTCTTTGGGAAGAACGTACAGAGTATGCTCAAGCTGGGTAGGGCGCAGGGTGTTGCAATAGCGGCAGCCATAAGCCGCCAGGTTCCCATACACGAGTATGCGCCGCTGAAAATAAAGATGGCGATAACGGGCAATGGCTCGGCATCGAAAGAACAGGTGGCCGATATGTTGCGCCGTATGCTCAATATATCGAGCGATGAGATGCCTCAGTTTATGGATGCCACCGATGCACTTGGCGCGGCATTCTGTCATTACCTGCAGAAAGGCAGGCCGGCGAGTGAGAAAAAATACTCCTCTTGGGCCGATTTCGTAAACAAGAATCCCGACAAAGTGAAGTGAGTCACTTGTCGGGATTCTTGTTGAATACCGTATGTCGATACGCCATTACTTGAACTGCGCTATCATCTGTAGCGCTGTGATTTTTTGTATTGACAATGCTCGCTTGCATTGCTCGCATTGTCGATACGCCATTACTTGAACTGCGCTATCATCTGTAGCGCTGTGACGGCGCATTCATCACCTTTGTTGCCAAGGCGGCCGCCGCTACGCTCTTGGGCCTGCTGTAGGTTGTTTGTGGTGATGAGACCGAATATGACAGGCGTGTCATAATCTACGTTGAGTCTTGCAATACCAGCTGTCACTCCTTCGCAGATGTAGTCGAAGTGTGGGGTGTCGCCCCTTATTACACAGCCTATTGCGATGACAGCATCGTAGTTTCCGCTCTTCACCATCTGCGATGCACCGAAAATGAGCTCGAAACTACCCGGAACGCTTGTTTGTGTTATGTCGCACTCCTCCACGCCGTTCTCAATGAGTGTCTTTACCGCACCATCACGCAATGCGTATGTGATTTCATCATTCCACTCGGCATATACGATGCCAATTCTGCGGCCTTTGCCATTTGCAACCTTCGAAGGGTCGTATGATGACAGGTTCTTGAGTTCTGTAGCCATAATGTTGTGTCTATTAAAAAAGGCTGTCCCGTTTTATTGCGACAGCCTTTGTGTATGATTCTATGATTTTATTACTTCGCAGCGTTGATCTTCATCTCGGCCTCGCTTGTAACAGGCGAGGTGGGATACTCGTCCTTGATTCTGTTGTAGAGTTTCAGGGCCTCTGCGGTGTTGCCCTGCGCCTCGTACATTGCTGCAGCATCTCTCAGGCAAGCAGGTGTCACTGCAATATTGTTTGCCATTGTGGCAGCCTCAAGAACAAGCTCAAGTGCTTTCTTGTGGTCGCCAATCTGTGAATAGCAGTTGCCGAGAGTGTGCTTTGCCTTTGCTGCAATGATATTGTCATTGCCCTCGTATTCGTTGAGGTGCTTGATGGCCTCCTCAAACTGCTCCAACTGTGAATAAGCGATACCTGCGTAGAGGTTAGCCTTGTTTGCAGCGCTTGTGCCGTCGTATTTCTCAATGATTTCGAGAAGACCGATGTTGTAGTCATCGCCGTTCAACGCTGTCTCAAAGTCACCTTCGAACACTTTGTACTCGATGTTTGCAATGGCCAGGTTCGCCTCGCTGTTCTCTTTACTCTTGGGTGAGAAGATACCGAAAGCATTGAGTGCGGCGATTACGATGATTGCCAAAATAGCTCCAATGAATGCTTTCTTGTTCTTCAATACAAACTCTTCTGCTTTGCCCAATGCCTCATCCGGTGCAATTGGTGTGTCGTTTTTCTTGCTCATAGTATTTAATTATTTTATTTTATTTTCTTTAAGGAGGTGCCTTATAGGCGCAATATCAGTGTGCAAAAATAAACAAAATATCTTTAGCTTGAAAATTATATGGCTTTTTTTTGCAATCAAATGGATTTAACGTGTCCGTTTGTGGTTATCTTTGCATCAGGAAATGAATATATGGCTGTTTCCGCGGTAAAATATCAACGTAAACTTGTATATTTGCAATGGAATAAGGAGCCGGAGGCTGTCAAACTGGATGATATGGAATTACGAGGCATTTCGTTATTGAATTATAGAAACCTGCAGGAGGTGAACACGGAGCTCTCTCCTGGGATTAACTGTTTCATTGGCAGCAATGGGATGGGAAAGACCAATCTGCTCGATGCGGTCTACTATCTCTCTTTCTGCAAGAGCGCGGTGAATGCTTCCGATTCGTCAAATATCATGCACGATGCACCTTTCTTTATGCTGCAAGGCAACTATTGTAGTGATGCTGGTATCGTGAGCGAGGTCTCTTGTGGTCTCAAGCGTGGCGAGAAGAAACAGTTCCGCAAGGATGGAAAATTGTATGAGCGCCTCTCGGACCATATCGGCACGGTGCCGCTTGTGATGGTGTCGCCTGCCGATAACGAACTCATTGCCGGCGGTAGTGAGGAGCGCCGTCGCTTCATGGATGTCGTCATCTCGCAGTATGACAAGGAATACCTGCAGTCGCTCATACGCTACAACCGTGCGTTGCAGCAACGTAATGCCTTGTTGCGTGGCGAGCGTGAACCCGATTCCGAGATGCTTTCTCTTATTGAGGAGATGATGACCGAGGAGGCTCTTTCCATAAACAGATGCCGCCGGGGATTCATTGATGAACTGCTGCCGATATTCACAAAGTTCCACAATGCCATAACCGGGGGTAATGAGCCCGTGTCATTGAGCTACCGTTCGCATTTGAACGATGGTAATCTCGTCGGACTGTTGCGCACATCCAGGGCTGATGACCGCAGGCTCGGACACACCTCAAAAGGTGTACACCGTGACGAGCTTGTGATGCAACTGTGTGGTTATCCTCTAAGGCGTGAAGGGTCGCAGGGGCAGAACAAGACATTCCTTGTGGCTTTGAAGCTGGCACAATATGATTTCCTGCGTGCCAAGGGTGGCGAGATGCCGTTGCTGCTGCTCGATGATATCTTTGACAAGCTCGACAGCCGCAGGGTGGAGCAGATAATCTCTCTCGTTGCGGGTGATGATTTCGGTCAGATATTCATTACCGATGTGAACCGCGAACATATTGATGGTATTCTGGAGCAGATAGACGGTGCTTACAGATTGTTTGAAGTTGAATATGGCTGTGTCAGCATGTTGAAAGAGAAGATTCAATGAAACGGGGAGAGACAAAATCCATAGCGGAACTGGTGCGTGTGATGTGTCGCGAAGAGGGACTTGAGACACCGCTCAATGAGTATCGCCTGATTAATGCGTGGTCACAGGTGCTTGGTCCGGCAGTACAATCATATACCAAGGATTTGAAGATATACAACCAGGTGCTTTTTGTGACATTGACTTCGTCGGTGTTGCGTCAGGAACTGCTGATGAACCGCAAGGCGCTCGTGCGCAAGCTTAACGGGCACGTAAAGGCTCAAGTGATAACGGATATTGTGTTCAGGTGAACATAATGGTTGCGTTGTGCTTTATTAGTTTGTGACAAAAAGGATTGATGGAACGATTAAAATAATATTTTATGCAGAATTCAAATGTTAAGACAAGGCTCATTGTGTTGAGCTTTTTGCAGTTTGCAGTGTGGGGAGCCTATCTCACATCTATGGGACGTTATCTTGGTAATGCCGGTATGGGCAGCGACATCGGGTGGTTCTATTCGGTACAGGGAATAGTCTCAATCTTCATGCCGGCTCTCATAGGTATAATTGCCGACCGTTGGGTACCCGCCCAGCGCATGCTCTCTTTCTGTCACGCTGTTGCGGCGGTGTTTATGGGTATAACGGGCTACATTGGAATGGCAAAGGGTGCGGAGGTCGCTTTCAATGACCTCTTCTGGACGTATACCGTCAGTGTGGCATTCTATATGCCAACGTTGGCACTCTCAAACTCTGTCTCCTATTCCGTGCTCAACCAGGCCGGGCTGGACACGGTGAAGGCCTTTCCTCCAATTCGCGTGTTCGGAACAATCGGTTTCATTGTGTCAATGTGGATTGTTGACCTTACTGGTTTCCAAAATGATTATTCGCAGTTCTTTGCATCGGCTGTATGGGGTGTGCTGCTTGCTGCATACTCTTTGACTCTGCCCAATTGTCCGGTGGACAAGAGTGCCGAGAAAAAAACGCTTGCATCGGCTTTCGGCCTCGATGCCTTCAAACTTTTCGGTCAGCGCAGAATGGCGCTCTTCTTTGTGTTCTCGATGCTGCTTGGTGCTGCATTGCAGGTTTCGAACGGCTATGCCAATATGTTCATCAGCGGCTTTGGCGGGATAGAGAAGTATGCCGGTACATTCGCTGTGGAACATACTAATATGCTCATCTCATTGTCGCAGATGTCCGAGACCCTTTGCATCCTGCTCATTCCGTTTTTCCTCAGGAAATTCGGTATCAAGATTGTAATGCTCATTGCAATGCTGGGTTGGGTGTTCCGTTTCGGCTTCTTCGCGGTGGGCGACCCTGCAATGCCCGGCGTGCTTCTGTTTGTGCTTTCAATGGTAGTGTATGGTGTGGCATTTGACTTCTTCAATGTGTCGGGTTCGCTTTTTGTTGACAAGGAGACCCCCGAGAATATGCGTTCAAGCGCACAGGGACTGTTCATGCTCATGACAAATGGTCTTGGTGCATCCATAGGTGTCATTGCGGCACAGGAGGTGGTCAACTACTTTACCGCGAACCAGACGAACTTCGCGGGCTGGACATCGGCCTGGTATATATTTGCAGGTTATGCATTGGTGATTGCCGTGTTGTTTGCCCTTGTGTTCAAGGAGAAGAAGGCAAGTGATGCCTGATATATGATATGGTAGAGCTTGTTGTAACCGACATAATGTCCAAGGTCGCCGACCATCGCGCACATGTACTTCTGCTTGGCGAGAAGGATGGGCTGCGCCGCATAATAGTCTCTCTGGGCTTCCTTGAGGCGCAGGCGATAGCATTGGTGCTGCGTGGCATCAAGGCCGACCGTCCTTTGACACACGACCTCTTCGGTGGGCTGGCTACGGCGTTCGGTATCGCTCTGCAGTATGTTCTCATTGACAGGATAATCGACGGTACTTTCTGTGCCCGGTTATTTTACATACAGGACGGAATTGAGCGTAGTATCGACTCTCGCACAAGCGATGCCATTGCCATTGCCCTGCGTGCCGGTGCGCCGATATATATTGAGGATGAACTGCTTTCGCGTATGTGTGTGCATGACGAACGGAACGGCGCATTTTCCATTCCCATCACAGCTGCCGATGAGGCTACACTTCGCGTGGCTATGGACAATGCCGTAAAGGTGGAAAATTATGAGTTGGCACACAAACTGAAGGAGGAGATAGAGTCCCGTCATACAGCACGGGAAAATACGTAACAAGAACATTAAACACTGACAGTATGGCACTTTTTTATGTACCCGATATTGCAAATACGTGGGAACTCTCTGAAGAGGAGGCAACACACGCCTTGCGTGTTCTGCGCCTTACCGTAGGTGCAGAGCTTGAGATAACCGATGGTAAAGGAAATCTCTACAGGACGACAATAGCTTCCATTGCAGGCAAGCACTGTTATGTAGAGCCTTGTGCGCCGTTTGAAATGTCCAAGAACTGGCGTGGTAATGTGCATATAGCCATAGCTCCTACAAAGAATATGGACCGCATAGAGTGGTTTGCCGAGAAGGCCACGGAGATTGGTCTGGATGCGGTGACTTTTCTTAATTGCCGCTTCTCTGAGCGCAAGGTTATAAAACCCGAGCGTGTGGAGCGCATTGTGGTGTCGGCAATGAAGCAGTCGCTCAAATACAGCAAGCCTGTGGTGGGCGAAATTGTCGATTTCAAGAAATTCATTGCCATAGAGCGCCCCGGTGCAAAGTTCATAGCGCACTGCTATGACAGCGAGAGGGTGCTGCTGAAGGATGTGCTTGCTGTGGGAAAGGATGCGACTGTGCTCATTGGCCCCGAGGGTGATTTCAGCCCCGAGGAGGTGCAGCTTGCCGTCAAGGCCGGCTACAGGCCTGTGAGCCTTGGCAGTTCGCGTCTGCGTACCGAGACTGCAGCCCTTGTTGCGTGCCACACATTTATATTGAAAAACGAGGTATGACACAGCGTTACTTCATCTTCTTCTCATACGACGGTGCCGCCTATCACGGTTGGCAGGTACAACCCAATGCGGTAACCGTGCAGCAGGTGCTTGAGGAAGCGCTGGCAACCATCTTGCGTGTGCCTGTCCCTCTTGTGGGTGCAGGGCGCACAGACACCGGCGTGAATGCCGAGTGCATGGTGGCGCATGCCGATTTGCCATCGGGTGTGGACATTGCGCAGCTCATATATAAACTGAACCGTATTCTGCCGCCAGACATTGCCGTTAGCGATATAAAGCATGTGCGCGACGATGCCCATGCACGCTTCGATGCCATGTCGCGCCGTTACCGCTATCGCGTGGTGACGGCAAAATCCCCTTTTGCCCGCCGTTACGCTTTGCGTGTCATGCCCGGAATTGATTTTGAAGTGATGAACCGTGCTGCTGAGTTGCTGTATGAATATACCGATTTCACCAGTTTCAGTAAACTGCATACTGATGTAAAGACCAATAACTGCAAGGTTACATACGCGGCTTGGCGCAATGTAGGTGCAGACGAGTGGGTTTTTGAGATTGAGGCCGACCGCTTCCTGCGCAATATGGTGCGTGCCATTGTGGGTACACTGCTCCTCGTGGGACGTGGCAAGATGACAATAGACGGTTTCCGCGATGTCATTGAGAACAAGGCGCGTGGTGAGGCTGGCGACTCGGCCATTGGTGAAGCCCTTTTTCTTGTAAATGTTGAATATCCGAAAGAGATTTATCTGTGATGTGGACATTGCTTGCTTTTATGTCGGCGGCACTGCTTGGGTGCTATGACTTCTTCAAGAAGGTGTCGTTGAAGGATAATTCTGTTTTGGCGGTATTGTTCCTGAACACCCTTTTCTCTTCACTTATCTTTGTTCCTTTCATATTGTTGTCGCACGCGGGTGTGATAACGTCCGGGCAGCTGTATGTGCCGTCAATCGGTGCAGATGTCCATCTTTTGCTGCTTCTGAAAGCGGTGATTGTGCTCTCCTCGTGGTTGTGTGGCTATATAGGCATAAAGCACCTGCCAATAACCATTGTGTCGCCGATACAGTCTACCCGTCCGGTAATGGTGCTTTTGGGTGCACTGTTCATCTTTGGAGAGTCGCTGAATCTTTATCAATGGATTGGTGTTCTCATTGCCATGCTCTCAGTCTTTCTGCTCAGCCGCAGCGGAAAGCGCGAGGGTATTGATTTTGTCAAGAACCGTTGGGTTGCGTTTGTTGCATTGGCGGCGCTCTTCGGTGCTATGAGCGCGCTTTATGACAAGTATCTGATGCGTTCCATAGAGCCGATAGTAGTGCAGTCGTGGTTCAATATATACCAGTGTGTATTGATGGGGATTATCATCGTGGTGATGAATGCCCTGAACCCCACACAGCGCAGCCGCAAGTTTCTGTGGCGTTGGTCAATACCGATGATATCCCTATTTCTTGGTCTGGCCGATTTCTGTTATTTTACAGCGCTGGCGCAGGATGGTGCACTCATTGCCGTTGTCTCAATGATAAGGCGAGGCAGTGTCGTGGTTTCGTTTGTGTTCGGAGCACTGCTGTTGCATGAGAAGAACATCAAGAGTAAAGCTATTGATGTGTTGATGATATTGATTGGATTGTTTTTCCTATATTTGGGTTCGAAATGAGAAAGTTGTTTTTTATAGTTATGCTGTTGTGTGGCGCGGCATCGCAGGTATCTGGGCAGGATATGCGTGCTCTCTTTCTGGAGGCTCCCGAGAATGTGTTCCCGTTGCTGTCCAAGAGCTATCGTGCGGATTTGGTTGATTATATTGATGCAGGTATGGCTGCTAAGGTTACCAACAGACTCGATGGTTCCTGTGTGCTTGAAGAACTCAGTCGTGACTATCTGAGGCTTGCAACCACGGCTTCGTCATCAATGCAGGCAAAGTTGTTGCCGGTGAATGGCGACACCGTGATATGTGTGGTGAGGAATGTGAAGGCCGAAGCTGTCGATAGCCGCATATATTTCTATGACAAGGAGTGGAATGTGCTTGATGGCAGTGGAATGTTCATCTTCCCGTCCATCAGGGATTTCTTTGTTTCTGATTCCGCAGCCGATGAGTGGACCGATGCTTGCGACATATATCTTGTTTCACTTACACTTTCGGCAACTGATAATATTCTTGTTGCAGAGTATACGATGCCTGCTTATATGAACGTGGATGAAGCCGAGAAAATAAGGCCTATGCTGCGTAAGCTCGTATACCGTTGGAATGGCGGCTGCTTTGTCATTCAATAAAAGGAATATATCTATTCTGCTCAATTCCGGTTTGCTGAACTTGCTTATCTCATTATCTGCGCGTTTAAATGATTCTTTTGCAGGGTTCTCAACGCTCATTTTTGCTTTGTTGAGTATGAAAACCGGTCTATATTATTGCTATAAAAAACCTATGGCAACTAGTTGCCATAGGTTTTTTATAGTCATGGAATGCCGTTGTTTAGAAACGGAAACCAATTCTGAATCGCGGAGCCGAAAATAAACCTATCTGGTGATGTGTTGCAATATAGTTTGTCGCGGCTTTAGGAGCTATTCTTACCATACTTCCTACATATGATACAGGCTGTACTTCAAAGCCTACGACAAGACCCTTTGCAACTGAATACTCGATACCTGTGGTCGCAGCTGCTTTCAAAGCCATGATTTGTCCGGCACGCGAGTTTGGAATGTACATCTCAATAGGGTCCTCAAGCATTTCAGATTCACCAATATCGGCAGAATCATCAGCGTTGTCTTCACTTTCGATATCGTTGGGGACAGTCTCGCCTGTGTAAGGGAGTACTGTCTGGATGTTACCCATCTGCCAACCCAGCGTTCCACCGATATAAATGTTGATGCGTTCGTTACGTGTGTTGAAATAGTAGTTTGAGCCAATACTTGCCGACCAGATGTTTGTCAGACGGCCTTCCAGATACTGACTTTGTTGTACCGGGAGGTTGTTGACCGAATTGTCTCCCTCGATAAAATCCTTGGAAGGTGTCATCGTGATATTCATATTGAACATCATGTTGATGTCAAGATTATCTGTAATGAAGTATTTGGCTTGTAATCCAATGAGATTTACCAAACTGTTATTTTCCAAAGAACCAAGATTGAGGTATATGCCAGGGTCACCCGATTGGTTGGGTGTACCATCGTTGCTTGGCAATCCTACTGGGTTCCAAAAGTTTCCATTGTTGTAGTACGTAGGCAACAAATATCCGCTGAGGTCTTGGTGGAACATCTGGCTGTTGCCAATGTGGGCAGATATCTCCCATTGACCCTTGCGGGGAGCGAACGACACATCACGCTTGTTTTCTTTGGCTTGTTGTGCCATGGTTGGCACAACAAGTAAAAGGGTAAACAACGCTATGCATAGTCTCTTGTTCATAACAATGCTTTTTTTGTTTAATAAGGTATAATCGTTGTTTTATTCGGTTGGAGCATCGCCTTCTTACTCCTCTTCGCCTTCAGGCTCGTCGGTAGCGGGCTCGTCTGTCTCAGGTGCTTCATATCCTGCTTCGGGAATGCCGGTGTAGAGTTCACCTGATTCGTGTGCTTCGATAATCTTGTTGATAGTTGTCTTGTAAACATCAACGATTGTCTCGTAAGCGGCTACTTCACGCTCAGTGGCCTCGATGGCGTCGTTAATCTCGTCGATGATTGTCAATCCTAATTCGTCGCCTTCTTCGGGGTCATAGAAGATGATGCCTTCCTCTTTTACTGATTTCAAGAATCCTTCAATCTGGGCTTTATCTTCTTTTGCCGATAGCAGATCTTCTTTCTTTTCTGCAATGAACTTTTCTAAGCTTTGGCTCTCCTCGTTATTTCCACCAATAGTCACAACTTTACCTGTTGTCTCGTCGTAACAGATGAATGAATCATAAGTCTTATTTCTGATAGCATATTCGAGTTGCGCGATTGTCTCCTGTAGAACCTTTCCTCTTGTTGCAATGTTGCCCAATTCTGCTACGGTGCTGTATGGGTTCGCGTCAGAGAATACTTCGTATTTCTTTCCATCGACTGTAACAGTTGTGCTACCTTTTATCATGAAGCACTCAAGCTCATCGGACCAATATAACTTCGCGTCGTATTTGTCTTTGATACTCTCGATCTGGTCTTTGATTTTGGCAATACCATCATCAATTGATTTAATTTGCTGTTCTGCCTCTGCCACCTGGTTCTCCATAGTCTTTATGATGGAATTCCATGCGTTATTCTTTTCTTCGTCACCGTTATTATTTTCTTCGTCACCGTAGTAAGTGTCGATTTTTGCTTTACACTTGTTGATGAGGATTCTGATGATGCTTTCATACTCGTTGAGTTGGATACCGCTTAGGGTGTAGTTGTCTATCATTAAGCCGTCGATATCAAAGATTTCGGCAATGTTTGACTCTGTCTTTGACTCCATCTTTGACTGATAGCTGTAGCTTGCAAGAGTTTCATCGAAATCCCTCAAAATGTTGTTGAAGTCTTCACTTATATTGGTCGAGACATTGTGTCTGTTGATTGTGAAGGTTCTTGTATCCTTTTTCTTGGCCTGCTCGTCATAGATGTTTTTCTCATACTTGGCAATGTCGCGTGCATCAGCTTCCGTGTACTGCTTTTTCTTTAGGATTTCTCTCATTTTCTCAACCTCTTCCTTGTCAAGATCTTTAAGAGCTTGTTTTGCTTCAACCAACTGCTTCTCCAAGTTTTCTGTGTCGGTTACGCTAATTTTGGCAATCTCTTCGAGCTTTGCGATGAAGCCTTCGAGAATTTCTATCTCTTGTGTCTTTTCTACCAATGTCATTTCCATGTACTCGACAAACAGTTCTTTGTCTTTTTCAAAAATGTATTTGGTTACTTCGAGCATAGCCAATCTCTTACGAGAAGCGTTTAACCCTTCCATTGCTTTAGAAAGCTTTGCTTCATACTCGAGCATTTCTTCTGCCACAACTTCGTCTTTCATATTGGTCATGGCCATTCTTATTTTGATGATAGCAGCAATGTATTCTTGCTCAGCCTCGGCAAGACGTACATAGTAGGCGTACATTGCTTCCTGTGCAGCTGCCATTGCCTCGAGTTTGTTTGCTTCATGTTCGATACGCAAAAGTTCAAGTTCGAGCTTTGCTTTTTCTACTTCAATCATTTCGAGCTGTGCTTTTGCCGAACGGAATTGTGCCAATGCTTTTAGATAATCGGCTTTTGCGGTACGCATGGCTTCGATACCTGTCGGTTCAGTTGTTTCAATACAACTGTTGAGAGTCAATGTAGCACCTCCCATCATGAAAGCAGCTACAAGATAAAGTCCTTTTCTCATGGTTGTTGATTTTTAGGTTAGTGAATAATTTTTTTCTTTGTTGTGCAATTGTAATGATTAAATTCAGGAAAAGCAAATTATTATTCTTTTTTTAAATGAAACTCTTTGAAAATTATTCAATTATTTGTCAAGCATCAATTTGCAACAAGCCAATTGTACCATAGCTTCTGTTTTATCTGCTCTAAATTCGTAGTCAATAGCCAGTCTACGAAAACTCTCCTGATATGAGAATATTCTTTCTACATCCAACACTTGAGTTGTACTTTGAATCTTGTAGGGCATTTCTCCGGTTTAAGAATAAATTCAATTGACCAGTTGGCATGTAATGGATTATCTGTTTAAATAAATGCTTTTCAATGAAATTCAAACAGCTTCTTAGTGTTTCTCTAAAATTGTTTCTCCGATATCTCCTTTATTGTATTTGCGGAAAAGACTTTCGGTGTCGTTGAGGAATTGCAGGCGCTTGAGCTCGGCATTCCTGTCTTTTTCTAAAGTTATGCTTTTTGCTGGCAGGATAGTGAAGTCGCGCTTGCCGTCGTTGTTTTTGGGCGCAATCCAAGTGAGTAGGTATCGTACGTCACGCGGGCGTGTGTAGTTGAATATCTTCAGCAGTTTCATCGCTATCATCATGCCACCATCGGTGCGGCGCAGTGACATGTTCGACATTAGGTTACCTGTGGAATAGGCGACAATGTGCCTGTCGGGCGATGTCTGCGATTCGCGTATTTCAATAGGCTGCACTACGTGCGGGTGGTTGCCAATAATGTGGTTTACGCCCTGCTCGATGAGCCAGTCGCTTAACTCCCTTATATGTTGCGGCGGCAGGCTTACATACTCGTCGCCCCAATGCATGCAGGCTATTATTGCATCGGGTGCCTTATCCTTCGCCGCCTGTATGTCACGGCTGATAGTCTCCTTGTCTATGAGGTTTACGACCATAGGGTGGGGTATCTCCCTGCCGTTCGTACTGTAGGTGTAATTGAGTATTGCTACTCGTACACCTTTCTCTTCAATGATGAGCGGGTATCTTTCCTCACGTTCCTTTGCATTGCGGTACACGCCGCAGTGCTTGAACTGCAGCGAGTCGAGCATGTCAAGTGTGTGCAATGCGCCTCTCTTGCCCTTGTCCATACAGTGATTGTTGGCAAATAACAGTACCTTGAAACCGGCATCTTTCACGGCATAGAGAAAACTGTCGGGGGCACAGAATGACGGGTATCCGCTGTAGCCACTCTTTCCGATTGTGGTCTCGAGGTTGGCGACGGATATGTCGGCGCTCTTGACAAACTCCTTTATGTAGCGGAAACAGTAAGTGAAGCTGTACTTGCCGTCATTTTGACGTGCCATCTCCAGCTGTGTCTCGTGCTGCATGATGTCGCCTGCAAAGAGCAGGTCAATTTGCTGTACGGGTGTAAGAATCTGCGCAGTTGTCATTGATGGCAACGCGCAAAAGAGTATTGTAACTAAAAGGATTCTGACAATTTGCCTCATTTGTAGATGGCACGCTTGCCTGCAAGCAAGGTGTTCTTCATAAGTGACACGATGGTCATTGGGCCGACACCTCCGGGGACTGGAGTAATGAACGAGCATTTTGGTGCAACGTTGTCGAAGTCGACATCACCGCAAAGGCGGAATCCGCTCTTGCGTGTGGTGTCGGGTACACGAGTGGTGCCGACATCAATGACAACGGCTCCCGCCTTTACCATATCGGCTTTGAGGAAGTGTGGCTGTCCCAGGGCTGCTATTATGATATCGGCCTGCCGGCACTCTTCGGCAATATTCTGCGTGTGGCTGTGGCATACTGTCACGGTTGCATCGCCTGGTATGCTTTTCTGCATCATCAGGTTTGCCATTGGTTTGCCCACTATGTTGCTGCGTCCCAGTACTACGCATTTTTTGCCTTTTGTGTCAATATTGTAACGGCGCAACAGTTCCATTATTCCGTTTGGCGTTGCCGAGAGAAAGCAGGGTAATCCTATTGCAAGACGTCCGGCATTCACCGGGTGGAAACCGTCGACATCCTTTCGGTAGTCGATGGCTTCGGTAACCTTCTGCTCGTCTATGTGTCTTGGCAACGGCAACTGCACAATGAACCCGTCAACGTCGGTGTCTTTGTTGAGCTCTTCTACCTTTGCAAGCAGTTCCTCTTCGGTTACATCGGCTTCGTAGCGTATGAGTGTCGATGTGAAGCCGCACTCCTCACAGGCCTTTACTTTGGCAGCGACGTATGTCTCGCTGCCGCCATCGTGCCCCACGAGAATCGCTGCAAGATGTGGGCGTTTGCCGCCGTTTGCAAGGATTTCGTTGACCTCGGTTGCAATCTCTCTCTTGATTTGGGCTGCTACAGCCTTGCCGTCAATAAGTTGCATAGGATTCTGCTTTTAGGTTTGTTGTGTAAAAGGGCAGTGTGGCGCACCACACTACCTTTTTAGAATTTCAGTTTTGACATCATGTTGCCCATCTTGCCGCCGGCAACGCTTTTCATTGTCTTGCGTATCTGCTCGAACTGCTTCATGAGGCGGTTGACCTCCTGCATTGTGGTGCCGCTACCGCGTGCGATGCGCTCCTTGCGTGATTGGTTGATGATGTCGGGGTTCGAGCGCTCTTTGGGTGTCATTGACTGGATGATGGCCTCTACACTCTTGAATGCATTGTCATCAATGTCAAGATCCTTCACTGCCTTACCCACACCAGGTATCATGGCCATCAGTTCCTTGATGTTGCCCATCTTCTTGATTTGCTGGATTTGTGTCAGGAAATCATTGAAGTCGAACTGGTTACGTGCGAGTTTGCGCTGCAGTTTCTTAGCCTCCTCCTCGTCGAACTGCTCCTGTGCGCGTTCTACAAGTGAAACTACGTCACCCATGCCAAGTATGCGGTCGGCCATACGGTTGGGGTGGAACTGGTCTATGGCCTCCATCTTCTCGCCTGTACCGATGAACTTGATTGGCTTTGTCACCACTGTGCGTATTGACAATGCTGCACCACCGCGTGTATCACCGTCAAGCTTGGTAAGGATTACACCGGTGAAGTCCAGGCGGTCATTGAACTCCTTGGCGGTGTTCACGGCATCCTGTCCGGTCATTGAGTCTACCACAAAGAGTGTCTCGGTGGGGGTTACCGCTTCCTTGATGGCTGCAATCTCGTTCATCATTGCCTCGTCAACAGCCAGACGGCCGGCGGTATCTATGATTACAAGGTTGTAGCTCTTTGCTTTGGCTTCCTTGATGGCATTGAGCGCAATCTGCACCGGGTCTTTACTTTCGGGTTCGCTGTAGACCGGTACACCTATGGCTTCTCCAAGCACCTTCAATTGGTCGATGGCTGCAGGACGGTAGACATCGCAGGCAACCAACAGAGGGCTACGGTTCTTCTTTTTCTTCAGGTAGTTCGCGAGTTTTGATGAGAATGTGGTCTTACCGCTACCCTGAAGACCTGACATGAGTATCACGGCAGGGTGTCCTTCGTAGTTGATTTCTGCTGCCTCGCCACCCATCAGCGTCGTGAGCTCGTCATGTACGATTTTCACCATCAGCTGGCTGGGGTGCAGTGATGTGAGCACGTTCTGGCCGATGGCTTTGTTCTTTACTGTGTCGGTAAAGGTCTTTGCCACCTTGTAGTTCACGTCGGCATCGAGCAGTGCCTTGCGTACATCCTTCAATGTCTCGGCAACGTTGACTTCTGTTATACGCCCCTCTCCCTTGAGTATTTTAAATGAGCGTTCAAGGCGCTCGCTTAGGTTTTCAAACATCTTTCAGTATATTTTTGTTATTAATCTCTTTTAATGCTTATTATGCCGCCGGTTGTAGTGTCGAACAAGACCTTTATGGTATTGTCCTTGCTGAACAGGCTCTTTGCCAGCACTTCGGTTATACCAAACTGTGCAATGGCAATATCCTTGTCAAGGAATGTCGTTGTCCTTGAGTATATCTCCATTTTTGCACGTCCCGGAATGTTGTAGAGTATGCCCTCGGGCTGTTTGGGTGCTTTCTCCTTCTTTGTCTTCTTTTTTTCGGTTTCCACTACAACCGGAATCTCCACGGTCTTCAGGTTCTTGATGCTGTAGTATATCGGTTCGCCGGCAAGATTCTCTTTGTCGACCACTCCCAATTTCTGTGAAAAACGGAAGAGTACTGCTTTTGTGGTGTCGTGTATCTCCTCGGGGGCTATGGAGTAGCTGTACGTGTGGTATACGGTGTCAGTGCGTCCCGTAAACAGTTCGGTGAGCGCTTTCTCCTGCTTGTCGAGTTCCTGTAATAAAAGGGATATGCCTGCGCCGTCGGCGGGTATGTTCTCGGCCTGCCCGCGTGTAATGGCCAGCTTGCTTTCGCGTATGGCGTATATCTCCTTTGCAGTCAACTCGGCCATCTTTGCCGTTGAGGTTGCGGTCAGCATCTCCTCGGTCATGTATTGCGATGCTTCGTTTTTACTGTTTGTGTTTCTATTGTTCGCTTCCTTGCCGAGTGGTAGCTTGGGCTGTGTGCCGGTGTTTATGGCGCAGATGATTCCTTTTTCATCAAGCCTGATGTTGCTTGCAGTGCTGCTGCCAAGCTTTACTGTGAATGTCTTTGTCTTGTTGGGGACTCCCTCGGTGTGGCTCTCTATGCCGGTTATCTCCCATCTGTTGTTTGCTTTGTTCACCACGTCCTTTATGTGCAGGAATCTCTCGGCATAGCTGTTGAACTCACCGGGTGTCTGCATGATGCAGCATGTCTCGACTGTGATGCCGACCTTTGTGTCGGGCAAGAAATATGTCACTCCCTCGTTTGTGCCGGGGATTAAGGAAGTTAAGGCTGTCTGGGCAATGCTAGGCGCAGATATGGCCAAAATGAATATCGTAACAAGCTTTTTCATCATTCTTCAGGTTGTGTTCTGCAAGTGCGCAAAAAGTCTAATATGCCGCGAAGATAGTAAATTGTTTTTAATTTTGCTCCTAAAAGTTGTCTTAACTTGTGTGTAAGTTCTTTATTTGCTGCTACCGTTAATAAAAAACAGCAAACCTTGCGGTTTTTCCATAACTTTGTTTTATTTTTGCGTGTACTAATCAAATATGTATGTTTTGAAATGTCTACAATCAAGATACATGATAGGGAATTTGTAAAGTCTATCCCAGCCGAGGAGATTGCGGCCCGTGTGAAGATGGTGGCTGAAAGAATTAACAAGGACTATGCGGGCAGGCGCCCTCTACTCCTTGGCGTGCTCAACGGATGTTTTATGTTTGTATCCGACCTGATGAAGAATCTTGAAATCGAGTGTGAAATCTCGTTTGTGAAGTTTTCGTCATATCAGGGTTCGGAGACAACGGGTACGGTGAGACAGCTGGTGGGGCTTGCCGAGTCTATCGAAGGACGTGATGTCATTGTAGTTGAGGATATCGTGGATACCGGCCTTACAATGCATAAGATGCTTGAGACATTGGCAAGCGAGAACCCCGCATCGATTTCAATTGCATCGCTCTTCCTGAAGCCGGCGCGTTTGCGCGTGCCGGTCGAGGTTAAATATTCGGCTTTTGAAATTCCTGACAGGTTCATTGTTGGTTATGGTTTGGATTATGATGGTCTTGGCCGTAACCTTCCCGATGTTTATGATGTTAAAGAATAAAACACTGTAATAGTATGCTGAATATAGTTATTTTTGGTGCTCCGGGTAGTGGCAAGGGCACGCAGAGCGAGAGAATAGTCGCAAAGTATGGCTTGAACCATATTTCTACCGGTGATGTTTTGCGTGGCGAAATAGCTGCCGGCACTGAGTTGGGCAAAACTGCGCAGAGCATTATTGATAAAGGGCATCTTATCCCTGACGAATTGATGATAAGTATCCTTGCATCGAAACTTGATTCACTCACATCGGGTAATGGTGTGATATTCGACGGCTTTCCCCGTACGATAGCGCAGGCTGAGGCTTTAAAGGTGATGCTCAATGAACGTGGCCAGGATGTGACAGCGATGATTGAACTTGACGTTCCCGAGGATGAATTGATGACCCGTCTTATAAAACGCGGTCAGGAGTCGGGTCGTGCTGATGACAACGAGGAGACAATCAAAAAACGTCTTGTTGTTTACAATGAGCAGACATCGCCTCTCAAGGAGTGGTATAAGAATGATGGCAAGCATTGCTATATCAATGGTTCGGGCGAACTTGACCGTATATTTGCCGATATAGCCGCTGCTATCGATTCAAGATTGTGATGGATAACGGAGTATCTCCGATGCTCCTTTTTTATTAAGTTGCCGCTATGCGTGGCAACTTTTACTATATGTTTGTGTGATAGCCCGTGAGGGTCTTAAAGTTTTTCTATTATGGCAGAATCAAATTTTATCGATTATGTGAAAATTGTGTGCCGTTCGGGTCGTGGAGGCCGCGGAATGGCTCATTTGCATCGTGCGAAATACATACCCAACGGTGGTCCCGATGGTGGAGACGGCGGTAAGGGCGGTGATATTATCTTGCGCGGTAACCGTAATTACTGGACTTTGCTGCATCTTAAATACCAGCGCCACATCTTTGCCGGGAACGGTCAGAATGGCGGTATAAACAAGAGTACCGGCGCCGATGGTGAGAGTAAGATTGTTGATGTGCCTTGTGGCACTGTGGCGTATAATGCGGAGACAGGTGAATTCCTGTGCGATGTGATGGAGGATGGTCAGCTTGTTACTCTTTTGAAGGGTGGTCGTGGTGGCCTTGGGAATGTGCATTTTGCCACTCCCACACGTCAGGCGCCGCGCTTTGCGCAGCCGGGTGAACCGATGCAGGAGATGACGGTGACACTTGAGCTTAAGCTGCTTGCCGATGTCGGTCTGGTAGGTTTTCCCAATGCAGGAAAGTCTACATTGCTCTCTTCCGTTTCTGCTGCGAAGCCAAAGATTGCTAACTATCCTTTTACTACCCTTGAGCCGAATCTGGGAATTGTCTCTTATCGCGATGGAAAATCTTTCGTGATGGCCGATATTCCCGGTATAATTGAGGGTGCAAGCCAGGGTAGGGGGCTGGGGCTACGTTTCTTGCGCCATATTGAACGCAACTCGTTGCTGCTGTTCATGGTTCCGGCCGATGCTGATGATATAAAGAAAGAGTATGAGGTGTTGCTCAATGAACTTGCGACATTCAACCCCGAGATGCTCGACAAACAGCGTGTACTCGCCGTTACGAAGAGCGATCTCATTGATGATGAATTGAAGGAGATGCTGTCGGAGAATCTTCCCGAGGATGTTCCTTGTGTTTTCATTTCAGCACCTACGGGTGAGGGTATCCAGGAACTTAAGGATATTCTTTGGGCGGCGCTAAATAGCGAGGAGAATCGCTTGGCAGCAGTGAAACGTGAGGAACTTGTACACCGTAACTATGACCGCAGGATGCTGGCGGCCGATTTTGCCGATTGGGAAGCCGATTTTGATGATGATGTGGTTGAAGATGACGATGACTTCAATTACGAGGAGTTTGATTTCGACGAGGAATGATTATTTTTGCGTTAGTGTAGTGGCTGGCTAAAAAGACACTTTTTTCAGCCCCTTGATAATAAATGTGTTCCGGGAAAATGCCCGGAACACATTTATTGTATGCTCTCGGCTCTTTGTTTACTTATATATAATAAGGTGCCTGTATGTCTGCTTTTTGTCGCGTTTGATTCTCTGTGGTATGTGGTTTTTTCTCTTTTGCAGGCTTTCTTGTCTGCAAGTTTTGTATTTAACTTTATTTAACATTGAAAATTGCGCTTTTTGAGCTCTTTTGAGGGCTTTTTTTAAGCAAAAACGGGTTTTTGGAGGCTGCTCTGTGCTAAAAAGCGGTCTTTTTCTTTTTTATTAGAAAAATAATTTTTACCTTTGCAGTCCAAAATGGACTATCGTGTTTTGACGGGTCCGGTTGTGCAGAAATATTTAAAAACAATATATAATAATTAAAAACTAAACAAAATGCCTACAATTCAGCAATTAGTAAGAAAAGGCAGAGAGGTTCTTGTAGAGAAGAGCAAGTCGCCCGCTCTCGACAGCTGTCCACAGCGTCGCGGTGTGTGTGTACGTGTTTACACTACAACTCCAAAGAAACCTAACTCTGCGATGAGAAAGGTTGCTCGTGTGCGTTTGACAAACCAGAAGGAGGTCAACTCTTACATCCCTGGTGAGGGTCACAACTTGCAGGAGCACTCAATCGTTTTGGTACGTGGTGGCCGTGTTAAGGACCTCCCTGGTGTACGTTATCACATTGTTCGTGGTACTCTTGATACCGCGGGTGTAGCTAACCGTACACAGCGTCGTTCAAAGTATGGTGCTAAGCGTCCTAAGGCTAAGAAGTAATTCCGCCTTCAAGCGTAGCTGAGTGATCCCGGCTTGTAAAAAACGGGATATGACTCAATCAAAGACATATTTTTAACTTAGTTTTGGTTTGTTGGGAGTTATATAAGGTTGAGTAAATGTCTCGGTGGAGACGTTGAAGAATTTGCAATAACACAGCCACACAAAACATTAAATTTTCGAAAAAAGAAAATGAGAAAAGCAAAACCAAAAAAGCGCGTGGTTCTTCCAGACCCCGTGTTCAATGATCAGATGGTTTCTAAGTTCGTTAACCACCTGATGTATGATGGAAAGAAAAACATTTCGTACACTATTTTCTATGGTGCACTTGAGCTCGTTGGCAACAAGATGAAGAATGAGGAGAAGACTCCTCTCGAAATCTGGAAGCAGGCTCTTGAGAACATTACTCCAAAGGTTGAGGTTAAATCACGCCGTATCGGTGGTGCAACATTCCAGGTTCCTACTGAAATCCGTGCAGACCGCAAGGAGTCAATCTCAATGAAGAACATGATTCTCTTCGCTCGCAAGCGTGGTGGCAAGTCAATGTCAGACAAGCTCTGCGCAGAGATTATGGATGCATACAACAACCAGGGTGGTGCTTTCAAGCGTAAGGAGGATATGCACCGTATGGCTGAGGCTAACCGTGCTTTTGCACATTTCCGTTTCTAATCCTAACAGCATAAGAAAATGGCAAACGAACTTCAATTTACCCGTAATATCGGTATTAGTGCTCACATCGATGCTGGTAAGACTACTACATCGGAGCGTATTTTGTTCTACACCGGTCTTTCGCACAAGATTGGTGAGGTGCACGATGGTGCTGCTACCATGGACTGGATGGAGCAGGAGCAGGAGCGTGGTATCACAATTACCTCTGCTGCTACTACTACTTTCTGGAACTGGAAGGATCAGCAGTACAAGTTCAACTTGATTGACACTCCGGGACACGTTGACTTTACTGCCGAGGTAGAGCGTTCATTGCGTGTGCTTGACGGTGCTATCGCTGCTTTCTGTGCAGTAGGTGGTGTTGAGCCTCAGTCAGAGACTGTATGGCGCCAGGCTGACAAGTACAACGTTCCACGTATCGCTTACGTGAACAAGATGGACCGTTCCGGTGCTGACTACTTCTCTGTAATGCGTCAGATGAAGGAGATTCTTGGTGCCAACCCATGTCCTGTGACAATTCCTATCGGTTCAGAGGAGAAGTTCCTTGGTGTAATCAACCTTATCACAATGAAGGCTCTCGTTTACAGAGATGGCGCTTTGGATTACACAGTAGAGGAGATTCCGGCTGAGTTGGTTGACGAGGCTAACCAGTGGAGAGAGCACCTTCTTGAGAAGGCTGCAGACTTCGATGAGGAGCTGATGATGAAGGTTCTTGAGGATCCCGAGTCTATCACAGAGGAGGAAATTATCGCAGCTATCCGTAAGGGTACACTTGCATTGGAGATTACTCCTATGACTTGTGGTTCTTCTTTCAAGAACAAGGGCGTTCAGCCACTTCTTGACTTCGTGTGTGCATTCTTGCCTTCTCCACTCGATACTCCTGCCATTGAGGGTATGAACCCCAAGACAGATGAGATGGAGTCTCGCACACCATCAGAGGATGACAAGACATCTGCACTTGTGTTCAAGATTGCTACAAACCCATTCGTTGGTCGTCTGATCTACGTTCGTGTTTACTCAGGTAAGCTCGAGTCTGGTTCATATATCTATGACAGCCGTTCAGGCCGCAAGGAGCGTATCTCTCGTATGTTCCAGATGCACTCAAACAAGCAGAACCCTGTAGAGGTGCTCGGTGCCGGTGATATCGGTGCTGTTATTGGAATGAAGGACGTACGTACCGGTGATACCCTCTGTGCAGAGGAGGCTCCAATCGTACTTGAGTCAATGACATTCCCCGATCCTGTGATCTCTATCGCTGTAGAACCTAAGACACAGAAGGATCTTGACAAGCTCGCTAACGGTCTTGCCAAGCTCGCCGAGGAGGATCCTACATTTACTGTAAGAACAGACGAGCAGTCAGGTCAGACAATCATCTCTGGTATGGGTGAGCTTCACCTTGAGATTATCATCGACCGTCTGAAGCGTGAGTTCAGCGTTGAGTGTAACCAGGGTCGTCCACAGGTTAGCTATAAGGAGGCTATCACAAGCACTGTTCAGGTTGACGAGACCTACAAGAAGCAGACCGGTGGTAAGGGTAAGTATGCGAAGATTCTTGTATCAGTTGGTCCTGCAGATGAGGATTTCAAGGAGGGTAACCTTCAGTTCGTGAACGAGGTTAAGGGTGGTAACGTTCCCAAGGAGTTCATCCCCTCGGTTCAGAAGGGCTTCCAGACAGCTGTCAAGGCTGGTGTCCTCGCCGGCTACCCAATGGAGTCTTTGAAGGTTGTTCTTCTCGATGGTGGTTTCCACCCCGTTGACTCTGACCAGCTCTCGTTCGAGGTATGTGCTATCCAGGCATACAAGAACGCTTGTCAGAAGGCAAACCCTGTGCTCCTTGAGCCTGTGATGAAGCTTGAGGTCGTTACTCCCGAGGAGAGCATGGGTGATGTCATCGCCGACCTTAACAAGCGCCGTGGTCAGGTTGAGGGCTTTGAGACAAGCCGTACCGGTGCCCGCATCGTTAAGGCGATGGTTCCGCTGTCTGAGATGTTCGGTTACGTGACTTCATTGCGTACCATCACTTCAGGTCGTGCGACATCTTCAATGACATACGATCACCACGAGCAGGTAAGTGCTTCTTTGACAAAGCAGATACTTGAGGAACTCCAGAAGTAAATAAATAAAAGCCTGTCGGTTAGCGAATGACTCTTAACCGACAGGCAATTGTAAATTTTATATAAAACCATTTAAAGACAATGAGTCAGAAAATTAGAATCAAACTTAAATCTTACGATCACAACTTGGTTGACAAGTCTGCTGAGAAGATTGTGAAGACAGTAAAGGCAACAGGTGCTATCGTCAGCGGTCCAATTCCATTGCCTACACACAAGCGTATCTTCACCGTTAACCGTTCAACTTTCGTTAACAAGAAGAGCCGCGAGCAGTTCCAGCTCTCTTCATTCAAGAGGCTTATCGACATCTACAGCTCTACAGCAAAGACTGTTGATGCTCTTATGAAGCTTGAGTTGCCTTCAGGAGTTGAGGTTGAGATTAAAGTGTAATTTTAATGCGAATTATTAATTTTTTAAATTAAACTGAAATGCCAGGATTATTAGGAAAAAAAATCGGAATGATGTCCGTTTTCAGTGCCGATGGTAAGAATGTTCCATGCACTGTTATCGAAGCAGGTCCTTGTGCAGTTACACAGGTGAAGACAATTGAGAAGGATGGCTATGAGGCTGTTCAGGTTGGCTTCCAGGATCAGAAGGAGAGCCGTATCAGTGCTCCTCTCGCAGGCCACTTCAAGAAGGCCGGTGTAGCTCCCAAGCGCCACTTGGCCGAGTTCAAGGGTTTTGAGACAGAGCTCGCTTTGGGCGATGTCATCACAGTAGATCTCTTTGCAGATACTGCTTACGTCAGCGTAACAGGTACTTCAAAGGGTAAGGGTTTCCAGGGTGTTGTTAAAAGACACAACTTTGGTGGTGTAGGTCAGGCTACTCACGGTCAGCACAACCGCGCTCGCAAGCCGGGTTCTATCGGTGCTTGTTCATACCCTGCAAAGGTATTCAAGGGTCTCCGAATGGGTGGTCAGATGGGTAACGCACGTGTTACTACACACAACCTCCAGGTGTTAAAGGTAATTCCTGAGCACAACCTTTTGGTTATCAAGGGTTCTGTTCCAGGTTACAATGGTTCAATCGTAATAATTGAAAAGTAATGGAAATCAGCGTATTAAATATAAATGGTGAGAATACCGGCAGAAAGGTTGTCTTGGATGAGTCAATCTTCGGCATCGAGCCCAACGAGCACGTTGTATACATGGCCGTAAGACAGTATCTTGCTGCTCAGCGCCAGGGTACTCACAAGTCAAAGGAGAGAAGCGAGATTTCAGGTTCTACACGTAAGCTCGGTCGTCAGAAGGGCGGCGGTGGCGCACGTCGTGGTGACATCAACTCACCTCTGTTGGTTGGTGGTGCTCGCGTATTCGGTCCTACTCCACGTGATTATAGCTTCAAATTGAACAAGAAGGTTAAGCAGCTCGCTCGCAAGTCGGCTCTTTCACAGAAGGCTATCGACGGTGCGATTGTAGTTGTTGAGGACTTCAACTTCGAGGCTCCAAGTACAAAAGCTTTTGTTAATGTGTTAAATAATCTTAAAGTTTCTGATAAGAAACAGTTGTTCGTTTTGCCATCTAGCAATAAAGCAGTATATTTGTCAGCCAGAAATTTGAAGGGAACTCAGATGGCTATTGCTTCGGACATTAATACCTATGGTATTATGAATGCCGAGGTTTTGGTTGTGACTGAAAGTTCTCTCGAGGTAATTAATAACACACTGAATAAAACTAAGGAGGCATAATAATGGGAGTATTGATTAAACCTATAGTCACTGAGAAGATGACTAAGATTACTGACCAGTTGAACCGCTTTGGTTTTCTTGTTCGTCCCGAGGCTAACAAGTTGGTAATTAAGAAAGAGATTGAGGCGTTGTACAATGTAACCGTAGTTGCTGTGAACACAATGAACTACGCAGGCAAGAGCAAGAGTCGTTACACAAAGGCTGGTTTCATCCAGGGCCGTACAAACGCTGTAAAGAAGGCTATCGTCACATTGAAGGAGGGCGATACAATTGATTTTTATAGTAACATTTAATAGAGATGGCAGTACGTAAATTTAAGCCTACAACACCGGGCCAGAGACATAAGATTATTGGTACCTTTGAAGAGATCACTGCTGCGGTACCAGAGAAATCGCTTGTAACCGGTAAGCGTTCAACAGGTGGACGTAACAACGACG
>JAZTXR010000008.1:0-13192 GCA_045636545.1 Bacteroidaceae bacterium
AGGCCAAGCGGTCTTAGGAAGACAACATGAAGTGCCAACCCCTTGGCTCACAGAACGACATGGCTACGATCCGACTTTGATCCTGCAATGTCATTTTTCGGACAAGCCCTCAACAGCACGTCCGACAGAGACAATGTTGCGAGTAAGTGAGTGCAGCATCAAGTTTAAAGTCGGAGGCCAAGCGGTCTTAGGAAGACAACATGAAGTGTCAACTCCTTGGCTCACAGAACGACATGGCTACGATCCGACTTATAATTCAAGTAAACTTGATTCTGCACTCACTTACTCGCAACATTGTCTCTGTCGGACGTGCTGTTGAGGGCTTGACCGAAAAATGACATTGCTGGGTCAACATCTATATTATTGCCACAAATGTTACTTTTTCACGAAAGGCAGCACGGGGTCGGTTGCGTACCCGGTTGTCGGGACCTTGTTTTGCTCGTTTTTTTTTGCTATATTCGCAGTTCATTTTTGTCACGACCGTATGAAATTCCAACTTGTATCAGACTACGCCCCAATGGGCGACCAGCCCGAGGCTATTGCACAGCTTGCAGAGGGAGTAAAGAATGGTATTCCGGCACAGACACTGCTCGGTGTCACAGGCTCGGGAAAGACCTTTACCATGGCAAACGTGATAAAGGAAGTCAACCGCCCTACCCTTATCCTGAGCCACAACAAGACCCTTGCGGCACAGCTGTACAATGAGTTCAAGGGATTCTTCCCGAACAACGCCGTGGAGTACTATGTATCGTACTACGACTACTACCAGCCCGAGGCCTACATACCCTCGAGCGACACCTACATCGAGAAAGACCTTGCCATCAATGACGAGATTGACAAGCTGAGGCTTGCCGCTACATCGGCACTGCTTTCGGGCCGCAAGGACGTCGTCGTAATCTCATCGGTGTCGTGCATCTACGGTATGGGCAACCCAAGCGACTTCTACAAAAATGTGATTGAGATACGCGTGGGTGACAAGATTGACCGCAACGTCTTTCTGCGCAAGCTTGTGGGCAGCCTCTACACACGCAACGATGCCGACCTGTCGCGAGGCAATTTCCGCGTGAAGGGCGACACTGTAGAGGTGAGCCTCGCCTACAGCGACCACGTGCTGCGCATAACATTCTGGGACGATGACATTGACAGCATCGAGGAGATTGACAGTACCACCGGTGCACGCCTTACCAGTTTCGACGACTACAGGATATACCCGGCCAACCTCTTCATGACAACCAAGGAGAGCACCGAACGCGCCATTGTGGAGATTGAGAAAGACCTTGCCGAGCGCGAGGAGTATTTCCGCGAGATAGGCAAACCTCTCGAAGCCAAACGCCTGCATGAGCGCGTGACATACGACATTGAGATGCTGCGCGAGCTGGGACACTGCTCGGGCATTGAGAACTACTCGCGCTACTTCGACGGCAGGGAGGCCGGCACACGCCCCTACTGTCTGCTCGACTTTTTCCCAGATGATTTCCTGCTCATCATTGACGAGAGCCACGTGAGCGTGCCGCAGATACACGCCATGTATGGCGGCGACCGCGCCCGCAAGAACAACCTTGTGGAGTTCGGCTTCCGTCTGCCCGCCGCATTCGACAACCGCCCGCTCAAGTTCGAGGAGTTCGAGAAGCTGACACCGCAGACAATATATGTGAGCGCCACACCCGCCGACTACGAGCTGGACAGGAGCGAGGGCATAATTGTGGAACAGCTCATACGCCCCACCGGCCTGTTGGACCCCGTCATAGAGGTACGCCCGCTCGAGAACCAGGTAGATGACCTCATGGAGGAGATTCAACTGCGCGTGGAACGCGAAGAACGCGTACTCGCCACCACCTTCACAAAAAGGATGGCCGAGGAGCTGTGCGAATACCTGCAGAAACACGGCGTGCGCTGCAACTTCATCCACAGCGATGTCGACACGCTCGACCGCATACAGATTATGACCGACCTGCGCGAGGGGCTCTATGACGTACTCATTGGCGTAAACCTGTTGCGCGAGGGACTTGACCTGCCCGAGGTATCACTCGTTGCCGTGCTGAATGCCGACAATGAGGGATTCCTGCGCGACCACCGTTCACTCACACAGACAGCCGGCCGCGCAGCCCGCAACGTCAACGGCCTTGTAATCTTCTACGCCGACAGGATAACCGGCAGCATGCAGCGCACCATCGACGAGACAAAGCGCCGCAGAGAGAAGCAGATGCGCTACAACGAGGAGCACGGCATAACCCCTACTCAGATAAAGAAAGAGATATCGAACGCACTGATGCTCGACAAGAAGAGCAAGGAGAGCGGCAAGACAATCAGGCCTTACGGGACCGACGACACTGCCATGGCTATTGCCAGTGACCCAATCGTTGAGTACATGAGTGCCGAACAGCTGAAAAAGAGCATTGAGCGTACCCGCCGCCTCATGGAGAAGTCCGCCGAAAAGATGGAATTCATCGAGGCAGCCCAATACCGCGACGAGATGTTCAAGCTACAGGAGATACTCAAAAGCAAGGAATCATAAATAACGTGAATTCGATATAAGAGTTTATACTAAAATTTAGTGTATTTTGTCATTCCGAACCTTGTGTGAGGAATCTCATTATTCGCGGATTCAGAGATCCCTCGTCGCTACGCTCTGTCGGGATGACAGGTTCGCGATTTGATTTAGCTTATATCGAACTCACGTTATTTACGCTCCAGTTCGTTCAGTTCCTCCATCTTCTTTGCGGCAAGGAATTCATAGATTCCGCACAGGTGCTCACGCACCTTTCCATGGCCGAACTCATAGACCTTGGTCACGAGCCCATCGAGGAAGTCACGGTCGTGGCTCACACAGATGAGCGTGCCGTCGAAGTCCTGCAGTGCCTGTTTCAGTATATCCTTTGTCTTAAGGTCGAGGTGGTTGGTAGGCTCGTCGAGAATCAACAGGTTCACAGGCTCCAACAACAGTTTCAGCAGCGCCAGACGAGTGCGCTCGCCACCCGAGAGCACCTTTACCTTCTTGGTGCTTGCCTCGCCGCCGAACATGAAAGCGCCCAGCAGGTCGCGTATCTTGTTGCGTATTTCGCCCTTTGCAACATCATCTATTGTCTGGAATACGGTCAACTCCTCATCGAGCAACGATGCCTGATTCTGGGCAAAATAACCTATCTGCACATTATGACCGAGCTGCAGCGAGCCCTCGTGCTCAAGCTCTTTCATTATACACTTTACAAGCGTTGACTTTCCCTCGCCGTTGCGGCCGACGAAAGCCACCTTGTTGCCACGCTCAATGGTGAGTGTCGCGCCCGAGAAGATTCGCTTGTCGCCAAAAGCCTTGCCCACACCATCCATAATCACAGGATATTGACCGGCACGTGGCGATGGCGGGAACTTCAGGCGCAAGGCCGATGTGTCCTCCTCGTCTACCTCAATGATTTCCAGTTTCTCAAGCATCTTCACGCGGCTCTGCACCTGCAGGGTCTTTGAATATGTTCCCTTGAAGCGCTCTATGAAATCCTTGGTCTCCTGAATCATCTTCTGCTGCTCCTCGTACTGCTTCATCTGCTGCTGGCGGCGCTCGGCACGCAGAACAAGATACTGCGAGTAGTTGACCTTGTAGTCATATATGCGGCCCATAGTCACCTCGATTGTGCGGGTGGTGATGTTGTCGACGAACTTGCGGTCGTGACTGATGACAACCACCGCCTTACCGTTGCTGATGAGGAAATCCTCGAGCCAACCGATAGACTCTATATCGAGGTGATTGGTAGGCTCATCGAGCAGCAGCACGTCGGGGTTGCGCAGCAACATCTTCGCAAGTTCAATGCGCATTCTCCATCCGCCGCTGAACTCGCTCGTCTGGCGACCGAAGTCCTTGCGCTCAAAACCAAGACCAAGGAGTGTCTTCTCGACATCCTCCTCAAAGTGTGTCATGTCAATGGCATAGAACTTCTCGCTCTTTGTGGCAACCTCCTCAATGAGAGCCATATACTCGTCGCTCTCATAGTCGGTGCGGGTTGCAAGTTCATTGTTCATGCGGTCAAGTTCGGCCTCCATCTCATAGAGATGGGCGAAAGCCTGCGATGCCTCCTCAAAGACTGTGCGGCCGTCCTCGGTCATCAGGTGCTGCGGCAGATAGGCAATTACGGTATCCTTTGGAGCAGACACCGTTCCGCGTGTTGCAGTGCGCACACCGGCGAGTATCTTGAGCAAGGTACTCTTTCCGGCACCGTTCTTGCCCATAAGGGCAATGCGGTCCTTCTCATTAATTACAAACGAGACATCGCTGAAAAGCGTTGTTCCGCCAAATTCCACAGCCAATCCATCAACCGATACCATATATAATAGAGTTTTTAAATTATTATCCGTAACATTTTGGGCGCAAAGATAGCTGTTTTGGCGCAAAAAAAGTAAATTTGCACCTTGGTATTTGCAGTTATGGAAAAACTGCATAAAAAAACAGCTACAGAATGAAAGTGATGAAGTTCGGCGGGACATCAGTCGGTTCCGTGGAGAGTATATTGAGCCTCAAGAAGATTGTCGAGGAGGCAGCAGCTAAAGAGCGTGTGATTGTTGTCGTGTCGGCACTCGGCGGCATAACAGACAGACTTATAAAGACAGCAGACCTTGCTGTCTGTGGCGATATGGCATTCAACGATGAATGCCGCGAGATATTCATGCGCCACCACCAACTGATAGACACCGTCATAACCGACGAAGGCAAGCGCGCAGCGCTGCTTGAGGAGGTTGACATGCTGTTGGGCGAGCTGAACAACATATACCAGGGACTTGCACTCATCAACAACATGACACCGAAGTCCGAGGCTACAATCGTGAGTTATGGCGAGAGGATATCGAGCCGCATAGTCACAGCACTCATTGATGGCGCCGTGCGGTTCAATGCCCGCAAGTTCATAAAGACCGAGACAAAGCACAAGAAGCATATCCTTGCCGATGAAATCACCGACAGGCTGATACACGAACACTTCGACGGTTGCAATGAAAGGATAATCGTTGTTCCGGGATTCATAGCACAGGACAAGGAGAGCGAAGAGATAACCAACCTGGGACGTGGCGGAAGCGACTACACGGCTGCCATCATTGCCGCAACACTGAAGGCAGACTGTCTTGAGATATGGACCGATGTGGACGGATTCATGACAGCCGACCCGCGCGTAATCAACAATGCATACACCATCGGGCACTTGAGCTACGTTGAGGCTACCGAGCTATGCAACTTCGGTGCAAAGGTCGTGTACCCTCCAACCATCTACCCCGTATTCAAGGCCAATATCCCAATAAAGATAAAGAACACTTTCAACCCAAGCGGCGAGGGCACAATAATAGATGCACACAGCGAAAGCGAGGGTCGTCTCATCAAGGGAATATCCAGCATCAACGACACCGACCTGCTCACAGTACAGGGTCTTGGCATGGTCGGCGTGGTCGGCGTTAACCACCGCATCTTCCGCGCGCTGGGCAATGCAGGCATCAGCGTGTTCCTTGTAGCGCAGGCATCATCGGAGAACAGCACCTCAATCGGCCTGCGCCACGTAGATGCCGAAAAGGCTACCGAGGTGCTTAACAAGGAGTTCGAGAAGGAGATTTCAATGGGTCTTATGGAGAGTGTGCAGGCAACAAGCGAGCTCTCCACAGTTGCCATCGTGGGCGAGAATATGCGCCACAATGCAGGCATCATAGGCAAGTTGTTCCAGACGTTGGGACGTAACGGTATAAACGTAGTCGCCTGTGCCCAGGGCGGACAGGAGACAAACATCTCATTCGTCATTAAGGCCGACCTGCTGCGCAAGACACTCAACGTGATACACGACTCGTTCTTCCTGTCGGAATACAAGGTGCTTAACCTCTTCATCTGCGGCATAGGCACCGTGGGCGGTAGCCTCATCCAGCAGATTGTGTCGCAACAGGAGAAACTGAAGAAAGAGCACGGCCTTAAACTGAACATCGTGGGCATTGCCAACAGCCGCAATGCAATCTTCGACCGCGAGGGGCTCGACACCACCAACTACCGCACAGCACTCAAGGAAAGCGCACCAAGCAGCATTGCCAAGTTGCGTGACGACATCATTGAGATGAACATCTTCAACTCGGTATTCGTGGACTGCACGGCAAGCAGCGAGGTAGCGGCAATATATGGCGACCTGCTGTCGCACAACATAAGCGTGGTGGCAGCAAACAAGATTGCCGCATCGGCCGACTATGCTACCTACAGCAACCTAAAGCATATTGCACGCCAGCGCAACATAAAGTACCTTTTCGAGACCAACGTGGGTGCGGGATTGCCAATCATCAACACCATCAACGACCTCATAAACAGCGGCGACAAGATATTGAAGATTGAAGCGGTGCTCAGCGGTACGCTCAACTTCATCTTCAACGTACTTGGCAAGGACATCCCAATGAGCCGGGCCGTGCGCCTTGCACAGGAAAAGGGTTACAGCGAGCCCGACCCACGCATTGATCTTTGCGGCAAGGACGTGATACGCAAGCTGGTGATTCTGGCACGCGAAGCGGGGTATGCCATTGAGCAGAGCGACGTAGAAGCAAACCTGTTCATTCCACAGGAGCTTTTCGACGGTACATTGGAGAACTTCTGGGAGAAGCTGCCACAGCTCGATGCGCAGTTCGAAGAGGAGCGGAAACAACTGGTGGCCGAGAAGATGCACTGGCGTTTCATTGCAAAGTACGAGAACGGCAAGGGCCGTGTCTCACTGTGCAAGGTCAACGAGCGCCACCCCTTCTACCACCTCGAGGGTAGCAACAACATCATACTGCTCACCACAGAACGTTACAAGGAGTACCCCATGCTCATACAGGGCTATGGTGCCGGTGCAAGCGTAACAGCAGCCGGTGTCTTTGCCGATATCATGCGGATAGCGAATATCTGATACGCCATCATTATAACAGATTCTCGTGCTTGCCTATTTACCGGGCAAGCACGAGAATCTCATTTATAGTCTTTCAGCAACAACTGCAGCTGCTGGCGCGTGAAGAAGATGCGGCTCTTTACCGTGCCAAGCGGCAGACCCAAACGCTCGGCAATCTCGCGGTACTTGAAACCCGAGAGGTGCATGAGGAACGGAATGCGGTAGTCGCGCGGCAGACTGTGCACCACGCGGTAAATCTCCTTCGTGTCATAATCATTGTCGGTGATATAGTCGTCCGACTCGTGCAGGCTGTTGATGTGAAAAAGATTGTCGGTCTGGTCCACGAATATCTGGTCCCTCACCTCTTTGCGATAGTTGTTGATGAAGATGTTGCGCATTATCGTATAGACCCACCCCTTGAAATTGGTGTCCGGAGCATACTTGTCCATATTACCCAACGCCTTCAACGATGTCTCTTGCAGCAAATCGTTCGCCTCGTCCCTGTCTGCCGTCAGTTTGTAGGCAAAGCGTTGCAGCTCCGACTGTACCTCCAGCAGTTCTCTCCTGAATTTTGCTGTATCCAAAATATCCATTGTTTAAATGTTTCGCCGGCAAAATCGCCTGAATATGAAAGTATAACAAAAAACAGTGCTGTTTTGTTTCAGAAGCTGTTTGAATTTCTATAAAATATTTTCGTATCTTCGCACCCATAACATACAACTGCGCACTATGGTACTGAACTATATCTGGATTGCATTTTTCGTAATATCGTTTGTCATTGCGCTTGGCAAGCTCATCTTCATGGGAGACACTGCCGTGTTCACCGACATGATGACAGCCAGCACCACATCGGCCAAGAACGCGTTTGAGCTATCCCTTGGCCTTACGGGTGTATTGTCGCTGTGGATGGGAATAATGAAGATTGGCGAGAAGGGCGGCCTTGTAGCCACACTGGCAAGAGTGCTGAGCCCGGTGCTGTGCAAGATATTCCCCGACGTTCCTAAAGGACACCCCGCAATGGGCACCATGTTCATGAACTTCTCGGCAAACATGCTGGGGCTCGACAACGCCGCCACACCATTGGGACTGAAAGCGATGCAGGAGCTGCAGGAGCTGAACCCGAAGAAAGACACGGCAAGCAACCCCATGATAATGTTCCTTGTGCTCAACACATCGGGGTTGACACTCATTCCCGTGTCGGTACTTACGTTCCGTACCGAGATGGGCGCCGCAAACCCCACAGACGTATTCCTGCCCATTCTCATAGCCACCACCGTGGCAACGCTTGTGGGACTGCTCGTGACATGCATCTACCAGCGCATAAACCTCTTCAACCGCACAATGGTGCTGTTCCTTTTGGGAGTGTGCCTGTTCATTGCCGGCGGCACCTGGGGAATGATGCAGCTGTCGCAAGTGCGCATTGAGACACTCTCCACATCGCTTGCAGGCGTGACACTCTTCTCAATAATCATCCTGTTCATCCTCTCCGGCGTAAAAGCGAAAATAAACGTCTACGAAGCATTCATTGAGGGTGCAAAGGACGGGTTCGGCACCGCCGTGCGCATTATACCCTATCTCATTGCCATACTGGTTGCCATTGCCGTGTTCCGCGCATCGGGCGGAATGGATGTGATTATGGACGGCATTGCGTGGTGCGCAGCAGCAGTGGGGGCCGATACGGATTTTGTGGGAGCACTGCCCACTGCAATAATGAAGCCGCTGAGCGGCAGCGGTGCACGCGGCATGATGGTGGATGCCATGAACACCTACGGCGCCGATTCCTTTGCCGGCCGCCTGGCCTGCATTTTCCAGGGTGCAACGGACACGACGTTCTACATTCTTGCAGTCTATTTCGGCAGTGTGGGAATAAGAAAGACACGCCACGCACTCACATGTGGCCTGCTTGCCGACCTCGCAGGAATAATCGCAGCCATTGTGGTGGGATATATTTTCTTTGGATAATTTGACACAAAAACACTTTTTTATGATAAGCTACCAGACCGAGGGCGTGAAGATGCCCGCAATCAAGAGACGTGAGACAACCGTATGGATTAAGGCAGTTGCAGCAACATACGGAAAGAGAGTCGGCGACATTGCCTACATATTCTGCGACGACGAGAAGATTCTTGAGGTGAACCGCGAATATCTGCAACACGACTACTACACCGACATCATCACCTTCGACTACTGCGAGGATGATGTCATCAGCGGCGACCTATTCATCTCACTCGACACAGTACGCAGCAACAGCGAACTGGTCGGTGCCACATACGAACAGGAGTTATACCGCGTAATCATACACGGCATACTGCACCTGTGCGGCATCAATGACAAGGGCGAGGGTGAGCGCGAGATTATGGAAGCCTGCGAGAACAAGGCGCTGGCAATGAGATAAAAAAGCGGGGTCATAAAAATTTTATGAACCCAGCACTTTTATAATTACACTATAATCTAATTCTACAACTTCAACCCGTCGAGCATTGAACAGAACTTTTCAATGCCGTCGCGTATTTCGCTGATGAGTACATACTCATTGGCGGTATGTGAGCGGGTTGTATCACCTGGGCCCATCTTGAGCGTTGGAATGCCACCAAGCAACGAATTGTTCGACAGTGTGGGCGAGCCGTATGGCACACCACCCAATTCTACAGCACGCCGCACAAGAGGGTGCTCCATTGGGATGAACGAGGAGTTGAGCCTTGTAGAGCGTGCAGTGACATTGCTGCCCACGTTTGACTTTATGATATCGAGCAGTTCCTTGTTCGAGTAGCACTCATTGCTGCGGATATCCACCACATAGCTGCACTTGTCGGGGATTACATTGTGTTGCGTACCGGCATTTATCTGGGTGACGGTCATCTTCACATCGCCCAAAAGTCCCGATGTTCTTGTACAATTATGGGCACGGAACCACTCAATATCGGCAATTGCCCTGTAGAGTGCATTGACACCCTCGTTACGCGCTGCGTGCCCCGACACGCCATCGGCGACACAGTCCAGCACCATCAGCCCCTTCTCGGCAACAGCCGGCTGCATCGATGTAGGTTCACCCACAACGGCACAGCTTATGGCGGGAAGATGCGGCAACACAGCCTCAATGCCGTTGACTCCCGACACCTCCTCCTCGGCCGAGGCAAGGAATATCGTATTGTATTGCTGCGGTTTCTGGCATATCTGATAGAATACCTGCAACATAGTAACCAACGAAGCGCCATCGTCATTGCTGCCCAAGCCATAGATTACATCACCCTCCACTATGGGGGTAAAGGGGTGTTTGCTCCACCCTGCCACCGGCTTCACTGTGTCAATGTGGGCATCGAGCAACAGCGTGGGGCGCGAAGCATCGAAACCGGGAGCGACACACCACAGATTGTTCAAGTGGCGGCGCACGTCGCACCTCACCGGCGCTCCGCGCTCAATGAACAATTGTAGCTTGTCGGCAGCATCGCCCTCCTCGCGGCTGACTGACGGGGTACTTATAAGAACTTTCAACAGCTCAACGGCCTGTTTTACATTTGCTTCGCTTACTTTCATACAGTTTCTTCTTTCGGGCACAAAGGTACAACAGCCGCAGGGCATATACCAAACCAAAGAATACGATTTTTTCAACAAAAAGCGATTAAGGAACGAATAAACAGCCTTTACGCGCGCGTTATATTTGCGTATTTTTGAATATCGTTGTATCTTCGCACAATAATTAAAAACAGAAGACAACAGAGATGATTACAGCCGACCAGTTGAAGGACATCAAGGAGCGCACAGCCGCCCTTAAACAATACCTTTCCATTGACGAGAAGATTATACAGGTTGAGGAGGAACAGCTCCGCACACAGGCTCCCGGTTTTTGGGACGATGCCAAGAAGGCCGAAGCGCAGATGAAGAAAGTGAAGGCGCTGCAGGCTTGGATTGAGGGCTACAAGGAGGTGAACAACCGCACCGAGGAGGCCGAGATGGCAATGGAACTTTTCCGCGAGGAGATGGTTGAGGAGCACGAGGTGGACGATGCATACGCGCGCGCACTCACAGCCATTGAGGAACTTGAACTCAAGAATATGCTCCGCGGCGAGGCCGACGATATGGACTGTGTCCTCAAAATCAACTCGGGTGCAGGCGGTACCGAGGCTCAGGATTGGGCAAGCATGCTCATGCGTATGTATATGCGCTGGGCCGAGGCCAATGGCTACAAGGTTGCTGTTGCCAACCTGCAGGAGGCCGAGGATGCCGGCATAAAGACCGTGACCCTTGAGTTGCAGGGTCCGTACGCATACGGTTACCTCAAAGGTGAGAACGGCGTGCACCGCTTGGTACGTGTGAGCCCCTACAATGCACACGGAAAGCGAATGACATCGTTCAGTTCGGTATTCGTCACTCCGCTTGTCGATGACAGCATAGAGGTTGTGATTGAGCCTGCACGCATCTCTTGGGACACATTCCGAAGCGGCGGTGCCGGTGGACAGAATGTGAACAAGGTGGAATCGGGTGTACGCTTGCGCTACCAGTTCAAAGACCCATACACAGGTGCCGAGGAGGAGATTCTCATTGAGAACACCGAGACCCGCGACCAGCCGAAGAACAAGGAGAACGCCATGCGCCAGTTGCGTTCAATCCTCTACAACAAGGAGATGCAGCACCGCATGGAGGAGCAGGCAAAGGTCGAGGCCGGAAAAAAGAAGATTGAGTGGGGTTCACAGATACGCAGCTACGTGTTCGACGACCGCCGTGTGAAGGACCACCGCACAGGCTACCAGACATCGGACGTGAACGGTGTGATGGACGGAAAGATAGACGGTTTCATCAAGGCATACCTTATGGAATTCGCCGACAAGGCAGAGTGATAAAACTTAAAACGGAAAGCTGCGAGTAAGCGAGAGCAGAGCACAAGTTCACTTGATGCCATGCCGAGCGGGAGCAGGTTCAAACACACAAAGTGTGATTAAAGGTGAAAGGTAAAAGGTAAAAGCGGAAACCGCAAAATCTTTACCTTTCACTTTTCCGCTTTCACTTTCAACCTTTCAAAAAAATGGCTATTGAAATAGAGAGAAAATTCCTTGTCACAAATGACAGTTACAAGGCGCAGGCCTTCCGCAGCGACCGCATAGCGCAAGGCTACATCTGCCGCGAAGGCGGCAATTCTGCCCGCGTGAGAGTGAGGGGCGACAAAGGCTACATAACCATAAAAGGGCCGTCACGTGACGGTGGCCTGAGCCGCTATGAGTGGGAAAAAGAGATTCCTGTAGCCGAGGCTATGGAGTTGTTGAAGATATGCAACGATGCAATCATAGACAAGGTGCGCCATCTTGTGGAATGTGGCGGACACATTTTTGAGGTCGATGAGTTCTTTGGCGACAACGAGGGGCTTGTAGTTGCAGAAGTGGAGCTTGGCAGCAGGGAAGAGCATTTCGAGAGACCCGGCTTCATAGGCGAGGAGGTGACAGGCGACAAGCGATACTACAATTCAAGGCTCACCCGTTTCCCCTACAAGAGCTGGTAAAAGGCAATCACTTGCCGCGCAACCTGCGGTTGCGGTATTTGACCATGCAGGGTTTTGTGATGCAAAGGCTGAAGAGCAGTGCAACAAGGATTCCCACCGTATTGAACACGAAATCGTCAAAATCACCGGTGCGGTACGATGTCAGAAGATACTGGAGATACTCCATCACACCACTGAAGACAATCGGTATCACAACAGCAAGCATCGCCATCAATAAAGGCTTCGGCTTCAGCGTAAGTTTGAAAGTCTCGAACCAGAACACGGCACAGAGCGTAAAGTACATTACAAAATGCGCAGCCTTGTCAAGCCCCACAACCTTATCCTCCGGTATATAGCCGACAGGCTTGAAGAAGGTGAGATATAGAATGACAATCAATGTCAGCAGTGTCAGCAGATATCGTTTCAGAATAAATTTTATAATCTTCATACAAGAGTTTTTATTGATAAGAACAATAAAGTTATATTTTTGTATCAGAGAGGCTGCACTTGCCCTGAAACACACCTGTTCCACCCGCTTGTTGCCACCTTGCATTGTTAAGGGCTACAAAAGTAGTACAACTTTTTTAATTAAGTAACTTTCATCCAATTAAATAATGTGAAAAACTTCTTCTACTTTACCAAAGGACAGAAAAGAGGCATTCTGTTGTTTTTATTGCTCATCATCATTGCTGTTTTGGCAAAGTGGTGCATATAAGAAAGCAATAATATAGATGTTGACCCAGCAATGTCATTTTTCGGGCAAGCCCTCAACAGCACGTCCGACAGAGACAATGTTGCGAGTAAGTGAGTGCAGAATCAAGTTTACTTGAATTATGCCGAGCGTGAGCAACTTCACTAA
>JAZTXR010000009.1:0-9216 GCA_045636545.1 Bacteroidaceae bacterium
GTGTTCTCGTCAGGCAAGGTTGTGTGGAAAAATACAGAAAGCCCCACGGGGCGAGGATGATTTTTCCACGACACCCGCAGGGCTTGACCTTGCTTGGACGAAAAGAACACGAGTTACCTTTGCCTGTGGTTTGGTGAACTCTGGTTACGAAATACTCTCTAAACAATCTTGATCGTCCATCTCCTAGATTTAGTTATTTCAGAAAGAGAATACTTCTCATTGATTAAATTTTATAGTTATATACCAAAAAACATAATTGAAAAAGTAGATTATAATTTAGCAGGAGTACAATCCTCATTTTTAATAATGATGTCTAAAAACCAAATAATCTTTTCTATAGGAATAGCTGTTATAAATGGTTCTCTTTCAGGCCCTCTAATAAGCATTCCTGCCAATAATCCGTCGTCATCAAGTATTGGCGCTCCACTCAATCCTGCCCAATATTGATAATCTACTAATCTCGGTATTTTAAGAATAACATTTCCATCGTTATCCAATCTGTCAAAAATCAATGCATCATGCAGAACATTTGTTCTATTTAATATTATTGAGTTTTTGATTTCATTACAAATAGTACCAGCAACAAGGTAATTATTATTATCATTGAATTGCTTAATATGGTCCGAAAATAAAACAAGTTTTGGTATACCCTCTTGAATCAAAACATCTCCATTTTGCATTACTACTTGATTACTTAGAATAGGTATACTTAGAGGCTCTTTTATTTCACTAATTGCCATATCTGGTAAAGAGGCAATTCTGACATCTATAGGTAAATTTTCATCAGTTATATCTATATTACCTTCAATAATTTTGTTAAAGATGGAAATAAATTTTTCTGGATTATTAAGTGAATCCTTATCAAATCCAAAACTCGTTAAATGATAGAAACCACTAACTGGTATATTTTTCGACAATAACTCACCTTCAACTCTATTATTCGTTATAATTTGAGGAAAATAATCTATACCTATTCTTTGTCCAGTCTCGTTAGATAAATCATGATCGTCAATATGTACTACATGGTCTGCTGTGACAAAAAATAATCGTCCTTTGTGACTCAAAAGAAATCCACTTCCGAACCCTTTTATTATATCAGAATTACAAGTGTCAGGAATGATTAATTGATGTGTTGCCAAAAAAGCTAAAACATCTAAACGAATCATATTTTCATCATTAGGTATCATGATTAGAACATTATTTAAATTACCGATTATATTACGAATGCTACAAAATTACGAAAATATTTTGTTTGTGTTGGCATTTGAAATTCAACTATTTACTAATTTGAATTGAGATGTTCATTGACTAGTGTATTATTTATTTTCACTTGTTTTTGAAAGACAATGTGTATAAACAAAATAATGTATTATCTTTGCACAAAGAAAAGAGTTATTTGAAAAGCATGAGGAATATAGTGTAACAAAGCAAGTTAGCAATTTCTTATCCATTGCCCATTCTCATGCAAGTTCTTCTTAATGGTTTGATACTCAAAGAATCTTAATCAAACTACATCAAAGATACAAAAATACCCCATCACCGGCAAAACAAAAACGGACATTCAATTGTTATTTCCATAACCGATGAGGTGAAACCCCTCATCATCATAGACGGCGGGCAAATGTGCGGAGTGATATTGCGATGATGAAAACCCGCCGTCTTTTAAAGTCGAGCCGCATCGAACTTACACACAACATCGAAAGCCACATTTTCACACATAAAAACCATAAAATTCAACAAAAAAAAGCTTTTTTTTGAAAAAACATTGACAAAAAGCATTGGATTTTAACTTTTTTTATTCATATTAGCGGCCGAATAACTGAGAGATAAAAAGTTGTATGTCTATTCAATGTTGCAACAAACGGCGTTGCACAGCCGTGCATAGACATAGGAACACAAGTAAAACCGTATTGAACTATTATTATGGAAGAGAAAAAGAGTGGAATGATTGAGAGTGACAAGGAAATAGTATTCTCACAGGCAATAAAGGCCGGAAAACGCATCTATTATATAGACGTGAAGAAGAACCGCAAGGAAGAGATGTACATTTCAATTACCGAGAGCAAGAAGTTGGTTTCGGGCGAGGGAGAGAACGCCACCCTTTCGTTTGAGAAGCACAAGATATTCCTCTACCGCGAGGATTTTACCAAATTTGCCAACAGCCTGAAGGAGGCCATCGACTACGTGGTTGCCGAGCAGGGCGAATATGTTCCACGCTATCAGGAGACACCGGCAGAGCCCAAAGAGGAAGAAAAGCTGAACCTTGACATAGAATTTTGAATTTCAATAAAAAAGCACAACGTCATTGCAGCCGTTCCCGGCTGCAATGACGTTGTGAGTAAAAACGACGTAAACCAAACAATAATGAAAAATAACTACACACTACAGGCAATCGCTACACTGATATTGCTGTTCATCCTAACGGGTACAGCCACAGCACAACACAAGTTCAAAAATGTCAACAAGGTAAAGTCCTTTGTAACAAGGACGGTTCCAAGCCACGAGGGATATATGGACGTAATTCTGCTCGACAGTGTAATATCGGACAACAAGCACATATATTGCGAATACAACAATTTCGGCTACATAACAGCAAAAAGGACCTACACCGGCAGCAGAGACTATTGGTATCTGGAAACCAATTCAGAAAAATCGTACATTGCAGAGTACACATTTGACGAGCAGAACCGCTGCACCGCATATTCAAAGCACTGCTATAATCGCGATGGTTCAAAAGGACAGGAAATATACCGGGCAGAGGTAGAATATACCGACAACCGACGTTGCGAAAGACACTACTATGCAGATGCTGTGAGCAATTACGAAGATGTTGAAGCAGAACTATTCATGGAAATCATCTATGACAAATTCGGCAACCCCACTATTTTCAAAGAGTATGAAGAATACGACTCGTATAACAGAAAGCCGATACTGACCAACTACACAGAATACCGTTTCACCGGCTGCGCCATCTCATACGACGAGTGCGAGAACGGCAACTATGCATTGGACTATGACGATGAACTGTTTGAAAAATACTGCTACTATGAGGTAGAATGGAGCAGAAATGAACAAACCCTCACAGGTAGGAAAAAGGAGACAAGCGAAGACGGCTCTACAATCACATACATCATTGTGGAACGGGACTTTCCGGCATCCGAACTTGGAAACATAGACAACTATTGGCAAGAAGAATACAACTACGAATATCCCGACTATGACAATACACAACCCGCAGCCAAAGTAAACATCAATGACTTTGAAACAGGAGGCAACCGCATCTATTTCACCGAAGGAGACTGGATGTATATGGGCTTTATTGAGGTTGAAGAGATGTACGATGCCGAGAGCGGAACATATAAAAAAGAGATAACAAACGGGAAAATAATTATAGAATGGCTTGGCAATCACGCATACAGCTACCCCCACCCATCAGAAAACTATCAAAGCCCGGTCGGCATTAATGCTTACGAGTTTTCAAGTCTCAGCAACATCGCAGACATGAACGTCGTCAGCGCCTATTGGGATTATGAACTCAAAACATTTGTAACATCAAATAATCGTGATTACTACACATTCAAAAAGCACTATCCCAATGACAAAGGCCAAGTTATAGAAGAGACACTGAAATATTGTTTCAATGGTGAGACAATCAGAATGGAATTAGTTCCCGGTGCAACCATAACAACCACCTACTCCTATGACGATACTGCGCGCCTCACAACCATTGAGTACACAAACAACACAACACATTTTGAATATCTTGACGGAACAAACTACCCGCAAAAGGAGTATACGACCGACGCACAGGGCAACGAAAGCAACGTCTGCACATACTACTACAGCATCGGCAAGTACCTGTGGCCAGTGACCAATGCAACAGATATTGAGGAGGTTTCAGCGACAGGCATTGTCATCAACGGCAACCATATCACAGCAGATGGTAAAATAAACGTGTTCACCACAAGCGGCAGCCTTGTTGCAAGCGGCAAGGACAATATCACAATAAACGGAAAAGGACTTTATATCGTAGAAACCGGAGGCTCTGTACATAAATTCTTTGTAAAATAACATAAAAACCAATCAGCAGTACGCCTTTTATTTGCAAAAGTCAAAAAAAAAGCGTACTTTTGCACCCGCTTTTAAGAGACATCGTGTGATGGCGAATTAAGCAAGTTAATTTAATCTTAATTTAGAGTAACACATTTTTAATTATGAAATCAATCAGCATCAACGGTTCAGCAAGAACCGAGGTTGGTAAGAGAGCTACCAACGCACTTCGCAACGCAGGTCTTGTACCTTGCAACCTTTACGGTGTAGAGAAAGAGGCAAAGGCATTCAGCGTACCCACAGAGGGTCTCCGCAAGTTGGTTTACACACCAGACATCCACGTAGTTGACCTCACAATCGACGGCGTAACAGTAAAGGCTGTCATGAAGGACATCCAGTTCCACCCAGTAAAGGACACTATCCTCCACGTAGATTTCTACCAGGTAACAGAGGAGAAGCCAATCGTTATGGCAGTTCCCGTTAAGCTCGAGGGTCTTGCAGACGGTGTACGTGCCGGTGGTAAGCTCGTTCAGGTTCAGCGCTACCTCAAGGTTAAGGCTCTTTACACAGCTATCCCTGAGCTTTTGACAGTTGACGTAACAGCTCTCCAGCTCGGTAAGTCAATCAAGGTAGGTGAGCTTTCTTACGAGGGTCTTGAGCTCGTTTCAGCTAAGGAGTCACTTGTTGCTTCAGTTAAGACAACTCGTGCATCTGCAGCAGCTGCGGCAGCCGCAAGAAAGTAATTCCTGACGGCAAATGAAATATCTGATTGTAGGGTTGGGCAACATCGGCCACGAGTACGACGGAACCCGCCACAACATAGGATTTACAGTATTTGACGCTTTTGCAAAAGCGTCCAATACTGCTTTTCAAGACAAGCGTTACGGTTTTGTTGCCGAGGCATCGGTGCGCGGCCGCAAGCTCGTTCTGCTCAAGCCATCCACCTACATGAACCTCAGCGGCAACGCAGTGCGTTACTGGATGCAACAGGAAAAAATCCCATTGGAGAATGTGCTTGTGATTGTTGACGACCTTGCACTGCCCGTCGGTGCGCTGCGCCTCAAAGGACAAGGCAGCGACGGCGGACACAACGGCCTCAAGCACATTGCAGCCACCCTGGGCACAACCAGCTATGCACGTCTGCGCTTTGGCATAGGCAACGACTTTGGCAAGGGACACCAGGTAAACTTTGTTCTTGGAGCATTTGACAGCGAAGAGCAGAAAGTCATTGAGCAGCAGTTGGAGACCACGAACGAAATAATCAAAAGTTTCTGTTTCGCAGGCCTTGCACGCACAATGAACCAGTTCAACAAGAAAGGCAACGGCAACAAGCCGCAGGAGAACAATGGCTGACCAGGCACGAATAGACAAATGGCTATGGGCTGTGCGCATATACAAGACACGCAGCATAGCAGCCGAGGCTTGCAAGAAAGGACACATAAGCATAGGTGACCGCACTGCCAAGCCCGCCAACAATGTGCGTGTGGGCGATATTGTCAGCGTCAAGAAAGCCCCCATCACCTACTCGTTCAAAGTGCTCAAGTGCGCCGAGAACCGTGTTGGGGCAAAGCTTGTCCCGGAACTGATGGAGAATGTAACCCCACAGGAGCAGTATGAGATTCTTGAAATGAGCAGGATGAGCGGCTTTGTAGGACGCATGCGCGGAACAGGCCGCCCAACCAAGAAGGAACGCCGCGACCTCGACAGTTTTGTCGACGATTGGTATGACAGCGATGCCGAGGAATTCGACTTCGAAGAATTATAAAACGTGTGTCAGGACAAACACCTGACACACGTTTTATCTATTGCTAATTTCTCCCGTACATTTTTATGCCAAGCCTTACACTTTCTTTGGATAAGACAGGCGGCGGCTCGGCATAAAAAATAAGCAAGCTTATTTTGTTCTGCACTCGCCTTGCACTATCTTTAAACAAGATTGACTGCACTCGCTGTGAAAAATACTGAAGCAAGCTTCGTATTTCTCGCTCGTTTGTTACTATCTTTGCACAATAAAACAAAGAACAATGAAATTCAATAACATGAAATCATTTGCTGTGGCACTGTTGCTGTCGCTCTCGACAGGCAGCTTTGCGCAGACAATCACCACCCGCTACGAGGCTACAGGCGCATACGGAAGTGGCAACTACGCCCCATTCTGGCACACAGCAAACAGACAGGGACTCGGCAGTCACAAGACCGGTTCGTTCTACACCCGCCTGGGCGTTGAGGGCAACCACAGCTTCAACAGCAAAAAAATCACCCTTGAATGGGGCGTAGATGCCGTTGCTGGCTACAACATAGCATCGACACTCCTTGTACAACAGGCCTATTTCGATTTCCAATGGAGGAAATTCCGCATCTCACTGGGACAGAAGGAGCGTTGGGGCACACTGCCCAACCATCGTCTTTCAACGGGTGCTCTGGTAGAGAGCGGCAATGCCCGTCCTGTACCGCAAGTGCGCATTGAGTTGCCCGAATACTGGAACATCCCCGGCACAAAAGGATGGTTAGGGATAAAAGGACACCTTGCATACGGAATCTTCACCGACGGAGCATGGCAGGAGAAATTCTTCGACGAGTCATCCCCCCGCGCCAAAAACGCACTCTACCACTCAAAAGCAGGTTTCATGAGGTTTGGAAACGAAACAAAGTTTCCATTGACTGCCGAGATTGGCCTGCACATGGTATCACAATTCGGTGGCACAAGATACAAGAATGGCGTACCCACCGTATGCCCCAGCCGCTTCAGGGATTTCATCTCTGCCCTGATACCAATGGCCGGTGACGACTCGTACGATGCCTGCGACCAGGCCAGTGTGGCGGGCAACATGCTCGGCGCATGGCAGGGTGCAATAACCTGGAATGACGAGAAGTGGAAACTGCGTACATACTATGAGCACACATTCGAGGACCAGTCGCAGATGTTCTGGGAGTATGGTTTGTGGACCGAGCAGCTTGTAGGTCTGGAACTGGAACTGAAGCAGTTCAAATGGATAAAGAACATCGTCTTTGAATACTTCAACCTCAAGGACCACAGCGGTCCCATATTCCATGACAGCAGGCCGGGCTTCCCCGACCAGATAAGCTGCAGGGACGACAACTACAATCACGGCCTCTACCCCGGATGGTTCAACTATGGACATATAATTGCCACACCGCTGTGCACATCACCCATTTACAACACCAACGGCATACAGCGCATCCTCAACAACCGCGTGGAGGCATTCCACATTGGCCTGGAGGGTGATGCTATGGATTGGTTGGGTTACCGTGTCCTCTACACCCGCAGCAACAACTGGGGAACATACGAAGTACCGTTCAAGGATATCAAGGTGAACCGTTCGGCCATGCTGGAACTCACATTCAAGCCACAAGTGATGAGAGGCTGGAGCATTGCGGCATCCCTGGCACTCGACAACGGCGACCTCTATGGCAACAACTGCGGAGGAATGCTCACCATCAAAGGACACAACATTTTCAACACCGGTAAAAATAGATAACAGATGAAAAAGATTCTATACATTATACTTTGCACCACCCTGCTCACATCGTGCCAGAAAGCCGATGACAACGGCGACCTTGGCGGTTGGTGGAAACTCCTGGAAATTGAAGAGCTGGAGAACGGCACCATCATTGACAAGCGTAACGAAGACTGTTTCTGGGCAATACAATTGAAGCTGCTTGTCACAAGCAACGGAGGCAAGGGACGTTTCCAGCACACCGGCGACTCGTTGTTCATTCAGCTAAAGGACATCCCCACCGACATTAAGAATGACGGATTCTACAACCCGGAGAACGAGCGCTTTGGCGTTAACATGCTCACCGGCAAGAGAATGATACTGCAATCGGAAAAGGTTGTGCTAAAGTTCCGTAAATTCTAAGAACAAAATGAATCTTGAACTTTTCCTTACCCGCAGACTCTACAGAACACGCAACGGTAAGCGACACCTGTCGCGCCCTGCTGTCACCATTGCACAATTGGGAGTAACAATTGGCACAATAGTGATGTTCATCTCCATCTGCATCATTGTCGGCTTCAAGCACCAGGTACGCGACAAGGTCGTGGGCTTTGGCGGACACATACAGATACAGAACAACAGCACAAGTCGGGGATACAGTTCACCGGTAACGGCCGACAGCACACTCATGAACGCCCTCTATGCCACAAGAGGCATAAAGCACATACAGCAGTATGTGCAGATGCCCGGCATAATACTTGCCAACGGAGAATATGAGGGCATCCTGTTCAAAGGGATAGACAGCAGCTACGACTGCTCGTTCTTTGCCTCTAATATAGTAGAAGGCAAGTTGCCCACATTCACGGCCGAGGCGCCGTCAAATGCCATTGTAATATCAAGGACAACAGCCGACAGGCTCAAGCTCAAAAGCGGCGACAAGGCAAACATCTATTTCATGCAGGATGGGATAAGAGCCCGCAAGATGACCGTCTCGGCAATTTACGAGACACACCTCACCGAATTTGACGGCATCATGGCTCTCACCGACATATACACCACCCGCAGGCTCAACGGATGGGAGAAGGAGAAAGCCACAGCCATAGAGATTACACTCGACGACTTTGACAGCAGATACATCTGTTGCGACAACATAGCCGAAGCCGTGTACAGCGCCGCCACAAGAAACCGCGAAGAGCTATACCCTGCAACCATCGACGAGCTGCAACCGGCAATATTCAACTGGCTCGGCGTGCTCGACCAGACAGTGTGGATAATACTTATACTTGTAGTCTGCATCGCAGGCTTCACAATGGTGTCTGGCCTGTTCATCCTCATTCTCGAAAAGAGCAATTTCATTGGAATAATGAAAGCCACAGGAGCAAACAATCTGTCAATCAGGAAGATATTCCTCTACTATGCAGGCATGATTGTTTTCAAAGGAATGCTCATTGGCAATGCAATATCTGTCGCCATCTGCATTCTGCAACAGCAGACAGGCATCATTGCCATTGACCCCGAAATGTATTATATGGAGAGCGTGCCCATTGAATTCAGCTGGCTGCTTGTACCAATGAACATAGCAATGTTCATAATCTCCATTGCAATACTTGTTGTACCGTCAATGCTGATATCAAGGATTGAGCCTGTAAAGGCCATAAAGTTCGAGTAACACAAACGGAAGACCACTTGTCATTGCGCGTTTGGGTTT
>JAZTXR010000010.1:0-12426 GCA_045636545.1 Bacteroidaceae bacterium
CCTCGAGAAGCGCATGAACGCCGAGGCCGAGGCCAACAGCGACAAGTACCGCATTGCAAAGCGCGCCAAGGAGTTGGATTTGGATGCAATCCACGACACAGTACATGAGATGGCAAAGGACGAGGCACGTCACGGTAAAGGTTTCGAGGGTCTCTTCAACCGCTACTTCAAGTAATTGATACGGTATTTCCAATATATATGCTAAACGACTAAGGAATCTACTTTGAAAAACATAGACTGAGAAAAACCATAAATGTAATTGTTTTTTAGTAAGTGAATAGTGTTTGAATGTTGCGCGCCGGCTGTAGTGATACACCCGGCGCGATTTTTTATGCTTGGCTGCGGGACTTTACGTTCTGCTTCCCGCAACTTGCTTCTTGTTGATTGTATTCTGCTATTTCAGGAACACGAAGTATACGGCAAGTACAAGGAATATTACCGCTACAAGGTGGTTCCATTGCAGTGTCTCTCCTTTAAAGAGTACCGATACTATGACACCGAATACCAGACACGAGATAACCTCCTGTATTACCTTCAGCTGCACCAGCGAGAAGGGGCCACCGTTGATGTCTGAGCCTATGCGGTTTGCCGGAATGAGGAATGAGTATTCCAGCAATGCCACACACCAGCTGATGAGCACGATTACTATAATCGATGTGTTGGGCGATATTAGCTTCATGTCCTGGAGCTTGAGGTTTCCATACCAGGCGAGTGTCATAAAGCTGTTCGATATCACGAGCAGCAGAATTGTTAGTAGAATCTTTGACATTGTACGTTATTTTTACTGTTTTTATTGTTTCTTCTCTATCTTTGGCGGCAGCAGCGATGGCTGTATGTTGCTCATTGCGCCCCACAGGTTGTAGCGCGCCTCGGGATTCTGCGATTCAAGGTGTGCAAGCAGGTCTTTCATTGACTTGCGGTTCGAGTCGTTCTCGAATGGACAGCTCTTTATCTGTGGCGGGAAGCTGCGCTCAATTGCATACTCCTCGACATTATTCTCGTTGACAAGGCACAGCGGACGTATTATTGTGATGGGGAATTTTTCCATTGTCATCACCGGTGCCATTGCGCTGAATGCTCCCTGAAAGGTGATGTTCATCAGCATGGTCTCAATGAAATCGTCCATGTTGTGACCAAGTGCTATCTTGTTGCACCCAAGCTCCTGTGCCAGCGTGAAAAGTGCCTTGCGGCGGTTCCATGAACATAGGAAACAGGGCGATTTGCGCGTGTCGGTCGATGCATCGAAGCCGCTCTCGGCAATGTGCAGTTCAACGCCCAATCCTTCGCAGAATGTGTGCAGGAACCCGGGGGCGGTCTTGTAGGGAATATTTACCATTGTCACGTGTGCTGCAACAATGCTTATCGATGGCTTGAAGATGCGGCTCCTCTCGCTCATCAGCTGCAACAAGGTAAGCGAGTCCTTGCCACCCGACAGGGCAACGAGTATCTTGTCTCCGTCATTGAACATCGCGTAGTCCTTGGTCGCTTTGTTGAACTGCTTGCGTATCCTGTTGTATATCTTCTGCTCTTGTGTGAATCTAGGCATTATCCGGCTCTCTTGACGTTGTTTCTTCTTTCGGGCTGCAAAATTAATCAAAAAGCGGAATTGGCACAATTTATAGCTTCTACTTTTCGTTGTCATGCCCTCTTGCGACCGTCGTTTTCCTTAATTTATATAAAAAAAGGCCTTTTTGATGCAGGTTATATTTTTTATCACTATATTTGCGGTAAACCGCGAGACTCCTGTGCCGTTACAGGATGGCCGGGTGGTTTAAAACTGTATCTTATGAAAAGGGTGATTGCATTATATGTGTTGTGTCTTGCGGCTATTGCCACTGCCTTTGCGCAGAGCAGGAATACAATGAAGAGTATGTTCGACGAGGGACGTTTTGTCGAGGCCAAGCCAATATTCAAGAAACTGCTTGCCAAGAATCCGGGCAACAGCGAGTATAACTATTGGTATGCTGCATGCTGTCTCGAGACCGGTGACTCGGTCAACGTAGAGGAGATGCTTGAATTTGCTGCATCGCGCAAGATTGTCAAGGCTCATTGGTACCTGGGGCAGTGGTATTATATGCAGCAGGACTACTCCCTTGCTGCTGATAACTATGCGGCTTTTATCAATGAGACAAAGGATGACTCGCTGCGCCACCTGGCGCAGCAACGTTTGAACCAGTGCGACAGGCTCGACCGTATGGTGCGCAACAGCGAGATGGTATGTTTTATAGACAGCTTTGTAGTTGACAAGGATAATTTCCTCTCGGTATATACAATGGGTGGTGATGTGGGTCGCATAGCCACATGTGCCGAATATTTCGGTGATGCCTCTCTTGTCGGTCATCTCAACGAGACCCAGCGTGGGATGGACATCTTTTTTTCAGACCATAATGACGATGCCACTCCCTTGCTGAAACTCTATCGCCGTTCAAAGGTGGGCGATGCATGGGGTAGGGTGCAGCCTATCATGGGCTTTGATACCAAGGGTAACGATGACTATCCTTTCATTCTTGCTGACGGTGTGACACTCTATTTTGCCAGTGACGGCGAGGGATCTATCGGTGGCTACGATATCTTCGTGTCTCGCATGGACACCGAAAGCGGCCGTTTCTTCCGCCCCGACAATGTTGGAATGCCGTTCAATTCCACTTCCAATGACTATATGATGGCCATCAACGAGGTCGCTAACCTGGGATGGTTCGTTACCGACCGCAACCAACCACAGGGCAAGGTGTGTGTCTATGTCTTTGTTCCCAATGTGGAGAAGAAAAGGGTAGACGTGGCTTCCATGGGTTATGCCAAGGCGCTTTCCATTGCAAACCTCTCTTCCATTGCTCCAACGCAGACCGATGCCAATGCCGTACGCAAGGCACGTCAGCAGATGACTACGCTGCTCTTTGTCCGTGAGACGGATGCTTGCCAGGGAGATTTCCTTTTTGTGATTGACGATAGTCGTGACTACAACTCGCTTGCCGAGTTCGAGAGCACTGAGGCACGTGAAATGTTCCACGAGTGGCAGGGGCTAAAGCGCCAGCACGAACTTGACATTGAACAGCTTGCTGCAAGCCGCGATGAGTATGCCGTCTCTTCGGCTGCCGAAAGGGAGAGCCTGAAAAAGAGAATACTTGAGCTTGAGAGCCGGGTGGAGGACGATGCTTTGTTGCTCAAATTGTTGGAGTATGAAGTGAGGCGCCTTGAGCAGATTGCGCTCTATGGCAATGAAGATTGATAATTTATAGAACAATAAATGATAAATTTGATATGGATATTCTGATAACTGCTCTGCTAGTGCTTTTTGCAACAGTGATGCTGGTGGCAGAGGTCGTGTTTATTCCGGGTTTCGGTTTCACCGGCATTCTGGGTGTTTTGTCTATGATAGGCTCGGTGTACTATGCCTTTGTCATGTTAGGCAGCCTTGCTGGTTGGATAACGCTGCTTTTCTGTGTAATAATCTGTGTCTCGCTCTTTCTGTGGGCGCTGTATGGCAATTCGCTCGACAAGGTTGCGCTCAAGAAGAACATTGAATCCACTGTCAACGACCAGGATATGTCGCTCTTTGCTGTGGGCGACCGTGGTGTTGCAAGAACCCGTCTTGCACTCATTGGCGAGGCATTAATCAATGGCCGTATAGTGGAGGTGAAGTCCGAGAGCGGCTTCATTGACGAGCGTGAAGAGATTGAGGTCACACGCATTTCGGGCGACTCTATTTTTGTCGGGAAAGTAAACTCTAGTAAATAATTTAAAACATTGAATTATGGAGACTAATATCTATTTTATCGGTGGTGTCCTGGTGGGTATAATAATATTCCTGGCAGTCTTTTTCCACTATGTTCCTTTCATGCTGTGGCTGTCGGCCAAAGTCTCGGGTGTGCGTATATCGCTGTTGCAGCTCTTCCTCATGCGCATACGTAATGTGCCTCCCGGCACAATTGTGCAGGCAATGATTGAGGCTCACAAGGCTGGTCTGGAGAGTATCACACGCGACAGCCTCGAGGCTCACTACCTTGCAGGTGGCGATGTGGAGAAGGTTGTGCATGCCCTTGTCTCGGCTTCAAAGGCGAACATCGAGCTCTCGTTCCAGATGGCAACAGCCATTGACCTTGCAGGCCGCGATGTGTTCGAGGCTGTGCAGATGTCCGTAAACCCAAAGGTCATTGACACTCCTCATGTGACGGCTGTGGCAAAGGATGGTATTCAGCTCATTGCCATTGCACGTGTCACAGTGCGTGCGAATATCAAGCGCCTTGTGGGTGGTGCAGGCGAAGATACTGTGCTTGCCCGTGTAGGTGAGGGTATTGTCTCGTCCATCGGTTCTGCCGAAAGCCACAAGGCTGTGCTCGAGAACCCCGACTCAATCTCCAAGCTTGTGCTCAAGAAGGGACTCGATGCCGGTACGGCCTTTGAGATTCTCTCGATTGACATTGCCGATATCGACATAGGCAAGAACATCGGTGCAGCATTGCAGATTGACCAGGCGAATGCCGACAAGAATATCGCTCAGGCCAAGGCTGAGGAGCGCCGTGCCATGGCTATTGCTCTTGAACAGGAGAACAAGGCGCGCGCACAGGAGGCCCGTGCTCACGTAATAGAGGCCGAGGCTGAGGTACCAAAGGCTATGGCTGAGGCTTTCCGCAATGGCAATCTTGGCATTATGGACTACTACAGGATGAAAAATATTCAGGCCGACACTGCAATGCGTGACAACATTGCAAAGGATTGAGTTGTTGGATATTTGAATACTATAAAATGAATTGATTATGAAACGTTATTTTGCGCCCTCGGAGTTGCTCATTGAGCAGAACGGAGCAATATATCATTTGGGTGTAAAGCCCGAACAGCTTGCCGACAAGGTGATACTCGTCGGTGACCCGGGCCGTGTGCCGCTGGTGGCATCATACTTCAGTGAACAGGAGTGCGACATACAGCACCGCGAGTTCCGTACCATCACAGGTACATACAAGGGCAAGCGCATCACTGTGGTCTCTACAGGTATTGGTTGCGACAACGTAGACATTGTGGTGAATGAATTGGATGCCCTTGCAAACATTGACTTCTCGACACGCTACGAGAAGGACGAGCTGCGCAAACTGCAGATGGTGCGTATTGGCACTTGTGGCGGCCTACAGCCCCACACCCCTGTGGGAACGTTCATCTGCTCGGCAAAGTCGGTGGGCTTCGACGGCTTGCTCAATTTCTACGCTGGACGCAACGAGGTGTGCGACCTTCCCATGGAGCGAGCACTGCTCAACCACCTGGGGTGGAGTGGTAATATGTGTCAGCCTGCGCCATACGTCATAGCTGCCGATGAGCAGCTCACAGAACGCATTGCCGGCAAAGACATGGTGCGCGGTATCACAATAGCATGCGGAGGCTTCTTCGGCCCCCAGGGACGTCGTCTGCGTGTGCCGCTTGCCGACCCTCGCCAGAACGAGAAGGTAGAGTCTTTCCTCTACAACGGCCAACAGATAACCAACTTCGAGATGGAAAGCTCGGCGCTTGCCGGCCTTGCAGCCCTCATGGGACACCAGGCCGTTACCGTCTGCCTTGTCATAGCCAACCGTCGTGCCAAGGAGGCAAATATCGACTACAACGAGAAGATGAAAGAACTGATACAGACGGTGCTTGAAAGAATATAGTTAAAAACTGAAATGTGAAAGCTGAAAAGTGAAAACGGAAATAGGGCAATTAATGTGATAAGCCGAAGGGTGAAACCTTCGGCTTTCCCCTTTCAGCTTTCCCCTTTCCCATTGTATGATTATGAACGACACAATATGTGCTTTGGCGACACCGCAGGGCGGAGCAATAAGCGTTATAAGAATCTCGGGCGACAAAGCCATTGAATATGTATCGCGTATATTCAAACCACGTAAAGGAGTATCACTCGTAGAACGCAGGACACACACGGTGGTGTTCGGTGACTTATGCACCAATGGCAAAGAGATACTTGATGAGGTGCTGGTAACCATTATGCGCGGACCTCATAGTTATACAGGTGAAGATAGCATAGAGATTAGTTGTCATGCATCGTCATATATAACACAGCAGCTGTTGCTTGCGTTGCTCGACATGGGAGCGCGTCAGGCAGCACCCGGCGAGTTCACCATGCGTGCTTTTATGAATGGCAAAATGGACCTTAGCAGTGCCGAGGCTGTAGCCGACCTTATAGCGTCAACCTCGCGTGCGTCGCATCGCCTTGCCATGAACCAACTCAAGGGAGGATTCAGCAACGAACTGGGCAAACTGCGCGACAAACTGTTGAAGTTGACAACGCTTATGGAACTCGAACTCGACTTCAGCGAAGAAGATGTAGAGTTTGCCGACCGTCAGGAACTGCAGGCATTGTGCAAGGAGGTGAAAACCGTTATGACACGTCTTGTCGACTCGTTCAGCGTAGGCAACGCAGTGAAGAACGGCGTTCCCGTGGCTATTGTAGGCGAGACAAATACAGGAAAGAGTACACTGCTCAACGCCCTGTTGCGCGAAGACAGAGCAATCGTCAGCGATATATGCGGAACAACACGTGACACCATAGAAGGCATGATGACAATAGGCGGAGTCGCCTTCCGCTTTATTGACACCGCCGGCGTGCGCGAGACACACGACGTGGTGGAGAAGATGGGAATAGAACGTACCCTCGAACAACTAAAGAAGTCATCGATAGCCCTGTGGATGATAGATCCCACTGCCGATGCAGAGCAGATAGAAGAACTCGCAAAGAAACTGTTGCCTATGTGTGGCAGTAAGAAACTCGCAGTGCTTGTGAATAAATGCGACATAGTAGAGCAGAGCGCTTTGACAAAAGTGATGGAGCATGCCAAGCAATTAGTAGAGAATTACGGCGCAGAAGCAGAGTGGAGCGAGAACGATTTGTGGACAATCTCAGCCCGCAAGGGAACTAACATTGATAGATTGGAAGAATTCCTTGTACGTAGTGCAGCAATACCCGATATAAGCGCAGAAGATGTAGTAGTGACCAATGCCCGCCACTACGAAGCACTGAAACGCGCCCTGGAAAATATCAGAGAAGTACAGACCGGACTTGCTGGCGGCCTGCCCGGCGACCTTGTGAGCGAACCCCTCCGCGCCGCCATCCGCAACCTCTCCGAAATCCTCGGCGAAATGACCACCGACGAAGTCTTGGGTAACATTTTTGCCAATTTCTGCATCGGAAAGTAGTAATTAGTTAATACATTGATAATAAATATATTGTCAAATTTTGCATAAATTAATAATTTTAAGCAATAATCGCAAGCTAACATACTGAACAGCAATCAAATAGAACGATTTTACAATTATAATAAGCAAAGTCCAAAAAATCAATTTTGTCCCTCGTTTGTGCCCCAGGCACTCGAGGGACGTATTTTTTTGTCCCTTTTTTGTTCCTCGGGCACTTCGGGGGACAAAAATGCCTGTTTTTGAGGTAAAAAGTAATAGGATACAAACATTTACAAATATGGATTAGCTTAAACAGCTCGCTCAAAACCCAATGTATTTGTATTTAGTATGGTTTTATTTGTAAAATCTTTGTCCCCCGACAATATATTTGGAATTTTTATACCTAACATTTCATCGGTACAACTCTTTATCAAAGATAAAAAAGCAAAGTAATTAAACAATAATTGAAAATACATTCTCTTGATTCGTGGAAATTGTATATCTTTGTAGCGATATTGGGTGTTTTGTATGTATGTGATACATAAACAAATTGACTAATGATGTTTTTATGTTGCGAATAGACGACGATTCAATGTTGATTCACTATGAACTCCATGATCCTTCAACCCACATAATGAATGCGAAGGTTGAAGCAGAATCTTCGTTGCAGTATATCAAGGCAATGAACTATATTTCAAAGGTTCTTTGTGTGGAGAATGAATTGCAGACAGGGGCTCTTTCTCAAGGTAGTGTAATTAAAATTTTCTGGTTGACAATAAACAAAGGGGAGGATACGAAGTGGATTCGGTATATCATCACAATTATCTTTCGTAGTTTGTTTTTCGAGAAAAAGTCAATTAAATTAGATGATTTTACTAAATCGTTAGACTCCACTGATGCAAATAAGATTCAAGACGTATTAACTAAAATGGCGATTGATGCAAAAATGGTTGATAGACTTAATTCGCATTTACATATAAAAAAAGCAAGATCAGAATACTTCAAACAATTAGCAAGTGACAAAGGTATAAAAGCTATTAGCATAAAGCATAATGACTTTGTTAACTTGGATATGATGGATGTTAGAATTGAGTCCTCAAAGTTTGCGAACTATATTGAAACCTTTGAGCCTGAAACTAAAATTGTAGAACATGCGCAGGTTTTTATTGTTAGTCCTGTAATAGTAAAGGGAAAAACAATTAAATGGAATGGCAACTACGAAGGGGTGGATATTAAGTTTGAAATGATGTCTAACCAATTCAAAAATGAAGCACAGAATGCAGAGATTGATTTTCGTACAGGATTTTATCTTGATTGTCTATTGCAATTTGATCAAACGGTAGACGAAAATGAAAAGACAATTCGTAATAATTTTAAGGTCTTAGAAGTCTATGGTCATGGATATGATGATAATTTTGTAGAAACTTCTGCAGGAAAGAAAAAAAGAATAGAAGACAACCAACCAACTCTATTTGATGGAATGGAGGAATGGTAACAAATGACTCAGTAGTATGAAAATTAATAGTATTAAAATAGAAAAGTTATATGGTAAGTATGATTTTTATTGGAATCTCAATAAGGATGTTAATATTCTTGCCGGAGATAATGGATCATACAAAACGACTTTATTGAAGATTTTAGCTTCAATGTGTGAACCAGACAACTTTGCCGATTATTTGAAAGTTAAGAGTGTTGTTATGGACATGACTGGTGATGTCATCATCAAGTATCGAAGTTTCCATGACAGCTTACTTAGACTAAAAAAAGAATCAGAGAATGATGAATTACTCAAGGAACTAGCAGCAAAGGTTAGTTCAGATTTAAAAACAGACGAAGATAAAAGTCTTGCCGACTTGACATTGAATGCGAGTATTATTGCTCTTCGAAAAGCTAATGCAAAAATTTCTACAGCAGCCTATAAGGAATCTAGAAAATATGATCTTATTGCTACCTTTGATGTTCCATCTAGGTCCGATAAAGGTAGTGCACTGGATCTGCAGCTAGAGTCCTTAGAAAATAACTATGCTTATTATCTTTCTGATCTTTCGAAGCAATTGAGTGAGATAATTATGAAAACTGGTAAGGTTGAAATGAATGACATGAATAAGATTTATGCTCAGAACAATCTTTTTATAAATATTGTCAATAAAGCTTTTAAAAACACAGGTAAGATTGTAAATACAGAGCAAAGTAAACTCCAGTTTAAGATAGGAGAGGAAATTCTTGAGAACAATAAACGATTGTCTTCGGGTGAAAAACAATTCCTAATTATTATGCTGACCGTTCTCTTACAGCGAAAAGAGGAAAGTATACTGATTATGGATGAGCCTGAAATTTCAATGCATCTTGACTGGCAACGTTCTCTTTTGAATAATATAAAAGCATTGAATCCCAACTGTCAGATTATTTTAGCCACACATTCTCCAGGTGTAATAATGGATGGTTGGCAACAACTAGTTACAAACATCGAAAATCTTAAGATATAAAATTGGAGAATGAGCGAACTTGGCATGAATGTATCAGGGGATTGGATTAGAGCTACTGCCTATTTTAGTCATACTCCTCAGTTGATTCCTATTTTACTGTTTGTTGAAGGAGATGATGATGTCCCTTTATGGACTGAAGCTGTTAAGCCCTACATGAGTAAGTATGATATTAAGGTTGTGACTAATAAAGCTGTGAATCCGGCAGAAGATAACGGTAAAACAAAGTTATTAACCATGCATGGCCTGTGTAGTAATAAACTTGTAGCAGTAGATGCTGATTATGATTTAATAGTAGACAACTATTCTAAATATACTAATGATGTGAGAAATGGACAGTTTGTACTGAATACTACTTGGTATTCTGTGGAGAATATACTATTACAGAAGATGGATAAGGCACCTCTATTGGAATCCTTTTCATCTGCAGTTTATGATATGTTCACGCATCATATTGCGATGATTATTAATGGGATAGAAAAAAATCCTATAAAGAATTTTGGCAAAATGCTTAATCAACTACGCATTCAATATTATACAACTTTGGGGGATTTCAGTCAAATAAAATCTGAATATTATATCCAACATGGTGGGAATATGACTTTGAACAAAGAAATCATTGATACAGTGAAATCAAAATTAGCAGGACTTGGATATACAGAATCTAATGTATGGATGTTAATGAGAGGACACAATCTATGGAACACTATTATTAGACCACAGATTATTCACAAACTTGACCAAAAAGTGAATGATGGCATAAAACAACAACAAGAAGAAGGAAAGCCTGTGGATAAAATCAAGGTAATGAATGACCTCGGAATAATGAATTCCGTTCGTGAACATGTTGAATACGAGTTTTATTATGGCGATATGTCAAGAATAGAGATACCAAAACCTACCAGAGAAAAACTTGATAGATTATTTACAATGAATTAGAATTTGTAGAGTCAATATTTACTTACTATAGAACTGGTAATGTTGCCAAAAACAGTTGGTGACATTGAATGAAAATAAGGGAAAAATAGGAAGAACCCCTTAATGAGTTCGTACTATTTTTCCCTGTTTTTATTGTCTTTGTTTCTGAAGTATAGATACCATTTTACGTAGTTCTGATAATGCTTCTTTGTAATTCCTCTGTGAAGTGTGATATTCTCTTTCAGGTGCCCGAAGAATGACTCAAGTGCATTTGTCGTTTTAGGGTTTCTGGGATTGTCCAGGAAGTGGAACATATCGGGAAGGACCTTGGTTATGTGCCCGAAAGTTTTCCTTACCATTTTGTGTGTATACCATTCACGATAGGTGTCCTCCTTGAATGTTTTTATGTTGAGATAATCCTTGAAAGTATCACTCCATTGGCTGAACATATTAAACCATTCCTTACGGCCATTATGCGTTTTTATTTTGCTAATAAGTGACACTACAGTCCTCAATTGTTTGCCGGCTTAGCTCTTTGGATGCTTGGTTATCCATATTAGGCGTTGGATATGTGAGCCAGACATCGCTGTCTGACGGCATCAAGACAGGCTTTTTTCACTGCCTTGATGATATTTTGACACCATCGGATGTGACGCTCTCTATCTCTATTCCAACTCCTATAAGCTTCTCCAGATCCTCATTTATTTCATCCACCCACTCATCATTAGTAAGCCTGTAAAACAGGGTTAGCTTTCACCGTTTCATCCCGATAGACTACAAGACACATTTTGTTTGGAAACCATGTGCCATCTATCAAAAGATTGACCTTTTCACGCCTCTGAACATGCCATTGCGGATACTTGTCAAGATATTCATCAAACCAACGATAAAACTGCCGATCACTGCATCCGCTCAACTGTGAAATTTGGGGGCTGTCTGTTTTCGAAGTATCCACCACTCAAACCAGACAAAGTGGTTTTGTCGGCTGACTTCTTTTCGTCGGAAAGTGAAAAGACTACCATAATTCTTACATTTAAATCGTAGATGTCCGCATTGTTTTCCCCATTTTATGACATCCAAAAAGCCGCAATAAGGGCACCTTTCTCGTCGTGTTCTTGGCATAAAAAAAATAACTTTGATGAAACCGGTTTCATCAAAGTTATTATATCTTGCTGTAACAAAATTAGTTACAGCGGTTTTAACAACTGTTTTTGGAATTATACCATAGAACTTTATATTTCCGCCTTGTACATATTGCTAATATTTTGGCCAAAACAATAAATTATTTAGAGTATTCTATATTGATTATAACTGCTGCATTTATAACCAATTCTATATGAGTACTTAAACCTAAAATCTACCATATATAGTTTTATTTTATCATCATAAACATATTCTTGAAGTTAAGAATAACCTTATCATACTGCTGAAAAAAGTCTACTCCTAAAACGACATCATTAATCTCGTGACGTTGATTCATATAGGGGACATACACATCTTGCATATTCACATCTATACCACAAACTTCAAAGTTTACCGAAGGAACCTGAATTGCCATTGTCGAATAGAAACCATCGACCCCTCCAATGGTGAGTTCTTTTGTCCCGCGAAGTTGTGAGAACTCATTTTTATGTTTTAAAAAATAGTTGTAAGTAAAGCCAGTTTCGGCACCACTGTCCAGAAAAACATTCAATAGGCCTGTTGAATCTGTAGCCTTTACATAATATGAAAAACCAGTGTTTCGTAGATTCTTTCCATACTTTGGAGTTGGTGTATAGCGTGATGGAATCACAAGGCACCTTTTTTTGTTATCAATTTGTATTTCGCCCAACCTTTGCAGAATATCCATACCAATAACTGCATCTACTGTTGC
>JAZTXR010000011.1:0-16187 GCA_045636545.1 Bacteroidaceae bacterium
CTTGAAATTCTCAACAAAACCTGATGGCAATATCAAACGGGCTAATTCCAGTAGTATTTTTTCGTCTTGCATAGTACTTTATTTTAACTATGCGAAGATAATATTTTTATATCATCCCCCCAACTTTTGCAGGTGAGCCCATATATCGGCTCACCTGCAAAACGAGCAAACTATATAATCACAAAAAGAGGAAAAATCGAATGATTTTTCCTCTTTTTGTGATTCCGAAGCGATTCGAACGCTTGACCCACGCCTTAGAAGGGCGTTGCTCTATCCAGCTGAGCTACGGAACCTACCTGTTGTGCAAATCTTGGGCGCAAACCCATTTGCGACTGCAAAGATAGTGTGTTTATTCTTTTGCACCAAAGATTTTTTTGCATTTTTTTGATTTCTGAGGCGAAAAGGGTGGCTGAAAGGGTGGTGCTGCTGCTCTTTGTCGCAGTTTATATTGTGTCAAAATCATTTGTAGTGCTCCAAAGTGTTCTCTATGGCGTGTATTGTTATGCCACCGCGGTGCAATGTGAGGTGTCCGGCCTCCTGCATCTCGTTGAGCGCCTTTGATACGTTGAGCCTTGTCTCGCATAGCAGTGTTGCCAGGCGCTCCATCTTTATCGATATATGCTTCTCGCCCTTTTGTGTCTCGCTGCGGGCTGCAATGAACTGCGCTATGCGCCCGTGCAGACTGGTGCTGTCATAATCCCAGGCGTGTCCGTTCATCTGTTGTGTCTTGCGACTGATTGTATTTAGCAGGTTGATGGTGAAGATGTTGTGCTTCGATAGCTCGCCGAAGATATGCTGCTTGTCAATGGTGAGTACTGTGCAGGCACCCTTTGCGCTGTAGTTCCTCTGGAATGTGGTGTCATAACCGAAAATGGAGTAGGGCTCGATGGTGAACGGAGCACAGATTTCTTCGGTTATCCGGAATGTGCCGTCGGGTGCAGCTGTTGTTGCGGCTGCCTTTCCTTGTGTCAGGATGGTGAACATTTCGCACTTCTCGCCCTTGCGGAAGATTGTGTCACCATCGGTGTAACGCTTGAATTCAAGCGTCACCTTGCCCAGTATTGCTGTTATGTCGTCTCTGCTCATGCCCTGAAAATAGGGAAGGCATAAAAGTGATTCGTACATTTTTCAATGTGTTTTTGACTGATTAACCGCTAAATTAGTCAAATAGTATGAAGTTGGTGCTTTTTTTGTCTTTTTTAACCTATGAAAGCTATATTTGAAACTTCTGTGGCTGTTTTTCTCCGCTGCTGCAATATAAATTGTGTTTTTCGCACTATTGTTGTGAAAAATAGCTATATTAGCGCTGTCTTTATTGTGAATTTTATACTAATTGTAATAATATGAAAAAACGTTTACTGACTATTGCTGCTGCGTTCATATCTATGACCGCTATGGCTCAGAGTGTGCCTACGCATGAAAAGTATGTGGACAATGGTACGCCCGACAACATTGTTACTGCTCTTGACAAGTGGGAGCCTGGTAAACCCTGGAACGGCGATGCGACATTCGTCGACGAGAACTTCTGGATTTCGCGTGTGCCGTTGAAGAACCGTTTCCGTCCGGGCGACCAGGCGAACGATTCCCTCAACGATGCCAACAACAAGAATTTCTGCTGGATGGCTCCGACAGGCGAGATGACAAAGAAGTGGGGCGCTCTGCCGCGCTATAACTTCGATGGCGACAACTTCAATATGTGGCAGTATCTCGATATCCACTCAAACTGGACAAACGGTTTCTGGCGCGTGCCCGGTGCGTTCAACGATGTTGCGCACAAGAATGGTGTACAGACAGGTTGTACTTACTTCATTGACTGGGGTGCTGGTGTGAATGCTCAGAATGAGCCAGGAAAGACATTGTTTGAATTGGCTACACCCGGTAGCAATTCTTATGGTGACAAGTACAAATACTCACGAAAATTGATACAGTTCCTTAAATACTACGGTATTGATGGTATTTGCTTTAATCCGGAGGGTACATGGGGCTATGCTGTGTATAACCGTTTCATTCCTTTCCTTGCAGAGTGTCACAAGATTGCCAAGGAACTCGGTCATCCTTTCCATGTGGATTGGTATGCTTTCGTTACAAATGCAGGTCAGCTCTCTGACAACGGCTGTAAGCTCAACGGCAACAGCAGCAACTGGTTCCACAATACCGCTACTGACCAGCCTGTAACCGACGTTTACTTCCTTAACTATAATTGGAGCGAGGCCGGCTTGGCCGAGAGTGCACAGACCGCACAGAGTCTTGGCCGTTCTACTTTTGATGTATATGCCGGTTTCGACATGCAGGGTCGTGGTTACGGAAAGAATGGCAATGCCGGTTGGAGTGCATTGATGCGCCAGCCTGTCAGCATCGTTGTTTGGGGCGCGCACGACCGCAACCAGTTGTATGTAAGTTCTACCGAGGGTGGCCAGAGTGACTATGCCGTGCAGAACGAGTACCAGAAGAAGCAGGAGATGCTCTTCTCGGGCGGTAACCGCAACGTGCTCAACATGCCTGCATTGACCGATGCCAATGTTACCTCTTCATACAGCGACCTCAAGGATTGGCACGGTTATGCGACAGCAGTCATTGAGCGCTCTACACTCGACGACCTGCCGTTCGTTACACGTTTCAACTTGGGTAACGGCCGCTTCTTCAACAAGGAGGGTGTTACTACTTGGGACCACAAATGGTACAACTATGGTATGCAGGACTTGCTTCCAACCTGGCGCTGGTGGGTTGACAACGGCGATGGCAAGAGTGTGCCGGCCGATGCAGTGAACCTTGATTTCTGTTACGACGATGCGTGGTTTGCCGGTTCTTGCCTTAAGATTCACGGTGCAACACAGCGTTCCGATGTGCGCCTGTTCGCAACAAAGTGGAATGTTGAGTCGGCCGACGATGAGTTTCGTCTTGTATTCAAACCAAAGAGCGCGGCATCAAATCTCGAGCTGATGGTTGCAAAGGAGGGTGGCGAGAATAGCTTTGTATATATTCCTGTTGCTGGTGACGTAAAGGCCGGTGAGTGGAACGAGGTTGTAATCAAGGCTTCCGAGGCAGGCCTTGCCGCAGGTGACGTTATAGGCTGTGTTGGTCTTTCAGTTAAGAATACCAATGCAGCATACGAGCTTCTGCTCGGCGAGTTTGCATTCGTTCCTGCAAGTTTCAACGAACAGCCACAGACCCCGACAATCACCCATGCCGAGGTTATGAAACGCTACTACAACCGTGCCGACATAAAGCTCGTGTGGTCAATGCCGACACCTGCATCGCGCCCTGCCGAGTATGAGGGCTGCCCTGTATACAACGAGGAGGTTGGTGCATGGTATTACGAAATCTACATTAAACAGGAGGGTCAGGAGACTTTGCTCACAACAACAACCTCTTGGGCGGCATACGTTGTTGATGCCACTCTGATTCCTATGGTTGAAAAGTTGCAGATTGGTGTGCGCACCGTAGGTAAGGATGGCCGTGCAATGAGCGACATTGTTTGGAGCCGGGAGATTGAAGAGCCTTTGACAGTTATTGAGACACTTACCATTGACAAGGCAATCATCAAACCGGGTGAGGAGTTCACTATCGGTTTCGAGGACCCTAACCACACGACTGCAACATTCGCAATCTACGATGCGCTCACAGACAAGAACGTAGCCCAGTCGGCTTCGGGTGTGCTTACATTTACAACATCGTTGCCGAAGGTGGGCAGCTATGATGTCAAGGTGAGAAGTAACGGCAAGACCCTTACAAACCGTTCACTCATTCTTGTGACACCCGAGGAGACCGGTCGTTTGCCACAGGTAAATGATATTGCATCGGATGTGACAGAGGTTACAGGCCCCGGTCAGGAGGTGAACTTCACAGCCGACATTACAACAGGTGCCGAGCATGATGGCAACCCCTGTACCGTTTCACAGTCACTCTACATGAGCGAGCCTTACCAGTTCACTGTTGATGCAGCGGTAATGAGCGAGTACAATAACACTTCGTTCGCTCTTTGGTTCAAGGTCGAGAAGTTTGAGCATGCATCTTTGGGTACTCTGCTAATGACCAAGGTTAACCGTAACTACAACAATACATGGACCGAGAATGTATGGGGTGAGATGTGGACTGCTATACGTCCTGCAGGTTACGCAAAGAACAACAACATTGGTCGTGACAATGCCGAGAACGAGTTGTCGCTCTGTACCGATGCACCATATGCCGGTTATCCCAACTACGAACACAACAACGATGTCGATATCCTCTCAAATGGTTACAGCCTGATGCCGGGTGTGTGGTACCATGTGTGTGCTGTAAAGTCAGGACGCAACCTCAAACTCTATCTTAACGGTAAGGAGATTGCAAGCGGTTCTTCACGTGGTACAGGCCCGAAGGACTGGCGCGGTGCGAAGTTCTATGTGGGTGGCTCAATGACTAATCTTGCAAGTTTGACCGGTTGGGTCGATGAGGTGCAGATTTGGAGTAAGGCGCTCACAGCAACCGAGGTACAGGAGGCCATGAAGGGTTATGCCGCAGCTCCGGCCAATCTTGAGGGTTACTTCACTTTCGAGGAGACAAAGACCGATGCAGACGGTTACATCTACTTCCCCAACAAGGGACAGAATGCATCGGCGGTTCCGGGCGGTTACATGACAACCGGTAAGGAAGAAAACGGAAAGACAACCGACTACAAGCAGAACCAGTTGACAACAACACTTGGTGTGCCGATGCTCACAGGTGTATATCCGGTGAACTATGAGTCTACAAAATGGATGATTGAGGGTGCGCGCCTTAACGCTTCTACCGCGACCACTGCCAATGCTACATACAACAGTGGCGACGGCAAATTCCCAATCACTGTAGTTGCAACAAACTCTTGGGGTTCTACAACAAAGACCATCACCGATTATATGGTTGTCACATCCATCGATGATGTTGCGGGCGAGGCCGGCTATATGGTCTATCCACAGCCTTTCAACGGTAGCGCGAATGTTCTTTTTGCCGAGGACGGCCTCTTTGAGGTTGCTGTGTTCGCAGCCGACGGCAAGGTGGTTGCCAACAACGCTTTCCAGGTACGCGCAGGCGAGCTCCGCGAGGTGTCACTTGCATCGGCCGCCCAGGGTGTGTATGTGGTAGTGATTATGAAGGAAGGTGTTGCAGTGCGTTCATTCAAAATCAAGAAGTAATTCATTTACTTACAAAATATAACGGGAGGGTGGCTTTTTGGGAGTCGCCCTCCCATTATAATATATAATATAGTACGCGCGTGTGTGGCATGTTGTGGATAAAAAAACTCTTCATCCTTTGTTATTGCGGCCAAGTTGCATTAACTTCGTAGCCGGAAACTGTGACTGTCTATGCAGATGCGTAAAGAACGATATGACCTTGTGTCGGTTGTGGGCCCGACGGCCTGCGGCAAGACCTCCTTGGCGGTGGAATTGGCGTTGGCCATTCCCGACGCCGAGATAATCAGTGCCGACAGCCGTCAGGTCTATCGGGGAATGGATATAGGCACGGGCAAGGATATTGCCGAATATACCCGCAACGGGGTTACCGTCCCGTCGCACTTGCTGGATATTGTGGATGCCGGCGAAAAGTATAACCTTTTTGAATTCCAGCGCGATTTTCTTGCAGCCTACGAGAATATTGTAGAGCGTGGAGCTTTCCCCATAATGTGTGGAGGCAGCGGGCTCTATGTGGAGTCGGTGCTCAAGGGCTACCGTCTTTTGCCTGTGCCCGAGAATCCCTCCCTGCGTGCCTTGCTCGAGGAGAAGAGCCTTGAGGAGCTCACCGCGTTGCTGGCTACATACAAGCAGTTGCACAACAACACCGACACCGACAACAAGAAACGCGCCATACGTGCCATTGAGATAGAGGAATACTACCGCACCTGCCCCGTAGAGGAGCGCTATTTCCCACAGATAAATGCCTTGACCATCGGGGTGCAGGTCGACAGGGAGGTGCGCCGCGAGAGAATCAGCCGTCGTCTGCGCCAAAGGTTGGAGTGCGGTATGGTCGATGAGGTAAGGGGCTTGCTCGACAGTGGTCTCTCGCCCGACCAACTCATATACTATGGTCTTGAGTATAAATACCTGACACTCTACCTTACGGGTGCAATGGGGTATGACGAGATGGTGAGCGGGCTTGAGATTGCCATACACCAGTTTGCCAAACGCCAGATGACCTGGTTCCGCGGAATGGAGAAGCGCGGTGTCACGATACATTGGGTCGATGCTTCGTTGCCTTTGCCCGAGATTGTTGAACAGATAAAGGGGATGATATATGAGTGATGCGAAAACTGTTGACAGGCGCCGCTGGGCTATAATTTATATGCCGAAGATTGGTGCTCTGCGCCCCATGAAACGCTGGGACGAGATACGCGAGTATCTTGCCGAAAAGGGGGTGGAGTATGACTTCTTCTGTGCCGATACAGCCGGCTCTGTGGAGCATAAGGCACTTGAATATGCCAATGAGGGGTACTCTACGCTTGTTGTCATTGGCGGCGACGGTGCCCTGCAGGATGCGTTGAACGGCCTTATGGCATCGGGGCGTGCGGCCGAGATGGCGTTTGGAATAATTCCCAACGGCATTGCCAATGACTACTCGGCATACTGGGGGCTTTCGTTCCGCGATTACAGGATGGCCGTGGACAGCATCATAGCAGGGCGTGTGCGTCGCGTGGATGTCGGTTGCTGCAGCTACAACGCAGGCGGTACCGAGATAAGGCGCTACTTTCTCAATGTACTCAATGTGGGGATGTCGGCCGGTATTGTTGCCATTGCCAACAAGAAAAGTACAATGTTTGCAAAACTGCTCTACCGTATCAGGGCGTTGATATATATGCTCTTCAGCAGACAGAACTTCAATATGAGGTTCAGGCTCAACCACCAGCTTGTCGACAAAAAGCTCATGTTGCTGTGCATAGGCAACTCCACGGGTTATGGGATGACACCCAGCGCTGTGCCGTATAACGGCTGGCTCGACGTGTCGGCAATGAAGATGTCGCCTTTCATGGGAGTGCTGAAAGGGATGTTGATGGTGATACGCCGCAGGATACTCAATTTCAGTCTTGTAGAGCCTTTCAGGACAACGGATATAGAGATAGAGTCCGTAGGTGGTGCAACCCTTGGAATCGATGGCCGTCCCTTTGCACCCACGTTCCCGTTGCGCGTGACTGTGGAACCCGAGAGAATCAATTTGATAATACCTACCAAAATAAAAAGATAGTTATGACTATAAGAGATTTGACATCTACCGAGAATTTCTTCCTGCTTGCCGGCCCTTGTGTCATCGAGGGCGAGGATATGGCAATGCGGATTGCAGAACGTGTAATGTCCTTGACAGCCGACAGGGGTATCCCATACGTCTTCAAGGGCTCGTACCGCAAGGCCAACCGTTCGCGCCTGGACTCTTTTACGGGCATTGGCGATGACGAGGCTTTGCGTGTGTTGCGCAGGGTGCGCGAGACTTTCAACATACCGGTGGTCACCGATATACACTCGGCCGAGGAGGCCGAGAAGGCAGCCGAGTATGTGGATATATTGCAGATTCCGGCGTTCCTTTGCCGACAGACCGACTTGCTTGTGGCAGCAGCAAAGACCGGTCGTGTGGTGAACATAAAGAAAGGACAGTTCCTCTCGCCCGATGCGATGAAGTATGCAGCCGAGAAGGTGGTGTCCGAGGGTGGTGCGGGCAACGTCATGCTCACCGAGCGTGGAACCACATTCGGCTATCAGGATCTGGTGGTCGATTTCCGCGGTATCCCACAGATGAAGAAATTCGGCTACCCGGTGGTCATGGATATCACCCACTCATTGCAGCAACCCAACCAGACTGCGGGTGTGACAGGCGGAATGCCCGAGATGATTGAGACCATTGCAAAGGCCGCAATTGCGGTTGGTGCCGACGGTCTTTTCATTGAGACACACGAGAACCCGGCAGTGGCAAAGAGCGATGGTGCGAATATGTTGCGCCTTGATTTGCTCGAAGGACTGCTTGACAAATTGTTGAGGGTGCGTGAGGCTGTCAGGTAATTCCGGCCTTTCGTATTGCATAGTATCACCTCCGCTGCACGCGGAGGTTTTTTGTTTTTGTTTCTTGCGGTAAAAACGGCTTCGTACGGTCGACAAATTTGCGGCGATTCTCCTTTTTTGCTCTTTTTCTCACCCGGATGCCGCCTTTTTTGTATTTTTTTACGTTTTTTAGTAAAAATAGCACTCACAACTTGTAATTGAATATATTAATCCTTATATTTGGGGTTGTGAAAAAAACTTAGTCATAATCATAATAAATAGTACGAGATGAGTTATTTGCGATTCGAAAAAACGCTGATGACGAACTTGGAGGAGTCGTTACAGAAGGAGATTTTGAGAACAAACCGCTCGGGTGCATACCATTGCTCTACAATCGTCGATTGTAATACCCGTAAGTACCACGGCCTGCTGGTTGTTCCAATTCCTGAACTTGATGATGAAAACCACGTACTGTTGTCGTCGCTCGACGAGACTGTCGTTCTGCACGGTGCAGAGTTCAACCTGGGCCTGCACAAGTACAATGCCGACAATTTCGCCCCACGTGGCAACAAGTATATCCGTGAGTTCGCCTGGGAGCGCGTTCCCACTACAATCTACAACGTAGGTGGTGTGTGGCTCAAGAAAGAGAAGGCCTTTGTGCACCACGAGAACAGAATTCTGATCCGTTACACCTTGCTCAAGGCAAACACGGCAGTTACTTTGCGCCTGCGCCCATTCTGCGCATTCCGCAGTGTCCGTGAGTATACCCATGAGAACAACGTTGCCGACCGCAGCTACAAGGAGGTAGAGAACGGTATCAGCATGCGCATGTATGCCGATTACCCCAACCTCTACATGCAGCTCAACAAGAAGAACGATTTCGTTTACCAGCCCGACTGGTACCGCGGTATCGAGTACGTGAAGGAGCTTGAGCGCGGTTACGACTTCAACGAGGACCTTTATGTTCCCGGCTACTTCGAGGTGAAGATGAAGGCCGGCGAGAGCATCGTGTTCTCGGGTGGTGTGGCTCCAATGACAGCACGCACAATGAAGGCGGCCTTTGAGCACGAGGAGAAAATCCGCGACCCGCGCGACAACTTCATGCACTGTATGCAGTGTGCCGGCAACCAGTTCTTCAACGTGCAGGGCCAGCATACATACATCCTTGCCGGTTATCCCTGGTTCAAGTGCCGTGCACGCGACCTCTTTGTGTCGCTTCCCGGTCTCACATTGTCACAGGGGCATGTGGATGAGTTCGAGAGAGTGATGAAGACAGCCACCATTGCCATCAATGACTTTATGCGTGGCAAGATAAGCGATTGCAAGATATATGAGATGGAGCACCCCGATGTGCTCTTGTGGTGCATCTGGGCATTGCAGCAGTATGCCAAGGAGTGCGGCATCGAGGCTTGCCGTGACCAGTATGGCGACCTGTTGATGCGCATCTATGACTATGTGCGCAACAACAAGCACAGCAACCTGCGTGTCACACAGAACGGCCTGCTTGCCACAAACGGCCGCGACAAGGCCGTTACCTGGATGAACTCTACAGTCAACGGCCGCCCCGTCGTTCAGCGCACTGGCTATGTCGTTGAAATCAATGCCTTGTGGTACAACGCATTGAAGTTCATTGAGGAGATGGCTGCATTGACAAACAATGGCGAGGTTCTTGACTCGCTTGCACGTCTCATTCCTCTTGTGGGCAAGGCATTCGTCGAGGTATTCCTCAATGAGCACGGCTATCTCTATGACTATGTCGACGGCGATTATGTCGACTGGAGCGTTCGCCCCAATATGATATTCGCTGTGGCGCTCGACCACTCGCCACTCGATTCAAAACAGAGGAAAAAGGTGCTCGACACCGTTACAAAGGAACTTCTCACTCCACGCGGTCTGCGTTCGCTCTCACCAAAGAGCGTAGGCTACAACCCCAACTATGTAGGCCCGCAGATACAGCGCGACTATGCTTACCACCAGGGTACGGCATGGCCTTGGCTCGGCGGTTTCTACTACGAGGCCTATCTGAAGACCTACAAGCTCAGCGGCGTGTCGTTCGTTCAGCGCCAGATGATCGGTTACGAGGATGAGATTGTCCAGCACTGTATCGGCTCAATCCCCGAGGTGTTCGACGGTAACCCGCCATTCAAGGGACGTGGTGCCGTGGCTTTTGCCATGAACGTGGCGGCAATCCTCAGGACAAGCCAGATACTAAAACAGTACGAATCTAAAATGGAGGGATAAGAGATATGAAAGTATTAATGTTCGGTTGGGAGTTCCCCCCTCACATCTCGGGTGGACTCGGTACGGCAAGTTATGGACTTACAAAGGGATTCGTCCAGCAGGGCGATGTCGAGATTAAGTTCTGTATCCCTAAACCATACGGTGACGAAGACAACAGCTTCCTCAGGATTGTGGCAATGAATTCAGTGCCCATTGTGTGGAAGGATGTAAACCACGATTATGTAAACAGCCGCATTGGCAAGGTGATGACCCCCGAGGAGTACTATCGCTACAGGGAGCACATCTACAGCGACTTCAGCTACATGCACACCAACGACCTTGGTTGCATGGAGTTTGCCGGCGGTTACCCCGATAACCTTCACGATGAAATCAACAACTACTCAATCATTGCCGGCGTTGTAGCCCGCACCGAGGAGTTCGATATCATCCACTCTCACGACTGGCTCACATACCCCGCCGGCATACACGCCAAGCAGGTATCGGGCAAGAAACTCGTTATCCACGTGCATGCTACCGACTTTGACCGCAGCCGTGGCAACGTGAACCCCACAGTCTATGCAATTGAGAAGAACGGTATGGACAATGCCGACCACATCTTCTGCGTGAGTGAACTCACACGCCAGACCGTGATTCACAAGTACCATCAGCACCCAAGCAAGGTGTCGACATTGCACAATGCCGTTACCCCGCTTGAGCAGGAAATCCTTGACATCGTGCCAAAGAAGATTCCTAACGAGAAGGTGGTTACTTTCCTCGGCCGTATCACAATGCAGAAGGGCCCCGAGTATTTCGTCGAGGCTGCAGCACAGGTGCTCAAGAAGACAAAGAACATACGTTTCTGTATGGCCGGCAGCGGCGACATGATGAACGATATGATTCGCCTTGTTGCACAGCGCGGCATTTCGGACAGGTTCCACTTCCCGGGCTTCATGCGTGGCCGTCAGGTATATGAGTGCCTCAAGGCCAGTGATGTATATATCATGCCGTCCGTGAGTGAGCCTTTCGGTATCTCGCCGCTCGAGGCCATGCAGTGCGACGTGCCCACAATCATCTCAAAACAGTCGGGTTGTGCCGAGATTCTCGACAAGTGTATAAAGACCGACTATTGGGACATCAACGCCATGGCCGATGCCATCTACTCAATCTGCAACAACGAGTCGCTTTACGAGTATCTCAAGGTAGAGGGCCGCAAGGAGGTAGACAGCATCACATGGGAGGATGTGGCATTGAAGCTGAGAAGAATGTATGAAAAAGTATTGGGTTGGTAATAATTAAAAAAAAGAAATAATATGAAGACAATTTGTTTCTATTTCGAATTGCATCAAATCAGACAGTTGAAACGTTACCGTTTCTTCGACATAGGCAGTGATCACTACTACTACGATGATTACGCCAACGAGAGTATGACAATGGAGCTTGCCGAGAAATCATACGTTCCGGCATTGCAGACAATGCTTGAGATGATACGCGAGAGCAACGGCGCTTTCAAGGTGGCTCTTTCGGTATCGGGTACAGGTCTCGAGATGCTCGAGCTCTATGCACCACAGGTGATTGAGCTGTTGCACGAGATTAACAAGACAGGCTGCTGCGAGTTCCTTTGCGAGCCATATTCTCACGGCCTCTCTTCATTGGCATCGAAAGAGGTGTTCATGGAGGAGGTAATGCGCCAGAACCGCAAAATCAAGGAACTCTTTGGCAAGAAACCTAAGGTATTGCGCAACTCGGGTCTCATCTACTCCGACGAGATTGGCGAGATGGCATCACAGATGGGTTTCAAGGGTATGCTTTCCGAGGGTGCAAAGCACATCCTCGCATGGAAGAGCCCACACTTTGTCTACAACTGCGCATTGGCTTCGAACCTGAAGCTCCTGTTGCGTGACTATAAGCTCTCTGACGATATCTCACTCCGTTTCTCTAACCCCGAGTGGAGCGAGTATCCATTGTTTGCCGAGACATATATCGACTGGATTGCCCAGTTGCCCGAGGAAGAGCAGGTAATCAACATCTTCATGAACCTCTCGGCCATCGGTATGGCACAGCCATTGGAGTCGCACATCCTCGACTTCCTCAAGGCATTGCCCTCTTGCGCCGCAGCAAAGGGAATCTCTTTCTCTACACCGTCAGAGGTTATCGACAACCACAAGTCAGTGGGCTCGCTCGAGGTACCTTATCCACTCTCTTGGATGGACGAGGAGCGCGATGCCAGCTCATGGTTGGGTAACACCCTGCAGCGCGAGGCTTTCAACAAGCTCTACAGCGTGGCAGAGCGCATCATGCTCACCGATGACAAGAAACTGAAACAGGATTTCGACTACCTGCAGGCAGCCGAGAATCTCCGCTTCATGACAACAAAGCAGAACGGTATCATCACCGAGCGTTGCATCTACGAGTCACCATACGATGCCTTCACAAACTACATGAACATCCTTGGCGACTTCCTTGCACGTGTACGTGCACAGTACCCCGATATGGACAACGAGGAACTTGGTTCATTGCAGCAGATGATTGACAACCAGGAGGTCGAGATTATCCAGCTCGAGGCCGAGGTTGAGCAGCTCAAGGCAAAGCTCGCTACCAAGGAGAAGAAGGCAGCCAAGAAGGCTGTTGCCGAGGCCGAGGAGCACGCAGCCGAGGAGAAGCCAAAGAGAAAGTGTGGCCGTAAGCCCAAGGCTGAATAATCAGCTTCGCGAATATATTATCACCGTCGGTAGGGAGATACCCTACCGACGGTGATTTTTCTATATAATGCAGAAAAAGGCTAAAAGGGCTAAAAGGACTGTAGAGGCGAACCGATGTGTTCGCCCGATAACCGCGGACAATAGCATTAATCGTAGTGACCCGGCAATCTGCCAGCCTTTTCCTGCAGAGCCTTGTGTATTTCATCGTTTGTCATCTCATCACCTTTTTTTGAGTTTGCAAACTCAAGACAAAAGCACCAAAATCCATCGACAAAAATAAATGGAAATCTTGTTGGAATGAAAATAAGAACCAAGAAGAACCTGCGTGGCTTCTAAAGACCTTTTATAAGGAACTCTCTCAGGCCAATGTGCGTTATTCCATTCCTGTCGCTCCTTTTTACCAAAGGTGTCATGGAAATTACATATTTGGGATAATTGTCGTTTATGCGATTTAAAGAGCCGAACTCACGTTCTTCAGTCTCGGAAGATGCTATGAGATAGGCTACCTGTACATAAATGCGCCCGTTGTATTTTGTACATACAAAATCAACCTCCCCGGCTTTTAGATGTCCAATATATACAGTATATCCCATGCGTATAAGTTGTTGATATACGATGTTTTCAATAATTTTTTCAATATCACCTTCCCGTTCGCTACCGGCTATGAGGTTTCTGAGACCGATGTCACCAAAATATAATTTCTCGTTCGACTCCAATAGCTTCTTTCCGTGAATGTCAAACCTTTCTACAGAGGATAACAAAAAGGCATCCCTGAAATAATCAAGATATGAAGCTATTGACTTGACTGCTACATCCTGGCCTTGCGACTTCATGAACTTGCTTATGTTGTTTAGCGAACTAAGCTTGCCTATAGTGTCTGCAAAGTAACGCAACAGTGCATTCATGAATGTAACGTTGCGTATCTCGTGACGTTCTATTATGTCTTTAAGTATTACAGTGCTATATACGCCTTTAATGTAATCCCATACAAATTCTTCATCGTCAAGCCCCGTCTGTTTAAGCCCCGGTAGACCGCCATAGTTTATGTATTTCCACAATGTCTCGTCGTTGTCAATGAGATTGTGGAACATGATGAATTCCTGGTAACTCAACGATTGTATATGAATTTCCTGATAGCGGCCTCCTATAAGCGTGCTCAGCTCGCTCGACAGCATTTTTGAATTACTTCCGGTGATAATGATGTCTGTGTCATTTTCCAGGCGATAGCTTCTAAGGCTTTTCTCCCACCCGTCAATTTCCTGAACCTCATCTATCAGTATGAAATTATGGACATCCTTTACCAAATTTTCATCAATATATGCATTAAGCTGGACATTGTTGTTTATGCTGTCGAACTTCTTGCGTTCCTTGTCAATGTATATGAAGTTGGCATCCGGCATTTCTTTGTGACGTTCAATGAAATCTTTGAGAATGTAACTCTTGCCCACTCTTCGCTGACCTGTAAGTACTATAATTTGTCCTTTGCCAATCCAAGCATCAACCTTGCCGGCATAGTATTGTCTTGTTATCGGTTTCATACACTTTTTGTTTATTATAGGTTGCTGTTTGTTTGCAAATATAACAAATTGTTTCCTATAGGCAATAAAAATGTTGTGGGAATTTAAATTGTTTCTTGTAATTTGTTTACAGGGAGGGATGGAGTTCTCTAAAGCCGTTGGAAAAATCCTGCAGTATTGGTTGAGAAAATCAAGAAGAACCAAGAAGAACCAAATGCGTGTGTGCGTTTATAAGTAATTTTGCAAAAAATATATGATAATGATATAAATTTCCGCGTGAGTGTCATGTCGACCGTAGTTGAGACATCTCGTATGTTGTTGTAGAGTTCCTTAGACTGCGCTCAGGACATTTTGGGTCAATATCTATATTATTGCTGAATTTAATAAGTTTTTATTGATTGATTTATAAAAAAGCAGTACCTTTGTGCCGCAAATGCAATGACTGTGTGTTCCAATTCATTAAATAACAAGTTTGTGGGTGAAAAGATTGCCAAGAATTTGGCAGTCTTGAATTTTTGTATAAACACACACACACACACACACATTCTCCCTATACTGTTATAATAATGTAGCACGAGGCGCAGTGCCGTGCTTGGGATTATATGCTCAAACGTAAATGAATTTTACGTTTGGGCTGTTTTATTGTGCCAATATCCGAAATTAGTTTTAAACAAATAACAAAAATCAAACAAAACAATGAAAACATTTAAACATTTTTTTGCTGCGCTGCTGTTGCTGTGCAGCACAGTGGCTACGGCCGAGACTGTTGTAGTTGATGGAATTAATTACGAGGTAGTGGCAAAAGCAAAAGAGGCTGTAGTAATTGCCGGCGAAACAAAGTACAGCGGCCATGTCGTTATACCAGCGGCAATAGAATACAATGGTGTAACTTATAATGTTACGGGTATTAAAGAGTATGCGTTTGCTTACTGCCCTGGCCTTACAAGTGTTGAAATCCCTAACAGCGTAACAAGCATTGAACGTTCTGCGTTCTATTATTGTACCGGCCTTACCAGCGTTGAAATCCCTAACAGCGTAACAAGCATTGGATTTGAAGCGTTCAGCAATTGCACCGGCCTTACCAGCATTGAAATCCCTAACAGCGTAACAAGCATTGCTGAGTTTGCGTTCGCGTATTGTTCAGGCCTTACCAGCATTGAAATCCCTAACAGTGTTACACGCATTGGGAATTGTGCGTTCAGCAATTGCACCGGCCTTACAAGCGTTGTAATCCCAAACAGTGTTACATGCATTGAGGGCTATATGTTCGAATATTGCACTGGGCTTACAAGCGTTGTAATCCCTAACAGTGTCACAAGCATTGATTCTTATGTGTTCTATAAATGTATTTAGAAACCCCAAACAACCAAAACCAACCAGAAATAACCATTTGTAAACCTTTAATTATCAATACTTTCTAAAATTTAACGCTTTCAGACTGCTTTTTGATGGTTCCCAAATTTCCACATATTTTTGATACGTATTTCTGACGTGGAGAATTTGCGGAGCTTATTTTTTGTCATTTCGTGTAGATAGATGACAAGGGTTTACATCCGTTTACAACGAGCGACAAATTCCGCCCCGATATGTGATGATTATCACATCGTGTAGAAAGGCGACAACGGTTTACTACTGTTTACCTCCGTTCACCACTTCAGGTACATGAGAATGAAGAAGTGAAATTAGTAAACGATAAGCAGTATGAAAGTAACCAAGAAATGTGCTTTTTGCGGTCAGTCCTTTGAGACCCGAAGCGGAATGCAACGCTATTGCAG
>JAZTXR010000012.1:0-14617 GCA_045636545.1 Bacteroidaceae bacterium
TAATACTAAAATTTAGCGTGTTTTGTCATCTCGACCATACCTTAATAAAATATTAAAAGATGTTTTCGATGAGCGATAGCGAACTAACGCTACGTGAGAGATCTCTTATTTTACGATATTTTTGAGATCCCTCGTCGCTACGCTCTGTCGGGATGACAGGTTCGCGATTTGATTTAGCTTATATCGAACTCACGTTATATTATTACCAAAAAATAGCTCTTGCCGCAATGGCAAGAGCTATTTTCATTATAAATATGCTTTATATTAAGCGAACCACTTAACGTAAGCGAAGTCCATGCGGTGAGGGAGCTCCTCGTGGTGAGGATACATACGGAATGCAATCTTGAATGCGCCTGCGTTTGTAGGAGCAATCTCTGCACCGAATGTGAACACATTACCCTCGCGCTGCACAACGTTCAAAGGATATGTTGCGAACACAAAGTCGTGACCCTTGGAATCGGTATCCAACACAACGAGTTCGATAGCCACAGCATTGTCAAGACCCTTCTCGTCAACCTTAACGGTCACGTTGTACTTCTCACCTGCTGACATTGCACCGTTCAAGAAGTCCTGAGCACCTTCGACTGAGAGAACCTCGACTGCGTTCCACTTGGCAGCAACCTCCTCTTTCCACTTTGCGAGCTCGCGTACAACCTTTGAGTCGTTGGCGATGAGGTGGTGATAACGCTTAGCCTGCTTGCAGTAGAACTTGCTGTAGTAGTCATCGAGCTGGCGCTTCATTGTGAAGTGGGGCGCAACCTCAGCGATTGACTTCTTGATGCAAGCAATCCACTCGTCAGAGTATGCCTTGTCACCGCGGTTGTAATACATTGGGAGAATCTCGTTCTCGAGCAATGTGTAGATTGTAGCTGCATCGAGCTGATCCTGGAACTCCTGGTTCTGGTATGTACGCTCCTCCTTCAATGCCCAACCTGCACCGGGCTTGTAACCCTCGCACCACCAACCGTCGAGTACCGAGAAGTTGAGGACACCGTTCATGAGAGCCTTCTCACCTGATGTACCTGATGCCTCGAGAGGACGTGTAGGTGTGTTCATCCAGATATCAACACCCGAAACGAGCAACTTCGCGAGGTCCATATCATAGTTCTCGAGGAAGATAATCTTACCAACGAACTCGGGACGGCGTGAAACCTCGATAATCTTCTTGATGAGACCCTGACCTGCACCATCGTGTGGGTGAGCCTTACCTGCGAAGAGGAACTGGATTGGACGCTCGGGGTTGTTGAGAAGCTTAGCCAAACGGTCGAGGTCGGTGAAGAGGAGGTGTGCACGCTTGTAAGTAGCGAAACGGCGTGCGAAACCGATAACGAGTGCATCGGGGTTAATCTTCTTCACAACGTCAACGATACGCATCGGGTCGCCCTGGTTCTTCAACCACTCCTCGCTGAATGCCTTCTTGATATAGTCGATAAGCATCTTCTTGCGGGCAACACGTGTGTTCCAGATTGTCTCGTTAGAGATATTCTCGATTGCGTGCCAGATGCTCTCGTTAGACTGGTCGTTGATGAAGCTTGGGTCGAAGTTCTGCTTGTAGAGGTTATCCCACTCGGGTGCAACCCATGTCGGGTAGTGAACACCGTTGGTTACATAACCTACGTGGTTCTCTGATGGGAAGTAACCCTTCCAAATCTCGGCAAACATATCCTTTGACACCTTACCGTGGAGGCGGCTCACACCGTTGATTTCCTGGCAAGTGTTGCAAGCGAATGTTGACATACAGAAACGCTCGTTCTTGTCGCCTGCGTTGATGCGGCCGAGGTTCATCAAGTCGTCCCAAGTGATGTTGAGCTGGCTTGCATAGCCTCTCATGTACTTGCCGAAGAGTGCCTCGTCGAAGTAGTCGTGACCTGCAGGTACGGGAGTGTGAACAGTGTAGAGTGAGCTTGAACGTACAATCTCAAGCGCCTCCTCGTATGTATAACCGGTCTTGATGTACTGTGTCAGACGGTAGAGGTTGCAGAGTGCTGCGTGACCCTCGTTGCAGTGGTAGATATCTTTCTTGACACCCATTCTCTCCAATGCAATCATACCACCGATACCAAGGAGAATCTCCTGCTTCAAGCGGTTTTCCCAGTCGCCACCATAGAGCTTGTGGGTGATTGGCTTGTCGAACTCACTGTTCATGTCGAAATCGGTGTCGAGCAAGTAAAGAGGCACACGACCTACATTTACCTTCCAAACGTTAGCGTGTACATAGTAGTCGATGTAAGGAACGTGTATTACAAGAGGTGTAACACCATCCTCCTCGTATACGCGCTCGATTGGGAGCTGGTTGAAGTTCTGTGCATCGTAGTTGGCAATCTGTGAACCGTCCATTGAGAGTGACTGGCTGAAGTAGCCGTAACGGTACAGGAAACCTACAGCACACATATCAACGTTTGAGTCAGAAGCCTCCTTCAAATAGTCACCGGCAAGGATACCGAGACCACCTGAGTAAATCTTCAATACGCTTGTCAAGCCGTACTCCATACAGAAGTATGCCACTGAAGGACGCTCTGCATTTGGCTTTACATCCATATAGCGACGGAAGTCGGCATAAACATCGGCAAGCTTTGCAAGGACGGTCTGGTTCTTTGAAAGCTCGTCGAGCTTCTCAACGCCCAACTTCTCCAAAAGGAGAACAGGGTTACCGCCACAAGCCTTGAAAAGATTGGCATCGAGCATCTTGAAGAGCTCTTTTGCCTCCTCGTTCCATACCCACCAGAGGTTACGGGACAATTCCTCGAGTGGCTTCAATGACTCGGGAATATAAGATTTTACATTAACTGTTTTCCAACCGGGTTGGTTTGCGTTACTAATTGCAATCATATTATTTTTATTAAATGAATATTTCGTTTGTTATTGTCGCTTCTTTGCCGCTGCCAGAGCTATATCGTAGGCCTGGAGGTAGTTCTTGATAAAGTGCTTCCAAAGAGCCTTCTCGGCAATCTTTGCAACTTTCTTGCGGCAGTCATTTACCTCTTTATCAGAAAGTTTTGCAAAGTTACAAATATTTTTTGTAATAACATCGGCTGCATCGAAATAGTTGCTGTCTGTGCGCGAGATAACCTCTACACCATCAAGCAATTCACCCCTGCGACCAAGCACCGAGTTCACCCAAAGACCGAAACCGGCAAGGTTGGTGGTGATTGTCGGGATGTGGAAAGCCGCACTCTCGAGCGGTGTGTAGCCCCAAGGCTCGTAGTATGACGGGTAGATGCTGAGGTCATTACCGATGAGCACATCGTAATAGTCCTTGTTGAAGATGCCGTCATTGCCTTTGAGATAGCAGGGGACATAGATTACCTTAACACGGTTCTTGCCGCCACGGTTGTCTATCTGCAAGCCGCGTATGCCACAGGCTATTGCATCCTCATAGAAATTGTGGAGGTTGTGTGTGAGGTATGGGTTGGGCAGCGGAGTGTCCCAGGCATCCTTGTCGCTTGCAAGGCGCTTTACCAAATCCTCACGCGCATCGCCCGACCATGCAGGCACGTCAATGAACGCAACGACATCGCGCTCAAGCTCCTCGCAGGCATTGAGGCGCGCCATTGACTCAAGGAACATATCAATACCCTTGTTGCGCATCTCCATTCGGCCGCCGATACCTATTATTATAGCATCATCGGAAATGGCATCGCCTGTGAGAGCCGCCGCCACGCGCAGACGTGCCTTGCGGGCAGCCTTTCTCTTTGCAGTGAAATCCTTGCCGACGGGAACGAAATCCTTCTCGAAACCGTTCTCAAGTATAACATCGCACTCGCGGCCTACAAGCTGCTTGCACTCGCGTGCCGTAATCTCGCTCACAGTTGTGAAACAGTCCACATTGAGTGCGCTGTTCTTCTCGACCGACTGCTTTGACTGCACGTTCAGTTCCTCGGCCATCTGGTCGCCGTTGTAACCGTCGAAATGGTCATAGAGCGGCTTGCCGTTTGATGCAATTGAGCGGCCGATGCTTGTTGCATGGGTTGTAAATATTGTTCCCACTGCAGGCAGGTTCTTCTTGAGGTACAATGCTGCACCACCACTCTGCCACTCGTGAGCCTGAACAACCACGTTGCTTCCGGCCTTGATATTGTTATTATAGAAACTTTCGATTACCTTGCCCACCGCGTAGCCGAATATCATTGAATCGTCATAGTCGCCGTAGCCGTGGAGTGAATCAACGCCAAAGTCGTCCCACAACTGGCCATAGATGGCATCCTTGTCGTCCATGTACCCTGTATAATCTACAAGAATCACCTTGGGACGGCCGGGAATCTCCCAATAGCCGCAACGGACGGTGAGCTTATCGTCGTTTATCTTTTTACGCCAAGCATTCCAAAGGCGTTTGTCCTCGGTGAAAAGTGGATTCTCTTTCTCTTTCCACAAATCGGGACCGATGTAGATTGCATTCAATCCCTCTATTTCAGAAATGGTGCGGGCCTTTGTAGATACCACTGTATAGATGCCGCCCACCTTGTTACAGACCTCCCAGCTAATCTCGAAAAGATACTCGGGAAGCAATAAATCTTTCTTCATCGTCAATTAATAATTCTCAAAAATCCCTAAGGTTTCCACGCTTGTGGAGCACCTTATTATATATACAAATGGAGAGAAAGTACCCCCTCTCTCAAAATGAAGTGCAAAATTACAAAAATAATTTCGAATAACCAAAGAATTAAAATAACTTAAAAAGACAAAAATCATACAAAACCACGACAAACAGTTAGCAAATAATTGCCAAAACAGACACAAAAAGCAAAAGGAAAGGCTTTTCTGTGGCAGAGTGACGAAACATAACACACAAAAAAAATCTCTCAAGGCGCGCCTTGAGAGATTTTTTCCATTCTACCCTACTCTTTTATTACACCAAGAATGTAGCAACGAGTGCAAGGATGGCGTAGAACTCGGGGAAAGCAGCATAAATCATAGTGTTTGTCTGCACGTCATGTCCCTGTGACATACCAACGATACCGTTTGCACAAACCTGACCCTGACGGATTGCAGAGAAGAGGCATACGATACCTACACCAATACCTACACCGAACCACAACAGGCCGGTCTCGGCTGTTACCTTACCGAAGTGGAGCAGGAATGCCAAGAAGCCATAAAGACCCTGTGTAGCGGGGAGCGCACAAAGAATCATATAGCCGCCGGACTTTGAAGAATCCTTCTTCAACGCGCCCTCTGCTGCATTACCAGCGATTGTTGTACCGATACTACTACCAATACCTGCGAGTCCCAGCATGAGACCCATTCCCAAATAACCTAATAAAAGTTCCATAATGTTTAGTTTTTAATATTTATAATTTTTTATTTTTCATTTTAACAATCACAATCTCCCTCCCCCTTCGGGGACTCCCTCTTACGCAAGAGGGAGAGTTTTTTCTTTAAATGAATAACAAGGAGCCACAATCGGTCTATTCGTTCTTGAACGGCTTGTACTCCTCGCCTTTACCTTCGTAGCCTGCATTCTTGAAATACTCCACGAATGTAAGACGTAACGGGTGTACAAAGGCACTGAGGCATGACATTGCGATGTTCAGCGTGTGACCAATAAGGATTATAAGACCAAAGCCGACCCATGCCAGTACAGCGGCAAAGCCTTCCCGCCCCTCGACAACCATCATTGCAAGGCTGTTGAAAGTAGAACCCAACATACCGCCCGCAAGGCCAAGGGCAAAGAGACGGATGTATGAGAGGATATCACCCAACAAGCCCGATGCCATGTTGTAGGTATCCCACAGGCCGGCACCAATGTTGGCAAAGACATTCCGGCGCAGGTTGTTGAGCAGATATATGCCTACCGCGCCAAGACCGCCAATGGCAATGAATGCCCACTTTGACACCCCTGCAGGGATAACGCTGAGGAATGAGAGTGTACCGACAATGACACCACCCACAACGACAAGCCACCAGCCCCAAGCGCTCAACGACTCCTTGAAGCCGAAGAAGACCGTGTTGTTAATAGCCTTTACAGTCATTGCTATTGAAATGTGTATGACACCAATTCCAAGGGCAAGAATCATCTGTTTGTCGTATGTTGCACCCATTATCTCCATATCGCCAGCAATGATGAAGTCGCGTATGCTTTGCGGGATTCCTGTAAACTCAAGCAGGCTCATACCGAAGAATGTTCCGAGCAATGCACCCAACACGGTAGTGAAAATACCGAGTGTGATTACAAGGTTCATCATTCCTGCCATATCCTTACCCAGCTTATTTTTAAGGAGAAAACCGAGAAGAATCAGAAGCAGACCGTAACCGGCATCGCCCATACAGAATGCGAAGAAGAGCGAGAAGAACGGTGCCACGATAGGCGTGGGGTCGAAATCGGTTCCGCTTGGCATACCGTACATCTTGGTGAGCACCTCATACATACGGGTAAAGGCGTTGTTCTTGAGCTTGACGGGAATGTTGTCGCCACGGCGGGCATCGCGCAGTTCATAGAACGCACCACTGGCGTCGAGCATTGCCTTTAGAGCAATAACCGAATCCTCGGGCACCCAGCCCTCGAGCATGACAAGCTTGTCGCCCGAGACCCTTTCGCCACCGAGCATAACCTTTGTAAACTCAATGTCACGTTTCTGCAACTCCTGGGCTGCCTTCAAGGTATTGAGGCTCTCGCCTGCAACCTTTGCAAGTTCAAGCTCAGCCTCTTTTACCTGTGCATTGACTGCGGACAGCTCATTCTCCAATGCTGCAAGCGAGGCTGTAGGCAGCTTTGCCTGCTCGGCATCTATGTCAATCACTGTTCCTTGCGGAGTGACTGTCACGAAATATTTGCGCGACAGTTTCTCGGCAACAGGGATTGCATTATAGTCACTCTCCCACTCGCTCCGGTAGCTCTTTGCCGAAGCTATGAAGAATTTCAGTTCATAACCTGCAGCAGCAAGTCTTTCAACGGCCGAACAATCAAAATTGCCCCATGGCTCCAGGGTTGCAATATCCTTGTCGAGCACCTGCTGCAGTGTCCTGCGCTGCTCAATGTCGGCAAAGAGTGCCTCAACCTTTTCTATGACAGCCGGAGCTGCTGAAATATCAGCCGCTGGGGCAAGCTCGCCGGGAGCACACATTTCAAGGCGCTTGACGATACGTGAATAACGGTTGGCGACAGAGAGTTTCTGTTCCAGTTCGGGGTTCTCCACACTACCGCTTCCGCGCTCCTGGATGTGTACCACACCCACCTCGCGCAGCGACTCAAGAAAGGCGGCATACTCCTTGTGATAGACAAGAAGTGCAAGTTTTTTCATCTTCGTTATCATGCTGTCACCTCCTCTCTTTGCTCTAACAAGGACTTCAGAATCTTCTGCGAAGACTTTGAAAGATTCTCTTCATCCTCCATAAATCGTTTAATCTTTCTGATTGCATCCTGGTAGCCCGGTATCTGCACCTTCTCAAAGAGGTTCACCTTTTGGGTGGTCTTTTTGCGGGCGTGCTCAAGCAACACCAGTTTGCGGTTGAGCAATTCGCGACGAATTGCTGTCATTGCCATCTCCTTGAGCAGCTCGATACCATCGGCGAACCACTTGGGCGAGGTAAAGAGGCTGTAACGCCCGATGACAAAGGTGGCGTTCTCCAACACTGGCACCTTGACACCGGCCACTTTCTGCTGCCCAATCAGCAGCTCGCCAGTCTTTACAAGCGAGGGGTCGAACTCGTTCCACAACGCAAAGAGCGCGCGGTACTGCTCGAGCTGGGCAGCATACTCCTCGTCGTGCAGTTCCATCTCGGCCTTGCACTTCTTCACCTCGATGCGCAGGGCACTCTCCTTGCTCTTGATGATAGGCAGTGTCCTGACACGCATCTTCAGTTGTTTTTCGAGTTGCTGAAGTGATGTTTTGTTATATTGAAATGCTATCATTTCCTACTTTTCTCAATTTTTGTAACGATATAGTCCTTTGTCATACTGAGTGAAACGAAGTATCTCTATCATTAAGATTCTTCACATACGTTCAGAATGACATAAACGATTATACCATTATCTTATTTTTTCCAATATATATCGACAAATTCCTGACGGATGTTGACCTCCTCGGGCTTGAAGTAACGTGAGAACAGGCCCCATGTAACATCGAGCATCTCGGTTGTGTTGAGGTTGACATCGATAGCCAACAGCTTGTCCGAGTACTCCTTGGCAAACGAGAGTGTTCGCTTGTCATAGTCGGTGAGGTCGAAACCGTTCTCCATCTTTGTCTTTGCGTTTGCAGCATCGGCATAGAGGCGCACAGCAGCATTCATCACCTGTGGGTGGTCCTTGCGTGTCTTCTTGCCGGCAACAAGCTGTTTCAGACGTGAGAGTGAACGGAATGGGTCGACAACGACCTTACCGATATCACTGTCGCGACGGAGGAACAGCTGACCCTCGGTGATGTAACCGGTGTTATCGGGCACCGCGTGTGTGATGTCGCCACCCGAGAGGGTTGTCACCGCAATGATGGTGATTGAACCGCCGGCGGGGAACTGCACAGCCTTCTCGTAAATCTTCGCAAGGTCGGAATAGAGCGAACCCGGCATTGAGTCTTTTGAAGGAATCTGGTCCATACGGTTCGACACGATTGAGAGCGCATCGGCATACATTGTCATGTCGGTGAGCAGCACCAGCACCTTCTGGTTCTTCTCTACCGCAAAGTATTCGGCCGCAGTCAATGCCATATCGGGGATGAGCAGACGTTCAACGGCCGGGTCCTCGGTTGTGTTCATGAACGAGATGATGCGGTCGAGAGCACCTGCGTTTGTAAAGAGGTTCTTGAAGTAGAGGTAGTCGTCTTTTGTCATACCCATACCGCCAAGGATAATCTTGTCGGTCTCGGCACGCATCGCCACGTTGGCCATCACCTGGTTATAGGGCTGGTCGGGGTCGGCGAAGAACGGAATCTTCTGACCTGTCACAAGAGTGTTGTTGAGGTCAATACCCGCAATACCTGTCGCAATGAGCTCCGATGGTTGCTTGCGGCGCACAGGGTTCACCGATGGGCCACCAATCTCAACCTCCCTACCCTCAACAGCCGGACCGCCGTCGATTGGGTCGCCGTATGCGTTGAAGAAACGGCCTGTGAGCTCATCGCTCACTTTGAGCGATGGAGCCTTGCCAAGGAATACCACCTCGGCGTCGGTGGGGATACCACCGGTACCCTCGAACACCTGGAGGGTAACCTCGTCGCCCATAATCTTTACCACCTGGGCAAGCTTGCCGTTGACGGTGGCCAGTTCGTCATAACCTACTCCTGTGGCATTGAGCGAACAGGTTGCCTTGGTTATGGAGTTGATTTTTGTATATATCTTTTTGAATGCTTCTGTAGCCATAGTTCTGTGTGTTAATGGTTAAGCCTGCTTTGTCTCAAGGTGCTGCATGAGCTCGGCATAATACGAGCTGTACTTCTCGCTCTTGAACACCGAATAGTTCATCTGCTTGCAGATGTTGATTGTCTTCTTGAAGAAGTCGGTCACCTGCTGGAAGTTGTCGAACTCATACTCGGCACGGCAGATGTCGGTCACAATCTTCAGGAGCTCCTGCTGGCGCTCGAGCGGAGTAACGGCATCGACCTCGTCGAATGCATCCTGCTGCAGGATGACAAAGTCAATGAGCTCCGATTTCCAGAATGTAACGTGGTAGTCCACGGGCACACCGTCGTCGCCAAGGATGTTTATCTGCTCGGCAATCTCCTTACCGCGCTGCAGACGTGTCTTTGCCTCGTTGACCATTGGCAACCAACCGTCACCCACAAGACCCGAGATATAGTTCTCGAACTCGGGGTACTCGATGTACTTTGAGTATGAATCAATGGGGTTGACAGCCGGATAGCGTTTCTTGTCGGCACGGTCCTGCTCAAGAGCATAGAAACAACGCGCAACCTTCTTTGTATTCTCGGTCACAGGCTCCTTGAGGTTACCACCGGCCGGTGACACTGTACCGATGAAGGTGATTGAACCTGCCTCGCCGTTGTTGAGGTATACATAACCTGCGCGGCTGTAGAAGTTGGCGATGATTGAGGAGATATCCATCGGGAAGGCATCGGGGCCGGGAAGCTCCTCCATACGGTTCGACATCTCGCGCAGCGCCTGCGCCCAACGTGATGTAGAGTCGGCCATCAACAGAACGCGCAAGCCCATTGCACGGTAGTACTCGGCAATTGTCATTGCGGTATATACCGATGCCTCACGTGCCGCAACGGGCATATTGGAGGTGTTGGCGATGATGATGGTACGCTCCATGAGCTTACGGCCGGTGTGGGGGTCGACAAGTTCGGGGAACTCGGTAAAGATTTCCACGACCTCATTGGCACGCTCACCGCAGGCTGCGATGATAACGATATCGGCCTCGGCCTGTTTTGAAATGGCGTGCTGCAGCACGGTCTTTCCTGTTCCGAAGGGGCCGGGAATGAAGCCTGTACCACCCTCGACAATAGGGTTGAGGGTGTCGATTGTGCGCACACCGGTCTCGAGCAGCTTGAATGGACGTGGTTTGTTCCTGTAGTCGCTCATGGCAACACGCACAGGCCATTTCTGTATCATATTGAGGGTTCTCTCCTCGCCCTCGGCATTGGCAATCACTGCAATTGTATCGGTAATCTTGTAGTCGCCTTCGGCGGCAATAGATTTCACAGTCCACTTGCCCTCGATGCCGAAAGGCGCCATAATCTTGAGGTTCTGGTGGTTCTCCTCTACCTTACCCAACCAAGCTGCAGCCTCGACAACGTCGCCCACCTTTACTATCGGCTCGAAGTGCCATACCTTGTCCTCGTCGAGCGGGTTGGTGTAGTCGCCGCGTTTGAGGAACACGCCCTCCATCTTGTCGAGGTCGTTCTGCAGACCGTCGTAGTTCTTTGACAACATACCGGGCGCCAATGACACCTCGAGCATGTGACCGGTAAACTCGGCCTCTTCACCAATCTTCAAACGGCGTGTGCTCTCAAAAACCTGAACATACACCTTGGCGCCATTGATTTTGATGACCTCTGCCATCAAGCTGTCGCCACCGGTCTTTATATAACAGATTTCGTTCTGTGCCACAGGGCCATCGACAGCCAAGAGCACCATATTTGCTATAACGCCGGTTACTTTTCCTTTTGTAGCCATATCTATATATTGTTTTCTTTATTAGAAGCTGTTTTAATTTCTAAAAAAAATATTTTCTTACAGAAGCTGATAGTTTCGCCGTTTTTTATGTTCAAAAATGTCTGTTTCTTTCTTTTTTGCGGTTACATAGCCCGCTATGCGCCCTTAAAAAATAAATAAACATCCTATTCTTGCTCTATAAAAAACTTGGCGATATAAATTCAAACAACTTCTTACAACTCAAAGGAGTGGATATCCATTCCTGATTTCAGTTCCGCTATCATTTCGTTGTAGCGTTTCATTCCCTCATCGGCATCAAGTGTCTCCCAACGCTCGACAATCACAAGTTTCTGCAGAAAGACGAAAAGACGTTCAACGGTAAAATAGTTGAAAACAGAATTGTCGTCGAGCCAACGCCAACGCAGTTCGTCGAGCTGATGCTCACGCTCCTGCAGCTTGCCGTTCTCGCTCAAGCGCTGCACTGCCTCAAAGTAATCGAGAGCGCCCGACAGTTCAAAATCGCGGGCATTTGATGTACGCAAGGTATTCGCCACCTCGTCATCACCAATGACAACCTCGTCCATGTTCAGCTTGTACTTGCGGGCTGTGAATGCAACAAGGATGTTGTTCACGTTGCGGTTGAAGGCGAACCATCCGGCAACAAAACGGTTTGATGACTTTGTCGCATAGTCATAGTAATATGCGCTGAGGACATCGTTCCAGATGATGTTGTCGTTGCTTTCATTGGCAAAATAGTAATTGAGGAAACGATAGAGATAGGACGGGACGTCCTTTCTTGGCATATCGCCCTCCTTTGCCTGGGAGATAATCTCCAGCAGTTCCTCCTTGCCATAGCAACCTGCCGGCCCAAGCGTTGCCTCCTCGCCGTTCCCAAGAAGATTGAGGAGGTTGGCGTTGTCCAGTGACAGGAACAGCAGGTCGATGCACTTGGCATCGGCGGCAGAGAGCGCGGGATAGAGCTCGTCACGGAAACGCTCTACCGTGTACGCGGCCTTGCTGCCATCGAAAGCGACATCGGGCAGACCCGCTACTTGACAATAGTAGTTAGCCATTATTGATTAAGAGAATAGGAGTTCTACCATCTGAGGACGCAGGAAAGACTTGAAGAAAGCCTCAAACTCACCCTCACCGAAATTCACCTTGTATGAGCCATCGGCAGGAGCAATGGAGAACGATGTCTTTGAGCCATTGACCTGCTTGATTTCCACGCCCTTGTCGAGCAATGCCTTTGCATTCTTTGCAAAGTATGCCTTGAGCTCTTCGGCCTCGGCTGTTGAAATGACCAACGCCTCGTCAGAGTTCCAACGCTCGGCAATCTTCAAAAGCATTGCCTTTACCGAGTCGCCTGCAAGCGCCTCCTTGACAGCAGCCTTCACAATGGTATCGGTAACCACAGTCGCAACCTCCGATTTCAATGCGCCGACAGCCTGTGTTCCATAGAGCTTAATCTCGGAACGGGTATTCGCATCAAGTTCCTCGGCTTTCTTCCTGGCTGCAGCAACGATGGCCTCGGCCTCGGCCTGAGCCTTCTTCACAATTTCGGCTGCGCTCTCCTTTGCCTCAGAGACAAGACGTTCTGCCTCGGCTTTTCCTTTTTCCACGCCCTCGGCATAGATTTTCTCGGTCAATTCCTGAATCTTATTTTCCATATATATAAAGTTATTTTATTTGAAATCACCATTGCAAAATTAACCATAAAAACGGATTTGCCTTTTCTATTTTGAAACACAGTTTTTTCCATTTTCACGGCATACTACAACATTTTACAAAGTTAAGGTTTTATATTTAATATTCATATCAAATCTTTAAAAGTTTTTAAGAAAATCAAACATCTCGATGCGTATTACCACCAAAGAATGTCTATACATATAATGAACCTCAAAAGTTTTGTCCGACTTATGAGGTTCATTAGACAGTAGAAAAAACAAAAGTACTTACTTGACAGTTCTTTAAATATGATTGGTAAAACCTTTTATGACCGGTTTATTGCTGCAGGCACATTGTACAATGTCGCCAATCTCAACAGTGCCTTCACGTCCACATCGTGTAGCTGTGCGAGAATCAAATCCCGCTTGTCGTAGCATAATGTCAATCATCCCATCTTACCAGTCAAATACGCCTTGGTTCGTTCGTCTGCAGGATTAGAGAACATCGTTTCGGTGTCACCGTACTCAACCAACTCACCCAAGTACATAAACATTGACTTTGACGATATACGTTTTGCCTGTCCCATATTGTGAGTAACGATAAGGATTGTAACCTCTTTCTGCAACTCCAATAACAACTCCTCGATATGCTTTGTAGCAATAGGGTCAAGTGCAGATGTGGGCTCATCCATCAGAAGTACATCTGGTTTCATCGCCAAGGCTCGGGCAATGCACAATCGTTGTTGCTGACCACCCGAGAGGAATGTACCCTTCTTGTTCAGCACATCTTTAACCTCATCCCAAAGGGCAACACTACGCAAGCAACGCCCAACGGTTGCATCTTTCTCTGCTTTGGAGAGCTTGATGCCGTTCAATGCAAATCCCGAAAGCACATTATCGTAGATGCTCATTGTTGGAAATGGTGCAGGGCGCTGGAATACCATACCCACACGGCGACGCACATCGATAGGTTCCATCGCAAGGATATTCTCTCCATTCAATAAAATCTCACCATCAACGCGAATATTGGGATAGAGGTTGTGCATAAGGTTTACGGCACGAAGGAGTGTCGATTTTCCACAGCCCGAAGGGCCCATGATAGCCGTGATAGTATTTCGTTCAATAGCTGCCGATACATATTTTACGGCCATTGTCTGCTTGGTATATGATACGCAAGTCTTAGTAAATTCAAGTATAGGTTTTACTGATTCCATTTCTTTGCAAGATATTTAGCGCTAAGATTTAATGTAAGTACGAACAACAAGAGGAAGAGCGATGCGCCCCAGATGAGATCTTGTAGGGTGGGGTCGTTGAAGAACTCCCAGATAAGTAGCGGCACTGCCGAGATTGGCTTGTCGATAGAAAAGCGGATAAGCGAGCAGCCGAGGGCGGTAAACATCAGCGGTGCAGTCTCGCCAATCACTCGAGAAATGGCAAGTAACACGCCCGTAAAGATACCACCAAAGGCGGCGGGCAGTTGCACTTTCATCATCACTCGTGCCTTATTGCCGCCCAATGCCAATCCGGCCTCCTTGAGTGATGCAGGGAGGATTTTAAGCGTTTCCTCGGTAGAGCGAATAATAAGAGGAAGCATCATAATGCAGAGCGCTACACTACCGGCGATAGCCGAGTAACCCTTCATAGGTACAACCACCCAAATGTAGGTTATGATGCCGATAATTACAGATGGTGTACCTTGCAGTAGGTCAGTCAAATAGCTTACCACCTGAGCAAAGCGGCTTTTGCTGTTCTCTGCCAAGTATGCACCACACAAAATGCCGATGGGAACGGCAACAACAACCGCCATGCCAAGCATTATCATCGTGCCGATAATGCCGTTGGCAATGCCGCCAGGTATGGGTTCGCCTGCTTCAATGGCCTTCATCGCCTTATAGGCAGTAGGGGTAGGC
>JAZTXR010000013.1:0-10153 GCA_045636545.1 Bacteroidaceae bacterium
ATGGATGTATGCCCATTTATGTTACATGGATGGGAGCACCGGCAACAACGAGAGTGTCTGCATTGCTTACATAAGGGGAGCAGAGGGAGAGAATGTAGGTTATTTCCGTGGAACGACCGATGAGTTCGACAATGCCCGCGAGGGGTACACACCCGGTTACTTTGTTGTTCCTTTGAGGAACGTTAAACTGGATAAGAATGTAATGACATTCAGCATTTATGCCGATGATGCAACAATTCTCCAGAATCCGGTAAAATGCAGCGAGTGCGGTATTGTAAATGCTGTAAACAATGGTGAGCTGTGGAAGAACGATGCTTCATATTTCAAAGGCAAGAAGGCCGATTTTAAACTGATTCTCGGCCCGGAATCTGTGTTGCAGAACCTTACTAATCCTTATGTGGGTGGCGAGCGTGTTCTGGGAGGTGTTGAGATTGACTATGTTTATGATACCTCGGATGGGCTTGCTGATGATGACCCCGATAAGATTCATCAGGTTGTCGAGGTTCAGCCCGAGTTCCCCGGCGGGATGAAGGAGATGATGAAATTTATACAGTACAGTCTCAAATACCCCGAGTCGGCAAAGGCGGCCGGTACTGAAGGTAAGGCGTTTGTGCAGTTTGTTGTTAAGGCCGATGGTTCAATAGAGAATGTAGAGATAATGCACTCTTCGGGCAACGGGTCACTCGATGCCGAGGCTTTGAGGGTAGTGAAGGCAATGCCAAAATGGAGGCCCGCAATGAACAAGGGCGAGGCTGTGAATGTGAAGTTTGTTCTCCCGATTGTCTATAAACTCCCCAAAGAGGTTAATGGTAATGGCATATATATGTCCGAAAGCAATAAGGAAAAACTGCTTGTCGTGTCGGGTGGTGCAATTTATGATGGTGATATAAATGACATCGACCCCGGTACAATTGAGAGCGTTGAGATTGTTAAGTTTCCGGACCTTACTCCCGAACTTCAGGAAAAATTAAAGTCAACAGGTAAGGAGGGTGTAATGTATATAAACATAAAAAAAGAGAAGAGTAATTCGGCTGCAGGAAATGAGGCTGTGTTTACGGTCTGTGAAAAGATGCCTGAATTCCCCGGTGGGCAACAGGAGCTTATGAAGTATTTGAGTCGTAATATCAAGTATCCGCAGACAGCGCGTGATGCCGATGTGATGGGCAAGGTCTTTGTGCGCTTTTTGGTGAACAAGGAGGGTTCTGTGGTTGATGCAAATGTGTTGAAGGGGGAGTATTCAAAATATGTTTATAGTGCGGAGGTAATTTCTTTGAAAAACCACATAGCAAAGAAACAAGAGGAGTTGGATAAGTTTGCTGCTGATGGTGTTTCTGAGGATATACTCAAACGCCGCGCAATGGAACTCGAAGAGTTGGAAGTGCAGGCTTACAGCAGCATGGAAAAAAACGGTGGACGCACCGAGGTGAATGTAGATGCAGGCGACCCGGCAGCGAAGGCGCTGGAGGCTGAGGCTTTACGTGTGGTCTCTGCAATGCCCAAATGGAATCCCGGAATGCAGGATGGCAAACCAGTCTTCACGCAGTATGTGTTGCCTGTTATGTTTAAATTGCAGTAATATCTACAGAAAGGGTGAACCGGTGTGTTCGCCCTTTTTTGTCGGGTATTGATATTTCGTTTTGGGCAGACCGATGTGTCTTCCTCTTCTTTTGCCCTACTTTTTAATCAATTTTAACCAAACAGGTCTGTAACAAAATCAAACTTCATTCGTCTTGTATGTAGAAAGCGTAAAGATTAAATAAAAAATGTGCGGTAGGGGTGGTGGTTCTCCCTGCCAGTGGATACGCGACTCCTTTTTATCACTTAGTGTATGTCATGAATGCACATGGAGTTGCGTATCTTTTTGTTTTTAACATTTTTTAACGGGGGGGGTAAAACTGTCGTCCACAATTATTATAATTGCAAAAAAAACTTATGAAACACTATTTCTTGACACTATTGTTCCTGTTGATTGCAGGGTTTGCCACGGCGCAGGAACTGTCGCTAAGCGGCAAGGTACTCGATGCCGCCGATGCTGAACAACCCATTGCAATGGCAACGGTGCGCCTTATGAAGAACGATACGTTGCAGGTGGCGGCTTGCGCAACCGAGGCCGATGGCACATTCTCGCTCAAAGTGAAGAGCGCGGGAGCATACAAGGTGAATATTGCATTTGTGGGGTACGAGACTCTTGTGAAGAGAGTGGAACTGACAGACAGACGTCAAAAAGTGGAGCTTGGCAACCTGCTGCTGACACCTGACGAGAAACTGCTCCGCGAGGTGAGTGTCACCGGTCTTGCGCAGGAACTTACCATAAAAGCCGACACATTTGTCTATCATGCCAATGCCTATCGTGTGGCCGAGGGTGCAACAGTTGCTGCGCTCATAAAGCAGTTGCCCGGTCTTTCAATGGATGCGGACGGCAATCTCACTTTCCAGGGTAAGGCTGTCAGCTCGATACTTGTCAACGGCAAGCCATTCATCGGGGATGCCAACACGGCGATGTCGAACATTGTGAGCGATGCGGTTGAGGACGTTGCCATATATGAGAAAGCCGATGATGAGAAGGAGTTTGCAGGTGTGCTCGATTTGGAGAAGGCAACGGTGGTGGACTTGAAGATAAAGAAGGAGTATATGACGTCGTGGAATGTGAATGTCGACGGTGGCATTGGCACTAAAGGCAAGTATCTTGCAAAGGCTTTTGCTTCCAATTTCACCGACAAGCGCCGTACGGCTGTTTATGCCCAGGTGAACAACATCAGCGAGAACCAGAGTGTGGACGAGAATGGCAACTGGCAAAGTGGCTGGGGTGGTGGCGACGGTCTTTTCACCTATCGCAAGGCGGGTGCTATAATGTCGTGGGACAATGGCAAGGCGAACGATGCTGCCGGCCTGTTCAAACTGAATGCGGAGATTGAGGTGGGGCACGACAACAGTGTACATGACCGTATCAATAATGTTGAGACACTGCTTGGCAATGCCGGCAACCATTGGTCATACAATCGCACACAGGTGTCTACTGTTTTGCACGATGTGAATGCAAACATCGCTCTTACATATAACATTGATTCGCTCAGTCGCTTGAGTGCCGATTTTGACTATTCTTACTATGACAGCAGCACGGATGGAAGTCAGAATACATCGGTCTATTCCTCGGCTGCAGGTTTTGAAAACCCCGAGTTGGGGCTTGTGGGTGATGATGTAGGCGAGGAACTTGCCGCAGTGGGTATAAACTCGCAGAGACAACTGAACAACAATTTCGCTCGTCACAATAATCTTGATGCCAGAGCGCGCTTTGTCCGTCGGTTCAGAAAAGATGGGTATTCGCTGAATGTGTTTGCAAGGTATCGTAAGAGTGACGTTGAGAACTCGGGTAATGCCTTGTCGGTCTATCGCTACTTCAACAGCGCCGATTCCGGGGTGGTGCAGCGCCGTTACACCGACGGACCGGGTGGCTATGATGTATTTTCGGCCGAGGCAAAATTGACAGGAGCAATAAACAAGAATATACAGTTTGAGGCCAGCTATCACTATGAATATGAAAAGGAGGATGAGAATTATAGCCTTTATCGCCTCGACCGTTATCCCTATTATGCGGTAGCAGGGTTGCCCCTGGGTGTTCGCCCATCGGCTGCCGACTCTTTGGCGGCGGTTATTGACATTGAGAACTCGCTCTATTCAAAGTCGAGGACCAATTGGCACAGCGGTCGCTTCTATTTCTATGGCAAATGGGAGAAAATTGATGCCAATATTGGTACAACGGTAATCTACCACGATGACAGGCTCGACTATGAAAGGGCGGGAGTGGAGTATTCGCCCGAACGCAGATATGTGGAGTTTGCTCCTTTGGCATCTGTCAGGTGGCGGTTTGCCAAAAACGGAACGCTCTATGTGCAGTATTATGGCTATGAACGTCGCCAATCGTTGTTGGAGCTGTTGCCCATCACTGATACAAGCAATGAGATGGTTGAACGCGTTAACAATCCCAATCTGAAAGTGGGGTGGAACAACAATTTCAATATGAACGGCCGTTGGTTCAACGAGAAACGTGGCGACAGCTATCATGTGAATGTCAACTATGGAAACCACCTGAATTCGGTTGTCGATATCATACAGACCGACCCGCTCACCGGCAAGATGCTCCACACGAAAGACAATGTGAACGGCAACTATTATTTCTTTTTCGGTGGCGGGACAGAGCAACCGCTCGACAAGGAGCGTCATTGGACCTTGGGGCTGTCGGCCGGTTATTCATTGAACCGCGACAAGAACTATGTCGGGGTGTTGGGCGATGAACTGGGGCTGTCGGTGATACATTCTCATGACCCATACTGTAACATGCGCCTTAAATGGCGCAGTGGGATTTGGAGCTTGAACCTGACAGCCGGGTATACCGGCGATTATGTGAGGTATGAAAGCACTCCACAGTATAACCAGGACGGACACACCTTTGAGTGTCATTTTGAACCGCAAGTGGAGTTGCCTTGGGGAATGAAGATAAACTCTTCGTTCATCTTCTATGGCCGTCGTGGATATGCCGACGATATAATGAACCACGACCAATGGCTGTGGAATGCGACGGTATCGCAATCTTTCCTCAAGAACAAGGCACTTACACTGCAACTCGAGGCGGTGGATATCCTTGGGCAGCGAACATCGGAGTATAGTGTAGTTACGCCAACGTTGAGGCACTTCTCGCGCAACAAGGTGTTCCAAAGCTATGTCATGTTGCACGCAATCTACCGATTCGACATTGGTGGCAAGTGATGGCGTTTTGCAACAGTCGGCAACTTCATGCCAACAGTTCCATAACGTCACAGCGCCCTGGGCGCTGTGACGTTATGGAACTGTTATATCTGCAGGCGGCTTTCGATGACTTCCCAGTCGATTATGTCCCACAGTTTCTTCACATGCTCGGCACGGCGGTTCTGGTAGTCGAGGTAATAGGCGTGTTCCCACACGTCAATACCATAGAGTGGTGTCATGCGGTGCCGCATGGGAGTGTCGCCGTTGTGGCAGCTGATAACGGCTAACTTGCCGCTCTCCTCCTGTGCCAGCCACACCCAACCGCTGCCAAATAGTGCGGCGCTGGCATCTTCCATCTTTTTCTTGAGATTCTCGAAATTGCCGAAGTCAAAATAGATGAACTCCTTGAGGTTGCCGGTGGGACGGTTGCCGGCGGGTGGAGCGGGGGTGAACTGCTCGAAGTATAGCGAGTGGTTGAGCACTTGCCCGGCATTGTTGAAGAGCGGTCCCTGCGGTGCCTGTTCCACAATCTCGCGTAGGGTGTAATCCTCGAACTCGGTGTTTGCGACGAGTCTGTTGAGATTGTCGACGTAGGCCTGGAGGTGTTTGCCATAGTGGCACTCGATTGTTGATTGGCTGATGACGGGTGCCAGGGCTCCCGTGCTGTAGCCCAGCGCCGGCATTGCAAAGCCGGTGCGTGTTGGGGTGTATGTACTCATGTTTTTTATTGTTAGTATGCAATGTGTAAACAAGGTTTTTGGGTGTGATGTTCGCTATTGTGCCATTTTTTGCATATCTTCGCAAATTATTGACTGTTGTTGGAGAATTAAGATGATAAACTACGAGGATGAACTGAACGGGGCGCAGCTCGATGCTGTGCGTTACCTTGACGGTCCTTCGCTGGTGATTGCCGGTGCGGGGTCGGGCAAGACACGTGTGCTTACATATAAAATCGCCTATCTGCTCGAGAATGGCTTTGAGCCGTGGTCTATACTTGCGCTCACCTTTACCAACAAGGCTGCAAACGAGATGAAGGAGCGCATTGCTGCGCGTGTGGGGCAAAGAGCGGCTTCTATGTTGTGGATGGGTACATTCCACTCGGTCTTTTCAAAGATTCTGCGCCGCGAGGCACACCACATAGGCTATGACCCGCAGTTTACCATATATGACCAGAGCGACTCGCGCAGCCTCGTGAAGAGCATCATAAAGGATATGCAGCTCGATGACAAGCTCTACAAGCCCAATGCTGTTGCCGAGCGCATATCGTCGGCAAAGAGCAGCCTTGTTTCGCCGTCGGACTATGAGAATGACCAGGGGCTGCGCAATGATGACAAGAAGGCGCGCATCCCTGCAGTCTATGATATATATAAAAGGTATGCCGAGCGTTGTCGTCTTGCAAATGCCATGGACTTTGACGATTTGCTGGTGAACACCTATCGCTTGTTCAAGGATTTCCCCGAGGTGCGCCGGCAGTACGTCGAGCGTTTCCGCTACGTACTTGTTGATGAGTTCCAGGATACCAACTATGTGCAGGCCTGCATTGTGTGGCAGTTGACACAGGAACGCAAGGCGGTGTGTGTGGTGGGCGACGATGCGCAGAGCATATACTCGTTCCGCGGTGCCAACATCGGCAACATTCTTGGCTTTGCCGAGCGTTACGGTGGTGCGCAGATATTCAAGCTCGAGCAGAACTACCGCTCTACTAGGATGATTGTGAACGCGGCCAACAGTCTCATAGCAAAGAACTGCGAACAGATAAAGAAGAATGTCTACTCGGAGCGTGGCGATGGCTCGCCGCTTGAGTTGTATCCGGCATACTCCGACCTGGAGGAGGTGGAGATTGTGGCCGGCCGTATTGCCGACCTTCGCCGCCGCGAGGGGCTGCAGTTCAGCGATTTTGCCATACTGTACCGCACCAATGCGCAGTCGCGTGTCTTTGAGGAGGCGTTCAGGCGCAGGGCTTTCCCTTATCGCATATTCGGCGGCCTCTCGTTCTACCAGCGTAAGGAGGTGAAGGATGTGATTGCCTATTTCCGTCTGATATGCAACAAGGACGACGAGGAGGCTTTCAAGCGAATTATAAACTACCCGGCGCGTGGCATTGGTGACAAGACGGTGCAGAAGGTGAAGGAACTTGCTCTTGAGCGTGGCATGAGCCTGTGGCAGGTGCTTGCCGATCCTTTCCTCTGCGGGCTTGATGTGAACAAGGGTACGCTTGCCAAGCTGATGCAGTTCACGGGAATGATTGAGGGATTCTCAAAACTTGCCGGGAAACAGGATGCACTTGAGGTTGCGCGTGCCGTTGTTAAGGATAGCGGTATTCGCGAGGAGCTTTACCGTGATATGAGCGTTGAGGGAAAGTCGCGCCAGGAGAACCTCGAGGCACTGATGGCAGCCATTGAGGATTTTGTCGATATGCATCTTGAGGAGGGCAACGAGCAAAACAGCCTTGCCGATTTTCTCTCTGAGGTTTCGCTTATGTCGGATATTGAGGAAAACGATGCTGCCGGTGATGACCGCATAACGTTGATGACAGTGCACTCGGCAAAGGGACTGGAGTTTCCCGTGGTGTTTGTTGTTGGCCTTGAGGAGGATTTGTTCCCGAATGCGGGGGCGCGTGAGTCGCTGCGCGAGATGGAGGAGGAGCGCCGTCTGCTCTACGTTGCCATTACGCGTGCCAAGGAGCACTGCGTGCTCACTTTTGCCAAGAGCCGTTACAAATATGGCCAATTCGGGTTCTGCGAGCCCAGTTGTTTCATAAAGGAGATTGACCCCGCATATATTGTCATGCCCAATGGTGGCGGAATGCAGCAGAGACCACAGCAACAGTTCCGCCAGGGCGGAATGTTCGGCGCAACCAACAGTGGCCTCGGCAGGCGCTCGGCCTATAACTATGGCCCCGAGGATGGCCGTCCGCAGTTCAGCCGCACAAGTGGTGCAGGGGTGGCGGCCGCAGGCCGTGCTGCACAGCAGCAAAGAACCGGTGGCTATGGCAATGGTTATGGCAGCTCGAATGCAGCCAATGACAGTGCCGGTACCCGTGGCGGTTACAGCAGTGGTGCCGCAGGGACAGGCACGGCATCGCGCCCGGCAAACCTTTACCGTGTGACCGACGTGCAGCGTTTCTCGCAGGGTGCAGGTGGCGGTGTGCAACCTGGTGTGTCGGTAGGTGCGATAGTGCAGCACGAACGCTTCGGCATAGGTGAAGTGCAGACGACCGAAGGCGTTGGCGAGAATGCAAAGGCTACTATAAAATTCCAGAATGCAGGTGTGAAGACCCTGCTGCTTAAATTTGCAAAACTAAAAATCATAGGATAATGGATAAGGAAATGATAAACAAGGTGCCATCGCCCTGTTATGTGATGGAAGAGGTGCTCTTGCGCCGTAATTTGGAACTGATAAGCCGTGTGGCGCGCGAGGCTGGTGTGGAGATAATTCTTGCCTTCAAGGCTTTCGCCCTGTGGAAGAGCTTCCCCATCTTCCGCGAGTATATAAGCTCGGTCACCGCAAGCTCAATACACGAGGCGCGCCTTGCATTCGAGGAGTTCGGCAGCCGTGCACATACCTTTTCTCCTGCTTACACCGATGAGGAGTTCGGCGAGATGCTGCGCTGCAGCAGCCATATATCGTTCAACTCGCTCACGCAGTACGAACGCTTCTATGAGCGTACACTCTCGGCAGGGCACGCAATCTCGTGCGGCATACGCATAAATCCCGAGTATTCCGAGATTGAGACCGAACTTTACAACCCTTGTGCTCCCGGCAGTCGCTTTGGCGTTACAGCAGACCTGTTGCCCGATGAGCTGCCTGTGGGTATTGAGGGCTTCCACTGCCATTGCCATTGCGAGTCCAGCTCGTATGCTTTGGAGAACACGCTTGTTCATATTGAAGAGAAGTTCGGCAAGTGGCTGCCGAAGATTAAGTGGCTCAATTTGGGTGGTGGACACCTGATGACACGCAAGGACTATGATGTTGAGCACCTCATTGGCTTGCTCAAGGGATTGCGCAGCCGCTATCCCAACCTGCAGGTGATACTCGAGCCCGGCTCGGCTTTCGCTTGGCAGACAGGTTCGCTTGTGTCGCAGGTGGTGGATATTGTGGAGAGTCGCGGCATACGCACTGCAATATTGAATGTCAGCTTCACCTGTCACATGCCCGACTGTCTTGAGATGCCTTACCAGCCTGTTGTCACAGGCGCCGAATCGCTTGAGACCGATGCCGTGAAGGGAGCGCCGTTTGAGGAGAACATATACCGCCTTGGCGGCAACAGTTGCCTGAGTGGTGATTATATGGGTAGCTGGAAATTCCCACAACCGTTGAAGGTGGGCGATAGAGTGGTGTTCGAGGATATGATACACTACACCACGGTAAAGACAAATATGTTCAATGGAATATCGCACCCGAGCATAGCGCTGTTGCGCGCAAACGGTGAACTTGAGATGTTCAAGGTTTTTGGGTACGAGGACTACAGGGACAGGATGTGTTGATTGTGGAATATTATTGTATATGAGTCGTCTCCTCATTCGGGAGATGGCTTTTATATGTATATAATTGATTGCTTTAATTATTTGATTATTAAATAATTCTATTTGGGAAGAAAGAAAAAGATAAAAATAAATATAAAAAAAGTGGCAAAATCTTTGCAGATTAGAAAAAATGCACTACCTTTGCACCCGTTAAGCGAAACACACGCGGAAATAGCTCAGTTGGTAGAGCACAACCTTGCCAAGGTTGGGGTCGCGAGTTCGAGCCTCGTTTTCCGCTCTTTGAAATTTTGATTTTAGTTTGTAAAACACCAGTTCGTGTTTCAAACGCGGAAATAGCTCAGTTGGTAGAGCACAACCTTGCCAAGGTTGGGGTCGCGAGTTCGAGCCTCGTTTTCCGCTCGAAGGCAGAACCTGTTAATGCCCAGGTGGCGGAATGGTAGACGCGCTCGTTTCAGGTGCGAGTGTTGAGAGACGTGCAGGTTCGAGTCCTGTTCTGGGCACAAAGTTGTTTTGCAATAATATTATGGAGGAGTGGCGGAATTGGTAGACGCGCTACTTTGAGGGGGTAGTGACCGTTGGGTCGTGTGAGTTCGAGTCTCATCTCCTTCACAATAAACTAAAATCAGTAAACGTAACAAATGCGGAAATAGCTCAGTTGGTAGAGCACAACCTTGCCAAGGTTGGGGTCGCGAGTTCGAGCCTCGTTTTCCGCTCTTGAGGACAGCTCTTAGCTGTCTTTTTTGTTTGTGTATGCTTCGTGGAGTTTCGGGTCTGCAAATTTGGGGCTCACCTGCAAAAGTTGGGGGGATGATATAAAAATATTATCTTCGCATAGTTAAAATAAAGTACTATGCAAGACGAAAAAATACTACTGGAATTAGCCCGTTTGATATTGCCATCAGGTTTTGTTGAGAATTTCAAGA
>JAZTXR010000014.1:0-37536 GCA_045636545.1 Bacteroidaceae bacterium
AAGGTTCTTGTAGACAAAAGAGAACCCTACACACATTATGAACCCGCCTGCCGCACCCGCGGCAGGCGATTTTGCAATTCCAACAAGTAAAATGGTTATTTCCAGCCAAGAGCCGAAGCACCAAGCACGGCTGCATCGGCACCGGGGAGTGATGATTTCAAAACCTTCACCTTGTCTCTCCACAAGAACACCACGTTCTCGTTCATGTGCTTGCGGATTGGTTCGAGCAACAGCTCGCCTGCATTTGCCAAGCCACCGAAGAGAATGATTGCCTCGGGCGCCGAGAATGCAATGAAGTTGCAGAAAGCCTCGCCAAGCACCCTGCCGGTGAACTCAAAGATTTCCAAAGCCAATTTGTCACCCTGCATTGCAGCATCAAAAAGCATCTTTGATGTAAGTTCGTTCATGCAGATGTCGCGGAGTGAACTTGGAGTGTCGCGCTCGACAAGCCACTTCTTTGCTGTGCGCACGATACCTGTTGCCGAGGCGTAGGTCTCAAGACAGTCGGTGCGGCCGCAACCGCATGAACGCCCCTCAAGAACAGGTGATGTCGTGTGTCCCAACTCACCGGCAAAGCCGTCGTGACCGTAGATGAGCTGACCGTTGGCAACGACACCGCTGCCCACGCCTGTACCCAGTGTAATGTAGACGAAGTCCTTCATACCCTGGGCAACACCATACTTCTGCTCACCGATGGCGGCAGCATTGGCATCGTTGGTAACCTTTGTGGGAAGACCGGTCTTTTTCTCGATGAGCCAGCCCAGCGGCACGATACCCTTCCAGGGCAAGTTGGCAGCATTCACAATCTCACCGGTGTAGTAGTTGGCCATAGGAGCACCTATACCGACGCCCTCAAGTTTTCCGGCACAGCCGTTCTCCTCGGCAAGGCGCTTGATTACGCCGGCAATCGAATCGGTATACTCCTCGATATCGGGGTGTGCCTGAGTTTTGATAGAATCATCCTTTGCAAGGATGTGACCCTTGACATCAACAAGACCAATGACGGTATTTGTACCGCCAAGGTCAATTCCAATTACATATTTTTCGCTCATAATTATAATAGATTAGTTATACACACTCAATTCAACCCGCAAACGGTATTTTTTGCGAATGTAAACAAAAAAAATCAGTTATCACACACAAATGTGGGGTAAAATAATATTTTTTATGATTTATAGTTTTTTCTTTGCGTGACTTTGAGTTATCTTCGCAAAATATTAAATTTAAAATAATATTATATAAAAAGATATGTTGAAAAAAGCCCTTACTTTTTTATTTATGTTTGCCGCAATGGTGGCATTCGCACAGGAGAGAGCGGTTCCAAGCATTCTGCCAAAACCGACAAGCGTAAAACCCGGCAATGCAAACATCAGGTTCAACCTGAACACTGATACAAAAATTGTATACAGTCTCGACAACAGCAATGCAAAGTATGCGGCCGAGGAACTGAACAGGATTGTGGAATCCATCTTTGGCAAAAAGCTGAAAAAGACCACAAAGACCACAAGTGACAACAATATCATCTTCAAGCTTGACGGCTCAATAAAACCCGAGGGCTATGTGCTTGACATCACCCCCGAGAACATCATAATCAAGGCAAAGGATGGTGCCGGAATGTTCTACGCCGTGCAGACATTGAAACAGATTATCCCCGTACAGGCATACGAGACCCCGCTGGACCTTGAAAAACTCTCACTGCCCACAATGAAGATTGACGATGCACCACATTTCCCCTACCGCGGTTTCATGCTCGACTGCTCACGCCACTTCTGGGATGTGGAGACCATAAAAGAGGTGCTCGACATACTTGCCATGCACAAGATGAACCGTTTCCACTGGCACCTGACCGAGGACCAGGGCTGGCGCATAGAGATAAAGAAATACCCGCTGCTCACCGAGATTGGCAGCCTGCGCGAGCAGACTACTACCGGGCACAACGAGGGGCTTGACGGCATACCTTACGGCGGCTACTACACACAGAAGGAAATCAAGGAGATTGTGAAATATGCACAAGAGCGTTTCATTACCATAGTACCCGAGATTGAGATTCCCGGTCACTCGCTCGGTGCACTGAGCGCATACCCCTGGCTTGGTTGCGAGGGCGAGAAGGGTAACTACAAGACCTGGGCATACTGGGGCGTATCGAAACAGATTGCCTGCGCAGGCAAGGAGAGCACTTTCATGTTCTGGCAGGATGTGCTTGACGAGGTGATGGCGCTGTTCCCCGGCGAATACATACACATTGGCGGCGACGAGGCTCCGCGCGACAAGTGGAAGGAGTGCCCGCACTGCCAGCAGCGCATAAAGGAGAACAACCTGAAGAACGAGGCCGAGCTGCAGTCTTACGTGAACAGCCGCATTGAGGAGCACCTGAAGAAGAACGGCCGCAAGCTCATTGGCTGGGACGAGATTCTTGAGGGCGGAGTGAGCCAGGATGCCACTATCATGTCGTGGCGTGGTACCGAAGGCGGCATTGCCGCTGCAAAGAAGGGCAACTATGTAATCATGACCCCGGGCAGCCACTGCTACCTCGACTACCGCCAGACAACCGACCGCAAGGACGAGCTTGACAGCAATGGAGCGTATGTCCCCTTGCGCAAGTCATACTCATTCAACCCATACGACCAGTTGGGCAAGGACGAGGAGAAGTATATCCTTGGCGTACAGGGCAACCTATGGACCGAATACGTGACCACACCGATGCAGCTGCAGTACAAGGCATTGCCACGTCTGGGCGCCATTGCCGAAGTGGGTTGGAGCAACCCGTCGCCCGAGACGAAAGACGTTGAAGAGTTCATTGGGCGTGCCAAGGAGCTTGCCCGCTACTACAGTGTGTTCGGTTGGTGCTTCGGCCGCCATTTCTATGAGGACGGCGTGCAGGTGGGATGGTAATTCCGGTAGAATATCATGAGACAAGACATAATCCACATAACTAACTTTTATTCATTATGAAGAGAATCTTTACATTTCTTTCTTGCGCTGTCCTGTCGGCAGCTGCAATGATTGCACAAGTTCCTTTCAAGGTGACCACCATTGAGAATGGTGAGTTTGCCCCGGGAACAACCTATTACACCATGGGTATCGGCGAAGGTGCAAAGCTAATCAAGGACAATGCAGGCGCTGACCACATTGCTCTTGGCGTTTCAACTCCCAAAGGCAATGACGACGAACTCTGGTGCTTTGTAGGCAACGACACTGACGGTTATGCCATCTACAACAAGCAGGCCGGTGTGGACAAGGTGCTTGCTTCAAAGACAACAATGAGCGCCATCAGCGGTTACGGTGGCACAGGTGGTTCAACCTACCCCACAATGCAGGATGCCGCAAACCTGCCAAGCGGTTATGTTGGCCGTTGGGACTTTGCTTCATCCAACAAGATAGCCAATGTAAATGGTTATTTCATGCGCATCCACGGTACAGACTATGCAGTGAACGACTTTGGTGGCAGAGGTATGCTTGCTTTCTGGGCCGAAGGTGCCGATGCTGGTTCTACAATTGTATTTACTGCCGCCGAGGCATCGGTTGAGATACTTGCATCTACAGGTAACTTTACCGCAAGCAATGCAAACGGCACATGGCACTCAAAGTGGGAGAGCAGCCATCTCGCTGGTTTCTCACTCTCGACAAATGCCAACAACATGACAACATCGGGCGACTACATTGCAGGTTATTCAGGCCAGTCGGGCACATGCTCATACACCCTTACAGCGCCTGAAGGTCTTGTAATAAAGAGTTATAGTTTTGATTTTGTAAACACTAACAATGATGGCAGCTATACCCTCACACTCGCAGTCGAAGGCAACAACTACACATCATCGGCTACCACACAGCACATTGACGTTGAGGTAGCAGAGCCAGCACGCACCGTGTACTTCTCACAAAGCGGAGCAAACAAGGGTATCACATTCTCGAACTTTATAGTTTATCTGGGACTTGACATACGCACTCCCGAGCCAGCATTCGATGTATTCCCCACACTCACTTCGGGCGCTATCCCCTACCGTATTCCTGCCATTGCTACAGCAAAGAATGGTAACATCATTGCTGTTGCCGACTACCGCCACAGCCGTGCCGACATTGGTATGGCAACAAACGGCCGCATTGACCTCCGCGCACGCATAAGCACTGACAACGGCGAGACTTGGGGTGAGATTTTCGACATCATCCAGGGTAAGGGCGCCGAGGGTATCGATGCATCGAACAATGACATGTACGTTGGTTTCGGCGACCCGGCAATCGTTGCCGACCGCGAGAGCGACCGCGTGCTTGTAATCAGCTGTTCGGGTAACGTATCGTTCCCCAACGGACAGCGCAACAACCACCAGGGTATCGCACACTTCTACAGCGAGAATTGCGGCGAGACATGGAGCACTCCCGTTGACCGTTCGGAGCACATATATGCACAGTTTGACAATACACAGCACGGTCCTGTGCGCGCAATGTTCGTGGGTTCGGGAAAGATTTCACAGAGCCAGTACATAAAGGTCGGTGAGTACTACCGCATCTACTGCGCCGTTCTTGTGAAGAATGTGAACGGTACACACGTGAACTTTGTACTCTACAGTGACAACTTCGGCGAGAGTTGGACTGTCCTTGGCGGTGGCGAGGTATCGCCAATCCCAAGCGGTGGCGACGAGCCAAAGGCCGATGAGTTGCCCGACGGTTCCGTAATCATCAGTTCACGTACATCAGGCGGCCGCATCTACAACATATTCTCATACACCGACAGCGAGAAAGCCGAGGGTTCTTGGGGCACTGCAAAATACTCAAATGCCGACAACAACGGTACAATTGCAGTGAACAACTCGACAAACGGCGAGATTATGTTCGTTCCCGCAAAGCGCAAGGTCGACAACAAGAAGGTTTACCTTGCACTGCAGTCAGTGCCTCTTGGCTCAGGCCGTGCAAATGTGGGTATATATTATAAGGAGCTCGAGACACTCGAGGACTTCATCAGCCCCGATGCCATTGCAACCGATTGGGACGGACGTCACCAGTCAAGCTACGTTGGCGGCGCATACTCAACAATGACATTGCAGCATGACAACAACATCGGTTTCCTCTATGAGGAGGACACATACGGCACAAACGGCGGCGGTTACACTATCGTCTACAAGAACTACAGCATTGAATACATCACAGACAGTGCATACGTTTATGATGCCGACGTTGACAAGGCGGAGATTGTTGCAGCAGGCATTGATGCAAAGATTGCAGGCTTTGACCCCAATGCTCCAACATACGTTGGTTCAGTTGAGGCCGGCTCACTGAACGCTGTAGCAGGGCTTATCGACGCATACAAGAACGAGCCCTCATACGCAGCTTACGAGGCTATCAACGCAGGCATAGCAAACATGCCGCGCATTGAGGTAGAGGCAGGCAAATGGTACCGCATACGCAACTCGGAGCGCAGCAACGCAACACTCTACCTGAACCCCGAGGCGAGCCGCGTATCGGCAGCCGCTTCTAACGTAAGCAACGCAAACCAGCTGTTCACATTCCTGCCCACAGGCAATGACAAGGAGTTCTACCTCTACAACGGCAACTACCAGTATATGCTCGGCCCTCTTGGCAACAACGAGACACAGCCCATTGTCACAACCGACAATGCCAGTGCCGGTAAATGGAAGATTGAGAGCACTACCACCGGTTTGAGTTCTATCATCTGCCAGAACAAGACAGGCGGCCACACAGGCCTTCACCTTGCCGGCGACTGCGTGCGCCTTGTGCCCTGGACAAACAATGCCGAGGCATCACTGTGGTATATTGAGCCTGTTGATGAGTTTGCATTGACTATCGACGAATATGCAGCAGTTTGTATGCCTTTTGCAATGACATTGCCACAAGGTGTTACTGCTTACGTTGCAGGTGCGCCACAGACAGCTGACGGTGTCGAATACGTAATGTTGACCGAGTGCGGCACAAATGTCATTGCAGCAAACACACCTGTCATATTGGCTGCGACAAGTGGCACATACAACATTGGCGTGGGTGGCGAGGCTACAGCGCTTGAGGCCGACAACCAGCTACACGGCGTACTCAAGAGCGTGTCTATCGATAGTTCAAACATCTACACACTCAGCAACGGCGAGCTTGTAAAGCGCACTGCCACCAGCGGTAACATCGCAGCAAACACAGCATACTACACTGCCGAAAGCAGCGCCGAGACACTTGTGCTGAAGAATATCTTTGAGGCCACTTACACACTTGTTGACCAGGCCGGCAACGAATTCAATGGCAGCTTCACATACGAGGGTAACAACCAGCCTACAGTAACAGGTGCTTATGGAGCAACAATCACTGATGCAGAAATGGATTTCACTAACAGACACTACACTGCAACAATCAACTTTGCTTATCCAATGTCAAAGGTTGGCGGCGCAACTAACGAGACACTGCTTGCAATCAACGGCAAGTACATCCGCGCCGTAGGCAACAACGTAAAGGTACAGACAACAAATATTGCTGCTGTTGATGCAGACTGTCTGTGGGCTATCTATCCTACATTCAGCGAGGGTGCCTTCACATTCGCAATCATGAACGTTGCGACAGGCAAGTATATGCACACAGGTGCAACAAGTGCAGCTCACAACACCGAAGGAACAATTGTACTTGACGACGAGGCTACAATGTTCACCATAGCCGACAACAATGAGTTCAAGACCGGCAACAATCTGTACCTATCTATCAACTCACCCGCAAATGATACTAACGTATTCCTGGGTCTTTGGGGCAACGCGCACAATGGCACAGACATAATAGACTCAGCTTTGACACAATATGACGTTGAAGTGACAGCTGCAAAGTATGCCACATTCTATGCTCCTGTAGCAGTTACAGTTCCTGAGGGTGTTACAGCCCACACTGTCACAATCAACGGTGAGTGGGCGACATTGAGCGAGGCTTTGGACGTTATCCCAGCTTACACAGGAGTTGTTCTCTACTCCGAGACTGCAGGAACCTACACATTCACCGTTACCACAACCGATGCTGTCGTTGAGGAGAACGCACTCACTGGTACTGTAGCCGCAACATACGTTACTGCCGATGCTTATGTACTTAGCTTCAAGGATGGTGAAGCCGGTTTCTACACAGCAACAACAGAGGGACAGGTTGAGGGTACATTCCTCAACAACCACCACAAGGCATATTTGCCAAAGGCTACGGGTATGGCAGCTGCATCCTACAGTTTCCGTTTCGAGGGTGATACAACAGGCATTGAGAATGTAAATAACGAAAATAGCGACGTTATATTCTATGACCTCAAGGGTAACCGTGTTGTAACCCCGGTACGTGGTATTTATGTAACTTCTGAAGGCAAGACAGTGCTCGTAAAGTAACATAACGACAATTACCCCTAAAAAAAGATTCTTCGCCGGTCCGGCGAAGAATCTTTTTTTCATACAATGACAAAACGTTTAACTAATATTATAGATCATTTTATAAAATAATATTACAATTAACGTTATATTTGCACAAGTTGGGACATTAGGTTCAGACATAAACCATTAACTAATCATATTTTACTTATGAAAAGATTATTCACCTTACTTATTTGCGGACTTCTCTCTGCGGCAACCATGTTTGCCGACGAACCGTTCCGCAACCACAGGTACGACTCGTTCAAGGTTCTTGAAACAAACAACGAAAGTATAGTATTCATTGGCAACAGCATCACCGACATGCACTGCTGGCCCGAGGCTTTCAAGACCTCGACAGGCGAGTACCTGCCAATCGTGAACCGCGGAAACTCGGGAACATACTCGACCGAGCAGAGCGACAACCTTGAGTCATACATCAACGGACAGCCCAAAAAGGTGTTCATGATGATTGGTACAAACGACATTGCAACATCGGGAGGCCTCAACTTCAGCGGCGAGCAGGTTCTTGCATACGTAAAGAGCATTGTCACTCGCATACACGCACGCTCACCACAGACAAAGATTTATCTTTACAGCATTCTCAAGAACAAGACCGGAAACCGCGTGGAGGCTACATGGCTGCACACAAACGAGATAGTAAAGGAGTATGTAGAGACTATGAATGTTGATTGGCTCACATACATCGACCTCTATGACAAACTCGCAGGCGTTGCCCAGGGTGGCGTGTGGAGCTACGACAACCTGCACCTCACAGCAGCAGCCTACCAGGTATGGTGCGAGACAATATGCCAATACTTGCAGGAGGGTGAGGATTACACAGTTTTGCCCGTTTACCCAAGCAATACATCTTCGGCACAGAACAACGGCGGCCTTGGCGGCTCGCACGGTATGCGTGCAACATATTTCAGCGCACTGCCCATCGGCAACGACGATGTGCTTGTGTTCGGTGACGAGTTCATAAAGAACGGCGAGTGGCAGGAGCTTCTTGGCAACCGCAACGTCAAGAACCGCGGTACAGGCTGGGGCTATGGCGGCGACATTGCCACAACAAGTAAGATTGTGGATGCCACATACGCAAACACAGGCGTTGAGAAGAGGGATGCAAAGGCCATATTCATCTACACTGGTACAGGCGACTGCAACGGCAGTACTGCCATTGAGACCGTCAAGAGCAACTACAAGGCTCTTGTTGACAAGGTGGCACAGAAATCGCCCACATCAAAGATTTACCTGATGGCTCTTTGCCCAACAAACAATGCAAGCACCAACACATCGCGCATTGCGGCATTGAACAGCTACATGAAGAGTATTGCGACAGGCAACTTCCGCTACGTGGACACATACACCCCAATGCTCAACGGCAACGTTGCCAACACTAAGTATTTCTACCCTAGCAACTACCTTGGCGGCCTTGGTTATGTTGTAATGGCAAACGCCATGAAGAATGCCTTGAATGCCGACTTCCCGGCCGATACATACAATGTAATCAGCGAGAGTGCAGCCGAGACACGTTATGCACAGGCTACACTGCGCAACACTCTTTCACAGGTAATAGCACGCGGCCTCACATCAGAGCGTGGCGAAGCGATGGGACACTATGACAATGAAAAGATGAAGGCATTCGATGCCGAGCTTGCGGGCGCATACGCACTGCTTGCAAAGGAGAGCATCACCGAGAGCGATGTTCAGGAGATGAGCGCGAGACTGACGACCATACTTGCCGAGGCCATCTCAATGCCAAAGGCAAGTACAGCCGAGAACGAGTACTGGTATCAGATAACATCGTTGCGCAGCCCCAACCTCTTCATTAGTGCAGAGGGCGAAGCTACTGGTGTTGTAGGTAAGGACAACACAGCCGCATCAGCTGTTTCAATGTGGAAGTTCGTTGACCGTGGCGACAATACCTTTGATATTGTGAACCGCAAGTATGGTTCATTCCTGAGCCCTGTTGCCACATTCAACACACAGATTACTACAACAAAGTCAAAGCCTGCAAGCGGCTGGACCGTGAGTTACGCGAACACACCGGCATACTACATCATTTCGTCGGGCGAGGTACAGCTGAACCAGACCGGTTCGGAATTGGGCAGCAAGCTCTACAACTGGAGCGGCAGTTCGCCATTGGGCTGCGACCGTGGCGATGCCGGCTGCCAGCTTGCGATTGCCGAGGCTGCCGACATTGAGGAGTTGCCCACTGCATCGACAATAGAATATATAGTAGACAAGGCCAACGGCAACCTCTACCGTGGCACTGCTGCCAACCAGAACTGGAACAGTGTGTGGAAGAGCAATGCCACCCCACAATTGCAGTTCGGCTGTGGCACTGTCAACAACATGAACTGGAGCGGCAACAATGTGCAACTGATGACAGGTACTGCAGGAAGTGCCAACTACTCTATTACAGCTCCCACAGGCTATGTAATAACAGAGTACAGCTTTACATTTGCCAACAACGGGCACAACACTGCGCTTGACCTTACAATGGACAACGGTGCAGCATATACGACATCTGCGACAGCACAGACCATAAGCGCCAAGAACCAGAACTCGGGTTCTGTATCGTTCCGCCTTGCAGGAAACAACGGCAACGGCGTTGTACTCACGGACTTCACCGTAAAGGTAAAGGAAGACAGGATTGAGGCTGCAAAAATCAGCACCGAGGGCGACGAGCACTGGTACTACATCACAAGTGCATCTACACAGGCCTACTGCGCCGGCAAGGTAATATACATCGACAACGAAATAAACAGACTGCGTTTCGGTGACAAGATGTTCAGCGCCGACCGTATATGGAGCTTCTGGGAGAAAGACGGCAAGATTGCCATCAAGAACTACAGGGGCGAATACTTTGGCACAGCCGGCGCCGGCACCGGTAATTCAACAGCGTTCGGTGTGGTAAGCGAGCCGAACTACATATACAGTATAAACAGCGCATACGATTTCTTTATCATAAAGGACAACGCCGTTGAGTTGCACGCACAGAATGACAACACCGTCATTGTACGTTGGGGTTCGGCTGCAGGCAATGCATCGCTATGGAAATTCGATGAGGTTGACACAAGCAACGCTATGGCAGAATTTGCATCGTCAAAGGTTGTCCAGGGTAAGATAAGCACAGGTATCGGTAATACCGACCAGCCAATCGTGCGCTCGACCATACGTATCGGCGGTCTCGATGGCAGCGTTGAATTCCAGGGCGTAAAGGGTCGATTCACAGGAACCGACAGGAATGACATCACCAATGTAAAGGCATACTTTGCAAGCAATGCAAGGGAACTGTTCATTGACCCGGAAAAGAAGATGACATGGCGCGAGGAGAACGGCGAACAGTTCGGTGAGACTGTTGCACTTTCTGCTGACGGCACATTCGCCATCACCGGCAACAGGACATTGACACCCGGCGACAATTACCTGTGGATTACGTATGACATTGCAGCAACAGCAAAAGAGGGTAATGCTGCAGATGCGGCCATCACTTCATATACCATTGACGGCAAGGAGATTGCAGAGAACAACGGCAACCCTGCATACAGCGCCACAATCTTCCTTTCAGAGGGTGCAGTACTCATGCCGATGGACAAGGGTTCACGCTACTACCGCATCCCATCAATCACCGTAACCAAGGATGGCAAACGCCTTGTGACACTAACCGATGACCGAAAGGCACACGGTGCCGACCTTCCAAACCACTGTTACCTTGTTGCACAATATTCTGATGATATGGGCAAGACATGGAGCGACCCTGTCACTGTTGCAGGAACAGCAGAGACCGGCGGCGACTACGGTCATGGCGATGCTTCTATAGTCACCAACCGCGACAACGGTGAGATTGTGGGTATAATGACAAGTGCCGGAACATACGGCCACGGATTCTTTGCCGGAACAGCGGCCGAACCTCCACGTTGGAAGACTATCGTAAGCCGCGACAATGGAGAGACATGGGAGACACCTGTTGACCACACGGACACACTCTTTGGAGCAAACTGCCCCAATCCCAAGACACAGACCTGGAAGAGCGGATTCTCCGGTTCTGGTGCCGCACTGCAAAAACGCGACGGTACACTCGTGTCAAGTTTCGTAAACCGTGAGGCCGACAACAGCCAGCACTTCTACTTCTTCATGAGCAAGGACGGCGGAAAGAGCTGGTACGTGAGCGGTACAAGCGGCACAAGCGGTGCCGACGAGCCAAAGACCCTTGAGCGCAACAACGGCGACCTTGCCATCAGTGTCCGCTCCAGCGGCTACAACTACTACAACTACACCTCGGATGACGGTGCAACATGGCACTTGCCCTCACAGACACGTTTCACAACCGGCATATCGGGCAATGCCTGTGACGGCGAGTACATGGTATGGTGTTCAACCCTCGAGGGTAACCCTTGGAATATCGCATTCCAGACATTGCCATACAACAGCAGCCGTCAGAATGTGAGCATTGCGCTCTCAACCGACGAAGGCGCAACATTCGGTACTCCAAAGACCATCTGCCCACGCGGTTCGGCCTATAGTGCAGCTGTTGTACTCCCGGACGGTACACTTGGTGTGTACTATGAAGAGAACGGCGTATATGACGGTTTTGTGATGCGCTTCGTGCGCTTCTCGCTCGACTGGGCAAGCAACGGAACATACAGGTTCACCGATGATACACCATTCTACCCAATCAAGTCGACCAACCCGACCACAGCCATTGAGGAGGTGAAAGATGAAAACGGAGATGTGAAAGCCATCTACGACCTCCAGGGTCGCAAGGTGACGACCCCGGTTAAGGGTAGTATATATATCCAAAACGGAAAGAAACACATTGCAAGATAACGAACGGATAAAGACTTTTAAAAGGACAGCCGCAGCTGTCCTTTTTTTGTAAAAGAAAAAGCACTATATTCGCATATCCAAAATCAACTAAAATGAAAAAGACACTTTTAGCACTTTTGATTGCACTACCTTTAATGGCCTTTTCACAGGAGAAAACAAAAGTTGCCTGCATTGGCAACAGTGTGACATACGGCATGACCCACAAGAACCCTGCCGAGACATCATACCCCACCCAACTGCAGCAGCTGCTTGGCGAGGGTTACGAGGTTCGTAACTTCGGGCACTCGGGTGCTACGCTTTTGAGCAAGGGACACCGCCCATACATCAACCTGCCCGAGTACAAGGCTGCGCTTGAATTCGCGCCTGACATTGCAGTTATCCATCTGGGACTGAATGACACCGACCCACGCAACTGGCCCAACTATCGCGACGAGTTCTACGGCGACTACATAAACATTATTGAAGCATTGCGTGAAGCCAACCCCAAAGTAGATATCTACATTTGTCAAATGACACCAATCTTCCACTGGCACCGCCGTTTCAAGAGCGGTACACGCGATTGGTATCACCAGATACAGAAGCTCATTCCGCATATTGCAGAATATGATATGTTCGAGCTGATAGACCTGAGCCGCCACCTCTACCACCGCCCCGACCTAATGCCCGATGCGCTGCACCCAAATGAGCAAGGAGCAAGTATAATTGCGGGGCAGGTCTATTCGGCCATAACCAATGATTTTGGTGGTCTGTCAATGCCGGCAATATACAGCGACAACATGATTATCCAACGCGGGAAACCTTTTATTGTCAAAGGAACGGCAAATGCAGGCGATAAAGTCATCATCAAACTTGGCAAGAGAAAAATTAAAGCGCATACCAATGAGTGGGGTGAGTGGGAAGCAGCATTTGACCCAATGCAAGCCGACGGTAAAAGCTATACAATGACCGTTGAATGCGGCAAAGAGAAAATCACTTACAAGAACATTGTTGTAGGCGAGGTGTGGCTATGCTCGGGACAATCAAATATGGCATTCATGGTTAAGGAGAGTTCGCACACAGAGCAGAGCCTTGCCAATGTAAAAGGCAAGGATATTCGCCTTTACGATATGAAGCCACGCGTACTGACAAACAACATAGAGTGGGACTCCATAGACCTTGTAAAGCTGAACAACCACGACTACTACCTGCCGACAAGCTGGCAATTGCAGAACGAACAGGATGTCAGAGATTTCTCGGCTGTTGCATACCATTTCGGCGCCATGCTTGCCGACTCGCTCGGTGTTCCCATTGGACTTATATGCAATGCCGTTGGCGGTGCGCCTGCCGAGGCATACATAGACCGCAAGACACTCGAGTTTCACCCCGTGCTTGTTGACATATTATACAACTGGAGAAGCAACGATATGATACAGGACTGGTGCCGCGGCCGCGCAAGCAAGAACATAGCAAAGAGCAGCAACAGCCTGCAACGCCACCCATACGAGCCCTGTTACCTCTACGAGACAGGCATAATGCCCATAGCAAGCTACCCCATCAAGGGAGCAATATGGTACCAGGGCGAATCGAACGCACACAATGTGGAGTTGCACGAGATAATTTTCCCAACCCTCATAGAAAGTTGGCGCAGAACATGGGATGATGCCGGGATGCCGTTCTACTTTGTACAGCTATCAAGCATCAACCGCCCGTCGTGGCCACACTTCCGCGACTCGCAACGCCGTCTGGCTACAGGAATCGCCAACTGTGACTTTGCAGTGTCGAGCGACAAGGGTCATCCCACCGATGTACACCCCAAGGATAAAGCGCCCGTAGGCGAGCGACTTGCACGCCTGGCCTTGAACCAGACATACGGTATGAGCCATGTTGCACAGCACGGACCTACCCCGCTAAGCGCAAAGATAGTAAACGGCAAGACAATCATTGAGTTCGGCAACGCAAAGGATTTGAAGACAAGCGACGGCAAGCCACTGCGCGGACTGGAATGGGGATTTACAGGCCGCTTTACAACAATTCCGCAAGAGAACATTACAATAGATGGCAACCGTATAATATTAGACCTTGCCACTGCTATGATACGCTATGCATGGAAACCCTACACCGATGCGAACCTCGTAAACGAGCACAACCTGCCTGCAAGCACGTTCGAGATTGAAACAAGCACACCGGAGAAGAGTGCAGATTAAGCAACGCAGAGAACAAGATAACAGCACAGCCATTAAAAAGGCAAATATCATACATAAAAATGCGGATAGTTTTAAAATACAACATGTTAGACTATATTTGCAGAGTATAAAATATTTAATAATGAAAACAGCACTTATTACCGGCGTTACAGGACAGGATGGTTCTTTCCTCGCCGAACTATTGATAGAGAAAGGTTACGATGTACACGGAACAATACGCCGCTCATCGGTCGACTTCCGTGAACGCATCGCACACCTTGAGGGACATCCCAATTTCCACCTCCATTACGCCGACCTTGGCGACTCCATGAGCCTTTTGAGAGTCATTGGCAAGGTGCGCCCCGACGAGATATACAACCTTGCAGCACAGAGCCATGTCCAGGTAAGTTTCGACTCACCTGAGTTCACGGCCAACATTGATGCCACAGGCGTACTACGCGTGCTTGAAGCCGTACGCCTCACAGGACTTGCCGACAAATGCCACATATACCAGGCTTCGACCTCGGAGCTTTATGGCAAGGTGGAGGAGGTACCACAGAACGAGAACACGCCGTTCCACCCCTACAGCCCGTATGCTGTCGCAAAGCTCTACGGACATTGGATTGTCAAGGAGTATCGCGAGGCATACAATATGTTCTGCTGCTCGGGTATCCTGTTCAACCATGAGAGCGAACGCCGTGGCGAGACATTCGTCACACGCAAGATAACCCTTGCCGCTGCACGCATTGCACAGGGCAAGCAGGAGAAGCTCTATCTGGGCAATCTCTCTTCACTGCGCGACTGGGGATATGCAAAAGATTACGTCGAGTGCATGTGGCTGATGCTGCAGAATGACAAACCCGAGGACTTTGTAATTGCAACTGGCGAACAGCACTCTGTCCGCGAATTCTGCTACCATGCATTCAAACATGTAGGCATTGAGCTGGAGTTTACAGGCGAGGGTGAGAACGAGAAAGGTGTTGACAAGGCAACCGGCAAGGTACTCATTGAAGTATCGCCCGATTTCTACCGTCCTACTGACGTTGTAAACCTTTGGGGCGACCCGTCAAAGGCGCGCAAGCAGCTGGGATGGGACCCACAGAAGACCACATTCGAACAGCTTGTGAAGATTATGGTGGATGCCGACATGGCAAAAGTTGCCATTGAGAAAGCCAGCGACAAGATACGCACCAACCTTGCCGAGTACCTTGAGCGAGGCATTGTAAAATAAAGGACAAGCGCTATCATGATGGAGAAAGATTCTAAAATCTACGTTGCCGGACACAGAGGAATGGTCGGTTCGGCGATTGTCCGCGAACTGCAGAGAGAGGGCTACACCAACATCATAACCCGCACACACAGCGAGCTCGACCTTTGCCGTCAGGAGCAGGTAGAGCGCTTTTTCGAGGCAGAGAAGCCCGAATATGTATTCTTGGCAGCCGCAAAGGTTGGAGGCATCATTGCCAACCACACAGCCCTTGCCGACTTTATGTACGAGAACATGATGCTTGAAATGAATGTCATAAACGCAGCCTGGCGCAACGGATGCAAGAAGCTGGAGTTCCTGGGTTCATCATGTATCTATCCCCGCCTTGCACCGCAGCCCATGAAAGAGAGTTGCCTGCTGACATCGGAGCTTGAACCCACAAACGAGGCGTATGCCATTGCTAAGATTTCGGGACTGAAGTATTGCGAGTATCTCAACCGTCAATATGGTACAGACTTTATCAGCCTCATGCCGACAAACCTTTACGGCCCCAATGACAACTACCACCCCACCCACAGCCACGTGTTGCCGGCACTCATACGCCGTTTCCACGAAGCAAAGGAGAACAACCTCAAAGAAGTCACCTGCTGGGGCGACGGAACGCCTATGCGCGAGTTCCTTTATGTCGATGACCTTGCCAACCTGTGCGTGTTCCTGATGAACAACTACAGCGGCAACGAGACGGTAAACGCAGGCACCGGCAAGGAGGTTTCAATCAAGGAGCTGACAACACTTGTAGCCAAAGTCGTCGGTTATGAAGGCGAAATCAAATGGGATACAGACAAGCCCAACGGCACACCGCGCAAACTGCTTGATGTTTCAAAGAGCGCCGCATTAGGGTGGAAATACAGGACGGAGCTTGAAGAGGGAATACGCCTATCGTACCAGGATTTCCTAACAAACCCTACAAGAGCTGAGAGATAAACACCTCACTGCTAAAAGCTATAGACCTATTACCATATAAGCAAATAAAGGCGCCCGCGGGCGCCTTTATTTGCTTATATGGAGAGCATTACAGTTCACGCAGTCTCTCTGCCAGTTCCTTTTTATCCTCGTCTGTGAGTTTCTTGGCAATCTCAGCTGCTTTTTTCTCAAGCTCGGCAGCTTTCTTCAAGTCAAGTTCTTTCACAGCCTCGGCCTGCTCCTTCTTTATATCAATGAGCTTATCCACATTTGAAGAACAGGAAACAGCAAGGAATACACACGCAGCAATTGCCGCAACAAAAATTCTTTTCATAATTCGCTATTATTAAAGGTTCAGAATCTCAGAAATTTCTATATAAGAATCTTTTTACAAATCAAGTTCTCACTTTATCACTCCAAGCTCCTTGCCCACCTTTATGAAGGCTGCGATAGCTTTGTCCAGGTGCTCCTGCTCGTGAGCTGCAGAGAGCTGCACACGGATGCGCGCCTCGCCCTTTGGAACGACAGGATAGTAGAAACCGGTGACAAAGATACCCTCCTGAGCCATCTTCTGTGCAAACACCTGTGACAATGGAGCATCATAGAGCATCACGGCACAGATAGCCGACTGTGTAGGCTTTATATCAAAGCCTGCAGCCAACATCTTGTCGCGGAAGTAGTTCACGTTATTCTGCAGTTTGGTGTGGAGTTCGTCGCTCTCGGCAAGCATCTTGAACACCTCAATCGATGCGCCCACGACCGATGGTGGCAATGAGTTTGAGAAGAGGTATGGACGTGAACGCTGGCGCAACATATCGATAATCTCCTTGCGGCCTGTGGTGAAACCGCCCACGGCACCACCGAAAGCCTTGCCAAGCGTACCGGTGAAGATATCTATGCGGCCATAACAGCCGAACTGCTCGGCAACGCCGTGTCCTGTAGCACCTACAACACCGGCCGAGTGTGACTCGTCGACCATCACCAGTGCATTGTACTTCTCGGCAAGGTCACAAATCTTGTCCATCGGTGCCACGTTTCCGTCCATAGAGAATACACCGTCGGTAACAATGATGCGGTAGCGCTGTGCCTGTGCCTCCTGCAGACAACGCTCCAGGTCGGCCATGTCGGCATTCGCATAACGGTAGCGCTGTGCCTTGCAAAGGCGTACGCCATCGATGATTGAAGCGTGGTTCAACGAATCGGAGATGATGGCATCCTCGGCCGTGAACAGAGGCTCGAACAGACCTCCGTTGGCATCGAAGCATGCCGCATAGAGTATTGTATCCTCGGTCTTGAAGTAATCGGCAATGGCCTTTTCAAGAGTCTTGTGATAGTCCTGTGTACCACAGATGAAACGTACCGATGACATACCGAAGCCACGTGCCTCCATAGCCTCCCTGGCAGCCTTCATCAGGCGCGGATTATTGGACAGGCCAAGATAGTTGTTGGCACAGAAGTTGAGTGCCTTTGAACCGTCCTCAAGTGTTATCTCGGCAAACTGCTGCGATGCAATGTTACGCTCTCTCTTGTACAGGCCGGCAGCATCAATGGCTGCCAGTTCGTCCTGCAGGTGTTTCTGAAAATCTCCGTACATATCTTTATCTTTTAAAATTGACGTCCCAAAACTATTACTATCCGCAAAAGTATATTTTTTGATTTGATTTTCATATCTGCAACAGTAAAATATTTCATCGCACACACCGTTGCAACCAATATTTGCAGCTCCGAGACAATTTAAAATATGTTAAAGTATGGTGTTTTAATAAAAATTTGTACCTTTGAGCCGCCAATTGGTGACCAATTGGTAAAAAAAGGAAAAATTCAGACACTATGATAGGAAACATTCTGTTGCTGCTATTCTATCTGGCAGCTCCGGCTGGCATTCTCTTCATCTGCCGCAAGAACAAGGTCTTTGGAAAGATTGGCCCGGTATTGACACTCTATCTTTTGGGTGTACTGGTTGCAAACATCGGTATTTTCCCAACAGAGGAGACGGAATACAAGAAACTCTTCGACTTTATGGAATCATTCTCGGGAGCACTCATTCCGTTGGCTCTGCCCATGATTCTGTTTGGCTGCAATTTTAAGAAGTTTTCATTGGGCAAGTCACTCGGTGCATTCGTGATTGGAACTGTGTCTGTGGTGGCATTTGTACTTGCCGGCTACCTCGTCTTCAAGGACAAGCTTGGAGAGGAGGGTGCTATTATGGGTGCATCGCTCACCGGACAGTATCTTGGAGGTGCGGCCAACCTGGCTGCCATCAAGCAGATGCTTGGCCTTAGCCCCGACAATTTCGTCATCCTCTCGACCTGCAACCTCATTGTCTCCTTCTTCTACCTCATGTTCCTTATGGGAGGTGGCGTGAAGCTGGCGCGTTGGATTGTAGGCAAGCGGGGCGGCAAAGAGCAGAACGTGAACGTGGAGGAGTACACCGAAGAGAACCCATACAAGGATTTCGGAAAGAAGAGGAGCCTGCTGCAGCTTGGCAAGGTACTTGTAGCCGCTGCGGTGGTAATGGGAATATCGGTCTACATCGGCACAGCTGCCGGTGGTGGTGAAGGAATATCCATGACAGCACTCATTCTCTCAATCACCACCCTGTCGCTATTGCTCACAGCCTGGAAAGAGGTGCGCACCTGGGACAAGAGCTACGATGCCGGAATGTATCTTATATATGTATTCTGCCTTGTGATGGCCACAATGGCCGACCTGAGCAAAATTGACTGGAACCAGAGCCTCTACATACTGCTCTTCCAGGTTGTAATCATCTTTGGTTCGTTGTTCCTCACCATCCTGTTGGCAAAGCTCTTCCGCATTGATGCCGACTCGGCCGTAATAACATCCGACACGCTAATTAACTCACCACTCTGCGTTCCCATGATAGCTGCAGCCATGAAGAACAAGGATGTAATCATGATTGGTATAGCCAACGGCCTTGCCGGGTATGCCGTGGGCAACTACATAGGCTTTATGATGTTCAAACTTTTAGGAGTGCTATAAACCAAGAATTTACATAGCAGACGCTCGGGTTCCAATGTGTCCGAGCGTTTGTTTTTTCTTCTTTTTACAACTTTTTATTACAAAATATTTGTTCATAATACAAAATAAACCGTAACTTTGAACAAGAAAAAGAGACGGAATATTTGAAACAATATAATACAGCCTTATGAAGAACGTACTTGTAATTGGCTCAACCGGACAGATAGGTTCGGAACTCACGATGAAACTGCGCAATATGATTCCCGACGGTAACATCGTTGCAGGCTATATCCCCGGTGCAGAGCCAAAAGGCATTCTGCTTGAGAGCGGACCGGCCGAGGAGGCGAACGTGAAAAACGCCCGGCAGCTTGCCGACATTGTAGAGAAATACAAGATTGACACAATATACAACCTTGCAGCATTGCTGTCGGCGGTAGCCGAGTCAAAGCCCCTGTTGGCTTGGGACATACAGATGAACGGCCTCATCAACATACTTGAGATTGCACGCGAGAAGAAGTGTGCTGTCTTTACCCCAAGTTCTATAGGTTCGTTCGGTCCCAACACACCACGCGACAACACCCCACAGGACACCATCCAGCGCCCAAAGACAATGTATGGTGTGACAAAGGTGGCAACAGAGCTGCTCAGCGACTACTATTACACAAAGTATGGTGTCGACACACGCGCCGTACGTTTCCCCGGCCTCATCTCGAATGTGACACTGCCCGGCGGTGGAACAACCGACTATGCCGTGGAGATTTACTATGCAGCAGTGAAAGGCGAGGACTTTGCCTGCCCCATACAGGCCGGTACATTCATGGACATGATGTATATGCCCGATGCCCTTAAGGCAGCCGTGGACATAATGAATGCCGACCCGTCGCGCCTCATACACCGCAACGCATTCAACGTGGCATCAATGAGCTTCGACCCTGAAATAATAAAGGCTTCGATACAGAAGTACATCCCCGACTTCAAGATGCACTACGAGTTCGACCCTGTACGCCAGGCCATTGCAGACTCATGGCCAAACAAGATGGATGACAGTTGCGCACGCAACGAGTGGGACTGGAAGCCAAGCTATGACCTTGACACAATGACACAGGATATGATAAAGACACTGCGCGAGCGTTTCAACAGATAAAAATCAATTAAAGCGATAGAACAACAGGTTGCCGGCAATGAAAGCAAGCAACCTGTTTGTTTACATATATACATAAAAGTGCCATAGAGATGAACAGCGAGATAGACATTTTTACCCCGGGCGGCGAAGAGAGCCTCCCACTCCCCCTGAGTGAGAACAGGGTTGCCGCAGGCTTTCCGTCACCGGCCGAGGATTTTGGCGGCATGAGCCTCGACCTCAACCGAGAACTCATAAAGAACCCGGCATCGACATTCTATGCCCGTGTAAGCGGTCTGTCGATGGTGGACGAGGGCATCAATGACGGCGACCTGCTTGTGATAGACAAGAGCATTGAACCGTACCACCACTGTCTTGCAGTGTGTTACATTGACGGCGAGTTCACCCTCAAGAGATTCGAGAAACACAAAGAGTATGGCCTGCTCATACCGGCAAACAAGGAGTTCAAGCCCATAAAGGTGACTGCCGACAACGATTTCTGCATCTGGGGAGTGGTCACATACATAATAAAAAAGGTATAAACAACACTCAACCAATGATTGGACTTTGTGACTGCAACAACTTCTTCGTTTCGTGCGAGAGGGTCTTCAACCCTTCACTCAACGGTGTGCCCGTCATTGTGCTCAGCAACAACGACGGTTGCGTTGTCTCGCGCAGCAACGAGGCCAAAGCACTTGGCATAAAGATGGGGCAGCCACTGTTCCAGATACACGATTTTGCCAAGCGCAACAATGTTGCCATATGCTCGAGCAACTACCACCTCTACGGCGATATGTCGCAACGCGTGATGGCCACGCTGAAACAACATATTGGAGAAATTGAGGTATACTCCATTGACGAGGCATTCCTGCAGCTTGACGGCTTGCCCGTCGAAGGGTTGAAACAGTTCGGCGAGGAGCTTGCACGAACCGTGAGACGAAACACCGGCATACCGGTGAGCATTGGTATGTCGCACACCAAGACCCTTGCAAAGGTTGCCGCAAAGCTGTGCAAGCAATATCCCAGGCTAAACAGCGCCTGCCTGATGCATCGCAATGAAGACATTGAGAAAGTGTTGGGCAGCTACCCCATCGATGACATCTGGGGCATCGGGCGTCGGCACGGCAAGATGCTCAAGGAGTGCCACATAACAACTGCCGCGCAGTTCGCAGCACTGGGCAAGGAGTGGATAGAGAACAGAATGGGCATAACCGGACTGCGTACTTGGCAGGAACTGCACGGCACGCCATGCATAGACTTCACACAGGAGAGCAGCAACCGGCAGTCGATAATGGTGTCGCGTTCGTTTTCACAGGAGCTGTATGACATAACACTACTGCATGACACCATCACAACCTTTGCAGGCATAGCCGCCGAAAAACTGCGCAAGCAGAACTGCGTGGCACAGGAACTGCAGGTGTTCATCATAACCAACCGTTTCCACAAGGAGCAGCCACAGCACTATGAGTGTGGCACAGTGCGTTTTGACACTGCGACAAACAGCACATTGGAGATTGTAAAGGCCGCCACAGACGAACTGCACAGGATTTACCGCCGCGGTATCGGTTACAAGAAGAGCGGAGTGCGCTTGAGCCGCATAACACCCGCCACTGCTGTACAGAGTACGCTTTTCGACACCATAGACCGCCCGAAGCATAAAGCACTGATGCAGGCAATAGACCGCATCAATGACAGCTATGGGCACGAAAGCATAAAACTGGTGTCGCACGGCACTATTACCGACCACACCAACCGCGAGCACCTCTCGCCACAGTACACCACGCGCTGGGAGGACATATTGATTGTAAAGGTATAATCTGGTAAAACAGCAACCTGGTCTTTCATGATTGGCATTAATTTTGATGCAAAAAATCATGAAAGAAGCGTTTGAAAAAAGCAGAAATGGTTTTAACTTTGACCCATGGCAAAGCCAATGGAGCCAAGAGGAGTTCGACTACATCAACAAGAGCAAGTTCAACTCCATTATAGACAAGAACCTTGAACACGAAGGCGGGTATGTCAATGACAAGAATGACCGTGGAGGCGAAACCAATTATGGTATAACAAAGCCTTTTATGGAGGAATATAAATATGCCCTACCCGACGAGAAAGCAATCCCCATTAAAGACCTCACGGTCGATGATGCCAAGAAACTGTATAAAGCCATGTGGGACAGATATAATCTTGGTTACATTAGAGACAAGGATTTGGCATACGTGATATATGACTATATGATAAACTCCTATGCCGGCACTGTAGCCAAAAGAGTGCAGGAGATACTGAACACCAGGGGTGCCGCATTGAAAGTTGACGGGCTGATTGGCGAAAAGAGCCTCAATGCAATACATGACAGTGACCCCCGATGGCTTATAGATGAAATTTTAAAGAACAGACAACATTATCACCGACAAGATGTATACAATAACCCTGTACAGATAAAATACTACGCTGGTTGGATGAACCGCTTGAACAAAATAGCAAAAGCAGTCGGAAGCGACTTATATTTTTCACCGCAATATTAAAAAATGAAAAGAGCATTTGTTTTACTTATAGTTTTGACAACAGCAATGCAATGTTTCTCCACTCTACCGCAAAAGGACGGCAAAGAGGCATTGTCACCATTTGTGGGCATTTGGGATTGGGAAACAGAGAGCGCCTGCTTCTCAATACGAATCGGCGAAAGAAATGACTCATTGCTATTCACTATGGGAGGGGTGTTTTACGGAGGGAACAGAATACACAACTCAGAATGGGACGAAGAAAACAAAGCTTTGCAAATGATACGCATCAAAAAGCAGAAAGGTAGAATCATAAAAACCAAGATCAGCGAGGGGATAAGCAGTTGGGTATACCATAAAGATAGTGCGAATAACTACAATGACACCTCATTTGAATTGCTGAACGATTCAACAATGCGGTTTATCCTTGACGACTCAAGAAGTTATTGGCCGGACACTGCAATAATGCTTCGCAGGGACTACACAAATACGGCATTCTCGGACAAAACATACAAGCATTTGTACAAAGAGAAATAAGACAACACTGCAATGCCGGAGCCTCGACAAGGCTCCGGCATTGCAGTATAATACAAATAAATACAAACAAATATCAAAACTTTTCTGCATTAAAAACTCATTTTAACAAATATCTTTATATCTTTGTGGTTAACGTCGGAAATAGACCATATTTGCAACGGAAAAACATATAATTATAACTATAAAACAACACACTATGTCAATCAATCAATTGAAGAAGTGCTTTCTGTTGACTGCCATTGCGCTTTTATGTGCATTCGGCAGCAATGCACAGGAGGCTTTTGAGAAAGGCAAGCTGTACCACATCTATGGTGCAGGAGAAAAGGAGAACCTGGTTGCCGAGAAGATGGGCGAAACAGCCGGATTCCTGGACTATGACAAGGAAGATCCCTCCATTTATTGGAAGTTGTCGGAGCTGTCGGGCAGCTGGCGCATCATCAACCCTGTCACCAACAATGCTCTGCGAATCAACGGCAACATTGTGGAGGTAGGCGAGAACAACGGTTCGGACGAAGCGCAGTTGTGGAAGTTCGAGAACGGTCTGATTATCCCGGCAAACAACCCCACACTTGCTGTAGCAAAGGGCAAGGGAGGTACACTTATCGTAATAAAGAAAGAGCGTGCAGCAAATATGCGTGCGGCAAAATTCAAGATTCAGCCCTCGGAGGTTGCCGGTTTCGATGACGACCTCACATACCACATCCGCCCCGTGACAAAACCCGGCCAGGTACTTGGTAATGGTGACTCAAGCGAGAACAATGCCGCAATTGTAAGCGAGGACACCATAAAGGACAACAGAGGACAGTACTGGAACATAAAGACCATCGACCTCTTTACCTTTGCTGTGGAGAACAGTTTCTACGGCACTAACTTCGACGACGGCGGTGGCAACCCCAACATCGACTACCTGCTCCAGTGGCCTGCAACAGCCGGCGTGTGGAACAATGCGAAGTTCCACTTTGAGCCTGTTGAGAAGCAGAACGGTGTGTATCTCATAACATCAGCCGGGAAAGAGGGCACAATGTACGCACTCAAGGAGGGACGTATGATGCTCGTAGAGAAGAACCCCGCCGATTCGGCTGCTTGGTTTACAATAGCACAGGTGGAGAAACCAAAAATCAACGCACCTTACTGGGAGGACGAGACCATGTTCGCCGAGAACAAGGAGCGTGGCGTTGCAACATACATGCCATACGACAACGTCAAGAAGATGCTTGCCGACAAGGAGTACTACGCAACACCATGGACCGAGCCTGTAAACAACCGTTACATGAGCCTCAACGGCACTTGGAAGTTCAACCTTGTCAGCGAGCCCGAACAGCGTCCGCTCGACTTCTTTGAGGTTGGTTTCGATGCAAGCGGTTGGGACGAACTGCCCGTACCGTCGAACTGGGAGATGTATGGCTATGACAAACCTATCTACAACAATGTAGAGTATCCACACGCAAACACACCACCGGCAATCAAGGCACGCCCCGGTTACAATGACAACGGCAAGAACTACGGTATCAACCCCGTGGGTTCATACATACGCACATTCGAGGTTCCCGAGGATTGGGACGGCCGCCGCACATTCATCCACTTTGGAGGTATCTACTCGGCAGCATTCGTATGGCTCAACGGCGAATATGTAGGTTACACACAAGGTGCGAACAACGTTACCGAGTTTGACATCACAAACTACCTGAAGAAGGGCGAGAACAAGCTTGCCGTACAGGTGTTCCGTTGGAGCGACGGCTCATACCTTGAGTGCCAGGATATGTTCCGCATGAGCGGTATCTTCCGCGATGTATATCTCTACAACGTGCCCAAGGTTTCAGTACGCGACCACTACATCACAAGCAAGATGTCGGCCGACCACTTCAGCGCCGAAATGAGCATCAAGTTCGAGATTGACAACCGTGACTTCATTCCAGGCAACAAGACAATAAAAGCCCAGGTTTATGACCCTAACGGTGAACTTGCAGCCGAAGAGTCTGTTACAGTGAACACAGCTGCAAAGATTGCTGCACTCAGCGGTGAAATCAAGCTGGAGGTGTTCAACCTCAAGTTGTGGAGCGCCGAGAAGCCAAACCTCTATACCGTACGCATCATACAGCTCGACAGGAATGAGGAAGAGGAGATGGCATTCTCTACAAAGTATGGTTTCCGCGACATTGTCATCAAGAATTCACTCGTGTACATCAACGGCGAGAGAGTCTTCTTCAAAGGCGTGAACCGTCACGACACACACCCTGTACACGGCCGTGCCGTCACTACAGAGTCAATGTTGCAGGATGTCAAGCTCATGAAACAGAACAACATCAACACTGTACGTACAAGCCACTACCCCAACGCTGCAAAGATGTATGCGATGTATGACTACTATGGTCTTTACTGCTGCGACGAGGCTGACCTTGAGAACCACGCCAACCAGAGCCTGTCGGACCGCAAGTCATGGATTCCCGCATTCGTTGACCGCATCAACCGCATGGTATTGCGCGACCGCAACCACGCCAGCGTTGTAATGTGGAGCTTGGGTAACGAGGCCGGCAACGGAAGCAACTTCGGCCCTTGCTACGACGAGGCGAAGCGCCTTGACAGCCGCCCTGTACACTACGAGGGTACACGCTCAAGCGGCGACTACGGCGGTGGACGTTTCAGTGACTTCTACTCAAAGATGTACCCGGGCCAGGCTTGGATGGACAAGTACACCAACAACCTCGACAAGCCAATGTTCATCTGTGAATATGCACACGCAATGGGTAATGCCATCGGTAACCTCAAGGAGTACTGGCAGAAGATTGAAGCATCCAACTCTTGCATCGGCGGCTGTATCTGGGATTGGGTTGACCAGGCCATCTATGACCCACAGGAGATGAAAGAGGGTATCTACCGCATTCACACAGGCTATGACTATCCTGGCCCACACCAGGGCAACTTCTGCTCTAACGGTGTTGTTTCTCCAACACGTCAGGAGGGTGCCAAGCTTAAAGAGGTAAAGGCGGCTCACCAGTTCATAGAGCTTTCAATGCCTGAGGTAAACACCGAGTTCGACGGCGGTATCGTTACCATCGCGCTCAAGAACAAGTACAACTTCACCAACCTCAACGAGTTCGATGTTATATACGAAATTGTGAAGAACGGAAACATTGTATATACAGAGCGTGCTGCTGTTCCTTACACCGAGAGCGGCCAGACAGGTAAGGTATGGCTCACTGTAAGAAAGGCAAACATCAACAAGGCGATAAAGAAAGGCGATGAGTTGCTCATCAACATCCACGTCGTATACCGCAAGGAGCAGTCATTTGCACCTGCAGGTCACGAGGTTGCCATGGCCCAGTTCACACTTGCCGAGCGTGCGCCTCTTGCAACAATCAAGTCAAAGGGTGCGCCTCTTGCAGCGACATCATCGCTCCACGAGACCGTCATCGGCAACGACAAGGTACAGTTGACATTCAACGCCGAGACCGCACAGCTCACAGCATTGGCATTCGATGGCAAGAACATCATTGCCGATGGCCAGGGATTCATCTATGACAACCACCGTTGGATTGAGAATGACCGATTCGGCAACACAGCCAATGGTCTTGAGGCTAACGGAGAAATCAAGGTTGTCGAGGAGAACGGCAACACAGTTGTAAAGACTGTGCGCAAGGGTTCACTCTGTGACACCGAAATCAATTACACCATCTACCCACAGGGTATTGTTGATGTCGATGCCAAGTTCACTCCAAAGAGCGGCGACCTGCGCCGTGCAGGCCTTGTCTGCAACATCGACAACTCTTTGAGCAATGTAGACTACTATGCATACGGCCCTTGGGAGAACACCGTAGACCGCAAGGATGGTGTAATCGTTGGCCGCTACAGCACAAAGGCAACAGGCGAGATGGCCGACCGCTATGTGAAGCCACAGAGTAGCGGCAGCCGCGAAGGTTTGCGCGAGCTCGTGCTCACCGACGGCAATGGCTTTGGCGTGAAGATTGAGGCAGAGGGCAATGTAAGCTTCTCGGCACTCCCCTACACCGATGCCGACCTTATGAACGCCCAGCACTATTGGGAGATGGAGAAGCGCCCATACACCGTACTTCACCTTGATGCATGGTTGCGCGGTATCGGTAACGCATCGTGCGGACAGGACGTGAATACACTTCCCAAGTATTGCGTTCCCAACGAGGAGATGAGCTACAAGCTCCGCATTTCACAAGCAGGCAAATAACACACACTGCCTATACAACCTATGAAAGTATGCCGGGCTGATGCGCCCGGCATACTTTCATTATTCCCAGATATTTCCCCATGAACCCATAGGGAGTTCTGCATCGGGCATCCTATCTTCCGGCACCGACCTTGCAGCACCGGTCGATGCCGCAATTACAAATGTCTCAACACAGATACTCTCGGCAATAGGCGAACAATAACATCTTTTCATGACTATCATAAATTAAAGGTTTGTAAACAGGTGTCCTCTCTATCCATCCATTGACACAATGGACAAAAAAGACCTGTGACACTTGTCTTGAAATGTCACAGGTGACTATATTACAACACCCTCATGAACAGTTTGTTCAGTCAAGAGAAATCATGCCGTCATTTCTTTTTCTCCTCCTCGACTGTCGGAGCGGATTCCTTGTATTTGAAACGTCTGATTTTCTGTGTTGCGGTCTTTTCAAAAGGTTCCTTCATTACCTCTACCGAACTGACCTGAGATGACTTGTTCACACTCTTGTTGGTCACGCTAAGTATCTTTGCCTTCCAATGGTCGAGTTTTTCATAGAACTTGTCCTCGCTCTCCTTGTCCCATTCAATGAAGCCCTCGGCCGGAGCAACAAGCGCCACCAGACGGCCATTGCGCTCCACAACGATTGACTCACCCACACCCTCGACATTGTTGAGCACATTCTCAATCTCCTCGGGGTATATGTTCTCACCCGATGGACCAAGAATCATATTGCTGTTGCGACCTTTGATGTAGAAACGCCCCATCTCGTCCTGAATTGCAATGTCGCTTGTGCGGAACCACCCGTCCTCGGTAAAGACACTCCTTGTACGCACAGGGTCCTTATAGTAACCGAGCATAACATTGGGGCCTTTTGCCACTATCTCGCCCTCACCTGTAACAGGGTCAACATTATAAAGTTTCAGCTTGACATTATGCACAGGATAGCCGAACGAACCAACCGCCCTCCAACCATCCATTGCATACCCCAGCAACGGCGATGTCTCTGTAAGTCCATAACCAATGGCATAGGGGAAACGCGCCTTCAACAGGAAGTTCTCGACCTCGGGGTCAAGCTTTGCACCGCCGATGCCATAGAAACTTATGCAGCCGCCAAAGGTCTTTTTCAGTTTCATACCAATGATGCGGCACATCAGCCCATACATGTGCTTGTTCATCCACGTGAGCGTACGGCTCTTCTTTATAGTGGGCAATACACTGCCCTTGTACACCTTCTCTATAATCATGGGCACGGTGAGCATTGTTGTCGGCCTGACAATTTTCATGGCCTTGAGCAGAAGCGGTGCTGCAGGCGGTTTGGGCAAGTAATAGACCGTTGAGCCGGTGTACATAGGATAGAGCATTCCCAACGTCATCTCAAGCGTGTGTGCCATAGGCAGGATAGACAACCAACGGTCTTTCTCTGTCCTCTTGCAGGAGTGGTAGCAGGTGATGACATTAGATGCAAGGTTACGGTGGCTCAACACCACACCCTTTGCACTGCCGGTTGTACCGGACGTGTATATTATGGTGGCAATCTCATCGGGGGTAGGAACAGATGTGCGCCCATCACATGTAAATTTCTCTTCGTCGGCCTTGATTATTTCAAGCGTATCCAGTTCAATGACAAGTGTCATTTTATCCATCACCTCCTGAGACACCTTACCCAGCATCTTCTTTGCGACAAAGAGCACCTTGCTCTCGGAGTGATTTATGATGTTCGTCACCTCATTTGCCGAACTGTCGGGAAGTATGGGAATGGATATGCGGCCAAAGACAACCGTTGAGAAGAACGCCACAGACCAGTTGGGCATATTGGTTGATAGAATGGCAACCTTATCACCGGCTCCAATACCATACTGTGTAAGCACTTTTGACAATGCATCGCACTCATTCTTGAATGCGGCATAAGTATAAGAGCCCTCCTTTGTATCGTACCACTGCGTATATGTCTTTTTGGAGTACACCGTTACGGCATATTCATATAATTTCGCCACAGTGTCGATATACTTCTCCCTCATCTTTTTCAATCGACGGTAAACCTGATTCATAAAACTTGTCTATTTTGTGTTCATGCTTCTAAATTAGTCAAAATAAGCGGATATATAGCTATGTATGCCCGTTTTTTTGACAGTTTTCTCATCTCACTGCCAAATGACACTATGTTCCGCTATGGAATCAGCTATGAGCTTGTGTCCCTCGGCATTAGGGTGTATGCCATCAAGACAGAACAAATCTCTCATTGCCCCCTGACATTTATCAAAGGGGGTTGTTATATCAATAATGGGCACAACCATCAACCTTGAAATCTCAAACAGCGCCCTGTTGTACATTTCGTGCCAACGGCTTATGACATTTATATCACCACCCAGCCAAGAAAAGACATTATCCCTTTGCTCACTGTTCATGAAACGGCTTATAAAAGAGAAATAATACTCGGAGTCTATTGGAGGCAAAGAGATAATCACCGGCTTCGAGCCCAAAGAACGCACCTTCTCTATCAGAGTACAGAATTGCTCTTTAAAGGAATCGAGCAATGTCTTGGGGTTATGTTCCACATCGGGGCTATCGGCAATTTTGCCCCAATTGAAGTCACAATCGTTACCGCCGAACTCCAACAGTGTGTAATCGGATGCAGAAACCTCACCGGCATGGCGTTCAATCACCCTTTGCCCAAAATCAATCGTGCAACCGAACTTGCCATAATTGATAATGTCAAGACCAAACCTTTTACTTATTATATCAATAAAGCTACCATCCAGAACCGAATACCTGTTCTTCTCATTAAGCACCACTCCACGTGTCAACGAATCACCAAGTGCCGTTATCTTCATCTTTTTCATTTTATATCCTTTTGATAATTTTGATGCAAAATTACCACGCTGAAATTTCAGCACACAATAATTGTTACAGGTACGGATGATTTGGGACAAAAACACTTATTTAGGGATAAAAGCACATGTTTAGGGGGAATTTGACAAATATTGCTTATCTTTGTACCTGCAATTTCAGGTACCAAAATATGAAGAAAAATTTAATTTTGGGTGGCATGAGCACCATTATCCACTCATTGGTGATACCAATATTTGTTCTGATATTCATAACATTCTACAAGCCGCTCGGCATTCACAGACTCCTTGACATGCCACACGCAAGTTTCGCATTCAACACAAGCATCATATTCTGCATTACCCTTGTATCGACCTCCATCACAAGAGGCATGTTATTCCTCATAGGCAGATACAAGGAGATTTCACGCACCACCTACGCACTATGGTGCTTTGCCGAGATGATCATAGCAGCTCTATTCTCGGCACTCTACATCACACTGATGCTGAAAGAGCCAGTCTCCTATTTTGAAATTTCAGGAACAATAATAGTACTCATGGCAACAACCGCCATTTACCCCTACTGCATCCTGTGGCTGGGATACGAACTATACGCAAAGAACGACGAGGAGAAGACACCCGTCGACGACAGTTCCCTGATACGTTTCTATGACGAGTACAAGAAACTGCGCCTTGTAATAGCCCCCGAAGCTGTCATCTTTATAAAATCGGAAGAAAATTACGTGCAGATACACTACCAAGACCAAGGAAGAGCAAAGAAATTCATTCTGCGTTCATCAATGAAAGCACTTGAAGAGACACTCGCAAAACGCGGACTCGTGCGCTGCCACAGGTCCTATTTCATAAACCCAACATACATAAAGATAGTACACCGGGACAACGCAGGCATCATTGTTGCCGAATTGAAGCAGGAGAATTACGAAAGCATCCCCATCTCACGCAAATACCAGGATGCAATAACAAGACTTTTATAGTCAAACTGAAAATGGAAAAGGGAAAGGAGAAAACTTGTGCAAGTGAGTTAAGCCAAGTTTACTCGAGCCTTTACAACGGCAACACGGGCGAGTGTTGCTTGCGACGGCTGAACCTTTAGGTTTACAAAGGAGTGCGAGAATGTCGCCTCATAGCCAAGGTTCAAGCGCACAAAGTGCTGTTAACCTTATCCACGATCAAGCAGTTTCTTTATCACAGCGGCATACCCGCAACGGCGGCACAGCGGCTCAATTGCCTTGTGCTTTGTAAAGCCATCATAAATAGCCCTTGCACGTGGCGATGCAAGCACCTCGTCAAGCTCCTGTTCAAAGAGATTGCCGAGATTCACAGCCCCGGCACTGTCAAGACAACAAGGCACCACCGTTCCGTCAACAAGCACACCAATCTGGTTGCGCAGTGCATAGCAGAAAGCCTCTTCCCCGGCATTCTCGGGTCTTTCCTCCTCGGGCCACTCGAATTTACGGCCATACTCGATATAGATATTCTCTGCAATGCGCCAACCATCGTGGCGCTGCACCCACGGCCGTGGAGCATACTCAGCCACAATATCAAGCAAATGCCCGTTCTCCTTGTCATACCCGCCCTGATTCCAAAGGCGCAGCACCATAATTATACCTTTTGCAGCCGCCTCAAGAGAGAAACGCATGACATCGCCCACATACACCTCGGGGTTCTCCTTGCCATTCCCCTCGTGCGAGTGCAACGACACCTGCACCTTGTGCGGACGGGCATCCATCACAGCCTGCGCGCGCGACAGCAGCGTACCGTTGGTTGTCAGCACCGGTATAAAGCCTTTCTCACGTGCCGCCACAATAAACTCGGGCAAATGGCGGTGCAACAGCGGCTCGCCCATCAGATGGAAATAGAGGAATTTTATCCTGCCACGCAACTTCTCGGTAAGCAAGTCAAACTCCTGCGGTGTGAGCGAACGTTTTTCCCTTGCAGTCTTTGGGCAGAATAGACAGTCAAGGTTGCAGATATTGGTTATTTCAAGATAACAGCGTGTAATCATCTGAACAAATTATAGGCAAGGACAAACAACGTGAGTCCAACAAATTATTTTTTTGGTAACTTGACTATTGCGACAAAACCATTGAATTCAAAGCTGTGAATCCATACAAAACAGGATTATCGCCACAATCACCCAAGACAAAATTACTGATTTTTTTGTAATGGCATATGTTTTCGGCAAAGTTTACTACAATCAACCGACAATCTTCCAAGAGTTTTCGTCAGACAGACGTTAACGTAAGGACCAAGTTGCTATAAACACACTGACAAAACAGTAATATCGTGCGACCGATTTGTCAGTATGTATATTCTTTGTAATCCAGAAGGCCGTGCTTTTGAAATAAGTAAATATTTGAACACAAAAAGAACTCAAATTTCTTTTATTGTTCAAATATTTGCTATATTTGCGGTAAACAATGGATATAAGCAGCCTATATGGATATGAATTTGAACAATATTGGTAATGTGCCGGTGACAACATCGGTGATAGCATCGTTGTTTCCGGAGTTGAAGTCGCCTGAGAAAAAGGTTGTTTGGCTTGAGAATCAGGGATACATTATCAGGTTAAAGCGTGGTTTGTATGTGCTGAATCCTGAGTTTTCGGGCAAGATGCTATCTACAGAATTGATAGCAAATCACCTCTATGCACCGTCGTATATTTCAATGTCGTCGGCACTGAGACACTATGGACTTATTCCAGAGGCTGTATATACACACCAATCAATGACCATCAAGCATTCAAGGAATTTTGATACTCCGGTTGGTATCTTCGAATATGATTATATTTCAAGAACTGCATTCGCGGTTGGAGTAAGGAGTATTCATAAGGGTGATTATGCTTTTCTTATGGCTTCGCCCGAAAAGGCTTTATGCGATTTGATTGCAAACTCTTCAAAAGTGAATCTTCGTTATATGAAGGACGTGGAGATATATCTTGAACAGGATATTCGTATGGATATGGACGAGTTCTACAAGATGGGCACCTCCATTTTCGAAGATTATATAAAGGTTGGCAAAAAGGCCGATTCTATTTCTACACTATTAAAATTCCTTAGACGATGAAGAATGAGATATTTGAGAATATGCTCTCCCGTTATGATTTGACTACTGAGCAACATAAAAGAAACGCAATATTTGAAGTGAACCAACAAGTGATACTTGCCGGATTGTATGCCGGAGGCTTTTTTGAATCGGCTGCGTTTTATGGCGGTACTTGTTTGAGAATTTTTCATGGGTTGCAACGTTTCAGTGAAGATATGGACTTTTCTCTACTCGCACAGGATGATGCGTTTGATTTCAGCAAATATCTCCAACCCATTGTTGATGCATTTGCTTTGGTAGGACGTGAGGTAGAAATCAAGAAGAAGGATAAGAAGAATTTCGGCAAGGTTGAGTCTGCCTTTCTAAAGGACAATACCGATGTCTATGATGTTATGTTTCAAACAGAGAAGTCTATAAAAATCAAGATAGAGGTTGACACTTGTCCTCCATTGAATTTTAAGACCGAGCAGAAACTGTTGTTGCAGCCTCATTCATTTATGACCCGCTGCTTCACCCTGCCCGATTTATTTGCCGGTAAGATGCATGCCCTGGTATATCGTGCATGGAAAAACAGGGTAAAGGGCCGCGATTGGTACGACTTTGAATGGTATGTACGCCATAATGTACCACTTGATTTTGCACATTTGTATGAAAGATGCAAGCAGTTCAACAAAGAAGATATTACTCCTGAACTATTCAAGGAGAAACTCAAGGAACGTCTTTCTACAGCTGATATAAAGCAAGTAAAAGAGGATGTGCTTCCTTTTGTGCGCAATCCGAAAGAACTGGACATCTGGTCAAATGATTATTTTGTTCAGTTGGCAGATATGGTGAGGATTGAATAAGCAGCATATAATAACTACTCGAGCAACTCATTTAAAAGAAGTATGTTGAGCGTGGTGAAAAGGATGGTAATTGGAGAGTGTTTTTGACACAGTAAAGTAATTTACTATAATGTAAAGATACCTTTCCTTTATCTTTAAATTATTAAACAAATTCCACATTTGTGGAGAATAATATAAATACAATGAGAAAGTTAGACTGGTTTATATTGGTAATATTATTGATTTCTCCGATATTGATAAACTATATCGTTTTGGGAGTTTCTGTTGGTGCTACTATTAACGGAAGCATTGATGGTTGGTTGGGGTATTATGGAACTCTTATAGGCTCTATTATTACAATGTTTGTACTGTATCGCACAAGAGCTTGGAATAAGGATGATAACGAAGATACAAGAAAAACTCAAAATAACATTCTTAAGTATCAGGTAAAGCAGGTTTGGTTAGAGGGACTAAGAAAACAATTAGATGCAAATTACCGAGTACTAAATTTCCAAGAAACCATGATTGCAGCAAATAATATTGCGAATGGAGATTGTCTTAAGGCAATGGGCTATCTAATGAATTTAAACAAGGATATTGAGATGCAAGGTTATAGTTTTGATTTGTATCTGTCCGGTGATAATTTGAATGAAAATGAAATAGAATACATTAGTTGCTATCAACATGTATTGAAACAATATGGAGAGTATGTAAATGATTTAATATTGATTTGTGGAATTAAAATAAGAATTTCTCAAGGTGATAATAACATTGTCTCTTACATCAAGGACTCAATAGCGTATTATAATGAACTTCAAAAGATTAATCTAGATGTATTCCCAGGCAATTTTATAAAAGATTTAGAGATTAAACTAAATTCAAACTGTACATTTCAAGAACTAGAGAATATATGTGCTTCAAGAATAATGGATATAGGATTTATTCATTCAGAAAAAAGTAATCTGCAAAAGGCCACAAATAAATTGTTGAAATTTGAGGAAAATGAGATTCAGAAGATATTAGTACAATAGGCACTATACATAATTTTGTGTAAATGTAGAATACGGGATTCAGAAATGAGTTTCGTATTTTCTTTATTATTAATTTTGTAAAAAGATAAAATTATGTTAGAACGTAACAAAGTTGTCCCCGATGTAATGCTGAGCAAAGAATTCCTCAGCCAATTTAAAACAGAAGCTGATGTGAGTAAGTTCCTCAAACAGCTTCACTCACAAGTATTGGAAAAGATGCTTGAAGGTGAAATGGATGTTCATCTGGGTTATGAAAAGAACTCAGTGGCAGGAAACAATAGCGGTAATTCCGATGCAGAAAGTGTAGATGATTATCAATCAGCCATTTAGCACTCTAAAAGGTACAACTACTCATTTGGCAAGTCGTTGAGAATGTGTAAGTTAGTGATTTTCAACACGCTTTTCGCCTTGTACCTCCATTTTGGAATGTAAAAGTAAGTGTAATTTCTTGAATATCAAAATCCGAGGTACAAAAACTTGCAAAAAATCGCATTTTTTACCTCAAAAAGGTACAAAAACGGCTCTGAAACCGAGGTTGGAGTCAGAGCCATAGTTTTGTAGTTATACGATAGTGCTGTACTACTTTAAGGTAATCTCATGTGCATCCATTTTAGCTATGTCATCTTTAAAGAACCCCATTTGATATAATCTTATTGAACTAGCTCCTAATAGTCGTTTTAAACAATCACGTTGCTTGTGATTAATCTTATAGCCCATATACACTGCTTCTATTTCAAAATTTGGTAATTGGCAATACTTCTCCTCTTCTTTGCGAGAATACATTACCAAGCGAGTTTCCTTCTCGTATTGCCAATATTTGGATTTCACTACTAGAGAATCAATGAATGGCGTTTTAGCGTTTATTGAAAAAGACTTACTGTAATCAACATCAAGTAAGCGTACTACTCGTTCTTTAGTATCCTTCAAGTTTGAAGGAGTGATTTTATATTGAATACAAACTCCTTTATGGCTGTCTGCGTAATGTGCCCACATCAAAGGATTATGTTCCTTATCTTGATTAAAATAGGAATATAATCTACTTCTGTTTAAATTTTGGTCAACCAAACAGCAAATACGAATGTTGTCTAATGATTTTTCCAATAATCTATAACAGGTTCTGTCTATTTTATTCCCATGTTTCCGACCTTCAATCCATATTTTAATAGATGGATCCATAGGGTCATTAAACCCTTTAGGAGAGGATAGAGTAATTGTATTATTTTTGATGTCCTTAATAATGGGGCATCTACTTTCATCCCATTCTAATTCTTTACCATTCACATCTTTTTGAGGAGGAAAACTAGTAAATCGCAATAGATGTCTTTCTTGATTGTCACGAGGAATTGTCTCAAAAGCTTCGTATAGTAAATTATCTAGATGATATGAAATGTGCGGAGGAGTATTGCCATCCATAATAGATTCTATTGCTAGCTCCAACCGTGGAGATTTGCAATTTTCTAGATTATTTGTTTCAAGGAAATCATTTAATAATAAAGAATGGTTCTTTTTCATAAAAGTTGATAATTTTACATTTACTTTGCAAAATACTCCGTCTTCAGTCAGTATGCATAAATCGGGTCCTGGAATGAAATTTCTCCATTCTTATTATCCCAATATGCCTTTTATTCATACATCCCAGGCCGTTTGAGTTTATTCTCCTCTTGCATCCGCTTACTAATCTCAGAATCTGGAGAGACAATCTCATACTCAAATGCCTTCTCAACAGCTTGTCTGCCAGCCTCGGTCATTAGACCTCTATTTTCAAGATCTATACACCTATCTATATTCAGTTGCGTCCAATGGCTTTTGGGTCGGCGTGGCGATAGGCGTTGAGCCAGTCGGCCATCTGGCAACCGCTTGAGGGTGCTGTCTATCCAACCAAAACAAAGAGCCTCTTCCACTACTTCAATGTATGGAATCGCTGGCCAC
>JAZTXR010000015.1:0-5983 GCA_045636545.1 Bacteroidaceae bacterium
TCCAAGAAGTACAAAAGTTACTTATACGCTAGAACTTTTGTTGCCAGATAATCCTGACAAGGAAACAGATGCTTTATTTATGAGTTTGAAAAGATTTGTTGAGAGTTTGCCATCTAATTCGTTTGCACCTTACTTTACTACTGATATGCGCCTTATGACAGGTCGTTATTATAAAGTGACGGTGAACAAATGCGGATGGCTAATTCAAGACTATTTGGATTTATAAGAAATTTTGAATGATACAGATTATTTGCAGGAATAAAATTATCTTGGTGGATAATCTGTATCATATAAACAATATTTTTTGAGACCTTGTGTAAATTTCATTATATGAAGGAAACTATATGTGTTAAAAAGGCTAACAATTGCCGAGGACGCTGATGAAGTATTCATCTTTTAGAACACCTATGCCAATACCCAAAATCAATAATTTGCCAAATACCATGATACAGACTTGGCATTTTTTCGACATCTAAAAACTAATAATGGCTAAATCTGTGTTTCATATAGTCTATAACCAGATTATACACAAGTTCGAACGATTGAAGTCAACTCAATCGTAGGATTCTTTTGATATTTGTGGTAAAAAATGGATTTTCAGTCCATTATATTGTTGTAAAGGCGATACTGTTAGTATTTTGAGGTGATTATTATACACCCCAATATATATAATACTAATTAATGTAAAGTAGTGATACTTAATATGATAAAAAGAAGCGTATGTACGGTTTTATGTTTACCGCGCATACGCCTCTTTTGTCAGTATATTCTTCCAAGCGGAAGAACTTTGATTTCAGTGCTTTACTTTGGAAAGATTTATATATCTTTGCATTCGTAGTTAGTTGGCTTATTTACGACCATCATGTAGCCTTATATGTAGGATTTAGCGTTTTTCGTAAAAACTAACACTGAATATCAATCAGTTAAAAATTAAAAGTCATACCCCTCTCCGGGTGCTTCAAATGTTTTATCCAAGAAGCTGCTTAAAGAATATCATTTCTTCTTCAGTCCCTTGTATGCCAGATAAGCCACAATGAACACAGCCAGGACAACAAACACAATGCCAATCTCGCTGCTATACTCCTTCACCTTGTTCATCACAGCCTCCTCGGTCTGCAGGCCGGGTATTGATGCCATATAGTAACCGAGCGCTGCAAGGATTGCATTCCACACTCCGGCACCCAATGATGTATAGAGCACAAAACGGCCAAGTCCCATACGTGCAAGACCTGCAGGTATTGAAATGAGCTGACGGACAGCAGGTACAAGGCGACCCACAAAGGTTGAAATGGCACCATGCTTGTCGAAATACCTCTCGGCATTCTGCACCTTGGCCTCATCTATGAGACACATGTGTCCCAGACGGCTGTTCGCGAACTTGTAGACGATTGGACGCCCCAACCACACTGCAAGATAGTAGTTAATGAATGCACCAATAAGTGCTCCGAGCGTTGCAAATAGAACAACAAGAACCACATTCATCTCACCGGTGACAGCAGCCTTCCACGCTGCAGGGGGAACGACAGCCTCAGAGGGGAAAGGAATGAAAGAGCTCTCAATGGCCATAAAGAGTGTCACTGTCCAATAATTCAGATGGTCAAGACAAAATTGAATCAACGTTTCCATAGTGTTTTATTTATTGATTTATATTAATATATTTGATTGTTACCCGAACAGGTTGGGTTTGTTGGCACGCGCCTCGTCGAGCGAACGCAACGCATCGGCACTCCTTTGCACGGTAGTGCTGCACAAAGCGGCCTGCGACTCCCTCAAATCCGCCATGAAGGCCTCACGGCGCTCCTCACTGCCAAGCAGCTCGGCAGCCACAACCACGTTCTGCGACACATCCTTCACGTGTACCACCGCACCGTCATAGAGCGGGGCAATCTTCAAGGCCGTGTGCAACGGGCTTGTCGTTGCACCCGCAATCATCACAGGCACGTCCACGCCCGCACGTTTCAGTTCTTTTACAACGGTTATCATCTCCTCGAGCGACGGTGTTATAAGACCGCTGAGCGCCACAATATCCACTTTATGCTCTATTGCAGCCGCCACAATCCTCTCGGGAGGGACCATAACGCCAAGGTCGATGACCTCATACCCGTTACAGCCCATGACAACTGTTGCAATGTTCTTGCCAATGTCATGCACATCGCCCTTCACCGTCGCAACAAGCACCTTTCCGGCAGGCTTCACATTGTCACTCTTCGACTGTTCTATCAACGGTTGCAACAAGGCGACAGCCTGCTTCATTGTACGGGCAGCCTTCACCACCTGAGGCAGAAACAGCTTTCCCAGACCGAAAAGCTCGCCCACGGCAGCCATTCCATCCATCAGTGGCCCGCCTATCACATCCACCGCCGTACCATATTTTGCCACCGCCTCGTCAAGGTCAACGGCAAGATGCTCGCCGCAGCCCTTGAGCAAAGCCCATTCGAGGCGCTTCTCCACCGGCTGTTCACGCCAGACATCATCGGCCGCCTGCTGCACGGCCACACCCTGCTCCTTGAGCTCGCCAGCCATTGCAATGAGGCGTTCAGTGGCATAGGGCGTACGATTAAGCACCACATCCTCGAGCACACTGCGCAAAGACAACGGAATATCATCGTACTGCACGGCTGTCTGCGGATTGACAATACCCATATCCATGCCCGCGGCTATCGCGTGGTAGAGAAAAACTGCATGCAGCGCCTCGCGGACATAATTGTTTCCGCGGAACGAGAACGAGAGGTTGCTCACGCCACCGCTTATGTGCGCCCCACAAAGGTTCTCCTTTATCCATGCGCAGGCACTTATGAAGTCTATGCCGTATGCAGCGTGTTCATCGATACCCGTTGCCACGGCCAGTATGTTAGGGTCAAAAATTATCTCGTACGGCTCAAAGCCGGCCTTTTTTGTCAAGAGTTCAAAAGCACGGCCACAGACCTCAATCTTGCGTTCGTATGTGGTAGCCTGTCCCTGTTCGTCAAAAGCCATAACCACAACTACCGCACCAAGACGGCGCGCCTCAATGGCATGCTCCAGGAACAGTGCCTCGCCCTCCTTGAGAGAAATGGAATTTACCACTGTACGTCCCTGCACACACTTCAAGGCGGCACGTATGACGTTCCAGTCGGACGAATCGACCATCACCGGCACGCGTGCAATATCCGGTTCCCCTGCAAGCATATTCAGGAACGTTGTCATCTCGGCACGTGCATCCAACAGGCCGTCATCCATATTTATATCAATAAGTTGTGCACCATCCTCAACCTGCTTGCGGGCAATGTCGAGTGCCTCGCCATACTTTTTCTCATTTATCAGGCGCAGGAACTTGCGCGAACCCGCCACATTGCAGCGCTCACCCACGTTGATGAAATTCATGCTGCTGTTGACCACCAAACGCTCAAGCCCCGACAGCCACAGCTCGGCCGGCTTTGCCACAGGGCGGCGTGGCTGCACACCGTCGGTCATTGGTGGAAAAAGAGCGATGAACTCATCGGTTGTTCCACAGCAACCACCCACAATGTTCACAAGCCCCTCGTCAATGTACTCGCGCACAATGGCAGCCATCTCTGCAGGTGTCTGGTCATACCCTCCAAGTTCATTGGGCAAGCCCGCATTGGGGTAGACACTCACATAGCAGGGAACAATCTCGCTCAAGCGCTTGAGGAAAGGCTTCATCTCCCTTGCACCAAAAGAACAGTTCAAGCCTATCGACAAAAGGTTGCGGTTAACCACCGATGCCACAAAGGCCTCTATCGTCTGCCCCGAGAGTATACGTCCCTGTTTGTCGGCAATGGTGAAGGAGAGCATCACCGGCACGTCGCGCCCCGCTGCCACACAAGCCTCATCGGCGGCATAAAGCGCCGCCTTGGCGTTGAGTGTGTCAAAGATTGTCTCGCACAACAGTGCATCCACACCACCCTCTATGAGCGCAATCATCTGCTCGCGATAGGCATCGGCAAGCATGTCAAAGGTAATGTTCCTCTGCGCGGAATCCTCGACATCGGGACTTATGGAGCAGGTGCGGCTTGTGGGGCCCACCGAACCCACCACAAAGCGTGGTTTTTCGGGAGTGGAAAAGTTGTCGGCCAGTTCGCGCGCCATTGCGGCCGCGCGGCGGTTTATCTCGACACACAGGTGTCCGCAGCCATACTCGGCCTGGGATATGCGGTTGGCGTTGAATGTCGATGTCTCAATGATGTCGGCACCCGCGACCAAGTAGCGAGTATGTATCTCGCGTATCACATCGGGGCGCGTGAGCACCAGAATATCGTTGTTGCCTTTCAGCAGCCTATCGTGCCCGGTAAGCAATGAGCCGCGGTAGTCGTCCTCGCCCAGCCCATAACGTTGCACCATGGTACCCATTGCACCATCAAGCACCAGTATTCTGTTTTCTAAAGCTTCCTTTATTGTCATTGTAAAAAAACATTTACCCTATCCCTGGAGCAGGATAGAGCAAATCATCGTTTATCAGAAATTACGTCTTATGCGGTCCATCTCGCGCTTGTCGTCGCGCGCCTTGATGGATTCGCGCTTGTCATACTCGTGCTTACCACGTGCCAAGGCTATAACCAGCTTGGCAAGCCCCTTCTCGTTGATGAAAAGCCTTGTTGGCACAATGGTGAAACCAGGGTTCTTCACCGCCTGGCGCAGCTTGCGCAGTTCCTTGCGGTCAAGCAGCAGCTTGCGGTCACGTCTTGCCGAGTGGTTGTTGTACGAACCATAGAAATACTCGGCTACATGCATATTCTTCACCCACAGCTCGTTGTTTATGAAGGTGCAGTAGGTATCGACAAGGCTCGCCTTTGACTGCCTTATCGATTTTATCTCCGTACCCGTCAGCACCAGACCGGCCGTGAAGGTCTCGGTAAAGATGTAGTCGAACGAGGCACGTCTGTTCTTTATGTTTATGTTGGAAACCCGTTTGTCCATACAGAATCAATAATTAACGATGTAGTTACCGTCTATTCCCCAATCCTCGAGAACGCCATTCTTCACACGCTTGGTAAATATCTTTGTCTTTATCTTCTGTCCCGCAGGCAAAAGAGCCTTCTGCTCATCGGTAAGGTAATCCTTGATGTTGCTGATATCAAATGTCAGCAGCGTAGCAATCTCTTTCTCGGCTTCGCGGGCATCGACAAAGAGTTCAAGCTCAACAGCCCCATCCTTGACACCACGTACAGCCATAGCGTATGATGCCCCTTCCTCGACAGCCTTGTACTTTATGCAGATGTTCTGTTTCTCCTTCCATACCCATGTCAAGGCATCGAAATCGTTAAAAAAGTTGAGAGGCTGCAGGCCGGTAATAGGTGTCTTGTACATTGCGGTGTCCACATCGGCCATTGCCGACAAAGGATATACAGGGATTCTCTTTACCACCTTTTCCACGGTCCACTGCGGTTGCTTGCCGCTGTAGGCATCATAGTAGTAATGCATGAGCAGCATCGCACGGTCGCCGGTCTTAAGGTCAAACTCGGCCAGGTTCTTGACAAACAGGAACGTATCGCTGAACTCGGGCATTACCGTAGCCTTGTTGACCGTATAAAGGCTCTGCAATGTAAACTCCTGTGTATACTCCATCTCGGCAGGCCCGCACGACCACATGGCCAAAGCTGCCGACACGGCAGCGACAATGCTATAAAGTCTTTTCATAAAATTCAAAAAAATCAAAAAACAAAATTATCTGCAAAGATACAAAGAACTTGCGTAAAAATGGCAGAATGAGGGCAAAATATGATAAGTGGTTGGTACTTATACCATTTTTGTGTTATCCCGCCATATTTCTAATTTCGGCAGAAGGAGCCATATATGGTGGGTATTAGAGAAAGAAATGCTACCTATCCGTTGCCTTTTTATGGAAGGGAAAGTTGGTAGAAACAGCATCTTTAATCTCTTGCACATACCCTACAACAGCCACAAAGAACGCTTGTTTTATCTATCATTGCACAGACAAAGGTAATCATTTTTTCTCGTTGGAAGAAAAATACGAGAATGAGAT
>JAZTXR010000016.1:0-43503 GCA_045636545.1 Bacteroidaceae bacterium
TCTGCATAATCTTATTCTTGACAAGTATTTATCAATGGAACTTTATATTCCTCCATATTCGGAACAAAAACGAATAATTGATACAATAGAAAAATTATTTGATAAATTAGACGCAATAATGGAGAGTTTATAGGCTCTCCAATATTGTATCAAGATACTTGAATGCAAGATTTATTGCTTCGACTATCCTTTGTTGTTCTTTATAAGGAGGAATAGGCACTTCTATTTCTTTAAACAGTTTTTTGTTCAGATGTGGAATTGTAGAGCCGACCTTATTTTCTCTCAGTGTCTTACGATGTAAGTTTATAACTTGCAGGACATAGTTTGTATTCATATCATCTTTTATAGACAGTTGCTTGAAAGTACTGCCTTGATAACCCTCAATTGGAGTCCTGAAAACTTCTCCAGAATTTTCTCCATCAACCAATATCAGAAGTGAATTTGCTGGTGTGAACTTACCTACTGTTAGAGTTTTGGCATCACGCTCACCTCTCAAATATTTGACATCAAGATTTATTCTTTCTACACCTGTTTGCTTCTCTCCGTCGCTTAAAGAACACAGCATTCCCATGGGCGCAACACACCACGAACCAGGCAAGTTCTGATAATGCCCGTTATCACAAGTGATTTCCGCCTTGGGATTGATGCGTTTGAGAAGTTCCGACACTGGCTCATCATTCGGGTCTTGTGGTACTAACTTACCATGAATCGCCAAGTCAAGTATCTTTGATTTTGCTTCTTTAATTACAGTTTGCAAATCAATTTTCCTTTGCTCGATTACATCTATTATACCCATCCATTTTGAAAGTTCAGAAACTATTCTACTTTGTTCATGAATTGGTGGTATTGGAATATTCAGATTACCCAAAATAGTCCCGTTTACATTGGGCTGTCCTACTCCGACTGATTCTTGCACTATTTGTTCCCAATAATAACCTGATTCAAAGTAAAACTTGACATATTGAGATAAAACAGCATCATAAGTCTGAACTCGAATTAAGTAAGAGGCATATATTGCTTCTTCTTTTAATCCTTGTACTAAATATGACTTGCCAACTGTTGCACCAGTTCTTGCAAATAGAATATCGCCGTCATTAAGCAAATACGACTCCGCTTTATTTGTGTCAAAATCAGTATATGGAACAGTCTCCCATTGTACGTTGTTGTTTTGAATATCTGTAATGCGCAAGAGTCTGTATTTACCACAACTCTTTGCAGATTCACTAACTCCATACAATATAGATTTAGCAATAGTATCCACAGTTGTCCACTCCCACGAATCAGGGATTTCAAACGGCACGTTCTCATAATGGGGCGTATGCGAAGTGAATTTCTTCTCCTCTTTAATTCGACAATTTCAGTTGTCGAATTAGAATTTGATTAAAGCAAAGATGGATAGTCCTCGTTTGTGGAACTATCCATCTTTTATATCAGTTTTTAATAATCTCTTACTTCACGATGTTCATTTCGTCGATGAGGCGGTTGCAGCCGCCGAACTTGTCGATGATGAAGAGTACGTAGCGGATGTCGACGTTGATGCAGCGCTGCAGGTTGTCGTCGAAGTTTATGTCGCCGCTGAGTGACTCCCAGTTGCCGTCGAATGCAAGGCCAATGAGTTCGCCGCGTGCGTTGAGTACACCGCTACCGCTGTTACCGCCGGTGATGTCATTGGTTGTGAGGAACGCAACGGGCATCTCGCCGCTGGGGAGTGCGTACTCTCCAAAGTCCTTTGCCTCGTAGAGCTCCTTCAAGCGTGCAGGCACGGTGAACTCGCTGCTTGTGGGGTCTTCCTTCTCCATCACGCCCTTGAGGGTTGTGTAGTAGTTGTAGGTGACACCATCCTTGGGGTTGTAAGGCTTTACGTTACCGTATGTGAGGCGCATTGTGAAGTTGGCATCGGGGTATACGGGGCCGTCAGTCATCTCCATCAGTCCCTTGAGGTATGTTCTGTGCAATGGGTTGATAACCTTTGCCAATTCACCCTCCTTGGCTACCAGTGCTCTGTATGTCCTGAAGACAGCCGAGCGCAACTGCATTGCGGGGTCTTTCTCGAACTTCTTGAGCGAAGGCTTCTTCATGAAGCTGTCGAAATTCTTCTTGCTCGAGAGGATTGAGTTGTCATATACATAGTCGATATACTTCTCGAGGTTGCCCTTGTACTTTGCATACATCCCGTTGAGGTGTGCATCGCGCTCCTCGGGCTGTGTGAGGCTGAAGTAGAGTGGCAGAACCTCCTTGGCAATGCGGCGGTCAATCTGGTGGTTGTAGTCGCGGTTGTAGAGCCAGTTGTAGATGGCGTTCATCTGGTCCTTGATGATTGCTGGCTCATCGAACATCTTGCTGTTGTCGGCATAGAGGTTGCGCTGAATGAACTCTACACAGCTGATGAGTTCTGTTGCAAGTGTGGTGAGGTATGTGGTGCGGTTTGCCTCCTCAACACAAGCGTTGATTTTCTCAACGACACCGGCATACTCGCTCTTGCCGTTCTTCTGTGCCCAGGCTTTGAATGCAGCCTCTTCGGCAAGCTTTGTCTCAACAACCTTGTTGTCTACAATGGCCTTGTTCATGCCGATTGAGTTCTTCCAATAGTTGCTTATGCGTGCCTGCTTGTTGGCATACTTGATTGCAATCTCCTCGCTCTTTGCCATCTCCTCGCGGATGATGTTGAGGGTGACGTCGCGCATTGCGATGCGTGGCTCGTTCTCCTGGAACATACGCTGTTTCACCTCGTCGCCTGTGAGGTAGCGCGATGTGCTGCCGGGGAAGCCCATAATCATTGCATAGTCATTGGGCTCAAAGCCTGCAAGTGAGATGTTCAGGTGCTTTGGTGTGTTCAGGGGAACGTTCTCCTTGCTGTATGCGGCGGGGTTACCGTTCTTGTCGCCATAGATGCGGAACACCGAGAAGTCACCGGTGTGGCGTGGCCACATCCAGTTGTCGGTCTCACCGCCGAACTTGCCTATTGAGTTGGGGGGTGTTCCCACAAGGCGCACGTCGGTGTACTTCTTGTAGTAGACGAGGTAGTACCTGTTGCCCTCAAAGTATGGAAGCAACTGTGGGTACATGTGCTCCTTGCCCTCGATGTTGTCGGCCTCGAAAAGCTCCTTTGCGATTGCTGCAAGAGCATCGCGCTGGAACGATGCCTCGTCGCTCAGGCGGCCATCGGCAACGCGTGCATTGATTTCGGCAGTAACATCCTTAATCTCCTTTACGAATGTGAATGCTATACCTTCGCAAGGCAACTCCTCCTCGTAGCTCTGGCTCCAGAAACCGTTGTGAAGGTAGTTGTGCTCGACGGTGCTCAGCTGCTGGATGAAGCTGAAACCGCAGTGGTGGTTTGTCAGCACAAGGCCATTGGGTGATACAACCTCGCCTGTGCATCCGCCACCGAAGATGCCTATGGCATCCTTCAACGATGGAGCCTCGGGTGAATAGATTTCGTCTACCGGTATCTGCAAGCCCGCCTCGGCCATCTTGTCCTTGAGGTTCTGCTGGCGCATCAGCTGCAACAGCCACATTCCCTCGTCGGCCATGGCCTGGGGTGCGATGAGCACTGTCAAAAGCAGTGCTGAAAGAATTTTTTTCATAGTGTTATTGGTTTTAGTAATTATTTGTTCTTGTAGAGTGTGTCTGCAATTACAGTCTCGGCCTCGTGCATCATGCGCTCCACGCTTTCGCCGTCGCGGCCGTTGCATTCGATGGGTGCGTGGAATGTCAATGTCACGGGCGACCAGTGCAGGCACTTGCAACCCTTGGGCAGAATGTCGTATGCACCGTCGATGGTGATGGGCAGAACCGGTACCTGTGCCATGCTTGCAATGACAAACGCCCCTTTCTTGAACTTGCCCATCTTGCCTTTGCGGCAGCGTGTGCCCTCGGGGAATATACCCATTGATGTGCCGCTCTTGAGTATGGCTATTGATTTGCGCAACAAATCTTTCTGCGGTGTCTCGCGGTTCACGAATATGTGGCCGGTGTCATAGCAGGCCTTGCCGAGCAGCGGTATCTTGCGCAATGACTCTTTCATAATCCACTTGAAACGTCTGCACACGTAGCCGTACATCACAAAGATGTCGAACATACCCTGATGGTTGGCGACGAACACGTAGTTCTGCTCCTTCTTTACATATTTGTCGCGGTCTACAACCTTCACGGGGATAAGGAATATCCAGCAGGTGAGCTTGCACCAGATGACGGCCGGCGTGTGGTCGGCGTTCTTTACCTTCAGGTAGTGACCGAACAGGTCTATTACAATAGATGTTATCGCAACGACAATGAGTGCTGCCCACCAGGCGAAAAGTACCTGGTACAGAACGTAAAGCGGGTGTAGAATTTTTCTTAACATAAATGTAAGTGTTTGAATTATCGTTGTAAATATAGCGCTTTTTTATGGATTTTCTCCCATCACGTGGCATTAATGGCGCAAATGCGGCACATAATCTATTCTTTCAGGTGTTTTATTGCACTTTGAAGACAGCTTATCCAATGTTCTTGGCAAGGAATTTTATTATGGCCTCGGGCTCCACTCCTCTGCGGCGGGCATAGTCGTGCAACTGTGCATCATCTATTTTCCCTACTGCGAAATAGCGTGCCGCGGGGTGGTGTATCATCAGGCCGCACACGCTTGCGTGTGGTGTCATGGCTCCGTTCGGCGTGAGCGCGATGCCGGCTTCGCCAAGCCCCAGCAACTTGTCTATCGTGAATATTATGCTCTGGTCGGGCAGTGAGGGGTAGCCCACCGCGGGGCGTATGCCCCGGTTCCTTTCGGCAAGCAGTTCCTCGGTTGTCAGTTGTTCGTGGGGCGAATATCCCCATAGCTCCTCATTGGTGCGCACCTGTTTGTGGAGCAGGGTGGCGGTGGCCTCGGCAAGTCGGTCGGCAAGTGTCTGCGCAATCAGGCGTTTGTAGTCGTCATCTGCATACTCTTTGCCGAACCCGCTCTCCACACTTGTTGCAAACAGCCCAATCCTGTCGCCGTGGGGCGATACGAAATCGCTCAGGCAGAGGTTGTATTCGCCCTCTGTGCTGTGCTGTTGGCGCAGCAATGGTAGACGGCAACCTTCAATTATAATGTCGTCACCGTCGCTTTTTGCATTGCACAGCGCAAAAATTGCATTTGTCCTGTATCTGCCGGAAAGTTCATGGAGCATCGCTTTGGCATCGGCAATAACCTCTTTTGCCTGTGTGCTCTCTTTTTTGCCTGTAATGCCCCAAGCGTGCAAAAAGTAGCTCCAGTCTATGAGTGGAGCTACTTCTTCTATTGAGTAGTTGAAAATCTCTCTTTTCATCGGTTGAATTTGAGCGCCTTGCCGCGCACATCTTCGTTTATCTTGCCGTTTCTGTACACGCACTCGCCATTCACCCAGGTCTGCTCTACTACCCAGTTGAAGGTGTCGCCCTCAAAGGGGCTCCAACCGCATTTGCTGATGATGTCGGCAGCAGTAACGGTGTGTGGCCTGTTGGGGTTCAGCAGCACAAAGTCAGCATGGAAACCTTTCTCAATGAATCCGCGTTTGCTCACGTTGAATATCCTTGCAGGCGCGTGGCACATCTTCTCCACCAGTGTCTCCAGTGATATCTCCTTCTCGTCCACGAGCCTCAACATGGCAAGCAGAGAGAACTGTATGCTGGGAATTCCCGATGCAGCCTTCAGTGCGCCACCCTTCTTGTCCTCGGGCAGATGTGGTGCGTGGTCAGTACCTATGAGGTCTACCTTGCCGTCATTCACTGCACGGCGCAGTGCGGCACGGTCGGCAGCGCTCTTTATCGCAGGGTTGCACTTTATGCGTGTGCCCAATGTGGCGTAGTCCTCGTCGCAGAATGTGAGGTGCGCAGGTGTCGCCTCGGCTGTTATTCTCTTTTCATAGCTGTTCCCGGTTGTCAGCAACTCAAGTTCCCTGGCTGTGCTTATGTGCATCACATGCAGGCGGGTGCCGAATCTCTTTGCAAGCTCCACGGCGCTTGCCGTGCTCTGGTAGCAGGCCTCCTCGCTGCGTATTGCGGGGTGGAACCTTACGTCGGGGTCATCGCCCTCGCGCTCCTTTATTGCAGCGCTGTTGGCTGCAATTATGGCACTCTCCTCGCAGTGCACGGCAACCGGCATGTCGAGTCTGTTGGCCTCCTCAAAGATTTTCTCAAGTTCGTACCTCTTGTCTACGAGCATATTGCCTGTGCTTGAACCCATAAAGAGCTTTATGCCGCATACGTTCTTGGGGTTGAGCTTTGCAAAGTCGCCGACATTGCTGTTTGTGGCACCAAAGAAGAACGAGTAGTTGATGACACTGTCGTTTGCTGCTATCTTGAATTTTTCTTTCAGAGCTCCGATGGTTGTTGTTTGTGGCGAGGTATTGGGCATCTCCATGAACGATGTAACGCCACCGGCAGCCGCTGCGCGGCTCTCGGTGGCAATGGTTGCCTTGTGTGTGAGACCCGGCTCGCGGAAGTGCACGTGGTCATCAATCACTCCCGGGATGAGGTAAAGCCCCGTGGCCTCTATAATCTCGTCGCACTCGGCGCGTGGCAACTCGTCACCGCGCAGAATCTCTGTTATCCTGCCGTCATTGACTACTATGGAGCCTTGGAACTGCTCGCCGTTGTTCACAATTGTTGGGTTGCTGATAAGTGTGCGCATGCTGATTTAAGGTATTGCTTTTGTCATTCTGAACGAATGTGAAGAATCTCTTTCCAAATAGGGGAGATACTTCGTTTTGCTCTGTATGACAAAACTGTTTGTAGCTTCTTTTTGCGAAGATAGTGAAAAGGAGTGATTATATTTTAGGTGAATGTGATTTTTTTGTTGCCCGAATTGCATAATTTGATTTTAACCGATATATTTGCATCAATCTTTGTGGCGCCTGTCGCCGATGGGTGAGCAGAGAATTTTTATTTTTTTGAAAGCGTTTATTGGCGCTTTGTTCTTGACGACTCGAAATCTGGTAAATTTCTTACACTGTCAAAGACAAGGCAACGATGGATGTCTATGGTGTGTATTTATGCACTTGGCGGCAATTGGGGAACATTCCAACATTGCTGCCTGTTGTGTGTTTTACATAATAGCGTAGGCTCTGCGTTGCTCGTTCCGACAGTGTAGGGCATACCAGAGCCTCGAGGCGTGGGACGGGTGACAGTACAGTTCCTACGCTTTTTTGTTTATTGGTGGCTCTTCCGGGGACTGGGGTACTACTGTTATTGTTATGAAAAGAAAGTTCTTCTTGTTGCCGTTCGTTGCATTGGTGTTGGGCTTGGTTTCTTGTAATGAACCTGAATTTAATTCTTTGGTCGGTTGTTGGAGTTCTAAAAGGTTTACGCCTGATATGTGGACGGTTTATCATTTGAAGGCTGATGAAACCGGTATTGTTGAATATAATACGCCGGACACGTGTCTGACCAAAGAAGAATTTACTTGGAGAACTATGGACGAAGAACTCTTTTTGATATATGAGGGTGGAGCCACCGACAGTTTCTTTTATAGTTTTGATAACAGTCACCTGCATCTATATGATTCCGAAAACAGACATTATGGTTCTTACCATAAAAAAAGAGATTGCCATTAAGCAATCTCCTTATTAATTTTCTCTGCAATCTCCTTGAACTCCTCGGGGGTGAGTTTCAGTTTGGGATTCGTGAAGAGCATGTCCTTCTCGTTCTGCATTGGCACAAGGTGTATGTGCGCGTGGGGAACCTCAAGTCCCAGCACCGCCTGTCCCACCTTTATGCAGGGGAATGCGCGCTTGATGCCCTCGGCAACCTTCTTGGCGAAAATCTGCATTGCGCCAATCTCCTCGTCGGTGAGGTCGAAGAAGTAGTCCACCTCGCGTTTGGGAATAACGAGAGTGTGGCCTTTTACAAGCGGGTTGATGTCGAGGAATGCATAGAACTGCTCGTTCTCGGCTACCTTGTAGCTTGGAATCTCACCTGCGACTATCATTGAGAATATTGTTGCCATAATCCTTTGCTGTTAGAATGAAATGCTTGTGATTTCGAGGAACAACTTGCCCTGTGGTACTGTAATCTCGGCAAGGTCACCAACCTTCTTGCCAAGGAGCCCCTTTGCAATAGGTGTGTTGATTGAAATCTTTGCCTCGCGCAGGTTTGCCTCGCTCTCGGGGACAATGGTGTACTGCATTGTGGCGCCGGTCTTGGTGTTCTTCAAGCCAACTTTTGTCAACACCTGTACGGTGTCGCTGCTCAACTTGGTGGTGTCAATAATCTTTGCATCGGCAATGATGAGCTTGAGCTCGTTGATTCTCATCTCCAACAAACCCTGTGCTTCCTTTGCTGCATCGTATTCGGCATTTTCCGAGAGGTCGCCCTTGTCGCGTGCCTCGGCTATCTGACGAACGATTTCGGGGCGCTTTGCCTCGAGTTCCTTCAAATCGGCCAACAATTTCTTGTAGCCCTCTTCTGACATATAACTCATAGTATCTTCGTATTAAAAAACAGTAAAACAAAGGATTCCAACACAAGTGCTGGAACCCATTTCCCTTTATTTCTGTGGCAAAGGTAAGCCCTTTTAAATTATAAACCAAATTTAAACGGCTAAAAAAACTTGTCTGTTTATTTTTCTAACGTTTTTAGACGTTTCTTGGCGTGTGCGGGCATTATTTCTTCAGTAGCCTTTCAATCTCCTTGGCAGTGTCCTCAATCTGCTCGTCGCGCAGTATTACCTCGCCCTCTCTGTTTATAAGGAAGAATGTCGGTACTCTCTGCACGTTGTAGAGCGAGAGGCTCGCGCCGCTTGCATCGCGCACGCAGGTCCAGGGGAGATTGCCTGCCGACTGCTGCCAGAAGTGCTCGCGCCTGTCGACCGATACCTGGAAAATCTCGAAGCCCTTGCTGTTGTACTTTTCATACAACTCGCGCATTTTCAGGTTGCGGCTGCTTATCCCGGTGTTCTCATAAACGGTGAAGTCAAGCAATACAACCTTGCCCATCATTGACGAGAGTGCGATGGAGTCGCCGTTGGCTTTGGGTAGCGTCATGTCAAAGATGTCGGCTATCGTGGCCTCCTTCTCCTCTACTTCAACCTCAACCTGACGTGGTGGGCGTGTGGCTTTCAATCCCTCCTGGGCAATCTTTGTGATACGCTCGGTGTGTCTTGTTCTGGGGTGCTGGCGCTGGAAGTTGGTTGCTACGGCGGCAAAGCATCGGCTGTCGCTCTTGTCGGCCATGGGGTTGAATATCGGTGTGCCGCCAAGCGATAGGGTGAGTGCATAGTATGCGCTTGCGCTTCCCGGGGCGGGTATGATGTACTGTTTGATGATGTTCTCCTTGAACTCGTCAACCACAGCCCTTATTTCCCTTTCGGTCTTTACAATGGCGGGCGATGTGCTGCTTGCCATTGCCTTTACCTGCTCCTCAAGTGCATCCCTCAATGTCACAATCTCCTTTATCCGCAGGTTCTCGCTGTTGCCGTCAACGGTGTAGTCTGCAACAAGGTTTTCCATGTTGCTGTTGATGGTGATAGTCTCGGTAGAGTCGGCAATGAACACGATTGTCCCACCATCCTGCACGTTGAGGATGTAGAAATCGAAGTGCTCGGGGCTGGGGATGCGGAACTCATAGTCTCCTGTCTTGTCGAGCTGCTTTTTCTCGAGTTCCTTGGCTCCGCCCTCGGCAATGCGGTATACGCTTATCTCCTTCTCCGTGCCGTTTGCAATGTTACCTTTTACTGTAAATGTCTTGCCCTGTCCGTTACCGTTGCATGCTGCTATGAGCAGTGTGGCAAGGAGGGCGGAAAGTGCTGTTATACCTTTTATGTACTTCATAATTCCTGTTCTTTTTAAGTAAATTTTTGTGCAAAGATAGTTAAAATGTGGAAAATTGTATATCTTTGCGAGAATTACAATAAAAATTTCGTTTTTAAAGATAAAAGATATGAATGTTGTTACAAAAAATGTGGCCTTGCCCGATGGTCGTGTAATTACCATTGAGACAGGTAAGCTTGCAAAGCAGGCTGACGGCGCAGTAATGTTGCGCCTGGGCAATACGATGTTGTTGGCCACAGTGTGTGCAGCGAAGGATGCTGTGCCCGGAACCGATTTTATGCCTTTACAGGTAGAGTACAAAGAGAAATATGCTGCGTTCGGCCGCTTCCCCGGTGGTTTCACAAAGCGCGAGGGTAAGGCATCGGATTATGAAATCCTTACATGCCGTTTGGTTGACCGCGCTCTGCGTCCTCTCTTCCCCGATAATTACCACGCCGAGGTTTACGTGAACATTATGCTTTGCTCGGCCGACGGTGTCGATATGCCCGATGCTTTGGCAGGTCTTGCAGCTTCTGCAGCCTTGGCAGTGTCGGACATCCCATTCGGTGGCCCAATCTCTGAGGTGCGTGTAGCACGCATCGGTGGCGAGTTCGTGGTCAACCCCACATTTGCACAGCTCGAGGATGCCGATATGGACATCATGGTTGCCGCTACATACGACAACATCATGATGGTCGAGGGCGAGATGAAGGAGGTTTCAGAGAATGACCTGCTCGAGGCAATGAAGGTTGCCCACGAGGCTATCAAGGTTCACTGCAAGGCGCAGATGGAGCTGATGGAAGAGGTTGGCTCAACCGTAAAGCGCGAGTACTGCCACGAGGTTAACGACGAAGAGCTCCGCACAATGGTACACGATGCCTGCTATGCCAAGGCATACGCTGTAGCTGCAAGCGGCAACAATGACAAGCACGGCCGTGCAGCTGCGTTCGATGCAATCAAGGAGGAGTTCAAGGCACAGTTCACCGAGGAAGAACTCGAGGAGAAGGGTGCTCTCATCGACCGTTACTACCACGATGTTGAGAAGGAGGCTATGCGCCGTTGCATTCTCGACGAGGGCAAGCGCCTCGATGGCCGCAAGACAACCGATATCCGCCACATCTGGTGCGAGGCCGGTTATCTCCCCGGCCCTCACGGTTCTGCAGTCTTCACACGTGGTGAGACACAGTCACTCACAACCGTTACTCTTGGTACAAAGCGCGATGAGAAGATTATCGATGACGTCATGAACCAGGGCACAGAGCGCTTCCTGCTCCACTATAACTTCCCTCCATTCTCAACAGGCGAGGCTCGTCCACAGCGTGGTGTAGGCCGTCGTGAGATTGGTCACGGTAACCTCGCTTGCCGTGCGTTGAAGAATATGATTCCAGCCGACTATCCATACTGCGTACGCGTGGTTTCAGATATCCTTGAGTCTAACGGCTCATCTTCAATGGCAACCGTTTGTGCCGGTACATTGGCGCTCATGGATGCTGGTGTGAAGATTAAGAAGCCTGTATCAGGTATCGCAATGGGCCTCATCAAGAACGCAGGCGAGGAGAAGTATGCTGTCCTCAGCGACATCCTTGGCGACGAGGACCACTTGGGCGATATGGACTTCAAGGTAACAGGTACTGTTGACGGTATCACTGCAACACAGATGGATATCAAGGTCGACGGTCTCTCTTACGAAATCCTTGAGAAGGCCTTGAACCAGGCACGCGAGGGTCGCATGCACATCCTCGGCAAGATTACCGAGTGCATCGCCGAGCCACGCGCCGAGCTCAAGCCACACGCTCCACGCATCGAGACAATGCGCATTCCAAAGGAGTTCATCGGTGCAGTCATTGGCCCCGGTGGAAAGATTATCCAGGGTATGCAGGAGGAGACTGGCGCTACAATCTCTATCGAGGAAATCGATGGTGAGGGCGTTATCGAAATTGCTGCAAACAACGGCAAGTCAATCAACGATGCAATTGCCAAGATCCGTGCAATCGTTGCAATCCCTGAGGCCGGCGAGGTTTACGAGGGTACAGTACGCAGCGTGATGCCTTATGGCGCATTCGTTGAGTTTATGCCGGGCAAGGATGGTCTGTTGCACATCTCCGAGATTGACTGGAAGCGTTTCGAGACAATGGAGGAGACAGGCATCAACGAGGGCGACAAACTCCAGGTCAAGCTGTTGGAGATTGATCCCAAGACAGGCAAGTTCAAGCTCTCTCGCAAGGTTCTCCTTGAGAAGCCCGAGGGTTACGAGGAGCGTGAGCGCCGTCCACGCCGCGAGCGCGAGCCACGTCGTCAGAACAACGACAAGCAGTAATCATCACAGGTTACCATAAAAATAAAAGCTGCCCGGCGGGCAGCTTTTATTTTTATGTAAGGTCCATTGTTGGGTTTATATTATAAATAATGTCAAAAAATGCTTCTGCAGGGTGTATAAATTTAAGAAAATGTATATATTCGCAGTGTAAAATAAACAGACATATTTATGAGAAAAATCAGAGCCGCCATAGTAGGCTATGGCAACATTGGAAAATATACATTGCAGGCGCTCAATGCAGCGCCCGATTTTGAGGTTGCAGGCATCGTCCGCCGTTCGGGTGCCGAGAATCTGCCGGCAGAGCTCAATGGCTACACAGTGGTAAAGGACATACGCGAACTGGGTGATGTCGATGTGGCTATCTTGTCGACACCTACACGCAGCGTGGAGAAGTATGCAAAGGATATCCTTGCATTGGGTATAAACACCGTCGACAGTTTCGATATCCACTCTAAAATCCTCGATTTGCGCCGTTCGTTGAACGAGAGCGCCGAGGCCGGCAATGCTGTTTCAATAATCTCGGCAGGATGGGACCCGGGTAGCGACTCGGTAATACGCACACTGCTCGAGGCCATTGCTCCAAAGGGCATCACATACACCAACTTCGGTCCCGGTATGAGCATGGGGCACACTGTTGCCGTAAAGGCAATAGAGGGCGTGAAGGCTGCACTTTCAATGACAATTCCTGTGGGTACAGGCATACACCGCCGCATGGTCTATGTTGAGATTGAGGAGGGATATGACTTCAACCAGGTTGCAGCAGCCATAAAGGCCGACCCATACTTTATCAATGACGAGACACACGTCAAGGAGGTTCCTTGCGTGGATGATCTCCTTGACATGGGGCACGGCGTGAACCTCACCCGCAAAGGTGTTTCGGGTACAACACAGAACCAGTTGTTCGAGTTCAACATGCGCATCAACAACCCCGCACTCACAGCCCAGGTACTTGTGTGCTGTGCCCGCGCCACAATGCGTCAGGCTCCGGGTTGCTACACAATGATTGAAATCCCGCTCATTGACCTGCTGTATGGCGATAGGGAACAGCATATCGCGCACCTTGTATAATAGAGGAACTCAGGTTTTGACTTGTCCGATAAATAGTTAAAAGCAGAAACTTTACGGCTGTATTGCTGTGTGGTTTCTGCTTTTTTATTATTTTCGCGGTCTGTTTGAAAAAATATTACTATGAGTAAAGAACAAAGAGCTTCGTTCGGGAGCAAACTGAGTGTCATACTGGTGGCTGCGGGCAGCGCCATCGGTCTGGGCGCGTTGTGGCGTTTCCCATATATTGCAGGCAAGCACGGCGGTGCCGCCTTTCTGCTTGTCTTTCTGTTGAGTGTGCTTGTTGTGGGCATTCCCGCAATGATTGCCGAGTTTGCCGTCGGGCGCAGGACAAACAGGAATGCCGTGGGTGCGTTCCGCGCCCTCTCCAAGCGCTGGAGCTGGTTGGGCTACAGCGGTGTGCTTGGCGCGCTGCTCATATCGGGCTACTACTACCTTATCGCCGGTTGGTCGCTGGAGTATTTTGTAAACTCCATAACAGGCTCAATATTCAATTCCTCCCTCTCGTTCAAGGAGCAGTTTGCATCGTTCCAGGGCTCCTGGAGGCCGCTTCTGTATGGAGTGATATTCATATTGATGACACATTTCATTGTTGCAAGAGGCATTGAGAAGGGTATTGAAAAGGCCGCAAAGGTCATGATGCCGGCGCTCTTTGTCATACTCATTGTGATGGCGGTGCGCGTGGCCTTCATGCCGGGTGCAGCCGAGGGTTACCGCTTTCTCTTCTCGTGCGACTTTGCCGAGGCATTCAAGGCCGATACCATAATGATGGCCATCGGTCAGGCATTCTTCTCGCTCTCGGTGGGAATGGGATGTATGGTGACATACGCATCATATTTCAAGAAGGACAACAATATGGTGTCGACTTCGTTGAATGTGTCGCTGCTCACTCTCGCGGTGTCGGTGCTGGCGGGTCTTGTGATATTCCCGGCTGTCTTCAGCGCCGGTCTTGAACCGACCGAAGGCCCCTCGCTTGTCTTTGTCACACTGCCCGAGATTTTCAAGGGAATGCCGTTGCCGTCGCTGTGGTCGGCAGTCTTCTTCCTGCTTGTAATCCTTGCATCGCTCACCTCTACAATATCGTTCCACGAGGTACTCACCGCATACACAGTCGAGGAATTCAAGTTCTCGCGCAAGGGTGGTGCGCTTGTCACTACGGGTGTGTCGATAGCGTTGAGCGCTGTTACATTCTTCGGCCTTTTCGGTGTCGATTTCTTCACACTCTTCGACAACATCACGGCCAACATACTGATGCCGCTTGGTGCAATGTTCACCTGTATCTTTGCAATGTGGTTCATGAAGAAGGAGTTCATGCGCGAGGAGATTACCAACAACGGCGAGTGCAACAGCAGGGTGGTGGGGGGGCTGCTCTTTATGCTGCGTTTCATAACGCCGTTGCTGATATTCTATATATTTATCAAGAATTTCCTGTGATTTAAGGAAACGGATTCAATTAGAGGGCAACTGAAAGGTTGTCCTTTTTTACACTCTAAGGAATGACATCTGAAAATTGTATTTGTAAACCAAATCAGGAAAATGTCAACCAAACAGATTTCTATCTGTCAACCAATTTAGGAACATACAGAGCATGTGTGTAGATATTTCTACATTAATATATTTTAACAATTCGGGGGGTAAAACGTGGGTTTGTCTTTATTTTTGCAAATCTGTTGAAACGGGATAGGGCGCTATCTTCTTCAATATGAATTCAATATTAACCAAATCAATAATTTATGAGACGTTTTACATTTTTTTTATTATTTATGACAGCCATTGTCGCAACGGCTATGGCGCAGCTGAATTTCAGCAATGACAAGGTATATACCTTGGCGACCACACGCGGTTGGCTGATTTATAATCCTGACAATGAGGCGTTTGTTGCTTCAACGGCATCGTACGGCAATTTTGCAGTGTCGGCCGAAAATGTCAACTGCCAGTGGGCTATCCACAAATCTGCAACCGGCAAGTATTACCTTTACAACATCGGTGCCGGCAAATTCATTGGCCAGAACAGCAACGAAGGCGGCCGTTTCCCTTGGGTGGATACTCCAACAAATGACATTCAGATTGTGGATAACGCAACCGGTAACGAGTATGCATACGTATTCTCTACCGACAATTATGGTGCCATCAATCATTTCAATCACACGGCAGAACCCGGTGTTGCAAACTGGAAATCTGGTGGATTGAGGCAACTGCAAGATGCCGGCAGTGCACATAAAGTGGACGAGGTCGGGAGTATTGATGCCGTTACACTTGCCGGAATTGAACGATTGGTTGGTGAATACGAAGACAAATCTGTTGTAATCACATACGAGTTCATATACGAAGGTAACGTAAGATTTACACAAACTACAGAGGCGGCTGTAGGCGAGGAGTATCCGTCATTTACTGTCAACTTTCCCTTGGGGGTAACAGCACAGAAGCCTGCCGGTACAATTGTCCGCGGTAGCGAGACAACTATAGCGATCCCGCTTGTTGTTGGCGAACTGCCTTTTGAGTATGCTGCAAGCTACGAGGAAATCACAACCTGGTATAATCTTCTCATTCACTCTGATGACAGAAGATACGTGTCATACAATCCCAGTGGTTACCTTGATGCCGCCTCTACGGCTGTTGATGCGGCAAGGGCGAAAAGCTACACATGGGCTTTTGTCGGTAATCCGGTCGATGGATTCAGCATTGTGAACCGTCTTTCGGGAAAGAGTATGGTTCTTACATCAGAGACCCCGGAACAGGACAATGTTCTTCCATATATGGCAGCAAAGAGCCACATTGTAGAACTTCCCCTTACTTGGGACTTCAAGGCAAGCCAGTATGGCGAGAACGGCTTCTTCATTGCATATAGCGGAACAGACATCTGCCTGAACAGGCAGAACCTCAATGGCAACGGTCTGAAAGTCTGCTATTGGTTGGGAGGTGCTGATGCCGGTTCTACATTCTTTGTCGAGGAGTGTAACGTTGATGATTCTCTGGTTCCCGAGGAGGATGCTGTTACAGATGGGGAAATCATTGACCTTGGCCTTTCTGTAAAATGGAGGGCATACAATGTGGATGCATCTTCTCCCGAGGAGCTTGGAAGCTATTATCTTTGGAGTCAAGCAGACATTGCCCAGACCCATCTTGGTGGTAACTGGTATATGCCCACAATGGAGGAAGGACGGGAACTTATAGAGCAATGTACCTGGGAGTGGATGAGCTACAATGGTGCTTATGGCTACAAGGTGACAGGCCCTAATGGGAATTCCATATTCATGCCTGCCGGCGGATGGATTCATGCATCTTCAGGACAACTTGTATATTTTGAAATAGAGGGTAACTACTGGACCAGTACATCCAATGGAGGCGGTTATGCTTATGATATCGAATTCAGCCAGGCGCAGGGCGTTTACCTTGACCCTTTAGGTTTTATACAGGGTTGGCAGGTTGTAAGACCCGTATACCATGCTTATGTAAGCGAACTTGACAAGTTCAAAGAGGATAAGTGCTATACAATTACTTGCGAGCGTGGCGCATGGACTGTAGCCGATGAAGAGTTCAAGACTACAAACGATGCGGCGGAAGAGGTTTCGGCTACAAACACCAACCAGCATTTTGCCGTATTGAGCCTGGACGGCGAGAACTACTACCTCTACAGTGTGGCTGCGGGGAAATTCGTTAAAAAAGATGGCTCATTGGTGGCAGGTGTTGCCGACCCCATTGTTCTCAATTCTGCTGAAGCGTTCGGTGTAAGGCGTGTGCAGATACAGTTCAAGAACACCGATCTTTATGTGAATATCAACGGTGAGGGCAGTGTTGCCATTAATGGATGGAACGATATTGATGAGGGTAACGCGGTGTTGTTCACCGAGGTTGGTGATTTTGATGCAACAGAGGCGCTTGAACTGCTGAACAATGTGCCCGAAGTGAGCGAGGATGTAACATTTGACTGGACAACCTCAACATCCTGGACAACAGTAGAGGTTTCAGACCTGCCTTCAACCGTGATTGCCGATAATAGAATGTCGAATGTCGGTTACATAGAAACAGAGATTACTGTTGGCGGTGCAAGAACAGCTACTGCTACATTCACATATTCGGGTGGTGCCTGCGCATTGAATGTGCGTGGTCTTGAGTTTGTCAATGCTGTTGGAGATGTTGTTGCCGGCGACTACCACGTGGGTAAGGCTGGTAATCCTTCTGTCGACAACGTCTACACAGTCAATGTTGCCGAGGCCGGTACATACATTGTCCGTTGCTACGCCGCGTTCGATACAAACAACCGCGCAAACGCAACAAACGGAAATATCACAATATCATTTGTTGAGGCTGCAACTGATTTTTCGCATGATGTGACTTTTGCAGCCGAGTATGCAACACTTTACCTTGGCTACAAGGTAGCAGTTCCTGACAGTGTTGAGGCATACGTTGTAAGCAGCGTTGAAAATGGTTTGGCTATTATGACAGAGGTTGAGAATGTTATCCCAGCTGCAACTCCTGTTATCTTGAAGAAAGTCGGTGCAGAGGCTGCATACACATTTGCTTACACAGATGCAGCTGCCGCTACTGTCGAAAACAACCTTCTCGAGGGTTCAATCGCTGACCGTTATGTAGTTGCTGATGCTTATGTACTTTCAAGCGGTGCAAACGGCGTAGGTTTCTATGCCGCTGGTTTGAATAAGTTGGATGGCACTGCGTTCCTTAACAACGCAAACAAGGCATATTTGCCTGCGACAGCCGGTGTAAACCTCACTGCTGCGTTCTATGGCTTCAACTGGAATGGCACAACAGGAATAGAGAACGTAGAGGTAGAGAACGCTTCTTATGTAATCTACGACCTCACAGGCCGTCAGGTTAACGCAGTTGAGCGTGGTATCTACATTGTAAACGGCAAGAAAGTGCTGGTTAAGTAAAAAAATAGTGTCCTTAGTGTCTTTAGAGACCTTAAAGACACTAAGGACTTTAATGACCTTAAAATAAAAAAACACAGATATATGAAAAAGAATTATGTATCACCTCTTGCAGTAGAGGTAAGCGTGATGGCCGAGTCAATGCTCGCAGCATCACTTGCAATCAACAATACAACAGTTGACACTTCAGTTGACGGTGCTCAGCTTGGTGGCAATAGCCGCGGCGAGTGGGGTAACTTGTGGTAATAATAGCAAAAGAGTGGGATGGTGAAGTCCCACTCTTTTGCTATTAAACAAGGTGTCCCGCGAGCGTAGTTGAACTGTTTGTGGCTCCTTTGATGCGCGCAGCAACGGGTCGCGCGTAGCGTTGGTGTAATTCGCACCGTGCGGGGTGTATATGCTACTATTGCATTATCTTACACCTCATTAATCACTATAATAAACTCTCTTTATTCTCTCCGATACCGATGTGAGCACCTCGTATGGTATTGTCTCCAGCCAGTCGGCAACAGTTGTCACAGGCAACTGCGGGCCGAAGATTTCTACCACATCGCCCTCCTTGCAATCAATATCAGTGACATCAATCATACAGACATCCATGCATATATTGCCGATGTAAGGCGCACGCTTGCCGTTTACAATGCAGTAACCCTTGCCGTTACCAAGACGGCGGTTGAGGCCGTCGGCATATCCTATGGGCAGTGCGGCAATGCGCGAATTGCGCTTTAATGTTCCCTTGCGGCTGTAGCCCACGGTCTCGTCGGCGGGTACGTCGCGCAGCTGCAGTATTATGGTCTTGAGTGTTGAAATCTGTCGAAGGTTAGGGTTCTCTTCAATGGGTGATATTCCGTAGAGCCCTATTCCCAGGCGCACCATGTCGTCCTGCGCGGTAGCAAAGCGCTCGGCTCCGGCGCTGTTGCAGATGTGGCGCAGAATCTTGTGCCCGAATGCCTGTTGCAACGTCTCGGCTGCTGTGTCAAAGCGCTCTCTCTGCAACCTTGAGAAGTCGTCAAACAGTGGGCTGTCGCTGCCTGCAAAGTGCGAGAATATTGAGCGCGGAATAAGTGCGCTCTGCTTTTTCAGCTCCTCCACAAGCGCGGGAATCTCGCAAGGCAGGAATCCCAGGCGGTGCATTCCCGTGTCCACCTTTATATGCACTGGGTAGTCGGTCACTCCCTCGTGGCGCGCGGCGTTGATGAGCGCCCTCAACATTCCAAAGCTGTAGACCTCGGGCTCGAGCTTGTTGTCGAACAGCGTGCCGAACGAACTCGGCTCGGGGTTCATCACAATTATTCCTGTCGTTATACCCTCCTTGCGCAGTTCGGCGCCCTCGTCGGCAACGGCAACTGCGAGATAGTCCACGTTGCACTCCTGCAGCGTGCGCCCAACCTCCAGAGCTCCCGCGCCGTAGGCGCTTGCCTTCACCATGCACACACTCTTTGTCCCGGCGGCAAGGCGGTTGCGGTAGTAGTTGAGGTTGTCGCGCAGGGCATTGAGGTTCACCTCCAGAATGGTCTGGTGTACTTTCTTTTCAAGCACTTCGGTCACATCCTCAAAGTGGAACGAGCGCGAGCCCTTTATCAGTATGCATTCATTCTGCAGCTTCCTGATGAGCGGCGATGCAAGCAACTCTTCGGTGTCGGCAAAGAAGTGGCACTCCATTCCCGTGTCGCCGAAACTCCTTGCCTGCGACGAAATGTCGCTTCCCACTCCAATGAACTTCTCAATCTTGTGCTCCTTGAGGCTGCTGATGACATTGTTGTAGAGCATTGAGGCTCTCTCGCCTGTCTGTTTTATGTCGGCAAGTATTAGCGTGCGCCCAAGACCCTGCATGGTCATGCAACGGCGTTCCATGAAGTCGAGTGCAATGTCAAGCGATGCGGTGTCGGCGTTATAGCTGTCGTTTATTATCATGCAACCGTTCTTGCCCTCCTTTACCTCGAGGCGCATGGCGATGGGTTCAAGCTGTGCCATACGCTCGGCAATCACCTTGGGCGGAATCATGAGATAGAGGGCGGCGGCAAGGCAGTTTATGGAGTCCTCTATCGAGGCGTTGTCAACGAACGGTATGCGGTAGCAGCCCTCCATTGTCAGGTAGCGGTACTTTATTTCAGTGCCGTTCTCCTCCTTTGTCACCGACTCGATGTAGAGCGGGCGCTCGTCATCGGTCATTGACCATGCAATCTCGCGCGAGGGTAGTGCCGAGTGCTCTATGCAGTCTGCCAGCACCCTGTTGTCGGCATTGTATATTATTATGTCGCACTCTTTCAAGAGCAGCAGCTTCTCGGCACACTTCTGTTGTAGGGTCTCGAAGTTCTCCTGGTGGGCACCGCTGATGTTTGTTATTATGCCAATGGTGGGCTTTATTATCTGCTGCAGCCTGCCCATCTCCTCACATTTTGATATTCCGGCCTCAAAGATACCGAGCGTGCTGTTGTCACCCAGCATCCACACCGAGAGGGGAACACCTATCTGCGAATTGTAGCTTCGTGGCGAGCGGGTGACCGTGTAGCTGCCGGCCGTTAGCTGGTAGAGCCACTCCTTTACAATGGTCTTTCCGTCACTGCCGGTGATGCCCACTATGGGAATGTCGAACTGTGAACGGTGGTGGCGGGCAACGGCCTGCAGTGCCGCAAGGCTGTCGCCGACGAGTATGAAGTTCGCATCGGCAATGTCACCGAATGCGGCAATGTCGTTCACAACAAAATTCCTTACCCCTTTGCCGTAGAGCGCACGCACGTAGTCGTGTCCGTCGCCATGCTTTGTCTTTATGGCAAAGAAGATGGTCTCCTCGGGGAATGAGAGTGAACGGCTGTCGGTGAGCAGGCGTGTTACTCTGCTCTCCGGCATTGCAAGCCTTCCGTCGGCTTTCAGTATTCTCCTTATCTGTTCAACAGTGTATTGCATTCTCTTTTTTCGTTTTCGAAATCAATGTATGGGTGCTCTTTCTCAATGGCCTCAATCTTTTGCAGCAGCTGCCCTATGAAATTCCTGTATGCCGGCGATTGTGCATCAAATGGGCGGTGTGCCAGTCCGCGGGTAATCTCGCTTGTCCTTGTGTTGAGTGCCCTTGTGGCATCGTTGAAATAGCATTTGTCAAAGCACTCCCAAATATATCCAATGGCCTTTGCCGACGGGTGCAGCATGTCGTCGGCATAGAAGCGGTAGTCGCGCAGTTCGTCCATCATAATCTCGTACGATGGGAAATAGGCGGTATTCTGTGGCAAAGCCTCCGCAATCCTGTCTATGGCAAGCAGCAGTGTGGCCTTGCTCTTCTGGTTATCGTGCGCTCCGTCGCGCAGGTGGCGTATGGGGCTCACGGTGAATATGAATCTCACTCCCGGATTCGCTGTAATGATGCGCCGCATCACGGCCGTCAGCCTCTCCACAATCCCGTCAACGCCAAGCAGTGAACGGGTGAACAGGTTGCCGGGCAGTTTGTGGCAGTTTCCCGCCACTGCATTGTCGCTGTTGCGGGTGTAGGCGTATGCCGTCCCAAGCGTGATTATGATTGTGTCGCACGCGACAATGGCGTTGTGCGCTTTCAGAAGCCTTTCGTTTATGCCGGCTATGAGCAGCTCCTTGCTGTCGCGCGAAAAGTCGCTGTGGTGCAGTATGCTGTGCCACTTGCCGTTGTGCTCGAACAGTTCGGGCGAGCTGCTGTCGAACGGTGTGCCGTCGACAATCCTTGAAAGCACGGTGGCTATCGACAACGGGTTGTACTGCACGCCGAACGGGTTCACGTCGACATTGAATTTGTTGTCAAGCAGTGCCGCACCGATGTTGTCTGCAAAACAGGAACCGATGAGCATGAGCCTGCTCTCATGTGATATCGGCCGTGCGCCGCGGGGCAGTTCGACAGGGGTTGTGAAAAACATTGTTCAAGCATTTTGTATGCAAAAATAATCAACTTCGTTAAAGATTTGTAGTATCTTTGCGACAAATTTGTTTTTTACTATTATATTTGCGGTAGACCGCGAATATGGACAACGTGGTCCGAATATTTTTTGAACAGACATGGAAAAAGAGACAAAATATCCTTTGCTTGAGGCTATTGACAGCCCGGCCGATTTGCGCAAGCTGCCCGAGGAACAATTGGAGCAGGTGTGCCGTGAATTGAGGGGCTTTATCATTGACTCATTGGCGAACAACCCGGGACACTTTGCATCAAGCCTTGGCTCGGTAGAGCTGACAGTGGCTCTGCACTATGTATTCTCTACTCCCGACGACAAACTGGTTTGGGATGTGGGTCATCAGGCATACGGACACAAGATACTCACAGGCCGTCGCGACCGTTTCCACACCAACCGCAAACTGAACGGTATCAAGCCTTTTCCATCGCCGGCAGAGAGCGAGTACGATGCCTTTGTGGCAGGCCACGCCTCAAACTCCATTTCGGCGGCCTTGGGTCTTGCCGTTTCTGCGACAATGCGTGGCAGTGACGAGCAGGTGGTTGCCATCATCGGCGATGGCTCAATGAGTGGTGGCCTGGCATACGAAGGCCTCAACAACCTTGCCAGCACTAACAGCAATCTGTTGATAATACTCAATGACAACAATATGTCAATCGACAAGAGCGTGGGCGGAATGAGCGAGGTGCTCATCTCCATGCACTCGTCAAGGACATACAACAAGATACGTTATGGCATTGCCAAGGCGTTGAGAAAGGTGGGCCTGCTCAATGAACAGCGTGCAAATGCGCTCATCCGCTTCAACAACGGCCTCAAGGCGATGCTGTTCAAGCAGAACAACTTCTTCGAGGGAATGAGCGCCCGCTACTTCGGCCCTATCAATGGACACAATGTTCTTGAACTCGTGCGTATGCTCAAGAGCATAAAGGACATGAAAGGTCCCAAGATGCTCCACATACACACCGTCAAAGGCAAGGGTTGGGAGCCCGCCGAGAAGAATGCCACCGTTTGGCATCAGCCGGGCATCTTTGATGTCGAGACCGGTGAGCGCATTGTGGCCGAGGGTGGTACACCACGTTTTCAGGATGTCTTCGGCGAGACACTCGTGGAGCTTGCAAAGGATAATGACAAGGTTGTGGGAATAACCCCAGCAATGCCCACAGGCTGCTCCATGAACAAACTGTTGGAGGTCTTCCCCGACCGTTTCTTTGATGTCGGTATTGCCGAGGGACACGCCGTGACATTCTCGGCTGGCTTGGCAAAGGGTGGTCTCATGCCGTTCTGCAATATCTACTCGTCGTTCATGCAGCGAGGGTATGACAACCTCATCCATGATGCCGCATTGCAGCGCCTTAATATGGTGCTCTGCCTTGACAGGGCTGGAATTGTAGGCGAGGACGGCCCCACGCACCACGGTGCTTTCGACCTTGCCTATCTGCGCCCCGTGCCCGATATAACAATATCCTCGCCATACGACGAGTGTGAGCTGCGCCGTCTCATGTACACGGCCGTGCAGCCCGATATGGGAACTTTCGTCATACGCTATCCGCGTGGCAAGGGCAACCGTCACGACTGGCGCTGTCCGCTTGAGACCGTTGAGGTTGGTACAGGCCGCAAGCTTGTTGAGGGCAATGATGTCGCTTTCCTTACCATAGGCCCCATCGGCAAGCTCATGGAACAGGTTGTTGAGGCTGCCGCTGCAAATGGCGTGAGTGTCGCACACTACGATATGCGCTTCCTGAAACCGATTGATGAGAATATACTGCGCGAGGTGGGCGAGAAGTTCAGCTACATTGTCACGCTCGAGGACGGAACTGTCAAGGGCGGCCTGGGCAGCGCGGTTGTAGAGTATATGGCACAGAACGGTTATACACCGCGCATAAAGGTAATGGGAATCCCCGATTCGTTTGTGGAACACGGCACTCCCGAACAGTTGTACAGAATTTGCGGAATGGATGCCGACAGCGTGCTTGCAGCCATTATGGAATTCAATAAAAAATGAGTGAGGATGAAACAGGAGCATTGCCTGTTAGTTTATAAAAGATGATGTTATGAGAATTGTCATTGCCGGTGCAGGCGCCGTGGGTACACACCTTGCAAAGATGCTTTCGGCCGAGAACGAGAACGTTATTCTGCTTGACGAGAGCGAGGAGAAACTGGGCAAGATGGAGGCTTCGTTCGACCTGCAGACGATTGTCGGCGACCCGACAAAGATTTCGGCTTTAAAGGATGCCGGGGCCGGCAGTGCCGAACTGTTCGTGGCCGTCACCCCCGACGAGAGCCGCAACATAACCGCCTGCATCCTTGCCCACTATCTTGGTGCGGCAAAGACCATAGCGCGAATAGATAATTACGAGTATCTGCTCCCCAAGCACAAGGAGTATTTCGCTTCGCTTGGCGTGGATTCGCTCATCTATCCCGAGCAGCTTGCTGCCGAGGAGATAGCAACCAGCATCAAGTACAGCTGGATGCGACAGATGTTGGAGTTCGGCGGCGGTGCTCTTGTTATGGCCGGTGTCAAGGTCAGGGAGAATGCATCCATCATCAACATCGCATTCAAGGACCTGCCGCGCGACATTCCCTATCACATAGTGGCAATGCAGCGTGGCGACGAGACAATCATACCACGCGGTAATGACTGCATACTCCCCAATGACATTGTCTGCTTCATGACAACCCGCGAGAATATCCCTTACATACGCCGCATCTGTGGCAAGGAGCAGTTCTCTGTGGTGAGAAGCATTATAATAATGGGTGGCAGCCGCATTGCCGTGCGCACGACAAAGCTCATTTCAAATGATGTCGACATCAAGATAATAGAGAGTGACCTCAACCGTTGCCACAAGCTCCTGGAGCTTGTCGATGACGAGGTCATGGTAATCAACGGCGATGCGCGTGACCCCGAGTTGCTGCGCAGCGAGGGAATAGCCAACACCGATGTGTTCATTGCCCTCAGCGACAACTCCGAGACCAATATCCTTGCCTGCCTTGCCGCAAAGCGCGCGGGTGTGTGCCGTGCCGTCTCCGAGATTGAGAATATCGACTACATATCAATGGCCGAGAAGATGGACATCGGTTCTGTCATCAACAAGAAGAAACTGGCGGCGAGTACTATCTTTCAGATGATGCTCAAGACCGATGTGTCGAGCGTGAAGTGCCTCACCTTCATTCAGGCCGTGGTTGCGGAATTCCCCGTGCACGAGAATGCCCTCATAACACGCAAGCCGGTGAAGAGTCTCGGCCTGCCAGACGGTGCCAATATAGGTGGTCTCATACGTGGCGGGGTGGGCGTGCACGTTACCGGTAACACAATGATTGAGCCCGGCGACCACGTCATAGTCTTTTGTCTTGAGCGTGTGCTCAAAAAAATGGAAAAATATTTCAATTAAGAAGATGTTTCATCCCAAGGTAATATTCCGTATTGTCGGAATCCTGCTTTTCATAGAGGCCGCATTCCTTTTGACCGGCATAGGTGTCTCCCTGTTCTATGGCGAGGATACCGTGAAGCCGCTTCTCTGCTCATTCGGTATCATAGCCCTCACCGGCGCACTGTTGGTTACACTGTGCAAGGGAGGCGAACGCAGCATATCGCGCAAGGACGGCTATGTGGTGGTGACCCTCTGCTGGGTTGTCTTTTCACTTTTCGGCACACTGCCATATATGCTCACGGGGAGCATCCCGAACTTCACCGATGCTTTCTTTGAAACAATGTCTGGCTTCTCCACAACCGGAGCCACAATACTGCAAGATATCGAGGCGCTGCCAAAGTCAATACTTTTCTGGCGTATGATGACCCACTGGGTGGGTGGTTTGGGTATCGTGTTCTTTACCGTGGCGGTATTCCCAATCTTCGGGTTGAACGATATTAATCTCTTCTCGGCCGAATCGGTAGGTCCCATACGTTCCAAACTGCATCCCCGCATATCGGTGACTGCGCGTTGGATTCTCACTATCTACATTGCGCTCACCATTGCCTGCACCGTGGCGTTGAGGGTTGCCGGAATGGGATGGTTCGATGCCGTCTGCCACGCAATGTCTACAATTGCCACCGGTGGTTTCTCTACCAAGCAGGCCAGCATTGCGGCATTCAACTCCCCAGCGATAGAGTATGTGATAACATTCTTCATGTTCGTATCGGGCGTGAACCTCTCGCTTCTTTACCTGGCAATCTTCAAGGTGCGCCCTATGGCGCTGTTGCGTGACACGGAGTTCAAGACCTATATCTCCGTTGTGGCAATCTTCTCGTTGCTCATCGGCGTTGTGCTCTTTTTTACGGCAGGCCTGGGAGTGGAGGGCTCGTTGCGTGCCTCGCTGTTCCAGGTGGTGTCATTGCAGACGACAACCGGCTTTGCCACTGTAAACTATGCTGCTTGGATGCCCTTGCTGTGGTTGCTGCTCTGCGCGCTCATGTTCATCGGTGCCTGCTCGGGCTCTACATCGGGTGCCATGAAGTGTGCCCGCATATCAATCCTGTACAAGGTGATGTGGAACGAGTTCAAGCGCATTGTGCACCCCAATGCGGTTATTCCGGTGCGAATGACAGGCCGCATAATCCCAGCTGCGGTTCAGTCGGCAATCCTTGCCTACACTGTAATATATATCTTCATGCTTGTGGCAGGCCTGTTCGTGAATATGGCCTTCGGGGTTGATTTCCTCGATGCGTTCAGTCTTTCGGTTGCATCGGTAGGTAATGTGGGCCCTGCACTCGGCAACTATGGCCCTATGGACTCCTTTGCTCCATTGCCCGCAGTGGTGAAGTGGTTCAGTGCATTCCAGATGCTTGTAGGCCGTCTTGAATTCTTTGCCGTGCTGTTGCTCCTGACACCGGTATTCTGGAGAAGAAGATGATGGTTATTTGCTACCGGTAATCTCTTTTATCAACTCTTCAATATCAGCCTTCAACCTCTGGTATGGCGGAGCGCTCTTGTAGTCGGTGTTCTTGCTGAGCATTGTCGCTACGTCGCACTGGCTGTGGCGGTAGGCCGACAGTTCGTTGTTGTACTGCTGGCGGTGGTAGGCATAACGCTCAATCTCCTTCTCGCGTTCGTTGCGCAGGTGACGGCACACAGGCTGCATGATGCGCATTGTAACGCCGTTCATTATGTGGTGTCCCTGAATGTAGAAATATGTCTCGTCGGGGTTTATGCCGAGCGCAGCAAACTCGTCCTGCATCTTCCTGTGCTCCTCGACAAAGTCGGGGAACTGCTTTTCCAACTGCCTAATGTTGTGGTTTACTCGGCTGCCAAGCTGCTGCAGCGAGTAGGCTGGGTTGCCCACAGTGAACGATGACAGGCGCACAATCTCGCAGAACCGCAGCAGGCTCATTGTTCTTGTGTCGTGCTTGCGGTAGAGCAGTATGTTCCACACGAACAGCGGGTAGCAGATGCGTGAGTAGAGCCTGAAGAACTCCTTGAAGTCGATGACATTGCTGTCGTTCTGTGTACACAGCACGCACACTTGCTTGAGGCTGTCGGCAAAGCAACGGTAATTTTCAATGGAGTAGGTGTATGTGTGCAGTATGTACCGGTTCTTCAGCATATGCCGCGAAGTGGATGTCGCGCCCTGCAGCAGATAGTCGTAGTCGCTGTCCACGCAGGCTATCATGTTGCGGCCGTATGCCTTGCCAAGCAGGTTCATCATTGCCTGTTTCTTGCCCTTTGTGAGCTTGGTGCGTGCCGGGAGCATAATCTCGAAATGTACCTTGTCGCTCTCGAACTCATTGAACACCGAGCGCCAGAATGATATGTCATCATAGCTCTCCACGTATGCTATGATGCGCTGTGCCGCACGCTTTGGCCTCAGAGCGTTTGCTGCCTCTATAAAATTCGAGTTGAGATATTCAGTAAGCCTTTTCATATCCCGGTTATGTGTGTGTTAACCTTTAACCGCACTTCGTGCGCTTGAAACTGCTCTCGTTCGGCATAGCATCAAGTGAACTTGTGCTTTACTCTCGCTTACTCGCAGCTTTCACCTTTAACCGCACTTCGTACGCTTGAAACTTGGCTGCGCTCGCGGTAAAACACTAAAGCAAGCTTTGTGTTTTGCTCACTTGCACAAGTTTTCCGCTTTCACTTTTCACCTTTCACCTTCACCTCGTTATCTCTTCCATTTCTGTCACTGCATCCATCCATCCGTCCATTATGATGGCGGGGGAGTGGGTGCACAGGATAATCTGCGTGTTGGGGTTGAGCGTGCGCACAAGGCTTATGAGGCGTTGCTGCCACTCGATGTGCAGCGAGATTTCGGGCTCGTCCATCAGCATAACGCCCGGGCGGTTCTCCTGTACAAGGGCTGTTAGCAGAATGACAAGAATCTGCTTCTCGCCCGATGAGAGCACGTATGGCGATATTCTCTCGCCATATTGGCTGAAGAATATCTCGTTGCTGTCGCGCGCAATGGTCTTTGCCGTTGGGGCGAACAACTCGTCAATGAGATCCTGGAACTGTTTCTTGGGCTTGGTCAGCTCGGTGGCAAGGCGCTGGTCGTCGGGGTTACCACTTGTGAGCAGTGAAATTATCCTGTTGCCGATGTTCACCTGATAGTTGAGGTAGCGGCGCTGCAGGTTGTATAGCTGCCAGTCCAGCTCCGTGCGTATGTCGGCGCCTGGAATCTTCTCGAGCATATCGCCGTTCATGATGGGGCGGTCTATGCTGCTTATTATGTCAAAGTTGATGCTTGTGGCATCCTCGGGGTAGAACGTCACTCTCACACCATCCTCGGGGGTGTTGGTGAGCAGTCCCTTGCGCATTATCTTCAGGTGGCGTGCCGAGCGGTTTATTATGGTACTCTTGCCCACGCCGTTGCTTCCGCTGAGTATGTTTACGTCCGGGCGCAATTCCCAATATATGTGCTTGCGGTTGCTCCATAAGGAGTCAATCTCGATGCTCTTTATGTATTGTGCCATTTTTTCCATAAGCGATATCTCTTTGCTGCCTTTATTCTGCGAATGTAATATAAAGTTCTGCCAATATCAAGTATGTTTTGATGAATTAATTTTAAAGTTGTTTAAAATTTTAGGTAATAATATAGATGCTTCGACTTCGCTCAGCATGACATTTGAACGTTGGGTCAATTGCTATATTATCCCCAAATTCTATGCTAAAGTGGCAGCCGGTGTTTGTTATACAAATGCATCATCTGTTACTTTTGTATCTTCTGACCATTTGCACTATAGGTGTTTTCGTTGTTGATGATCAGCAGTTGCCCATTGCGCAATATCTTGTGTGTGGCCGAAGTCGTACAATTGATATTCTCTATGCCGGTGGGGTCGGTTGATTCGTTTAGTGTAATCTCAGCATCTACGTTGTCACTGTCTTTTGCCGAAACATATACTTCAGCATCAAAACTGTAGGTGATATTATCGTCACAGACAAAAGTGCCCTTGATGTTATACTTTCCATTGTCATTCATGTTCTGAATTGTAACAGTGGCTGGCTGTGTTGCATCTATATCCACCATGTCTCCAATGCTCCTCCAGAAATCTCCCCTTATAATGTCGTATGTACCATTGATGGCAGTCTTACTCTTTGCTACCATTGTAAAGGTTATTTCCGGATATGTCATCTCGCCTGTGGCTGTGTCCTTCTCGTTATATATGTCGAAATAGTAGTATTTCACACCTTCGTTGTCGTAGTAAAAGGCATTGGCATATTGCAAATTTTCTATATGGAATTCTTCCGGCTCACTTGGTTCGTCTCCTCCTTCTCCCGCATAGTCCAAGGTAATAACGCCATTGCTCTCGCTGATATTTGTCAGTGATTTGCCTCTGACGCCTGTCCAGCCGGTCGTGTTCCCGGTGCCTGGGAAAACATCGGCGGCAGTGCCTATGTCTGTAGTTTTGCCGGTAGCGGAAATGAGTGCATAGCGAATATTGCCAATGGTGTTGTTGACTGCATTATTATTCCATGCAAGCGGGTTGTACATGATTTTCCATATAAGCAACCCATGTCCGGGCAAGTGCGCATCCCAACCCTCATTCTGTCGGTTCTCGATATAATATGTGGTGTGGAGGCTGGTAGCACTCACCAGTGAGTCGCTATTGGATATCTGATAGCCATCACCTGCATTGAGTGTTAATGTTTGTTGGATGTTGCTGGGATTCTCTGGTGTCACCCAACCCAAGCAGTATTTATCATAAATGGTGTAGCCGGGTGGGGTTTTGCCATTATTGTTGTATAATCCGTCATCCATTACATGCCATAAGCCGGGAGTCATTTTATCCTGGTCGTTTTGTCCGTAGTTGGTATCATAGAGGTCATTTAAACCTATAACGTGGCTAAACTCGTGTGCAATAGTGCCAATACCCGTGCGCACTTTATCCACCACCACATGGTCTTTCTTTATGGTTGTCATTTCGCTTGAACATGCGTAGTTATTGATTATCTTGCCATCAAATATACGTTGCGAGGCATCATAGCTGCATTTGTTGAAGTACTCTGAATCATCCAAGCTCCACGCATGTGGCCAAATGGTATTGACATCTCCACCATCCGCTTCGCCAATGCCGGCAAAGAGTACATACACAAAATCAACATAGTCATCCACATCGTTGTCATATTTGGTAAAATCCACATTGTATAGCGCATTGGCAATGCTGCATGCTTCTACAATCATGTTGCCGGCGAGGATGTCGTTGCCATCGCTGTTATTGGCACCATAGTGTGCCATATTGTATGGCAAAGTCACAGGACCTACCACGTCAAACTCGGGAGTGTATATACCACCGGATTGGTTAGAGAAGTACTTACGTACCGAACCTGTAGCGCCATCGTAGTTGTAGTTGTCGCCATTCATCATGTCGTTCATGGCAGATTGGGTATTGACCGGTTGAAAGCTTACGTCTGTGAAGTTGGCCAATATGACCAGACCTTTTTGTGATCCCGCTACATGTGTTCCGGCACTCTTTTGTTGGGGGAGTCTTTTGGCTGCGGCTCTGCGTCTGGAGGCTTCGACAGCGTGTGTTGGTTGTTCTTCCAATACTTGCCAATAGCCGTTCTCGTCGCATTTGACAGTCTCTCCTTTGCGATTGATCCAATAGTGATAAAACTCATCTCCCACAAGTTGTACCTCTATTGTGGTGCCATCCGGTTGAATCTTTGTTTGCCAACCTCGACGTGCAGGAGCTGCGTAACTTGCAACTATTACCAACACAGCTATAAATAGGGTAAATATCTTTTTCATATTACGTGATTTTATGCAGATTATCGTTTTTTTGTTTGATAAACTATTGCAAAGGTATAAAAACACTAAAAAAAATGTCTCTTATTTGAAATATTTATATGCGGCAAAATAATTGGCAATAATATAGATATTGACCCACAATGTCATTGTTGTGTCATTTCGACCAAAAGGGAGAAATCTCATAATTGAATTCAACAGATATCTCACATTGACTTTAGCCCCTTCGGGCGTCGACCGCTGGTTCGTTCGATATGACAAAGCCACCGGGTCAATAGCTATATCATTGCTTAATTTAAAACAGTTTATTAAAAATAGTGAATTTTGTTGATTTGCTGTAATTTGTTCTTATCTTCGCATAAGAGTAATATCCCTCACTCCCGGCGGAGAACTTCCCAATGGATGTGTGGCAGTAAAAAACAGAAGTTATGATACACATTTATTGCTTGAACAATGGCATCACAAAGGATTTTCCTAAAGGTGTCTCTTTGCGTGATATATACGACGGTCTCGGGCTTGAAATGCCGTATGGACCTATAGCTGCAAGGGTGAATAACCGTGTTCACAGTCTTGCTCTGCGTCTCTATCGTCACAAGGACGTAGAGTTCATTGACGTGAGGAGCGACGACGGTATGCGCATGTACGTCCGTTCGTTGACCTTTGTCTTCATGAAGGCAATGAATGAGGTGTTCCCAGGCGAACTGGTGCGTTTTGAGAATGCCATCTCAAAGGGTTACTACTGCCGTATGGATATCCCGGTCAGTGAAGGACAGGTTGCCGCAGTGCGCGAGAGGATGCACCGCATTGTGGAGAGTGACATTCCCTTCAAGCGGGTAGAATGCCACACAGCCGAGGCCATTGAGATTTTCGGGCGCATGGGTCGCACGGACAAGGTGCGCCTACTCGAGACATACGGCCGTCTCTATACAAGCTATTACGAGCTTGATGGCTATGTCGACAGCTACTATAACGGTCTTGTCCCAAGCACCGGCTACATAGGGCTTTTTGAGGTGGAGAAATATGACGACGGAATATTGCTGCGCATCCCCAACAAGGAGCGCCCCACGGAACTCGAGGATAAGGTTCCGCAGGAGAAACTGCACGAGCTCTTCGAGGAGCGCCTGCAGTGGCACCATAAGATGGGCGTGGAGACTATCGGTGATTTCAACAAGGCAGTGCGTGCAGGTTACGGCATTGACCTTGTGAACGTCTCCGAGGTGTTGCAGGAGCGCCGTCTCTCAAAAATTGCCGACGAGGTGCAGCAGCGCAATGCAAGGGTGGTGCTCATTGCCGGGCCGTCATCATCGGGCAAGACAACGTTCAGCAAACGCCTGAGCGTGCAGCTTGTTGCCTGCGGTCTGAAACCATACGCGATATCGCTTGACGACTATTTCGTGAACCGCACGCACACGCCGCGCAAACCCGACGGCGACTACGACTTCGAATCAATCTACTCCATCGATCTTCCCTTCTTCAACGACTCATTGAGCCGTATGCTCCGTGGCGAGGAGGTCGACGTGCCCACATACAACTTCAAGACCGGCGAACGCGAATTCAACGGCAAACGTCTGAAACTGACACCGCAGATGGTGCTTGTCATTGAGGGAACGCACGCATTGAACCCGATGCTCACCTCGCAGGTGGACGACAGTGACAAGTTCCGCATCTATGTGTCGGCGCTCACTTCGATAAAACTCGACTATCACAACTACATATCAACATCCGACAACCGCCTTCTGCGCCGTATGATACGCGATGCAAAGTACCGCGGTTACTCCGCGCAGGAGACGATAATGCGTTGGCCTGATGTGCGCCGTGGCGAGGAGAAGTGGATATTCCCTTATCAGGAGAATGCCGATGTGATGTTCAACTCCTCGCTCTTCTATGAACTTGCCGTGTTCAAGGCGCAGGCCGAGCCAATGCTCCGTGCCGTGCCCGAGAACTGCGCCGAGTATTCCGAGGCACAGAGGCTTTTGCGTTTTCTTGATTATATTGTACCTTTGCAGGACAAAGAGCTGCCACCGACATCATTGGCGCGCGAGTTCCTTGGCGGAAGCAGTTTTAAGTATTGAGATATATGACCGACAATTCCCATTCACAGATACAACAGCAGCAACAGGCTCTCACCCAAACCTTGTCGCCGCAGCAGCTGCTTGCAGTGCAACTGCTGGAGATGACCACGCTCGAGATTGAGGAGAGGGTGCGTGGCGAGGTTATGGATAACCCCGCCCTTGATGCCGTTGATGTGGCCGATGCCGATGAGACTCAGGCCGGTGGTGACGAGGAGGCAGTCGATATCTATACTGCCGATGCTGACGATGACTACAGCGGCAACGATGATATCCCTGTAGCCGCGGGCGGCTTTGTGCCTTCTATGGTATATGGCGATGTGGTCTCCTTTGGCGATACGTTGATGGAGCAGCTTGGTGCGCTGACGCTTCCGCCCGACGAGATGGCTATCGGTGAGTATATCATAGGCACACTCGACGAGGACGGTCTGCTGCGCAAACCGTTGTCCGAGATTGAGGACGAACTTCTTATATACAACAATATATGCACCAATGAGGGACAACTGCAGTCGGTGCTCAAGGCCATACAGTCCTTTGAACCGGCGGGCATTGCCGCGCGTGACTTGCGCGAATGTCTGTTGCTGCAGCTTGAACGTAATGCAGTGGGCGGGGAGTGCTCGCTCCACAAAAGGATATTGACCGAGTGTTACGATGATTTTGCGGGCAAGCACTGGAGTGTAATACCCGAGAAACTGGGTGTTCCGGACGATGTGTGCCGCGAGGCCATTGCCGATATTGTGAGGCTGAACCCCCGCCCGGGAGCATCGCTCACCGAGGGGATGGGTTTCAGTCGTCAGCAGGTGATGCCCGATTTTGTGCTTGATGTTGTCGATGACAAGGTTTATGTATCGCTCAACAACACGCATGTGCCGTCATTGCGTGTGAACGGCGATTTCATGCAGATGCTCGATGAACAGGCTGTGGGTAGCAGTGCAGAGCAGCGTGCGGCGGCTCTCTTCCTGAAACAGAAGATTGAGTCTGCAAGGAACTTCATCACTGCCGTGCAGCAGCGCGAGATGACAATGCTCTCCACAATGCGTGCCATAGCATCGTTGCAGAAAGAGTATTTCCTTGCCGGGGGCGATGAGGCTCTGCTCAAGCCCATGATATTGGAGGATGTTGCAAAGCTGACAGGTTATGATATCTCCACCACTTCGCGCGTGTGCAACAGCAAGTATGTGCAGACACCGTGGAGTGTCACCCCTTTGAAATACTACTTCAGTGACGGTGTGGCAATGGCCGACGGGACAACCCAGTCGGTCTATGAGCTGTTCCGCGTTTTGCGGGAGCTTGTGGATGGTGAGGACAAATCCTCTCCGCTTACGGATCAGGCCCTGCAGGAGATGCTTGCAGCCCAGGGGTATAACATAGCCCGCCGCACGGTGGCAAAGTACCGCGAACAACTGAACATCCCTGTTGCCCGTCTGCGCAGGGAGTAGCCGAATAAAAATATATTATCATGAAACGCTGTATTACATTTGTCTTCCTGCTCTTTGCAGTTCTGATGCAACCGCTCGCACAGAGCAATGAATATCCTTGTATCCTGGAGTGTGAGATGCAGAGCGAGATACTTGGTTGTACAAAGAAGTATTGTGTATATATGCCCCAAAGCTATGCCTGTGGAGACAGGGAATTCCCAGTTCTCTACCTGCTTCATGGCTTGACCGACACATACACCGCATGGCGTGACAAGGGGCGGGTCCTGGATATTGCAGCAGAACTTATGGCTGCCGGCAAGGCGCAGGAAATGGTGATTGTAATGCCCGATGCTGGTACCACATACGACGGGTATTTCAACAGCGAGGTATGGCGTTATGAGGACTTCTTTTTTCAGGAATTCATTCCGTATGTCGAGAATAGCTGTCGTGTGATTCCCGACAAGCAGCATAGGGCAATAGCCGGCCTCTCGATGGGTGGTGGCGGAACGACATGGTATGCAATCAATCACAGCAGCATGTTCTCAAGTGCCTATGCCATGAGCGCACTCATGGGGCTGGTCAATGGCAGTTGGATAACCAGGGACCCGGATGCACGTCGCAGGGTGTTCATGGAGAGTGCCGTGGCAAGCAACAATATTACAGCTGTTGAAAATGCTACAAAAGAGCAGTGTACCAAAATAGCTTCCGTGCGTTGGTTCATTGATGTAGGTGATGATGACTTCCTTTTCGACAACAATATGGATTTCATAAAGGCAATGCGCTCAAAACGTATTCCCTACCAATTGCGTGTGCGCGACGGAGGGCACACATGGCAATATTGGCAGGAGGCGCTCCGCATTGCACTGCCGTTCGTTTCCGAAAGTTTTGGTAAATGAAATGCTTTTCTTTATAATATTTGCAGTTTGCAAAAATAACTGTAAATTTGCGGTAATAAGCGCGTGGTGGGCACTTGTCCTTTATGCGTTGAAAACATTATGTAATTATGGCAAAGCAGCACATAACAATTGAAGAGGTGAAGGAAGACCTTCGCTATCTGCGCCTGCTGGCACGTGATTTCCCCACAGTGTCGAGCGTGACAACAGAAATAATAAATCTTGAGGCAATACTGCACCTGCCCAAGCCGACCGAGCACTTCCTTGCCGATGTGCACGGTGAGCACGAGGCATTCCAGCATATTCTGCGCAACGCATCGGGAAATATCAAACGGAAAGTGAATGACCTTTTCGGTGACTCCATCACATCCGAGGAGAAGAAGGACCTGTGTACACTTATATATTATCCCGAGGAGAAACTGAAACTTGTCCGGCAGTCCGATGTTGACCTTGATGAATACTATGCAACCTCACTGGACCGCCTTATTGTGGTGTGCCGCAACGTTTCGTCGAAATATACCCGTTCAAAGGTGCGCAAGAGCCTCCCCGAGGAGTATGTATATATCATCGAGGAGCTTCTGCACGAGAGCGATGACTACCAGAACAAGGAAGCATATCTGAAAGTCATTGTCGATACCATCATTGGCACCGGCCGTGCGGGTCATTTCATAACGGCTCTCTGCTACCTTATACAAAGGCTCATTGTAGACCGCCTGCATATCCTTGGCGATATATTTGACCGTGGCCCCGGTGCGCACCACATTATGGATGCATTGTGCGATTACCACCATCTGGATATCACTTGGGGTAACCACGATGTGCTGTGGATGGGTGCTGCTGCGGGAAATACCTGTTGTATCGCAAGCGTGCTGCGCCTCTCCTTGCGCGATGCCAACACAACGACCCTTGAAGATGGTTATGCCATAAATATGGTTCCACTTGCCACATTCGCAATGGAGCAGTATGCCGATGACCCCTGTACAATATACCAGCCTCGTGTCGATGAGGAGCGTACCAATTTCAACGAGAAGGATGTCCGCCTCATTGCCCAGATGCACAAGGCAATCTCTGTAATAGAGTTCAAACTGTCGGGGCAGATAGCCATGAAGCATCCCGAGTGGAACATGATGGACCGTTGCCTTATGGAGTTCATTGACAAGGAACGCGGCATAATAACCATCGACGGCAAGGAGTATGAGCTTGGTGACAAGCTGTGGCCTACACTTGACCCCGAAAATCCGTATGCCCTCACTCCCGAGGAACAGGATGTGATTGACCGTCTGCGCCATTCGTTCATGCGTAGCGAGCGCTTGCAGAACCATGTGAACTGCCTGCTCATGCGTGGTGGTATGTTTGTGATATATAACTCGAACCTTATGTTCCATGCAGCGGTGCCTATCAATGAGGACGGCACAATGCGCGAAGTTGTCTTTGACGGTGTTCCGGTGAAAGGCAAGGAACTTATGAAGAAGGTTGAGCGCATGGCACGCACCGCATTCGACAACGATGTCGATGAGGCTACGCGCGAAAAGTATGCCGACTTCTTCTGGTACCTGTGGTGCGGCCCCGAATCTCCTCTCTTCGGTAAGGCGAAAATGGCTACATTCGAACGCTATCTGCTCGATGACAAGGAGGTGCAGAAAGAACCAAAGGGGTGGTACTACATCCTGCGCGACAATGCCGAGGTGTGCGACTACATACTTGATGAGTTCGGCGTGAAGGGCAACCACCGCCACATTATCAACGGTCACGTTCCCGTGCGTGTGTTCAAGGGCGAGACACCGATAAAGGCCGATGGCCGCCTGATGGTCATTGACGGCGGTTTCTCAAAGATATACCATAACCGCACCGGTATCGCGGGCTATACACTGGTTTATCACAGCCGAGGCTTTGAACTGGTGCAGTTGACCCCGTTCACATCTACCGAGGAGGCTATTCTCAACGGAACCGACATTGCCGGCACAATAAACATCGTTGAGATTGTTGGTGAGCGCGAGAAGGTGCGCGATACCGACATAGGCCGTGGCATTATGGTGAAGATTGCCGACCTTGAGCGTCTGCTCTATGCCTACCGCAAGGGTGTGATAAAGGAAAGACCTTGATGGGAGGTGAAAGCGGAGAGGTAGGGGCAAACCGATGTGTTTGCCCATGAGCCGCGAATGGGAAACCGCGGAAACAACTGCCAATGTGTTGGGCAGACACGCCGGTCTGCCCCTACGGGCAGATGCCGAGCGAGAGCAGGTTCAAGCGTGCGAAGTGCGGTTAAAGGTGATGACTGCGAGTAAGTGGGGCTGTAATGATGTATCCTGTAATTGTCCCTCTGTTTTAGGGGGACGAGAAATTACGTGAGTAATTTCGGAGGGGGTGCTCAAACCGCGTAATTACAAATAGATTATAAGAAGCTGTTTGAAATTATATCGCCAAGTTTTTTATAGAGCAAGAATAGGATGTTTGTTTATTTTTTAAGGGCGCAAAGTGCCGGTTAAGCGAGTGCAAAGGAAATTCATTTACTTTGCCGAGCGCAAGGCAGTTGGACGTAGTCACAGCGGGCTATGTAACCGCAAAAAGAAAGAAACAGACATTCTTGAACATAAAAAACGGCGAAACTATCAGCTTCTATAAGAAAATATTTTTTAGAAATTCAAACAACTTCTAATAAAACAAAAATATATGAAAGCAATAGTAAGTGTGATAATGGGCAGCACATCCGACCTGCCAGTGATGAAAAAAGCGACAGATTTTCTCAATGAGATGCAAGTGCCTTTCGAGGTAAACGCCCTTTCGGCCCACCGTACCCCCGAGGCTGTAGAGGCCTTTTCAAAGGGTGCAAAGGAGCGCGGTGTCAAGATAATAATTGCAGCTGCTGGCATGGCGGCCCATCTCCCCGGTGTCATCGCTGCAAGCACCACCTTGCCGGTGATTGGTGTGCCCATCAACAGCACGCTCGACGGTATGGATGCACTGCTTGCAATCGTTCAGATGCCTCCGGGTATTCCTGTTGCTACAGTGGGCGTGAACGCATCACTCAACGCAGCAATCCTTGCTGTTGAGATGCTTTCGCTTGCCGATGAACAGCTTGCCGGTCGCCTGGCCGATTACAAGAGAAATCTCTGCAAGAAGATTGAGAAGGCAAACGAGGAGCTTAAAGAGCTCAAATATGAATACAAGACAAACTGATATGGAGCTTTTCAATTATAACCGTCGCGCAACCGTTGAGGTTACTGTGGGCAATGTGGTTATAGGCGGCAGCCGGCCCGTGCGTGTGCAGTCGATGACCAACACAAGCACAATGGATACCGAGGGCAGTGTGGAGCAGACACTGCGCATTGTCGGGCGTGGTGGCGAATTGGTACGTCTCACCACGCAGGGCAACCGCGAGGCGGTGAATCTTGGCAATATAAAGGCGCAGTTGCTTGCGCGAGGCTGTAATGTGCCGCTCGTTGCCGATGTGCATTTCAATGCGGCGGTGGCCGACACGGCTGCGCGTTACGCCGACAAGGTGCGCGTGAATCCGGGCAACTATGTCGACACGGCACGTACATTCAAGCATATTGACTACACTGATGCCGAGTATGCCGAGGAACTGAAACGCCTGCGTGAGCGCTTTGTGGCTTTCCTTGATATCTGCAAGGCCGAGGGCAAGGCTGTGCGTGTAGGCGTGAACCACGGCTCGCTAAGCGACCGCATCATGAGTCGTTATGGCGATACACCGTCGGGTGTGGTAGAGTCGTGCATGGAGTTCCTGCGCATCTGCCGTGACGAGAATTTCACCAATGTCGTCGTTTCAATAAAGACCAGCAATACCTCTATGATGGTGACAACAGTGCGCCGCCTTGTGCGTGTGATGGCCGAGGAGGGTATATCGTATCCCCTGCACCTTGGTGTTACTGAGGCCGGTGATGCCGAGGACGGGCGCATAAAGAGCGCGGTGGGAATTGGCGCACTGCTTGCCGACGGCATTGGAGATACCCTGCGTGTGTCGCTTGCCGAGGCTCCCGAGAACGAGATTCCGGTGGCAAAGGAACTTGCCGATTATGTTGCCTGTCGTGCGGGGCATGCGCCCATTGAGGCTGTTGTTGCACCATCGTTCAACTATGAGGAACCTGTGCGCCGTGCCACAAAGGAGTGGGGTGTTATTGGCGGAAACAATGTGCCTGTAGTCTTTGGCGGTGAGGTCGCCGATGCAGACATTGCTCCCGATTTTGATACGACAGACATAAATGTGGTCACTGTGGAGGGTGCCGAATGCGGTTCTTTTGTGGCTCTTGAATATAAGGAACTTACTCCTGAGAATATAGCAAAACTAAAGTCGCTTGATGATATAGCCATTATAGCTTCGTCAACTCATGCGAACCCGGTCGGGGAACTGCGTGCGTTTGTGCACAAGTTGATGGTCGAGGGCATTGATGCTCCTGTAATCATCCGTAGGGTATACGATGAGCCGTCGGTCGAGACACTCCGCATAAAGGCGGCTGCCGATTTGGGTGTTCTGCTCATTGATGGTCTTGTAGACGGCTTGTGGCTCGAGAATCCGTCAAGCAGTGCTGAGGAGTTGAATTCCATCATGTTTGGTATTCTGCAGGCTACCCGCGCCCGCATAAGCAAGACCGAATATATAGCCTGTCCGGGCTGTGGCCGCACAATGTATGATCTGCAGGGAACCCTGGCGCGCATCAAGGCTGCTACTGCCCATCTTAAAGGTCTGAAGATTGGCGTAATGGGCTGTATCGTGAACGGCCCCGGTGAGATGGCCGATGCCGACTATGGCTACGTTGGCGCAGCCCGTGGAAAGGTGTCGCTCTACCGCCGCAAGGAGTGTGTAGAGAAGAATATCCCCGAGGAAGAGGCCATAGAACGCCTCCTGCAGCTGATTGACAGTGACAGAAATAAATGATTGGTACATAGAACGAGGAGCGCCGCGGCGCTCCTCGTTCTATACATGGTGTCAGCCAATGTCTCTCCAGTCGTAGGTTATCTGCGAACATATCTCCCAGACAACCTCCTGGGGGCTGCCGGCGAGGCGCAACAGACCATCGATGGCCTGCATTTTAAGATGGTGCCTCAAGCCGTTAGAGGCTCTTATGTTGTTGTCCCACATCACATGGTCGAACACCTCCATATAGGCATCCATTGCCTCGCTGTCGCAGTGCAGCTCCTCGCATAAAGCGCCAAGTGCCAGCCACTCATGGTAGCGCCTGGCGCCGCCAATGTCAAGGATGAAATTGCGGTGCGCCTCAATGACGGCATCGGCATAACGCCTCTCAATTCTCAACTCGCCTGCTGCAGAACAGCCAGCCACCCACTCAAAACAAGGAAACTTTTCCATAGTCAAAACCGATTAAAGGTTAAACAGCAAGATACACTCCGCCCCTGCCGCGCACCGGCAATGACAGATTGTTACGGAAAGTCTCTTTATACCACAGAGTGATGTCGTGTTGGCGAATGCCTGTTTGACGGTTTAATATCCCCGCCCGGTTTTTTAAATTTCAGCGAATCGTTTATGTAACAAAAAAGAAATATTTAATCTGCTTCTAAATGGTTGTAAATCAAATATTTCTCTTTGTTGGGTTGACTGGATTCGAACCAACGGCCACACGCCCCCCCAGACGCGCCGAATTATTAGGCTGAGATATTTGATTCTCAACAAATTATGCGTATTCTTTTTTATTGCGGTTTAATTCTTGGTTTAAACAGACTTCTTTACTGAGTGACGTTAGAAATATGTTAAACATCGCAAAAATACATATTATACTTGTAACGAGAAAGTGTAATTCAATTTTTATAAAGTTCACGCTATACAGTTTCTCTAATTAACTCCGTCTCAAATCCTCTGACTGCCTTATAAATAGAAAGAGCTATAGTCCGGCCTTTAGAGAGGGGACATAGCAACTAAATATAAAACACAAAATTCATTTATACCCGGTAAGATTCGGAAAGGGCGAAGAGCGTCCGTGTCTTATTGGAAGAATAGAAGATGTGCGAGTAATCTATGAGTCAAGCACCTTAGACGAAAGCACTGAACTATTAAACCACCAAGCAACAGCCCCAAGAGACTGCGGCAAGGTGGTTCCTTTTTTTCTTTATAATGATTACAATATTAAGAATTGTGCTGCTCCAAAATAAATTACTTCGAATACTTAAACCTATTTTCCAATTCTTTCATTCTATCGATCAGTTTATCAAAAGAAATGGATTCACCATAAATCATACTTGATTGCATGTTGGCGTAATCGTTTGCCCAGGTTTGGTGATGAACCGTTGGTGGTACAAGCACTATACGGTCGCGAATATCTGGTGTGTAATCAACATCGTGCATGTGGGTAAACACATCTCTGTGATGGTGAATTGTATTCCATAGCTCATCGTCTTTAATTGCCGCTATTGCAAACTCTTTATCCATCATTCTCTCAAGGTCGTATAGATGGCGGCTCTTTCGCTCTGCTTTGCTGCATCCATTTGTTGTGAAGAGTTCATGTAACAAGAATGCCTTTTCTAAAAATGTCTTGGCTGCGACAGCGGTTGTTATGTCAGTTGAAACAACAGATGTTTGCAAGTTGGGGAACTCTGTGGCAACGATACTATTGATACGGGCTTTTTCTGTCGGCTCAAACAAAGAACGTGCACCAATCTCAAGAATGATTTGCGGCTTGACATATGATAGCTCTGCCTCGAACAGCGATTGGTATTTAATAAATATCTGACGTGGTTCAGGATATGTCTTGTCACCTTCACCATCTGGCTGTACCTCCAATTCAATAAATTTTTCTAAATTGAATTTGGTTATAGCAGCTTTAAGTTCTATGTAAAACTCATTGCTGACAAATAACGAAGAAGCCTTACGGAGTTTCTTTATCTGTTTTGTAGTCAAATCTCCTTCAAATCCAAACAAACTACGGTCTACCGCGAGGTCAATATCTTCGGAGAACCTTTCAATAAGTCCCCATACTTTACTTAAAGAAGTTCCACCTTTAAATACCAGTTTATCAGCAAAAGGAAGTGTAAAAACAATTTCAAGTATGGTGCTAACCCACAAATCTTTTTCTACGATTTGCTTAGATAATCCCTGCTTTAAGGCAGTCTGTTCAATAATGACTCTCTTTGAATCATTAGGCAATGTATGGAAGTTATTCATATAATTTCGATATTAAAAGTTGAATCCAATTGGGCATAACCGGATAGTCTTTTTCTATAGCTGCCTTTTCTTCGTTTTTCAATAGTTTAGCAATATGCAGTTCTTGTTCTTTTGTAACATTGCCGTCTCCAATTTCCTTTAAGGCGAAAGTGAGTAGCATTGCCAACTTGTTTTTAAAGGCAAAGTTTTTTGGAGCGGTTTTGACAAATTTAATTCCACGTCCCGATTTCAAAGTTATGTTTCGTGGAGAACCATCGGTCAAGAACACTACATTAGCAGGTACTTGGGTTGATAGTCCAAGAACATTCAGTGCATAACTGCCAGTAGGAACTATTCTAGCCTTGTCACGCTTGGCTATATATTGGGCAATCTCCTCATATGACGGATAGATGATGCCCAATCCTAAAGTTTTTTCAAATTTGGGATAGCAATATATACCTCGTGCTACGCGGATGATGTTTTCGTTGTTCGCCATTCTTTCCAAAGCTTTCAGCACAGATTTCGGCTCTCCAATGTTAGTAAAGTCGGTTGATGAGAATATAGTACCTCTTCCGCACTTTTTAACCTTGTTTAATATCTTATCATCAATGGATTGCATCTTGTTTAACTGTGTATTTTGTCGCAAATATAATCTTTTTTTGCGACATTTGTGTATGTGGGTGATTTATTTTATACAATCCGAAGAATTTCGTCACTTTTTCTCTCCGCTTTACTCTCCCTCAAAGCCTTATATATGTAATAAAACGGCTCAACGTAAAAAGTTGAGGGGTAAAAATAAAAGTTTTATATTTGCTGTCAAGAAATTTTACAACTATGAAACTTGACGGTTATTCTTTGCTTCTTCCCGAAGGGACACTTGATTATTTTGATGTTATAAACGTTGTAG
>JAZTXR010000017.1:0-8477 GCA_045636545.1 Bacteroidaceae bacterium
TTTGTCTAATTTATATTTTGAAATATCTGTTCCAAACGAAAGATTCAGACTCTCGAGCAAATCATCAAGCTCAGTGAGCGATTTCTTACCGAAGTTGCGGAACTTGAGAAGGTCGGTCTTGTTGTACTGAACGAGCTGGCCAAGGGTCTCAACATCGGCAGCCTTCAAGCAGTTGAGGGCACGTACCGAAAGGTTGAGGTCGACAAGCTTGCTCTTGAGCAACTGACGCATGTGCAATACCTCCTCATCAAACTCCTCATTACCATCCAAGTCGGCCGACTCAATGGCAATCTTCTCGTCCGAGAAGAGCATGAAGTGATGGATAAGGATTTTTGCAGCCTCCTTAAGAGCCTCCTTCGGGTGTATGGAACCATCGGTTGTAATCTCAAGCACCAAGCGGTCATAGTCGGTCTTCTGCTCAACGCGGAATGGCTCGCGCTGGTACTTTACATTACGAATAGGAGTGTAGATCGAGTCGATTGGAATCATTGTGGGCTCTGTGCAGAACTCACGGTTCTCATCAGCAGGAACGTAACCACGTCCCTTGTTGATGCTGATTTCAATCTGCATTTTAGCCGATGAGTCAAGATGGCAAATGACTAACTCGGGATTTAACACTTCAAATCCTGTTAAATACTTACCTATCTCACCTGCAGTGAACACCTCGGTGTTCTCTACATTGATTGAGACTTTCTCGGTTTCGAAATCCTCTACGATTCTTTTGAATCGCACCTTCTTAAGGTTGAGAATGATGTTGGTAACATCCTCCTTTACACCGGGTACTGTTGCAAATTCGTGCTCAACACCAGCGATCTTGATGCAATTGATTGCAAAGCCTTCCAAAGAAGACAACAAGATGCGACGGAGTGCGTTGCCCACTGTCTGTGCAAAACCAGGCTCCAAAGGACGGAACTCGAACTTTCCGAAGAAATTGTCCGACTCCAGCATCACAACCTTATCGGGTTTTTGAAATGTTAATATCGCCATTATCAAATATTAATTTTTGCTATACAACTCAACGATTAACTGCTCCTTGATGTTCTCGGGAATCTCAGAACGCTCGGGTACGCTCAAGAACTTACCTGCCATGTCTGACTCACTCCACTCCAACCAAGGATATTTGCTGTGGTTCAAACCTGCCAGTGAGTTCTGGATAACCTCGAGAGACTTTGAACGCTCACGAACACCAATCACCTGACCTGGCTTGATGTGACGAGAAGGGATGTTACATACCTTACCATCAACAACAATGTGGCAGTGGCTTACCAACTGACGTGCAGCTGCACGTGTTGGAGCGATACCGAGACGATAAACAACGTTATCGAGGCGAGCCTCAAGGTTCTGCAAAAGAACCTCACCGGTGATACCGGGAGCTGAATCGGCCTTCTTGAATGTGTTGCGGAACTGTTTCTCCAAAACACCGTATGTGTATTTTGCTTTCTGCTTCTCAGCGAGCATCACACCGTACTCTGATGTCTTGCGACGACGGTTGTTACCGTGCTGGCCGGGAGCATAGTTCTTCTTTGAAAGCACTTTGTCTGCGCCAAAGATAGGCTCGCCGAAACGACGTGCTATCTTGCTTTTTGGTCCTGTATATCTAGCCATTTCTAATCTAAATAAAATTGTTATACTCTTCTTCTCTTAGGAGGACGGCAACCGTTGTGTGGCAGTGGTGTTACGTCAATGATCTCTGTAACCTCGATACCTGCGTTGTGTACAGTACGGATTGCTGACTCGCGACCGTTACCGGGTCCCTTAACATATGCCTTAACCTTACGCAAGCCAAGATCGAAAGCGATCTTTGAGCAAGCCTCGGCAGCCATCTGAGCAGCATAAGGAGTGTTCTTCTTTGAACCTCTGAAGCCCATCTTTCCTGCAGAAGACCAAGAGATAACCTGACCTTCGTCATTAGCAAGGCAAACAATAATATTGTTAAATGATGAATGAATATGAAGTTGTCCGTTGGCTCCGACCTTCACATTTCTTTTCTTTGTTGCAACTGTTTTCTTTGCCATATTACTTACTTATTATTTTGTAGCTTTTTTCTTGTTAGCAACTGTCTTCTTACGTCCCTTACGTGTACGAGCGTTGTTCTTTGTGCTCTGGCCACGAACAGGCAAACCGTTACGATGACGGATGCCACGATAGCAACCGATGTCCATCAATCGCTTGATGTTAAGCTGGATTTCTGAACGGAGGTCACCCTCTACCTTAAACTCTGCGCCGATTACCTCACGAACCTTAGCAGCCATATCATCGGTCCAATCCTGAACCTTGATGTTACGGTCAACACCGGCCTTGTCAAGGATTTTGGCTGCACTGCTGCGTCCAATACCATAGATGTATGTCAACGCAATCTCTCCTCTCTTGTTCTGAGGAATATCTACACCAACTATTCTTATAGCCATATACGAATATATATTTTTAATTACTACTTAATTACCCCTGACGCAGTTTGAACTTGGGATTCTTCTTGTTGATCAAATACAAACGTCCGTTTCTACGAACGATCTTGCAATCGGGAGTGCGTTTCTTAATAGATGCTTTAACTTTCATAATATATTATTTTTATTTATATCGGAACACAATTCTTCCTTTGGTCAAATCATAGGGAGACATTTCTATTCTCACCTTATCACCCGGCAATATCTTTATGTAGTGCATTCTCATCTTGCCCGAGATGTGTGCAATCACTTCGTGACCGTTCTGCAACTCAACGCGGAACATTGCATTTGACAATGCCTCTACAATTGTGCCGTCCTGCTCAATAGCGCTCTGTTTAGCCATATCAATAACCTTTCTTTCGTAAGACTTCTTCTACATATTCAAACGATGACAGTATGTCGGCACCGTTCTTACCCACAGCAACGGTATGCTCAAAGTGTGCTGCATTCTTCCTGTCGCGTGTCCTCACTGTCCATCCGTCGCGTTCCATGAGAATCTGACGTTTGCCCAGTGTAATCATAGGCTCTATTGCGATGCACATTCCTTGCCTCAACTGCAGACCGTTACCCTTGCGACCGTAATTGGGCACCTCGGGCGACTCGTGCATGTTGCGACCGATACCATGGCCTACAAATTCACGTACGACACCGAACCCGTTCTGCTCGCAATGGGTCTGCACCGCATTGCCGATGTCACCGATTCGTTTTCCGTGAACTGCCTGTTCAATACCTTTGTACAATGACTCCTTGGTTACCTGGAGCAACTTGCGGGTTGCCTCGTCGACCTCGCCTACACAGAATGTGTAGCAGGAATCACCACAGAACCCATTGAGCAACGTTCCACAGTCGACCGATATTATATCGCCCTCCTTCAAGGGAACGTCGTTTGGAATTCCGTGTACAACAACATCGTTTACCGATGCACAGATAGAACCCGGGAACGGTGTCCCTTCGTGATTGGGATATCCCTTGAATGTGGGGATTGCTCCATTGTCGCGAATGAACTCCTCGGCAACTTTGTCGAGCTGCCTTGTTGTTACACCCGGCTCTATTATCTTGGCTACTTCGGCAAGTGTCTTGCCAACAAGCAGGTTCGCCTGCCGAAGTAGTTCTATCTCATCAGATGTCTTAAGAAATATCATTTCTAAGCCAACATTTTAACCTATACGACCCTTTATGCGGCCTGAGCTCAACAGACCATCATAGTGTCTCATCAAGAGGTGACTCTCAATCTGCTGCAATGTGTCAAGGATAACACCTACAAGGATGAGCAGTGAAGTTCCACCGAAGAAACTTGCAAACTCAGGCTGCATGTTCAACATTCCTGCAAACACGGGAAGTACCGCGATGAGAGCGAGGAACAATGAACCGGGAAGTGTTATGCGTGACATGATTGTATCGATATACTCAGCTGTTGGTTTACCAGGCTTTACACCGGGGATAAAACCATTGTTGCGCTTCATATCCTCGGCCATCTGAACCGGATTGATTGTGATGGCTGTATAGAAATACGTAAAGATGATGATGAGTATCGCAAAAATGATGTTATACAACCAAGAGGTGTTATCGTACATCAACTGCACAAACTTTGAAGGCTCGCCGTCTGTGTTGAAGCCCATGATTGCCATTGGGATAAACATAATCGCCTGGGCAAAGATGATTGGCATCACATTGGCAGCATTTACCTTCAATGGAAGATACTGACGTGCACCCGAAACGGCTGCTCCACCTGTAGCCTGCTTTGCATACTGTACGGGTATCTTGCGGGTACCGCGCAGAAGCGCTACACCACCGCAGATAACCAATACCAGCAGAGCAAGCTCAATTATGAACATTACAACACCACCACCTGCTGCACCGGTCATTCTTGAGGTGAACTCCTGAATGATGGCTGTCGGGAAACGGGCGATGATACCGACCATGATGATCAATGATACACCGTTGCCGAGACCCTTGTCGGTAATGCGCTCACCCAACCAGAGGATGAACATACTACCTGCAGCAAGGATGATTGTAGATGTCGCGTAGAACATTACACCTGTTTCGACCTGGATGGCACCTGTACCGGCCAGCTGGCTTTCGAGGTTTGCCAAATATGCCATTGACTGAGGTATGAGAATCGCCAATGTAAGATAACGTGTATACTGGTTAATCTTACGACGGCCACTCTCGCCCTCACGCTGCAGTTTCTGGAAATAAGGAACTGCAAGTGCCAGCAACTGGAGTACAATTGAGGCAGAGATATATGGCATGATTCCAAGGGCGAAAATAGATGCATTTGAGAACGCACCACCCGAGAACATATCAAGCAGAGACATCAAACCGCCCTTTGTCTGATCTGCGAGCTTTGAGCCCTCGATCAGTGCTACGGTGTCAATACCGGGGAGCACAATCTGTGAGCCAAAGCGGTAGATTGCGACGAACAAGAGTGTGATACCGATGCGCACTCTCAGGTCTTCAACTTTCCAGATATTCTTGATTGTCTGGACAAATTTGAGGTTTGATTGTTTATTTGCCATTTTTTAAAGCTTTACTACTGTTCCACCAACTGCCTCAATAGCCTCTACTGCCTTCGCTGAGAAAGCGTGAGCCTCTACTGTCAATTTAGCAGTCAAAGTACCGTTAGCAAGAATCTTAACCAACTGTTTTGGTGATATGAAACCTGCAGCAACCAGTGTCTGGATATTCACAAGCTCCAAAGAGTTAGCCTCGGCAAGAGCCTGGAGTGTAGACAGGTTGATTGCCTTGTACTCTACACGATTGATATTTTTAAAGCCGTACTTTGGTACACGACGTTGCAAAGGCATCTGACCACCCTCGAAACCGATCTTCTTGCTGTAGCCGGAACGAGACTTAGCACCCTTGTGACCACGTGTAGAGGTACCACCTCTACCCGAACCGGTACCACGTCCAATTCTTTTGCGTGCCTTCACAGCACCTTCAGCAGGCTTAAGATTATTTAATTTCATAGCTGAATTCTGTTTTTGTGTTATTACTCTTCAACAATGGCAACCAAATGCTGAACTTTCTTAATCATTCCGCGAATAGAGGCGTTATCAGGACGCTCAACAACCTTATTCATCTTTGTAAGGCCAAGAGCATCAAGTGTGAGCTTCTGGGTCTTAGGAGCGCCGATACGACTTTTTACTTGCTTAATCTTTATTGTAGCCATAGTTCAATCTCCTTATCCGTTAAATACCTTACTCATACTTACACCTCTGTTCTGAGCAACCATGCGTGCATCACGCATCTCGCTCAAAGCTGCGATTGTAGCCTTTACCAAGTTGTGGGGGTTAGAAGAACCCTTAGACTTAGCAAGAACGTCAGTAATACCAACACTCTCAAGAACGGCACGCATAGCACCACCGGCAACAACACCGGTACCGTGAGAAGCAGGCTTGATGAAAACCTCAGCACCACCGAAGTGAGCTGACTGCTCGTGAGGAACAGTACCTTTGAGCACGGGTACGCGAACCAGGTTCTTCTTGGCTGCCTCAACACCCTTTGCAATAGCTGCAGTTACCTCGCTGGCCTTACCGAGACCATAACCGATGATGCCATTCTCGTTACCAACTACAACGATAGCTGAGAAGCTGAATGTACGACCACCCTTGGTAACCTTAGTTACACGGTTGATAGCAACCAATCTATCTTTCAATTCAACGTCGTTTGCGACTTTTACTCTATTATTAATTGCCATATTCATTAGAATTTAAGACCTCCATTACGTGCAGCATCAGCCACTTCCTTAACTCGTCCGTGGTAGAGGTAACCGTTACGGTCGAAGACTACGGTAGTAATACCAGCCTCGAGAGCCTTCTTAGCGATCATCTCACCAACCTTTGCAGCCTGCTCTTTCTTGGGCATAGCCTCAAGACCTAAAGAAGATGCAGCAGCCAATGTGCGACCTGTCTGGTCATTAATTATCTGAACATAGATCTGCTTGTTGCTACGGAAAACGCTCATACGAGGACGCTCTGCAACACCAGAAACCTTGTTGCGCACTCTATATTTGATTTTGGTACGTCTTTCTATCTTTGTTGTCATATGCTTACTGTTTTACTATGATTACTTAGCACCTGCCGACTTACCAGACTTACGACGGATAATCTCGCCAACAAACTTGACACCCTTACCCTTGTATGGCTCAGGCTTGCGGAATGAGCGGATCTTTGCGCAAATCAAACCAAGCAACTCCTTGTTGCAAGACTCGATGATGATAAGTGGGTTCTTGTTTCTCTCAGACTTAGTCTCAATCTTAACCTCTGCAGGGAACTGCATGTAGATTGGGTGAGTAAAACCAAGCAACAACTCAATAGCGTTGTTAGGTTTATCGTTCACACGATAACCGACACCGACGAGCTCAAGCTCCTTGCGGAAACCTTCTGAAACACCGATAACCATGTTATTGATGAGAGCACGGTAGAGACCGTGGAAAGCGTGCTGCTGCTTTGTAGCCTCTGCGTATGTCTCGCAGTTAGCGTACTTTACAGTCAGTGTACCCTCCTCAACTGCGATTGCAATTGATGAGTCGATCTTCTGTGAGAGCTCGCCCTTAGGACCTTTTACAGTAATTACGTTATCGTTGCTTACAGCTACGGTAACATTCGCGGGAATACTAATAGGTAATTTACCGATTCTAGACATTGCTCAATCCTCCCCTAATTAGTAGACATAGCAGAGAACCTCACCACCGATCTTCTCGGCAGCAGCCTCTTTGTCTGTCATTACACCTTTGGATGTCGACAAAATAGCGATACCCAATCCATTGATCACTCTGGGCATATCCTTGTATCCCGTATAACGGCGCAAACCGGGGCTTGAAACGCGAACCAAGTTCTTGATTGCGTTAACCTTGTTCACTGCGTCGTACTTCAAGGCAATCTTAATAGTGCCCTGAGGGCCATCCTCAACGAACTTGTAGTTCAAGATGTAACCCTTGTCAAAAAGGATCTTGGTAATCTCCTTCTTGATGTTAGAAGCTGGGACCTCTACCACTCTGTGCTTTGCTTGAATGGCATTCCTCAACCTCGTCAAATAATCTGCAATAGGATCTGTCATAAAAATTAATTTTAAATTAATCAGGGCTACCCTGACAATATTTAATTAAACACTCGAATTTTTACCAACTTGCTTTCTTTACACCTGGGATGAGACCCTGAGATGCCATCTCACGGAACTGGATACGTGAGATACCGAAAAGACGGATGTAACCTTTGGGACGACCTGTGAGCTTGCAACGGTTGTGCATGCGGATAGGGTTAGAGTTCAAAGGCAATGCCTGCAACTGGCGTGCAGCCTCATAAGCCTCCTCAGGAGTACCTGTGTTGATGACTTGCTTGAGGGCCGCGCGCTTTGCAGCATATTTCTTGGCCAATTTCGCACGCTTTACCTCACGTGCTTTCATTGATTCTTTTGCCATAGTCTAGATTATGAATTTTTAGCGTTTTTAAAAGGTAGACCAAACTCTTTCAACAGAGCATAACCCTCCTCGTCTGTCTTGGCGGTAGTAACGAAAGTGATGTTCATACCATTCAGACGCATGATGTTATCGATGTTGATCTCGGGGAAGATAATCTGCTCCTTGATACCCAAAGAGTAGTTACCGTTACCGTCGAACTTGCTCTCAATACCCTTGAAGTCACGGATACGGGGAAGAGCCACACGGATAAGACGCTCAAGGAACTCATACATACGCTCACGACGCAATGTTACCATAACGCCGATAGGCATCTTCTTACGCAACTTGAAGTTTGAAATATCCTTACGTGAAACAGTGGCAACGGCCTTCTGACCAGTGATGGCTGTAATCTCGTTGATTGCAACATCGATGATCTTCTTGTCCTGAGTAGCTGCACCAAGACCCTCGTTGATAACGATCTTCTTGAGTACAGGTACCTGCATTGCCGATGAATAGTTGAACTGCTTCATCAAAGCCGGAGCAATACGCTCGGCATATTCTTTCTTAAGGCTTGCTGTATTACCCATTGTTAAATCTCCTCTCCTGATTTTTTAGCATAACGAACCTTCTTA
>JAZTXR010000018.1:0-12868 GCA_045636545.1 Bacteroidaceae bacterium
CTCATCGGTCGTTCCACGGAAATAACCTACATTCTCTCCCTCTGCTCCCCTTATGTAAGCAATGCAGACACTCTCGTTGTTGCCGGTGCTCCCATCCATGTAACATAAATGGGCATACATCCATTCCTTGCCGGCCGGCAGTTTAAGAGAAGTCACTTTACTGTTTTTTTCTACACCGGAAATTGTGTCATTAGCGGCAATTTCATTAACTTTGCCGTCAGGTCCGGCATTTGCCTTCTCTGCTGTCGAGAACGAGCAGGCTGCGATTGCTGCAACCGGGAGTATGTACAAAGCCTTTGCACGACTCCACTTCTTTGATTTTTCTTTACACATCATAGTGATACGTTTTTTAGTTAAACTGTGATTAAAGCTGTTGGCAATAGAGTAGAGCCTTGCGCCAACGGCTTTTTTTATTATAAGTAATTGATATTGCTTTGCATTCACGCCCGAATTGATTACGGCCTCATCGGCCTCGAACTCATGTATATCCTTAAGAGTATTCTTCATTATCCACGCAAGCGGATTGAACCATTGCAGAATTATCACAGCATCGGCAAGCATAATATCCCATGAGTGCCCAGCCCTGACGTGCGCCGCCTCGTGGGTGAGTATCTCACGCGCCCCCTCGGCCATATCATTGTCCGACACCACTACCCAGCCGAACCAACTGAAAGGTTTCTCCTCGCCGCTGTGCAAGCGCAGCTTTACGCCATTCAGGCCGTACTGTTCGGCTGCAGCCTTTCTGCTGCGCATAATAAGGCGTGACAACTGTACATACATAACCAACTGCCTTATTACAAGCAACAGCGCACCCAAGCCATATATGGCCAGCACAACAATCTGCCATAGTGGCGCTGTACTACTCTTTTCCTCAATGTATACAGGGGCAACATCAGCCACTGCAACAGCATCAAACGCCACTACTGACGGCAGCGTTGTCATCACCCGCTCTTCGTCAACCAAAAGAACATCGGCAACCGGCAATGCCTCATCTGCTTTTGCAAAGCCGTTTTCAATGGAATCGAATACACCCTGCAATGGAGTGCTCACACCTACATTGGCAAAAGGCAAAGCCAGTGACACCACCACGATAAGCAGCAAAAGATAACGGTTGAGCCTATGGAAGGTCTCACGGCTCATAAAAAGCATAAATAGCGAAACCAGCATCGCCAACAGAAGCGAAGACTTGATTATGTAAACAATGAAAGCGCCCATAGCTATTGTTATTTTTGTTTTTCAACAAGGCCTATAAGTTCCCTCAGTTCATCGAGCGAAATTTTCTCCTCCTTTACGAGCGACGACACAGCATTGAGATACGAGCTGCCAAAGTAACGGCTTACCACACTACCCAACGACAGCTTGCCATATTCTGCCTCACTAATGACGGCATAGTAGCGATGGGTGTTGCCGAAAGCCTCATGAGCCACATACCCTTTCGTCTCCAGCCCACGCACAATTGTAGAAATTGTGTTGAAGTGCGGCTTGGGTTCATCGAGCAGGTCGATTATCTCTTTTACAAACAACGCACCTTTCTCCCAGAAGAGTTTCATCAGTTCTTCTTCTCTCTTTGTCAAGTTCTTCATGATATTGAGTTTTTATGGTTTCAAACTAATAAGTTTGGGTAATAATTTTAATATTACAATCGGCATGTTACAGTTATTTCTCATCCCGACAGAGCGTAGCGACGAGGGATCTCATATACTCGCAAAATAGAGATACTTCACTGCGTTCAGTATGACAAGATACACAAAGTACTCCAACTATAATATAGTTACTTTTATGGTTTCAAACTAAAATATTTGTTGGCGTAAACTATTTTCTTTAGTTCACGCCACAAAGAACTACATTTTTTAGTTAGCAAACTAATTTTTATAGTTAAAAAAGGTTAACAGTAATAAAAACAGTAATTATCCCATATATAAAGTTAATTTTCCATTTTAGCAGCAGTTGTCTGTTATCTCACAAAAAACAACCGCAAAATTGAATTTTATGCGTACTTTTGCAGTTCGACAACGTTCCATAGTAGTTTTAAATATAAACAGGATAGGCCATGACAATGGTAATCCCGTTAAAAACCACACAAATTGTATAAAGAACAGACAATGAAAGTATTGATTGTATGCAATAACGCCTTTATGCGTGGTAATGGTGTATGCACAGCGGTGCTGTCACTCGTTGAAAGGCTGAAAGCAAGGGGAATTGAAGCAAGGCTGATGGCCTGCGAAAATCCCGATACGGAGGGGAGACAACCCGAATACCCGCTGAAGCACTTTAAATTTCCATTTTTTGAGCCTATAATATATTCCAACGGATTCAGATATGCATCGTATGACAAAAAGATTGCCAAAACAGCAATTGAGTGGGCCGATGCAGTACATCTGTGCGAGGGTTTCCCTTTGGAGGCAAAGGTAGCCCGCCTTGCCAAGAGGATGGGCAAGCCTTGCGTTGGAACATACCACATTTTCACAGAGAACATCATGGCAAACCTTGGCATGCGCAAGGCCAGGTTACTGAACTATCTTGTGACACTATGGTGGAGAAAATCGGTATACGACCATTGCGCCTATGTACACTGCCCCACCGATACCGTGAAGCGACATCTTGTTTCAAACGGTTTCCAATCACCAATGCGTGTCATTTCAAATGGAATTGAAATACCTGCAAACATTGAGCCGGCACTGGTAGAGCCAAAGGAACAGATAATCATACTTTGCACAGGAAGGCTCTCACACGAGAAATCACAGGACACGCTACTGAAAGCCATGAGATTTTCAAAATATTCCGGAAGGATTGAGCTACATTTCGCAGGCAAAGGGCCATATATGAAAAAGTATATGAAACAGGCCGACAGGTTGGTAAAGGAGGGAGTGCTAAAACACCACCCCCGGTTTGCGTTCTATAGCCGCGAGGAGCTGAAGGAGATTATCAGACAGGCATACCTGTATATACATTGCGCATGGGTTGAAGTAGAAGGACTATCATGTGTAGAGTCCATTATGGAAGGCGCTGTTCCTGTAATTGCAAAAGGAGAGTTCACGGCAACGCACCAGTTTGCACTGGACGAGCGAAGCCTGTTCACAGAATCGGACTCACGCATGCTTGCCGAAAAGATAGATTGGTGGATTGAGCACCCTACCGAGAGAAACAGGATGGCTGCCAAGTATGCAGAATCCGTTCAAAAGTACAGTGCAGAGGATTCTACCGACAAGATTATACAAATGTACAAAGACGCCATAAAGACATGAAGCCCTTACGATTAATATACCTGTCGATTGCGATTCTGCTCCTTGGCGCGTGCTCCACGTCAAGAAGAGCTGTAGTCGTCGACTACCCCAAGATAGACAGCAGCTACTCCCACCAAGGCATCCTGGAGGAGTGCATATATGAATGTTCGGTTGAGGGGCCAAAGGAAAGAAGGATGTTCATATATCTTCCACAGGAGTACTACCGCAGCGCAAAGCGCTACCCTGTCTTTTACCTGTTGCACGGAGCACGTGGCAACGAGACATCCTGGATAAGCAAAGGAGAGCTGCTGCAGAATATCGACAGCCTTACAGCAGACGGAGCAATGAAGGAGTGTATCGTCGTACTGCCCAACACCAACCAACACAACGACGACAAGGACTATGGGAAATCGCGCATCAAAGGTGCTGTTGAATCATTCTTTGAGAATGACGGACGGGTTGAATACTCCTTTGTCAATGACGTTGTGAAAAAGATAGACAGCACATACAGAACTATCCCCGAAAAGAGTTCAAGAGCCATTGGCGGGCTTTCCATTGGGGCATTGCAGTCATTGCACATCAGCGCCAACCACCCCGACACATTCGGGTACATAGGTCTCTTTTCGCCCATGGTACACCCGTTCATCAGGCACAGCGAACACTCGTCATTCTTCAAGCAATTGAAAAAGAAACAGAAGATACAGTTTGCAACGCCACCGGCGCTCTATTGGATAATGATTGGCAAGACCGACTTTTTCTACCCAAGAATAAAGTGGTACCAAAAGCACCTTGAACGCAAAGGCTACAAGCACGAATATCATGCCTCACCTGGCGGCCACCAATGGTACAACTGGGAGGAGTACTGCATAATGTTCATGAAAAGATTGTGGAAATAGACAGCCACAAGCACCATAAAGGGATTTGCCACATTTATTACAATAACAGAACGGGGTTTGCGTTGCAAACCCCGTTCTTGTCATTTATATAAAAATATTTATCTTATCCTTTGCGGGCTACCACATTCTTCACAAAATCCATCACAACGGGCGATGGGTGAAGAACTGTACTTGAGTACTGTGGCTCATAGATAACACCCATGTACCAGTCGCAAGCCGGGAACTCAACAATGTCGACCAAGCCGCTGTCGGGGTGAACACCTGTGCAAGCCAAGCCGGCACCGACAAGAGCATCGCGATACTCTGTGTTCAGCTCAAAACGGTGATAGTGGCGCTCAACAATCTTCTCCTCGCCATAGATTGCGTATGCCTTGCTATCCTTTGCAATGACAGTGTCGTAACCGCCACGGCGCATTACGCCGAATGGATTGCCAACGCTCTTCAAATCCTCCATTACATCAACGATGCGGTGTGTTGTAGCCTCGTTCATCTCGTAGCTGTTGGCATCGGCATAACCAAGGATGTTACGTGCAACCTCAATAGCCATGACCTGCATACCAAGACCGATACCAAGTGTCACAAGGTTGTTCTCGCGGCAGTACTTTGCAGCAATGACCTTACCCTCGAAACCGCGTGGACCAACACCCGGACAGATGATGTAACCGTCCATGCCCTTGAGTGCCTGTGCCACGTTCTCCTCTGTTATCTTCTCGCTGTTGATGAAGTGAGGTTTTATCTTGCAATCGTTGTATGTACCGCACTGTGAAAGGCTCTCGTGAATACTCTTGTACGCATCCTGCAAATCATATTTACCAACAAGACCGATGTTGATGACCTTCTTTGCGTTGTTGCGGCGCTCAACGAATGTGCGCCAAGGCTTCATCTCGGGAGTCTCGCCAACCTCCTCGCCTGTAAGGCGCAGAATGGCAGCATCCAAGCCCTGCTCCTGCATCTTGATGGGCACCTCGTAGATTGAAGGTACATCAAGGCTCTGTACGACACAGTCGGGCATAACGTTACAGAAACTTGCAACCTTCTTGCAAAGACCTGTGCTCAACTTGTGCTCGGCACGCAGTACAAGGCAGTCGGGCTGGATACCAAGACTCTGCAACTGCTTCACCGAGTGCTGTGTAGGTTTTGTTTTCAGCTCACCTGCAGCAGAAAGATAGGGAACGTATGTCAAGTGAACGCACACCGCGCGACGACCAAGCTCCCACTTCAACTGACGGATAGCCTCAAGGAACGGCAAACCCTCGATGTCACCCACAGTGCCGCCAATCTCGGTAATCACAAAGTCGAACTTCTCCTTTGTGCTGCCACGCTTCATCTTGCGCTTGATTTCGTCTGTGATGTGAGGAATAACCTGTACGGTCTTGCCAAGGTACTCGCCACGGCGCTCCTTTTCAATGACCTCGCTGTAGATGCGACCTGTTGTGAAGGTGTTCCAACGTGTAGTCTTGATATCGGTAAAACGCTCATAGTGACCAAGGTCGAGGTCGGCCTCGTGACCATCGATAGTAATATAGCACTCACCGTGCTCCTGTGGGTTAAGTGTACCCGGAGAGACGTTGATGTATGGGTCGAATTTCTGGATTGTAACCTTGTATCCTCTCGCTTGAAGCAACTTTCCGATAGATGCCGAGATGATACCCTTACCAAGTGACGATGCAACACCGCCGGTAACGAAGATGAATTTTGTTTCAGCCATATTTTATCAAGTTTTTTATTTCAATCAAACAATGTCCAAAACATTCATCTTTGGACACGCAAAGTTAATGCAAAGTAAACTTACATCAAAAAAAAGCGTCGTTTTTTTATGAACAATAAGAAAAATTAAAGCGATAATATAGCATTTGACCCATTTTTAGAAAACACCGTGTTGCTGTCATGTCGACTGTAGTGGAGACATCCCGTATATCGTTTTTAGAGATCCCTCGTCGCTTTACTTTTAGTGAAGTTGCTCACGCTCGGCATAATTCAAGTAAACTTGATTCTGCACTCACTTACTCGCAACATTGTCTCTGTCGGGATGACATCGCTGGGTCAATAGCTATATTATTACCCAAATTAAAAGGCAACCTGCAAGTAAGCCTGCGTTGCGTTCGGCATAGTAAAAGTAAATTTTCCTCTGCGCTCGCTTACTCGCACCTTTCACCTTTCACCTTTCACCTTCCTAAGTTCGCTATACAAGCGTTGTACCGGCAGGCCCATTACATTAAAATATGAGCCGTTGATGCCTGTAATACCAATGTAACCAATCCACTCCTGCACGCCATACGAGCCGGCCTTGTCCATCGGGCGGTATTTCTGCACGTAGTATTCGATTTCCTCGTCTGTAAGTTCTGCAAACACAACGTCGGACTGCGCCACGAAACAGCGCTGCTCCTCCTTTGTTGTTATTGTCACGCCTGTGAACACCGAATGGGCCTTACCCGACATACTGCGGAGCATACGTTTTGCATCAGACTCATCCACAGGCTTGCCAAGCGCAGCGCCATCGAGCCACACAATGGTATCGGCAGTGATTACCAGTTCATCATCTGCCATCACGGGACGGTAGGCATCGGCCTTTTTCTTACTTATATATAAAGGTATATCACCACCCTGCAGTGTAGCAGGGAAAGACTCATCAACATCGGGCAGAGCGCGAACAGTGAAGTCCACGTCAAGTCCGGCGAGCAACTCCCTGCGACGTGGCGATGCCGATGCAAGGATTATTCTGTATTTCTTTAAATTGTCCAACATAAAGTATAACAAGCTGAAAGGTGAAAACTGAAAACTGAAATGTAATAAGGATTTATAACACCATAATTTTGCTTAAAGTAAAAAGCGTTAGAACAAGGCTTGCGAAGTTTTTGGGAATGGGAGTTCAGTAGACCTGAATGACCATTGACAAAAACGAGCGTAACGCAGTTATCGCCTTTTTAATTAAGCAAAACAAATTACCAGCCAAATGCGTTTGATTCATCCATCCACTTCCCCTGCGCACGCATCACCTGCTCAATGACATCGCGGCCGCAGCCCTCGCCACCGTTGATTGGCGATATGTATTTTGAGAGTTGTTTTATCTCAACCGCAGCATCGGCAGGAGATACAGGGAGACCAACAATCTGCATCACCTCATAGTCGGGAATATCATCGCCCATATAAAGGATTTCTTCGGGGGCAAGCTCATACATTAGCATCAGTTCCTCAAGGCAATCCTTTTTAATGGAAGCACCGGTATATACATCTTTAATGCCAAGCCCGTTGTAGCGAACCTTGACAGCCTCGGTGCGTGCACCGGTGATTATCGCAACGTGGAAGCCGGCTTTCACTGCAAGTTGCAGAGCATAGCCGTCCTTTATGTTCACAGTGCGCATTGGTTCACCACTGGGATACATAGATATTGTCTCGCGACTGAGCACTCCGTCCACATCAAAAATGAGTGCCTTTATCTTTTTAAGGTCATAGTTTATCATTGGAATGATTCATTAACCCCCTCCGCAACTCCGTTGCTAGTCCCCCTAAAACAGGGGGACAATATTGCTCCCTTGTTTTAGGGGAGCTGTCCGAAGGACTGAGGGGTCTGTATAAACAAACTTACTATCTATTTCTCTTCATTATATAATTGCTCAGTGCCTCGTATATATTGGCGAGTTCACTGTCGAGCATTGCCTTGTGGGCATTCATGACGTTATCATCGCCACGACGGGCCGGGCCTGTCTGTGCCTCGGGGGGCAGCATGCGGTGCATCTTGCGCGCAGCCTCGTCTATGAGCGGCAACATGGCATCGAACGGCAAGCCGTTGCGTAGCATAAGCTCGTATGCCATATTATACACCGCATTCGAGAAGTTGCAGGCAAACACCGCGGCAACATGCAGTGCCGAGCGCTGTTCACTGGTGGCATAGACCACTTTCTTGCTCATGATTGTGGCCAGTTCCTTTATCTGTGCAGTGGCGGCATCGTCGCACCCCTCGATGAAGGTGGTGACATTCTCAAGCGATGTAACGCTGTTCTTGTTCACCGTCTGCATCGGATAGAGCACTCCGTAGCGCGAAGCCCCGGCCACGCGCAAGGCATCCATAGGTATGCTGCCCGCCGTGTGCAACAGCAGCGCATCGGGGAACTTTGCAGCAACAGCCGCAGCCACAGCCGGCAAAGCGCTGTCAACAACCGATATTATCACCACATCGGCCGCGGGCAACGAGGCCAAATCATCGGTAAAGGCACACCCCACCCGCTCGCCGAGCAGCGATGCCGACTCGTGCGTGCGGCTCCACACCGCCACGGGGGTATTGCCACCCTCCTTCAGGGAGTATGCAATAACGGTGCCCATGTTGCCGGCACCTACAAGCACTATTCTACTGTTCGTTTCCAAAGCTACCTATATGTATCTTGTCCCACTGCATTTTCTCCTCATCGAACGGTTGTGCCCCGCGCGCCTTGTGTCCGAGTGCAACAATAGAGAGCACTGCATAGTGCGCCGGAATCCCCAATAGTGCACGCACATTATCCTCGGCCATATTGCCATCGGCATCCCTGCGCAGGCGCATCTGCACCCAACAGCTTCCCAAGCCAAATTCCTCGGCAGCAAGCTGCATTATTATTGTAGCTATGGAACAATCCTCTATCCACACATCGGTCTTTGTGGTATCAGCAATTACCACAACAGCCATTGCAGCCCCCTCAATGAGCCCGGCACCATGCTCCTTGCACTGCGACAGTGCCTTTAGCATCGCCTTGTCCTCGACAAGGACAAATTCCCACGGGTTTATCCTGCGCCCCGACGGCGACATAAGCACGGCTCTCATAAGGTTGCAGACCGTCTCCTTATCAATCAGTTCATCCGTGAACACACGCGAAGTGCGCCTCTGTTTCAACAGCTCCAAAAAATTATCCATAAAAGATTCTTCTTATATTCCGCGAAGATAAATATTAAAAGCGAAACGGCAAAGCCACACAAACAAAATGGCAGCGTGGTTGTTGGAATAATAAAAAGATATGGACGATTTTTTCAAAAACAAAGCCCTTGAATACCACAGCGCCGGCAAGCACGGCAAGACATCCACCGTGCCAAGCAAGCCACTGGACACACCCGAAGAGCTGGCAATGGCCTACACCCCGGGAGTGGCAGCACCGGCAATGGAAATCAGCAAGGATCGTTGGAAAGCCTACCGCTACACCAACAAGGGCAACCTGGTTGCGGTCATCAGCAACGGAAGTTCACTATTGGGCCTTGGCAACAAGGGCGCATTGGCATCCAAGCCGGTTATGGAAGGAAAGGCCGCACTGTTCAAGACATACGCCGACATAGATGCATTCGACATTGAAATAAGCGACGAAGAGGCCGAAAAAGTCATCAGCACAGTGCAGGCTATTGCACCCACGTTCGGCGGCATAAACCTCGAGGACATAAAAGCACCCGAATGTTTCTACATCGAAAAGCGCCTTCGCGGCCTGCTCGACATCCCCGTGCTGCACGATGACCAGCACGGCACAGCAGTAACCGTTGCCGCCGCACTGTTCAACGCCTGCAAGGTCACAGGGCGGGAGATTACCGACACCAGGATTGTCATTTGCGGTGCAGGGGCAGCAGCCATCTCAAGCGCGACAATGTTGCTTGAGACGGGTATTGACAAAGGGCAGATTACGATGCTCGACAGCAAGGGAGTCATCAGCACCTTGCGCACCGACCTCAACGAGATGAAAAACCGCTTTGCGACAGCCACCACCGCCACCACCCTATCCCAGGCAATAGAGGGCGCCGACGTATTCATAGGCCTTTCTACGGGAGCCATATTGAGCGACAGCGACGTCAAGTCCATGGCACAGTCACCAATAATATTCGCCCTCGCGAACCCCGAGCCCGAGGTTTCATATAACCGTGCCAAACAGTTGCGCCCCGATGCCGTCGTCGCCACAGGACGCAGCGACAGTCCCAACCAGATAAACAACGTGCTATCGTTCCCCTATCTGTTCCGCGGAGCACTCGACACGCTCTCGACAACAATAAACGAGGCCATGAAGATTGCCGCAGCAAAAGCCATTGCAGCCATTGCCAGAGAGCCTGCAAGCAGAGAGATTGAAGAGCAATACGGGCGCACATTCACCTTCGGGCACGAATATATCCTGCCCAAGCCTGGCGACAGACGGCTGCTCACCGAGGTCTCATCGGCCGTGGCACGTGCGGCAATGGAGAGCGGCGTTGCACGGCGCAGCATAGCATCCTTTGAGGAGTATGGCCGCACACTGCTCAGCCGCATCGACAGCAACAACTTCTTTGCCCGCGAATATGTGAGGCACACCATGGGCAGCAGACACAGGATTGAGAAGGAAAGATAAATTCAAGCCAACAGCATTATGATAAACAAGGAATTGAGCGAAATTTTGGATGCACTGACACGCGAGACCGGCGACACTATGCCACCCTGCCAGGAACTTGAACTGCTGGGGTTCGACCCTTTCGGGCGCCTGCGCAGCATTAAAGGAGCGACAATCTTTGCCGGGCACGACGACGAAGAGGAGAGCCCCCACAACGGTCACAGCAGCGACGACGGTTACACCGACGAGGAATATGAGTTTGACGAAGAGGACGAGAGATACAGCCTGCTCGTCCAGGTCCTGCGCCTCAGCAACTGTCGGAAAAAATATTTTGCATAAAAAAGCAAAAAAGCAACAAATAAAATTTTTCATTTACTACCTTTGCAACCACAATTCATAAACATCAAATACATATTATAATTATGGTACAAAGCTGGTTCGAAGTAAAAGTGACATACGAACGCCCGGGCGAGAAGGGACTGAACACCAAAGTAAATGAGGTATACCTGGTGCAGGGCTTCACATTCACCGAAATTGAGAAGCGCATCACCAGAGAGTTGCAGCCACAGGTTACAGGCGAGTTCAACATCAACAAGATGGAGCGCACAAAGTACAACGAGCTTGTCGACAGCCAGAGCGAGACAGCCGACAAGTGGTTCAAGTGCAAGATATCAATGATTACCATTGACGAGGTTTCGGCAAAGGAGAAGAAGTCATCGGTTGTAATCCTTGTAAAGGCCGAGGACGTGACAAACGCCGTAAAGAACCTCAACAAGCACATGGAGGACTCCATCATGGACTACAACCTCGCATCGGTGAACGAGAGCGCAATCGTGGACATTTTCCACTATGAAGCATAACTACATTGGCGAAAGGATAACAGCACTGCGCGCCACCCTGCCACAAGGGGTGACACTCATCGCCGTGTCGAAATACCACCCGGTCGAGGCCGTGCAGGCCGCATACGATGCCGGTCAACGCGACTTTGGCGAGAGCAAGGCCCAGGACCTCACCGCAAAACACGAGGCGCTGCCCAAGGACATCAACTGGCATTTCATCGGTCACCTGCAGACAAACAAGGTGAAGTACATTGCACCGTTCGTACACCTCATCCACAGCATCGACAGCTACAAGTTGCTGTGCGAGGTAAACCGACAGGGCGAAAAGACAAGGCGCAGAATCCCATGCCTGCTGCAGATACACATTGCGCAGGAAGAGACCAAGTTCGGCCTTACCCCACAGGAGTGCCGCGAGTTGCTTGCTGCCGGCGAGTGGAAAGGACTTGAGTATGTTGAACTGCGCGGCATAATGTGCATGGCAAGCAACACCGACGACACCGCACAGCTGCACCATGAATTCTCACAGGCGCAGGCATTGTTCAACGGAATCAAGGAGCAATACTTCGCCGGGAATGGGAGATTCAACATAATTTCGGCGGGAATGAGCGACGACCACCCTATTGCAATTGAACACGGCAGCACACATATAAGGCTCGGTTCAAGCATATTTTGCGAATAACACCAAAAAAGAGTAAAAAAGTTTTGCCGTTTGCACGAAAAAAGCTACCTTTGCACCTCGTAAAGTAATGCACACATTTTTGTGATGGCAAATAAATAATTTAATAACAACAATAACAATGAAAAAAGACATTCATCCCGCAGCTTATCGTCCGGTTGTATTCAAGGACATGTCAAATGGCGACTGCTTCCTTTCGCAGTCTACCTGCAACACAAAAGAGACTATCGAATTCGAAGGTGAGACTTACCCATTGATCAAGCTTGAGATCTCTAACACTTCTCACCCATTCTACACTGGTAAGGCAAAGTTGGTCGACACAGCAGGTCGTGTGGACAAGTTCATGAGCCGTTACAGCAAGACATTGAAGAAGTAATCGAATCGACGATTTATATAAAAGGTGTATCTCGGTACACCTTTTTTTATGCCAAAAAACGAACACAACCACAACTATGAAAAAGGCACTCCTTGCACTACTCACACTCATATTACTGCTTTCATGTAACGAGACAGGCAATGAGGGGCCGGCAGTTGACCCAAGCAACAAGAACGCCAACACCGGACATGCAGGCAAGTATGCCACACGCATAGAAGTGCCAGCCATTGAGAGCGGCGACCTGTTCCTCTCCCACACAACCACCCGCAACGGCAAGGAGAATGTCACCTACAGCATAGCCCACAACCCCACACGCAAGCACTGCCGCTGGACAGCATTTACTTTTGATGCGAGCAACAGGAAAAAGAATTGGAATCGCGACAATTGGAAACAGACCGAATGGAGAGGCGACCCTTTCCAACCCTGCCCCGATATGCCGGATGAATATGTAATGACCAAGAACGAGATAAACCGCAATGGTTTTGCACGCGGACACATCGTCGCATCGGCAGACAGACTACACTCAAAAGATGCCAACGAACAGACATTCTA
>JAZTXR010000019.1:0-61918 GCA_045636545.1 Bacteroidaceae bacterium
ATACCCTTCTTCATCTCACCACCGTACCATGTGTTGAGGATGATCTGCTCCTTAGATGTCAAGTTGAATACAACAGCTGTCTCTGAGTTCAAACCGAGCTCCTTGTAGTTCTCTACAGCAGCCTTTGAAGCGTTGTAAACAACGAAGTCGGGCTCGCCGAATGCCTCGAGCTCCTCGGCTGTAGGACGGATGAACATGTTTGTCACGAAGTGAGCCTGCCAAGCAACCTCCATGATGAAGCGAACCTTCAGGCGTGTTGCAGGGTTAGCACCGCAGAATGCATCAACAACGAACAGTCTCTTGCCAGAGAGCTCCTTTGTGGCGATTTCCTTAAGAGCGTTCCAAGCCTCTGTTGTAACAGGCTTGTTGTCGTTCTTGTATTCATCTGATGTCCACCATACAGTGTTCTCGGAAGTAGCATCCTTTACGATGAACTTGTCTTTTGGAGAACGGCCTGTGTAAACACCTGTCATTACGTTTACTGCGCCAAGCTCTGTCTCCTGACCTACTTCAAAACCCTCAAGACCGGGCTTTGTCTCCTCTGCGAACAACTGCTCATAAGAGGGGTTGTGAAGAATCTCCACAGCACCGGTGATACCATACTTGGTAAGATCTAATGTTGCCATAATTCTTAAAATAAATTATAAGTTAATATTCTTTGTTTTCTCTCTGTTTTTGGTACTCGCGGCACCGGTTGCTGTAAGATGCCGAAGTTCTCCAACTGCAAATATATATCATTTTGTTTAATGCTCAAAACTAATTAAGGAAAAATTTCCGTAATTAGTGAAAAAAACGCATTTTTGGCCCGTTTTTTGTCTTTTTTTGGTGATATTTTGCTTTCTGTATGGGCGCTTTTTGTAATATTTGCTATTTTTATGGTAGTTAAAAGATGTGAAATACTTGCGTTTGGAAAGGTTGAGGCGGTTAATTGTGACATTTTGTATTTGGGGTGGGTTTTGTGTATTTTGTATGCTTTTTTTCACGATGATATTTTTTTATGATAAAATTATTATCTTCGCGGTGGTAATATCTTCCGTTTGCGATATGGATTGCCCATCTTTAGGTGACGGGCGAAGCGGAGGGGGTAAGACAAAACAACTGAACAAATATAAACTATGAGCGAGAAAATTACAATGCCTTGGGAAGAGCGCCCCGAGGGCTGCAACGATGTCATGTGGCGTTATTCAAAGAACCCTGTCATAGGCCGTTATGCTATACCTACATCGAACAGTGTGTTCAACAGTGCCGTAGTGCCTTTCGGCGACGGCTATGCCGGTGTGTTCCGCTGCGACAACAAAGCGGTGCAGATGAATATATTTGCCGGTTTCAGCAAGGATGGTGTCAATTGGGAGATTGAGCATGAACCGATTGTGTTCAAGGCCGGCAATACCGACATGATTGAGTCGGAGTACAAATATGACCCGCGTGTCACCTGGATTGAGGACCGCTACTGGATTACCTGGTGCAACGGCTACCACGGCCCCACAATAGGTATTGCCTACACATTCGACTTCAAGGAGTTCTTCCAGTGCGAGAATGCCTTCCTGCCATTCAACCGCAACGGTGTGCTGTTCCCCGAGAAAATCAACGGCAAGTATGCGATGCTCAGCCGTCCGAGCGACAACGGGCACACTCCTTTCGGCGACATCTACATCAGCTACAGCCCCGACATGAAATATTGGGGTGAACACCGTTGTGTGATGAAGGTGACACCGTTTCCCGAGAGTGCATGGCAGTGTACAAAGATTGGTGCAGGTTCCGTGCCCATCCTCACCGATGAGGGCTGGCTGCTTTTCTACCACGGTGTAATCACCACCTGCAACGGTTTCCGTTACTCGATGGGTGCAGCCCTGCTGGACAGGAACGACCCTTCAAAGGTGCTCTATCGCACAAAGCCATACTTGCTTGCCCCTGCGGCGCCATACGAACTTGCCGGCGATGTGCCCAACGTGGTGTTCCCCTGTGCGGCACTGCACGATGGCGACAAGGTGGCTGTCTATTACGGCGCAGCCGACACTGTTGTGGGCATGGCGTTCGGCTACATCAGTGAGATTATTGATTTCATGAAGAAGAACAGTTGCAGATAAATTCTATCTGGTTGGATTACAAAGTTTCACGGTGGCAAAATTTTGCCACCGTGAAACTTATTTACTTTCCGCTTTAACCGCACTTCGTGCGCTTGAACCTGCTGTCGTTCATCATTTGCCTGTAGGGGCAGACCGGCGTGTCTGCCCAACACATTGGCTGTTGTTTCCGCGGGATTCCGTTCGCGGTTCCCGGGCGAACACATCGGTTCGCCCTTACCTTTCCCTTTTCCCTTTTCCGCTCTCTTCCAGCCGTTGCATCCACTCGTACCAGTTGGGGATATAGAGCGTTGCCACCACAGTGTTGAGCAGCATGCCGAACACCACAGCCGCACCAAGCGAGAGGCGTGCGCCGGCTCCCGCTCCGTTGGCAAAGAGCAGTGGCATGACACCAAGTACAAAGGCAAGTGAGGTCATGAGGATGGGGCGCAGACGGGTGTGTCCGGCCTCGGCGGCACTCTTGCGTATGTCATTACCCTCTTTCCTGAAGTCGCGCGCGAACTCAACGATGAGGATGCCGTTCTTGGCGCTGAGTGCAATGAGCAGCACAATGCCAATCTCGGTATATATGCTCACCGGTATGCCTGCAATTATACAGCCCAGGATTGCACCGAGCAGGGCAATGGGAACGCCCATGATGGCCGCAACGGGGCTTGTCCAGCTCTCGTACTGCGCTGCAAGCACCAGGAACGCGACAAGCAGTGCAAGTGCCAGAATAAGCAGGGTGTTCTGTCCGGCAGCCTTCTCCTGGTAAGCAACGCCTGTCCACTCGTATCCGAACTCATCGCCAAGCTGTGCCTTGAACAGCTGCGCGACCTCGTCCATCACCTGGCTCGAGCTGTAGCCCGGTGCGGTGTTGGCGGTGACGGTGGCGCTGTTGTACATGTTGTAACGCACGAGCTGGTCGCTGCCAAGCACCTCGTCGGCTGTGACAAAGCTGCTGAAGGGTACCATCTCGCCCTTGTTGTTGGCAAGGCTCAGCTGCATGATGCTCTCTATGAGCTTCTGGTTGCTCTCGCTTGCCGACATCTTTACCTGCCATATACGCCCCAACAGGACAAAGTCATTTACATAGAGCGAACCCATATAATAGCTCAGGGTGTAGAGCACGTTGCCAATGTCCAGTCCCATTGCTATGGCCTTGTCGCGGTCTATGTTTATGCGGTACTGCGGAACATCGGCTTCAAATGAACTGTTCATCGAGGCAATGGCGCTATCGCGGCTGTAGTTCTGCGTGAGGGCATCGACGGCCTTCTGCAATTCTGTCATTCCAAGTGCCTTGCGGTCCTCTACCTGCATCTGCAGGCCGCCCACATTGCCTATGCCGGGGATTGCCGGCGGGACAAAGGCAAAGCACTGCGCCTCCTCAATCTCAACGTATGCCTGCTTGTTGAAACGGTCGACAATGGCTGCTGCCGACTCGCCCTTCTTCTTGCGCACGCTCCAGTCCGTGAGCACCACGAATACGCTGGCGGCATTGCTCTGGCGGCCGCTGTTCATGATGCTGAAACCGCTGATGCTGATGTTGGTCTTTACCTCTGGGTAGGCCGATATTATCTTCTCTACCTTTGCGGCGACAGCCTCGGTGCGGGCAAGGGAACTTGCCGGTGGCAGCTGCACGCTGACGATGAAATAGCCGTCATCCTCGTCGGGGATGAATGTGGTGGGGTGCTCGCGGAACAGGTAAACTGCCAGTGCCGCCAACGCAGCAAAGCTTATGGCCGCCACCCACGCGTGGCGCAACAGGAATGCCACGCAACGGTCATAGGCGCGTTGCACAATGTCATATCCTTTGTTGAACAGGCGGAAGAACCATCCCTTCTTGCTCTCCTTTGTGGGGCGCAGCAGCAAGGCGCTGAGCGCGGGGCTAAGGGTGAGCGAATTGAAGCCGCTCAGCAGTGTGGCTGTGGCAATGGTGAGCGCGAACTGCTTGTATAGCTCGCCCGAAATGCCGCCAATCATTGTGGTGGGGATGAACACCGCCATCATCACAAGTACTACACCCACGATGGGGCCGCTTATCTCTTCCATCGCCTTTTCGGTTGCCTCGCGTGGCGGCAATCCCTCTTCATCAATGATGCGGGTGGCATTCTCGACCACCACAATGGCATCGTCGACCACGATGGCTATGGCGAGTATGATGCCGAATAGTGTCAGGGTGTTTATGGTGAAGCCGAACAGCAGCATCACCGCGAATGTGCCTATGAGCGAAACGGGGATGGTGAGGCAGGGGATGAGCGTTGCACGCCAGTTCTGCAGGAAGAGGAATATCACAAATATCACCAGCAGTGTGGTTTCAATGATGGTGAATATCACCTCCTCAATGGAGCTGCGTACCACCTCGGTGGTGTCAAGGGCAATCTGGTAATGCACCTCGGGTGGGAAAGCTTCTGCCAGTTTCTCCATTCTCTCCTTCACGGCTTTGGAGACGGCAAGCGAACTTGAGCCGGGCGACTGGTACACTGCGAGGGCTGCGGTTGGCTTGCCGCGCAGCTTTGAGGATGCCGAGTAGCTCTCGCTGCCAATCTCAATCCTTGCAATGTCACCAAGGCGAAGCATGTCGGTGCCGTTATTGCGTATGACAATGTCGGCAAACTCCTTTGCATCGCTAAGGCGGCCTTGTACGTTGAGGGTGTACTGGAAGGCATTGTCGGCGGTGTCATCGAGTGTCTGTCCCACATAGCCGGCCGACACGGCAAGGTTCTGCTTGCTTATGGCCTGGTACACTTCGGCTGCCGAAATGCCGCGGATGCGCATGGCTTCGGGGTCGAGCCACACACGCATGGAGTATTTGCCGGCACCCATGATGTCCACTCCGCCCACTCCCGGAGTGCGCGTGAGCTGGTCGACGAGCTGCAGCTGTGCATAGTTCGAGAGGTAGAGCTGGTCATAGTTCTCATCGCCGGTAAGGGTGATGAAAAGCACAATGTTGGTCGACTGTTTCTGCACCGTCACACCCTGCTGTGTGACCTCTGTAGGCAGGGAGTTCATTGCTATGTTCACCCTGTTCTGCACAAGCACGGTTGCCATGTCAATGTCCGTGCCCACCTCGAATGTCACAGTGAGGCTGTATGTGCCCGATGAGGATGAGGTGGAGCTCATGTATAGCATACCGTCCACGCCGTTGACCTGCTGTTCGATTGGGATGCCCACGGTCTGTGCAATGGTCTCGGCGTTGGCACCGGGGTAGACGGCTGTCACCTGCACGGTGGGCGGTGTTATTGAGGGAAATTGGTCTATGGGGAGCACGAAGATGGAGACTCCGCCTGCCACCAACAACAGCAGCGAGAGCACTGTTGCGAATATGGGGCGTTCAATGAAGAATTTGGAGAATTTCATAATTGTCGGTTGTTTGCTGATTGCTCCATAATGGGGTCTATTCTCATACCGTTGCGCACTTTGAGCAGTGCCTTGGTCACATATCTTTCGTCTGCGGCAAGGCCTCCGGTGACAAGGCGCAGCGTGTCATCTATTATGCTGCCTGTGTCAATGCGGCGGTATTCGACCTCGTTATTGTCATTGACTACATATATGAACTTGCCTGTCTGGTCGGTGCCTATGGAAGCATCATTTATCAGCAGTGCATTGTCTATCCTGTCGTATGGCATTATGATGCTTATGTAGCTGCCGCTCTTGAGCAGTCCGTCGCTGTTGGGCAGCTTGGCGCGTATCTGCAGTGTTCCGGTACCGGTGTTCACGTTGGGCGAGAGGTAATCGATGGTGGCGTTGCGCCTGATGACGTTGCCCTCGCCAAGGGTGAAGCTGATACTGCTCTGGTCAATGGTGCCGGCCGCGCCCTGCGCCTTTCTCAGCCACTGTATGTCGGGGATGTCGAAGAATGCATACATTATGTCGTCCTTGTAGAGCCGGCACAATTCCACCGGCGACATTTCGCCTGCAATGTATGCTCCTGTAGGCTGTTGGGTGAGGCTTATGCTGCCGTCGGCCGGCGCCTTGATGTAGCAGTAGTCCAGTTTGGTTCGGGCACTCCTGAGTGCCGCCTTTGCATTGGCGACAGCCGCATTGCTGCTCTCTACGTTGCTCTTGGCCTGCAGCAGTTCAATCTGGCTCACGGCGTTGCTGCCAATGGCAGCCTGCATACGTTCGTAGTTGCTGCCTGCATATTCCTGTTGGGCAATGGCTGTCTGCAGGCTTGCCTCGGCCTGTGCCACTGCATTCTCGTAGAGTGTGGGCTCTATGACATAGAGCAGGTCGCCCTTTTTCACGCGGCTGCCCTCGGTGAAATTGCGCCTGATTATGCTGCCGTTAACACGTCCCATTATGGGGATGGTGGCGTCGGCCTTCAGGTAGCCGGGGTATTCGCGCGTCAGGGTTATCTCCTTTACAATGGGTTTTGAAACCTCGATGGGCAGTGCCGTTCCGCTTGTGGCGGCTTCGGGCTTTTTGTGGCATGCTGTAACTGCAAGCAGTGCCACGGCAAATATAACTCTTTTCATATCGTTTGTTTTGGGGTTGTTACCATCCGCCGCCAAGGGCTTCGTAAAGCTGTACAAGGTATATGAGTGAACCGCCCAAGGCCTGTACAAGGTAGTTCTGATAGGTCAGCAGGCTGCGCTGTGCATCAAGCACGTTCTGGAACGTGGTGAGTCCCTGCTTGTAGAGCTCGAGCGAGAGGTTGAGTGTCTCCTGGTTCTGGTTCACGGCCTCACGCATTGCTGTAATCTGCGTTATGGAGTTTCCGTACTGAGACATTGCGCTCTCGACCTCTTGCATGGCAGTGAGCATCTTCTCGTTGAAGGAGAGGATACTGCTGTCGAGCGTGGCACGTGCCTGGCGTGTGGCATTGACCCTGTCATTGCCGCTGAAGATGTTCCATTTTATAGTGGGGGCTATCTCCCAAGTGAGGCTGCGTGAGCGGAAAAGGCTCTTCATCTCACCCGAGGCAAAACCTAACGAACCGCTGACAAGCAGTTGCGGGAACCAGTCGCGTCTGGTGGCTCCAAGCAGCGCGGCGTTGGCCTCTACTTGTCGCTCTGCTGCGCGTATATCGGGGCGTCGGCGAAGCAGCTGGGCCGGGATACCGACACCGATGGGGGCTGTATACGAGGGTAGGGCATAGCCCTCCTGCAACCATCCGTCAAGCTCCTGCGGGAATGTGCCGAGCAGTACCGCCATTGCGTTGCGGTAGCTGTCTATGGTTGCCTGCATTGCGGGAATCTGTGCAAGCGTGTTCTGGTAGACACTGCGTGCCTGTGCCACATCAAGCTGCGAGGCGAGGCCGCTGTCATAGCGTGCAGTGGTTATGTCGAGTATCTTCTTCTGCGACTCGGCATTCCAGCGCAGCACCAGCATCTGTGCCAGCGATTGCCGTAGTGAAAAGTAGGTTGTGGCCACGTTGGCAATGAGTGATACCATAACGGCGTTGTACTCCTCCTCGGTTGCCATAAAAAGCTGCTTTTGGGCTTTGGAGCGCATATATATGGCGCCGAACACATCGGCCTGCCACTGCATTGACACTGCTGTGCTGAACTGCCCTTCCCACGCCTCTTGGTACATTGTGGAGGCGATGTTGCCGCTTGTCTTTGCACGTTGCCACCCGAGCCCGAGGTCAAAGGAGGGCATCAGGTTACCCTGTGCGCTACGCCACGCGGCACGCGCCTTTTTAATGTTTTCCATTGCGGCAAGCACCGAGTAGTTGTTGCTGCTTGCAACGCTGATGAGCGAGTCGAGCACGGGGTCATTGAAGTTGCGCCACCACTCGTCGTCGACAGGGAGTGTCTGGTAAAAGAGTTCTCCTTTGCTCCAGTTGTCGGGCTGTGGAGTGAGGACAGTAACCTGTTCTTGCAGGGAGTTGTCATCTTGTTGCGCACCATGCTGTGCCAAAGCTCCACCCGCCGGCAAAAGCATAATGAACAGTAGAATAGAAACCTTTCTCATATATGTAAACCTTTAGCAAGGAATAAACACATTGATTGGGCTTTTGGTTGCTGCGGGTGTGTTTTTATCACGTTGGAATCAATGAAAAAATGGGGTATTGATAGTGATAAAGCTATTTATATACATCAAATGCTGGGGCGACTGAGTTTTCAGTCGCCCCAGCATTTGATGTTTGTACAATATCCCGGCAGGGATATTGTCTGTATGGTTTATTTTACAACATATTTGCTGCCGTTGACAATGTAAATGCCCTTTGGCAATTTGTGCAGTTCGTCAATGCTTGCGTTGTTGCTGATGAGAATGCCTTCAATAGAGTAGACCTTGAACTTGTCATTCTGGTTGAAGAATGTTCCAATGCAAGATGTGGTGTCCTCAAATGTCATTCCGTAAGGCGAAACGCGGCTTCCTATGACATCGTCTGTAAATGACATTGTGTTCTTCGCCTTATATGTAGTTCCTGTAGAACTGTTCAGAATTATAAAGGAGATTTCAACACTCTCTTCGCCATATACTGTGATGTAATAGTTCTCTCCAATCTTCTGTCCATAGCCTCTGTAGCTGTCTCCAACCATAGCATACACCTCGTATGTCCCGTTGTCGGCAAGCTGCTCGCCCTGGTAGAGTCTTGCAATGATATTCATCGTGTTTGGGTGCTCGTAGCTTACTCTGCCCAAATCGAGCGATGGCGTAACTGCCGGCTTCTCTTCAGCTGTTGCCTGGCTGTCGAGCTGCAGTTGCAGGGTCTTGTCCGAAACTGACTTGTAGATATATCCACATCCCGGAACAAGCTCACTCAATGTTCCTTCCCAATTTCCGTCGGCATATTCTGCAAAGCCTTTCTGCGAAATGAGCAGGTCGCCATTCTCTGCATTTGCCACGGTTGCCGACAGGGATTTGCTTTCATAATATGGATACGCAATCCAGTTCCATCCGCTCTTCAGGCTTAATGGATTGTCGTTCAAGTGGCCTCTTGGGTTTATGATGAAAGCCGAGGATGCCAGAACTTTATAGCTACTGTTGTTATCAAGCTTGTTAAAGTTGCCGGTGAAACCATTGTCCTGGTCTTTGGCTATCTCATCATACTGTCCGATTATGCGTACTGAATTGTTTGCCAGTTCAGCAACACTGATAGGCTCGCTCAGATAAGATGAAATCCAATTCCAGCCCTTTGCAAAGGTGATTTTCTGGTTGTAGTATTCCTTCTTGAAAACGGCAGAGACTGTATAAGGCTTGTCAACTGTTATGGTAAGAGTTGTCTGGTTCCCGGCCTCTTCGCCATTCACGCACCAATGCTCAAATGCATAATCCTTATCAGGGATAGCTGTGAAGCTGAGCTCTGTTCCATAGTTGTAAACACCGGTTGATGTTCCAATGATTGAACCGCCATCAGTGGTCGATTCAACCTCAACTGCGTAGGTGTTGAATGCGAAATTGGCAACAATCTTCACGTCACTCAAGGCGATGTGCTCAATTTGTGGCTGCTCGGAAACAACAACTCCGTCAATGCTCCAATTCAAGAAGTTGTATCCCTCGTTGGCTGTTGCTGTAAGGATATATGTCTCTCCGTATGCAAGGTTCACGGTTTTGTTTCCTTGGGTTCCGGCTTCTGTTCCCTCCTTTGCTGCCAGTGAGATATAGCCGGCCTGTTCGGGGTAAACAGATGTGGTCAAGGATGTATAGCCATCGCGATACATAATCCATCCGGCTGCCTTGCCTGTTTTTCCGTTAAAGCCCTCTTTGTCGGTAATCTCTGCTGTCTGCACCTGCAGGACATAGTAACCGTTGCCGGTGATTCCGTTGTATGCCGAGAGGTCGAGCTTGAATGTCTTGTCGTCATCAGTTGTTATCTTCATCAAGGATGCATCCTGGCTTACACCCTGAACGGCAAGTGAGAGGTCCTCACTGGTGAATGTCTGCGGGTCTATCTGCTTGTTGAATACAACATTGATGCTCTCAACATGTTTCTTTGCAATCTCACCTTCGGCAGGCAATCCTTCGATAGCAATGACTTCAAGCTGTGTCTTGGGGGTCGGGTTGAAAGTCAGGATATATGTCTCGGGTGTCAGTGACTCGAACTCGTCGGCAAAATGCAACATGTTCTCGTACAAAGGCTCTTTTCCGTCACGCAATGTACGGTCTGTCTGCCAGATGTTTCGTAGGCTTATCTCCTTGTTGTCGCTCTGGCGTACTATGCTGTTAATGGCTGACACTCCGTATGTAGGGTCATAGATATTGCCATACACCCATCCTGTAGATGATGGAGTGACTGTCAGTCTATACTCGGTATCAGATATCTTTGTGATGGTTGCATCAGCTTTACCAACAGTCTCTTTCTCACCGTTGGAGAGATAGAGCATGTCCGGCGTGTCCTTTGCATCTGCAATGTCATTGGTCATGAAGCCGACAATGGTCTTGTTGCCATCCACAATTTCTATTGAACGAATCAACTCATGGATTGTAACATCATTGAGCAGTGTCAAATCGGGGTTGTCATAGCTTGTAATGTGGGTGGCCTGTACATCATAGTCTGTAAAGTGACCAAGCAGAGAACTCTTTATCCACCACTGGGCGTATGATGTTCCCTTGGAAGGTATTGTACCAAAGTCAGTCGCAACACTACCGCCAAGTGCAAGGGTCTTTTCCTTTCCGTTGAGCTGGCTGCTCATCAATTCAAAGTCAATGAACAGACCTTTCTCGTTTTCTATAATCTCCGGCTGGTTTGTCACCATCCTTACATTTGTGGCATCGCCATAGCCGATATTGTGTATGAGCAGGGAAAACTCGGCCTCTTCACAAGGCTCAATCTCCTCGGTCAATGGGTCATCGCCCTTGATGTCGCGCTGCATGAAGTAGGTGAGGTTGAGTACCGGCGAGGGCTTGACTGTGATTGCAACCGGTGTGAGCGTGCGTGTCACCTCAAGGCCTGTGAACGGGTCTATGTATGACAATGTACCGCCAATGTTATATACCTTGTTGTTTTCCGGTGCGGCATATCTTGTTGGAATGAACATTATTGTTGCAACACCTGTTGACTTGGCATTCAGGGTCCATCCTGCATCAAGGCTCAGTGAGCCATTGAAGCCATTCAATGTCTCAGGGTTAATCTGGAACTCGTGTGATGTTGCCACATTGCCCTCCTGGTCGGTGATGGAAAGAGCCATTTTTACGTCTCTCATGGCGGTGTCCTCGTTGCCGTTGGTTACGGTGAGGGTTCCAAGGAAAGCCTGACGTGTCATTACCATAGATTGGCTTATCTGCAGAGTGATAGACGAACAAACAGATGATTGAGAACCTCCTGTTCCGTCAGTTCCTCCTGTTCCACCCGATTCGCCCGAACCACTGGGGTAACAGTCTACATCTTTGTGTATAGTTATAGGTGTCTGGCTTGACGAACTGCTGTAGTAGCCGCCACCACCGCCACCACTGATGCCGCCTGGGCCAGAGTAGCTGCCGCCGCCGTAGTATCCGCCTCCGCCGCTGTTGGATGGGCTCCAGGTTTGTGTGTCGTTGCTTTTGCAGGAACCTACTTGCATGACAACGCTATAAAGATGCCATTTCTTGTCGGCACCGCAGTTCCAGTAGTAGAGTGTCTTGAACTGGGCGACACATGGGTCTTCACTTGCTGCAGCAAGTTTTACAACCCTGACAGGTATTACAATGCTTTGCTGTGGTGCCAAAGTGAATGGCACAGCATGGTCAAGAACTTCAAATTGCAATCCGGTAAATCCTTCAGGTAGTTTGAGCTGGACATCCAGTGCATTGATGAGACCCTTGTTTGTTAAAACGGCATTGAATATCATGGATTCGCCGGGCTGTAACTCATCGGCATTGATCTCCTTTGGAACAATTAGTTCAACAACCGGTACCGGGACATTGGTCTCGTATTTGACAGTTGTTACCACTGAGTATTCGTCCTCGACTTCTGTCTCTTCGACTTTCCAGTCGATTGTTATGGCTTCGTAACTCAAATTCACGACCTTATAGGTCTCCTTGCCCGGGTCGACAAGGATATTGTTGCTGTATGAGGAGTGCTGGTCTGCTGTGACCTTGATGGTATAGTAGCCTTCGGGCAGTTCTACAGAGTAGATACCTTTGTCATTGGTTACGCCGCTTGCAAGCACTTTGCTTGTTTTTGGGTGCATGACGGTCACGTTAGCTCCTGCCAGATGTGGGGCTTCGGCTGTGTAGTAAGTGTTCTCGTCACATACATCAATAGTCAGAGTTCCGGTTTCTTCCGATACAGGTTCAATATAGTAAGGTATTTGCAGTCCTTTGCCGTTTGAGCAGTTCAATGCTATTGTGCCCCATACAGGTGAATTCAATTGCATAGAATCGTCAGGAGTAAGGCGCAGAACCACTGATGTGGTTTCACCACTTTCGAGTGATGGCATCTCCTTTGGAGTGACAGAACTCATCCATGATTGTTGAATAGGAAGAGTTAAGGAAATAGTACCAGTCTCGCCCTTACCTACATTGGTGATGTCAAAGACATATTCGCGGGACATTCCCTTTGTCATTGTTGTGTTGATGCTTGACACGGATGCTTCAAGCATACCTGTCTTTACGCGACAATGATAGTACAATGTCGTTGTGAACGAAGCACCCTCCTCTGTCTCTATCTTTATTACAATCAGCTCCCAATCGTTTATGGTAGAGGCTGCGTTTGGAGTAATGTCATAGTTCAGTATGAATTCATCGCCGGCTTTTACACTTGTAGGGCAGTCGACTGTCACTTCACAAATCTCCGGTTTTGAAATGACGGTAGCTTTTATGCCCGACAAATCAAGGATACCGGGGTTAGAGTAAGTGACACTTCCGCTGTAGACATCACCCAGCAATGCTTCACACTCGATGGCTGCATTCGATGTCTGTCTGATACCATAGAAACTGAATGAACTCATCTCTGTGCGGAGATTCTCTCCGGGGTAGCAGGCTCCCAGTACAAAATACCCTACCTGGAAATTATGAGGGGTGTAGTTTGCAGAAAAACGTCCGTCCTCACCGGTGACTGTCTTTATAGTGTGTCGGTCGTTTGAGTTGATGACGTAAATCTCAATCTCCTTACCTGCCACATCTTTTCCCTCTACAACACCGGTAATAAGTACACTTTCTTCCTTATTGTATATAGCCTTGTCTGCATTTACCGAAATGGTGAAAGGTGATACGGCCTTGATTGAAATGAGTTTTGAAGAGTTGTTCGCGTATGACAGCTCCTTGACCGTTTTGTCCTCATTTACAACTGAATAGACATTATATGTACCAATGTATGATGGCAGTGTAACCTTTGCATTCACTGTTACAGATTCACCGACAGCCAGGTCATGTGGCAAATATGCAGTGTCGGCAGCCGATGAACTTGAATTCAGGTAGAATGCTATGGGGGTGTTTTTGGGAAGCTTGTAGTTACCGGTGTTTGAAACAACTGCGCTGATGGTTACAGTCTCGCTCACCGCAGCTTCTGTTGCCGATGCTTCAATTGATGTTATCTGTGCATCGGGCAACGTCTGGTCAGTAACTGTAAACCAGGTTATGCCGTTTGCATATCCGGTTGCCGATGCAGTGATGGTGGCATTGTATCCATCGTTGGTGTCATCATTGTTGAGTGAGACAACGTTGAACTTTGCCGATGTCTCTCCTGCCGGTATTGTAACCGATGACGGGAGTTCTATTCCTGGTGCATTATCGCAGCTGAGTGATACTGTCAATGGGTTTTCGGTAGAGGTATTGCGTGTAACGGTAACCTCAATCTTTCCACCTTCGGCAAGCACGCTCTTGTCTGTTTTCAGTGAGAGAGCGGGGCCGTCGTTGTCAAAGACTGTCAGCTGGGCCGATGTTATTCCATCGGTTGTTCCCTCTCCGGCGCTACAGTTGCACGATGCGATATACACAGCGGCATTGATGAAATATGTGCGCTCGCCATCATTCAGAGCATTGTCGATAGGGCCAAGGTTCAGTGTCACTTCTTCTACGCCTGCAGCCATCTCAAAGTCATTTCTTCCATAATAGATGTTGCCTTCTGAATTGTCCGACAACTTTATTCTGACACTCTTGTCAATGTTGCTGCTTCTTTTGATTCTTGCAACCACCGACAAAGGACCATCCGATTCTGAAACCTTGTCCGGTGTCAGTTCTATATGCAGGGTGGGGACATCATTGTCCTTCAGTATAACGGCCGTTGATGCAGGCTGATGCTCTGCTGCATATACGGTGAATGTCACCTCCTGCTCAATATCGGGTGTTGAATCATCCACCGATTGTATCTGTACGCTTACCGTTGTTTTACCGGCAGGGATTACTATTGAGGTAGGGAACTTGAAACGCGACTTTTTGTCGGCGGTAAGTTCAATTGCCAGGTCGGACTGCAAAGGACGTTCTATACCAATTGTGAAATCCAACACTTCGCCTTCGGTTATCTCTGTGATGTTTGACTTTAAAGTCATCTTGGGCTTTGTGTCATCAGCGATAACCAATTGTGCCGATGTTGCCGGATAACCGTTCCCGTCAACCTCTATGTTTACAGTAGAGTTGTTGTCCAAAGTCTTGTTGGGGGTTATTTCGGCATAGAAGTATGCGCCCGACTCACCCTTTCCGACGGTTACCGAAGAGGGTACGGCAACACGGCTGTCCTGTGTGGCTGTCACAGCAAAAGTCTCGGCTATACTTGTATTACCGCTACGTGTCAGGTAGTAGCGCACCTTTTCGCCCGAGGCCTCATTGGTCTCAATCAAGGCCGGTGTGAGCCCAAGCCTTTTACCTATAAGGATAGTCGATGCGGCGATTGCCGAGTTGTTACCGTCGGCACCGGCCTGCTCTCCCGAATTCTTGTTTGCCGAGAGCTGTATGCTGAATGTTGCCTCGCCGTCGATTCCCAACAGCTCTGGCAACTTTATTTCGGCCGAACGTGTGAGTACCGCGCCGCTTTCAAGTGTCTCGTCGCTGTAGATTGTAGTGAGGTGCTTTTGTGTGCCATCGGACGAATTGAGGTATATTGTCTCGCTCCATCCTGCCTCGGTGTCAAGGCCTCCAACGTTTGCTACCTGCCATTTCAGAAGGACGTTGTCGCCCGGGTTGGCCTCTTTTGCCTCAACTCTCAATGCCGATACTTCAAAGTCGGGCGAGAGTGCAATCTTTATGTTGCCGGCGGTATACTCTGTCACAAGATTCGCACCATCCGAGCCGCTCATTATGACATCGGATAAAAGCATCGGCAGCTCCACGCCCTCTTCCACAGCCTGCGAAGCAGTCAGGTTGAGCGAAAGCAGCTTGCCTGCACTGCCATCGATGGCTGCATTGGTGCTTGAAAAGATCACTGCCATATATCGCTTCTCGCCAATGGAGCGCATTGTGAGCGAATGTCCGGCTGCACGCTCGGCAAGGACACAGTTTTCTGTATCTAAAGTAATTCCATCGGGTAGGGTAAGTGTAAATTGCACAGCCACGATATCTGCTGTATTATTCATTCTTACCGGCAGGCTCATGCTCTTGCCTTTTGCAATTGTGACACTTGGGACTGTCAATGTGTTTTGCGCAAAAAGAGCAGAACCACAGAACAGCAACAAGGTCAGAGCTGTAAATAATCTCTTTATCATAACTATGTAATTTATTTATTGTTCAATACTTTCTTTACTTTACCGTTTGACTTTATAAGATTGATGCCGCGTGACAGACCGCCATGTCGCACTCCTGCGGCATTGTAGAACTCGCAGTCTCCGTTCTCATCAACTGTTGTGTACTCAATTGATGTAGTTCCGCCCCCGACACCCAAAGAGGTGCAGATGGCTGTTGCGCTTTCATCGGCAAGCATCACTCCATTCAATGTGGTGTTTGCAACACAGGTTCCTATTACGGTCTCTCCCACAGGGAGTGTCGCACCCGACAGCGAGTATCCTACCACGTTGCCTCCAAGTACGGCCTGTTCCATACCAAGCTGCTGCAGATTCCACTCTATGCCACCGTCCGATTTTATGCTCAATGCCGCCACCGGAACTTCAGTGTCAAGTATCACCTTGCCGTCTTTTATGTATACGTATGCTTCTGCATCCTCCTCAAAGTGTCTTGAGGCTTTCATCATACTGCTTCCGGGAGTTGCAGACTGTGCCAATATCCTGTTCACGACACAGACGATATCCTGTACTGTTATGACATCGTCGGCATATAAGTCGGCTGCAGTGAAGTTGAAAGCAGAGCCTCCCAAAAGGTTGAACATATACAGAATCATTGTCTGCAGGTCGGTAACATCGGTTCCGTTTACGATATTGGCATCGCCGCTCTCAAAAGTGAAAGTCATGCCTATGCTGCTGCCGTTGGCAACGCTCTCGTCGTTGTCAAGAATAGCATAAATCATATCGCCGTTACCGCCACGGTAGATGTTGTTCCTTGAATTGCCGTTTGCCTTGAAGCCGTTGCCCGACCAGAGTAGGTTCGCATACCACTCATCAGTTGTTGCCACATCAAAGCCGGAAGGCATAGCTGTAGTAAGTATCAGAGGCATTTCGCTCCTGAATGTCTGGTTCGCGTGGTCATACAACAGGATTTCGGGAACATCGGTCATCTGTCCAAAGTCAATAACCCCGTCTAGCTGCTGCGATGCGAGGTTCAGCTCACTTACGTTTGCAGAAATCATTGGGGATACCGAGCTGAAGCTGTTGCCCGAGGCATCGAGTGCTGTAAGGTTGGGGAAGCACCCGGCCAGGATACCCACATTGCCGCTGTATGAGTTGTTTGAAATGTCGAGCGAGTTTATGCTCCTGCAATCAACTGAATCCTGTTCAATGCAAGCGCGTATCTCGGCAGCAACGTCGCCTGACAGCCTGTTGCCCGAAAGGTTGATGGAGATTATGTTGGGGAATGAGAGCAACGCCTTGGGGAATGTGCCTGTAAGTCCTTGTGACGACAGGTCAAGTCCAACGACAGAACCATTCTCGGTCTCGACACCGTGGAACGATGAAACGGATGTCTTGCCCTTTGAGATGTCCCAAGGGTTTTCCCAACCCTGTTCAACAAGTTCTGTATGCAGGGCGTTTAGGCGACTCCATTCGTCCGATGTCAACAGGCTTATGCTGAACGAACCCAAATGGAATAGGCCGCTGTGATAGCATTTGCCCTCAGTGACATAGAGATAGATATTATAGTTGCCTTCATCCAGCGGCATTTCAGAAGAGACACTGTCGGAACTTTGTGTCCCCTTGCGTACGTATGAGAGGGAACAGTTCCCGACACCTTCTATATCTCTTGTATAAACTTCGGGCGAAGGTATGTACTCTCCTGCAACATATTCGCCCTCGGGAATGTTATACATTCTGAAATCGTATTCGCTTAAAAAAGCCTTCCCGATAGTGAATTCCATGTAACAGGTGTACCCATAGGCCGATACATAAATGGTGCCGGTGCCGGGGTAGAGGTTGTCTGAGTAAGTGACTTCGCAATCAGTCTCGGATAAGTTGATGTTGCTGGATGTCAACTCCCACTCCGGGCATATAGGCTCACCGGTGTAGGTGAATTGGTCTTCTTTCAGTCTTATCTCAAAATAATAACCACCGGGGCCAATGTTCTCCTGGAAGTCATCGGTTCCGAATCTCACGTTGACACTTTTTCCCATAACCGTCATGTCAAGATTGACATATAGCTTTTCCTCGTTGATTTTTCCATATACAGTGATGGGCACCTGTCCAAGTGATGGACCTATCCACATTCCACCCAAATCGCCTTTTTCAATGGTTACAGTGGTGTTTATACTGAACTCTTCATAGTTGCCCGACGGTGAGTCGTATGTCTCAATGCCCGGAACAACAATGTTGCCGACCTGTATTGTACCCAAGACAAGATTCTCTATTTCAAGAGTGTAAGTGTTTGGAGCTGTCTCTACAATATATACAGTTTCAGTAGCCTCCTGTACGATGGCTCCATTCATGGTTACCACATACATGTCCGTGTAACTCCTTGTCGCTTCAATCCATTGGTCGCCAGACCCTCCTTCTGTGAATCCTTCATCTCCTCCGAATGTTACATTGACACTCTTGCCCATAACCGTCATGTCAATATTGGCATATAGCTTCTCCTCGTTGATTTTGCCATATACAGTGACGGGCACCTTGCCAAGTGATGGACCTATCCACATTCCATCCAAATCACCTTTGTTGATTGTCACTGTGGTATCCATACTGAATTCCTCATAGTAGGGCGATGCTTCTGTTGTCTTAATACCAGGAATTGCAATGTTGCCGACCTGTATTGTACCCAATACAAGATTGTGGATTTCCAGGGTGTAGGTGTTTGGAGCTGTCTCTGTAACATAGACGGTCTCTGTAGCCTCCTGTACGACCGCTCCATCCATTGTCACCACATACGTGCCTGTGTAACTCCTTGCCATTGCAGCTACAGAGGCAATGACAAGAAACAAAGTGGATAAAATTTTTTTCATACGTTATATTTTTAAATTGTTTCTTCTGGTTGGATTGCCGGTTGGGAGTTTTTCAGCCATAGGGTAAAATTTTATGGTTTTCCCAACTTTCCCAGTTTGCAAATGTATATTGTTAAATCCTAATTTGCAAATTATTGTTAAACAAAAGGTAATGGGGAAACAATGACTTTGATGTACCAATGAATGTTGCCTGTCGGTGAGTGGATTCTTTAACCTAATCCGTAATCTCATACATAGCAGAAGAGATGGCTGTCGGCCATCTCTTCTGCTATGTAATCACCACCACTTTGTCGGGGTGTCGCTCATCTCTATTGTGAGCGTGCCTCCTTGGGCTATGTCGCTGTGCTCAATGTATGGCAGCTTGTGTGGTTTACCGTTGAGCGTTATGCTCTTGATGTATATGTTGGTGTCGCTGTTGCCCGTTGTCTCAATGATGAACTTGTCACCCTTGACGGTGAGTTCGGCACGGTCAACGGTGGGGGAGCCGAACCAATAGCGTGCACCGGCAGGTTCAACCTGATAGAATCCGAGTGCCGACATCAGATACCATGCCGACATCTGTCCCATATCCTCGTTGCCCGAGAGACCATTGAAGTCATTGCGGTATTGTGTCTTCATCACCTCGCGGATGCGCTCGGCAGCCTTGTGAGGCTCTCCCAGCATTGTGTAAAGGTAAAGGATATGGTGACTGGGCTCGTTGCCGTGGGCAAACTGACCAATCATGCCCGAAATGTCGGGCGATGCATCGCCGTCGACTGTCGATGGTGCAAGGAACAGCGAGTCGAGGCGTGCAATGCAGGCCTCCTTGCTGCCGAACATCTGTGCATAGCTGTCAATGTCGTGCGGAACAAGCCAAGTGTACTGCCATGCGTTACCCTCGCAGTAGTCGTTGGCGCGGTGAGCCGAGAAGTAGGGGTTGAACGGTGTGCGGAACTTGCCGTTGACATCGACGCCGCGGATGAAGCCTGTCTCCTTGTCGAAGAATGTGCGGTAGCTGTGGCTCATCTTTGTGAAGTGCTCATAGTCGGCCTGCTTGCCAAGCGCCTTTGCCGCGTTGGCTGCTGCAGCATCGGCAATGGCATACTCCATGTCAAAAGCAACGGCCTCACTGAAGATGTCGCAAGGAATGTAGCCATGCTTATGGCGGTGTTCCTTGCCGCGCTCCTCAACCGCAGCCGTCTGCTTGATGGCAGCGAATGCCGCCTCGCGGTCAAAGCCCTCGATGCCCTTTACAATTGCATCGGCAACAACCGGTATGCCAGGGTCGCCGACCATGCAGTCGGTCTCATTACCCCACAGATGCCATACAGGAAGGTCGCCCTGCTTGTCGCAGATGTCAACCATTGTGGCAACAAATTCGCCGGCCTTTTCGGGGTGGATTATTGTCATGAGCGGCTGCTTTGCACGGTATGTGTCCCAGAGCGAGAAGCAGGTGTAACGTGGCTTGTCGCTGTTGTAGACCTTGTCGTCTGCACCGCGGTAGTCGCCGTTCACGTCGCTGAATAGCATTGGGGCAATCATGGCGTGGTACATTGCGGTGTAGAATATCTGTTTCTGTTCAGTGCTCTTTGTCTCAATCTTCACACGTGCGAGCTCTCTCTCCCAAGCATCCACTGCCGATGCCTGCACTGCCGCGAAATCCCAACCTGGGAGTTCGCTTTCAAGGGCAAGCTTCGCGCCCTCAATGCTCACGGGCGATATTGCCACCTTTAGCATAACCTCCTCTCCATCGGTTGTGGTGAACGATGCACGGCCGTACATATTCTTGTAGCCTTTCAGCTCAAAACTGTCGAAAGGCTTTGCAAACTCCGCAGCAAAGTATATGCGCTGGTTCTTTGCCCATCCCTTAGAATAGCGGTAGCCGACAATGCGGTTGTTGCCCTCGGCCTGCATGAATGTCTCGGTGCTCTCGTCCCAGCAGCCGCCGTTCTCAAGGTCAATGACGATGGCAGCCTCCTTACTCTCGGGGAATGTATAACGGTGCAGGCCCACGCGTGCGGTTGCTGTCATTTCTGCTTTTATGCCATAGCGTGTGAGGGGTACAGAGTAGTAGCCGGGCTTTGCAGTCTCCTGTGTGCGGTCGGCGGGTGACCACATTCCGCTTTCGGGGGCATCAATGCTTCCTCGTTCGTATGCAACCTCGCCTGTCACCGGCATTACGGTAACGTCAAAAAGGTCGCCTATACCGGTTCCGCTAAGGTGTGTGTGGGAGAAACCTATGACCGAGGCCTCGTCCCGGTGGTAGCCCGAGCACCAGTCCCATGTCTCGTTGATGCTTGTGGGGCCAAGCTGTACCATGCCGAACGGTATGCTTGCGCCCACGAATACGTGACCATGGCCGCCGCTGCCTATGAGCGGGTTCACATAGTCGGTCAATCTCTCCTGTTCGGGCTGCTGCGCACACGCTGCCAACAGCAGCGCAAGTGCCATTATGCTGTTCTTGAATCTCATTTTGGTTCTTTCTTTAGTTTCAACTTTATGTTTGCGTTGTCTGTCAACTGCTTGTGTGTTATGCGGTAGCCGCTCTGCTTGCCGTTGAGCTCAATGCCGCCGATGTAGTGGCTGTTGGCAGTGGGGCGGTCGCACCCAATGACAATCTCCTTGCCCGGGGGCGTGATGGTAACCTTGTCAAACACAGGTGTTGTGATGGTGTAGGTGGGCTGCCCGGGGCAGTCGGGGTAGATGCCCATCATGGAGAATACAGCCCATGCCGACATTGTACCGGTGTCGTCATTACCGGGGATGCCGTCTGGGGCGTTCTTGTAGTGGTTGTCGAGTATGTTTTTCACCTCTTTCTGCGTACGCCACTCCTCGCCCTTTATGCGGCTGAATAGGTAGGCATATACAATGTCGGGTTCGTTGGCAGGGTCATAGTGTCCGTTGTCGAACACTCCCTGCAGGCTCTTGATAAAGTTCTTCTTGCCTCCCATGAGCCTTGCGAGCCCGTCGATGTCGTGTGGAACGGCAAATGTGTAGCACCACGCCGAAGCCTCGTGGAAGCCCGGGACATTCTCGAAGTTCTTTCCTGTGGCAGGGTCAAAGTCGCCCAGGAACTTGCCCTCTTTTGTGAGCGGGCGCAATGTGCCGTGCTCCTTGCAGTAGTAGCGGCGGTAGCTCTGCGAACGTTTCATGAACTCCTTTGCACGCGCCTTGTCGCCCAGTGAGTCGGCAAGCTGTGCAATGGCATAGTCGGCCGAACAGTATTCCAGTGCGTGCGACACGGAGTTGTCGCCCGAGAGGTCGTTCGAGAAGTACCATAGCGGGATATATCCATCCTTTATATAAGGGTCAATGTCGGGGCGGATGGGGTTCTTGCTTCCCTCGGTAGTTGCCGACTTCAGCATAGCCTCGTAGGCCGTCTTGATGTCAAAATCGCGCAGGCCCTTTATCCAACTGTCTGCAATGACAATGGCTGCAGGGTCGCCCTCCATTGTGAATGTCTCGCGACCGAACAGTTCCCAGCGTGGCAACCAACCCCAATCCTCGTACATTCCCACCATCGTGCGCAGCATGTCGGTCTGGCGTTCGGGGTAGACGAGTGTGAGCAACTGGTGCAGGTTGCGGTATGTATCCCACAGCGAGAAGACTGTGTAGCGTGTATGGTCGCTCTTGCCTGTCTCGCCGTTCTCCATTTTGGGGTATTCGCCGTTCACGTCGCTTATTATGCTTGGGTGTATGAGCGCGTGGTAAAGTGCCGTGTAGAATATTGTCTGTTGCTCCTTTGTGCCGCCCTCGATGCGTATGCGCCCAAGGTCTCTGTTCCACAGTCCGACAGCCTGTGCGTGGAGTGCATCAAAATCCTTGCCCTGTTGCTCGGCATTGAGGTTCTCCCTTGCATTCTCAATGGAGACGAAAGAGACACCTAACTGTACGGTAATCTGCTCGCCATCGGCAAGGTCATCATAGCAGAAACGGTAGCCGATGTTGTCGCCGGCAACCTCGCGGTAATATTTTTCGTAGAGCTTGTATGTGCCGTCATCGGGTGTCCATTCGGCCTCAACCCCAGTGAGTGCCGGCTGGAACTTCCACGCACCTTCGCTTGTGGGTACCTTTGACACGCGCATCACAAAGTAGATGGGGAACACTGCTTGTGTGGTGTAGCAGAAAGTGCCGAGCATCTTGAATCCTTCAATCTCAGTACTGCTTACGCGGCGCACCATTGCACCGCACTCATTTGTAAGGCCTTGCCCAAGGTTGAGTATGATATTTCCCTTTCCTGCAGGGAAGGTGTAGCGTTCGCATGATGAGCGCGTGGTGGCTGTCACCTCGGTCCTTATGCCATATTTTGTGAGTTCGTTGCTGTAGTATCCGGGCGATGCCGTCTCGTTTGTGTACTCCGAACCATAGCTGAAGTAGTCCACATCAAGTTCACCGCTTGTGGGCATCACCAGCAGCGATGAGGCCTCGGGACATCCCACTCCGCTCAGTGCCACGTGGGCATAGCCTGTGAAGAACTTGTTGTTGTATTCGTATGGTGCCGACCACCAGCGCTGGTCCTTGTCAAAGACATTGAGGTCCGAGCCCATCACGTTGAACGGGACAACCGACATCATTCCGTTCGGTGTCACAGCACCCGGGTTGGTGGTGCCGAAATTGGTTGTTCCAATGAACGGGTTCACCAGTCCGGCAGGCTCTTGCGCTGTCGTTGCAATGGGGGAAAGCAACAACAGCAGTGAAATGAGTCTCTTTATCATAATGTTCATGCCTGTTTCTTGTCAAGTTCGCTGAGGGCAAAAGCGTATGCGCCTACTGACACGGCCTTGCTTGCGCCGAGTTTTGAAATTGCAATACCCACTCGTTTCTGGCAGTCGTAGTCCACATATCTCTCCTCGCCATAAACCTTTACCTTTTTGGTCTCGCCCTTTGCAAAAAGCGCGAATTCATCGGCATTTTCCAGGTCATAGACCTTCATCTGTACAAGGTTCACCTCGTCGCCGCCAAGGGTGCGCAGCTTCGAACGCATCTCCTCAAGCAGGGCGGGCATTATCCAGCGGCTTGCTGCCGACACACCACCGCCAATCACTACAAGACCGTCAATGATGGTCACGGCCGCCGATATTGCGGCGCCTGCAACGCGGCCAAGTGATGCAAAAGCCTCCTTTGCTGCTGTCTGGTCGCCCTGACGTGTGCCGTCGGCTATCTCACATATATCCTTTGGAGTGAGCCCGTGGTCGGGGTCACCGCTCCGCTCGCCATATACGCGGCAGACTGCGCGGATGGCAACACCATCCTCCACAATCACATCGGGCATATCCCTGTGACGCAGGCAGAATGTCTCCACGCAAGAGTTGTCGCCGCGGTTCAGGTTGTTGTCTATTACAACGCCGATGCCGAATCCTGTACCAAGGGTGTAGCCTATCAGGTTCCTGTACTGCTTTGTGGAGCCAAGCTCCTTGAGACGGCCGTTGATTTCGGGCAGGATGCCGCAGAGTGCCTCGCCGTATGCAAAGAGGTCACCGTCATTGTTTATGAACACGGGCACACCGAACTTGCCCTCAAGGAATGCACCGAGCGCAACACCGTCGCGGAACGATGGGAAGTTTGGCAGGTAGCCGCCTATGATGCCGTTTGGATAATCGGCAGGGCCGGGGAATGCGAAACTGATGGCAACAGGCTTCTCCTCCAACTGGTCAAAAACTTGCCGGAAACCATTGACCATGTTCTGCAGGCAGAGGTCAAGGTCGTGCGACTGTGCAGGAACCGATACTGGTTCTATGATGAACTCTCCGGCCTTCATTGCGCCGAAAACGAAGTTTGTGCCACCAGCATCGAGCGTGGCAACAATACGGTTGTCTTTCTTGTACATTGTTATAAGTCCTTTTTTATTCTGTCATTGCTTTCGTATACTCCTTTATAATCTCAATTGTGGTTGTGTCACAGTCGAATACCGAGTACCAGCCCTGTGGCTCGTGTGGCGGGTCACTCAGGTAGTCGTCTCCCGCCTGCCACACAAGGTCGCGTGGGCGGCCGCAGCCTCCCCATCCCCAGAAGTTGCATCCCGCAATGGGGTTGTCCTGTGCGATGCTGTTCTTTACCTGCCCGAAGATGTAGCGGTAGAAGATGTCACGGCTTTCAGTTGTGGGTTCTGTGCCCGAGACATTGTCCTTGCGTGAGTAGCCGAACTCCTCAATCACAAGCGGTTTTTCCAGTTTCTTTGCAAGCTCAATGTGTTCGGCAATGTACTTGCCGCTCTCAAGGCAGGCATTCTCTATGCCGCTGTCGGGGTTTGAACGTGGTGCCCAACCCCAGTTCACAGGCCATATATGTATTGTCAGGTAGTCGATGTTCTTGTCGACGTGTATCTTCTCACACAACTCCATGTCGACCTCGCAACCGATATATCCCTCGCTGCCGGTAGATACAAGATGGTTGGGGTCGATACTTTTTATAAGTGCTGCCGCTCCCGAAATCCACTCGGCAAACGCAGCCTTGTTCTCCTTTGCAAAGGGGCGTGGCTCGTTGCAAAGCTGCCAGGCCATGATGGCGGGCTCATCCTTGTATTGGCGGCCGGTGATGCTGTTGGTGCGCGACACTATGGCCTTGATATAGTCATAGTACATTCCAATGGCTTTCGGCTCGCGTGTGAAGTTTGCGCAGTAGTTGACATACTTGCTGTAGCCACCGGGCTCGTTGGTGTTTGGCGAGTCGCCATGTCCGCACTCCTTCAGGTAGAAACCATATCCGCCGCTCCAGTCCCATGCGTTGTTCAGGTAGATGACAGCATCCATATTGCGCTTCTCCAGCTCTGCAATCACAAAGTCCAGTCCCTGTAGAATTGTGTCATTGAGTACTCCCGGGGCAGTCTGCAGATATGGTTTTGCAGGGTTGGCAAACGCACTGCCGGCATCGGGGCCGGTGAGTATCCTCAGGTTTGTCACTCCAATGCTCTTCAGGTTGTCGAGTTCGCGGCACAGACGCTCCCTGTCGCCCCCTTCGCCTTCAGAACCAAGCACCGAGGCATACCACATGTTGGTGCCTATGTAGTGATATGGCTTTCCGTCCTTTATGAGCCCAATCCCCTCCCGGGTGATGATTTGCCTGTCTGTACTGCAGGGCGCATCCTTGCTGCAACCCGAAATGATTGTTGCTGCCATAATGAGCAGCGACCATATTGCTTTCTGTGTTTTCATTGTATTGTGTGATATATATTTGCGAAGATAGCAAAATGAATCAAATTCCATATATCTTTTACGCAGAGAATATCGGATTGGGTTATATAATGTGTGATTTTTATTTTTTTTCTGCCTTTGATTGCCTTTTTGACCACAATTTGTATATCTTTGCTATTTGATAGCGAAGAGTATACCGTGTCTTATGCCGCACTGTCGGTATATTGCGGTGTCATTTACAGGAACAAAACAACAAATTAAATAACATTATGGGAAACGAAAACAAATATCTGCGTGTGGCATATACCCTTTTGTCACATCGTGACGGCGTGTGTGAGGAAGTTGAGAAGACAACACGCGAACAGCCTTTTGCATTCCTTACGGGTGTGGGCTATACACTTGACTCTTTCGAGGAGAACCTCAAGGATTTGAAGAAAGGCGATGAGTTCGACTTTACAATCCCCTTTGCCGATGCATACGGCGAGTATGACCCCGACCACGTTCAGGATTTCGACCGCGAGGTGTTCACCATCGACGGCAAGTTCGACTCGGCTCACATCTATGAGGGCAATGTCGTTGAGATGATGCGTGCCGACGGCTCTCCAATCCTGGGTACAGTGAAGGAGGTTACCCCCTTGAAGGTGGTTATGGACTTCAATCACCCGCTTGCCGGCTGTGACCTGCAGTTCATTGGCAATATCGTTGAAGCACGTCCTGCAAAGGAGTCGGAACTGAAGAAGTTCTATGACTCGTTGAAGGCTTCCTGCAGTTGTGGCGGCGGTTGCAGCGGCTGCAATGGCGGCAGCTGTGGCGGTGACGGCGGTTGTGAGGGTGGTTGTTGTCATTAAAAAGTGGTAACGATGAATAGTATTGGCAATCTTTTGCGCCTCACGACGTTCGGCGAATCGCATGGGGTGGCGATAGGTGGTGTGCTTGACGGCTATCCGGCCGGCGTTCTGATTGACGAGGATTTTGTCCGCGGAGAGATGGGACGTCGCCGTCCGGGGCAGAGTGCCATTACCACATCGCGCAACGAGGCCGACGAAGTCGAGTTCCTCTCGGGTATCTTTGAGGGACGTTCCACAGGTGCGCCCATAGCCTTTACTATCCGTAACAGCAATAACCGCAGTGCCGATTACGACAATCTGCGCGAGACTTTCCGCCCGTCGCATGCCGATTATGTGTATGACCGCAAGTATGGTATCCGCGACCATCGTGGCGGTGGACGCTCCTCGGCGCGCGAAACGGCCGTGAGGGTCTGTGCCGGAGCGTTGGCAAAGCTGGCACTTGTGCAGTTGGGCATAAGGGTAACGGCATATACTTCGCAGGTTGGCGAAATATCGTTGCCACACGGATATTCGGCATATGACCTTTCGCTTGCCGAGAGCAATGCAGTGCGTTGTCCCGACGTTGAGGCTGCTGCTGCAATGGAACAGCTGATACTTGATGTGAAACGTGCCGGTGATACCATTGGCGGTGTGGTCACCTGTGTGGTGACGGGTGCGCCGGTGGGCTTGGGTGAGCCATTATATGGCAAGCTGTCGGCTTCGTTGGCCTCGGCCATGATGTCGATAAATGCTGCAAAGGGCTTCGATTATGGCAACGGCTTTGCTGCCGCGGCAGGGCGCGGCTCGCAGCAGAACGATGTGTTCTACAATGACGGTGGCGCAATTGCAACCCGCACCAACAACAGCGGTGGCATACAGGGCGGCATATCCAACGGCAATGACATCTATTTCAGGGTTGCTTTCAAACCAGTGGCGACACTGCTGATGGAGCAACACACTGTTACAAGGGACGGCGAGGAGACGATGCTGCTTTCGCATGGTCGTCACGACCCTTGTGTCGTGCCACGTGCAGTGCCGGTCGTTGAGGCTATGGCTGCATTGGTGGTGCTCGACCACTACCTGCTCGACAGAGCCTCTCACGGTCTATTTAATCAAGAGGAAAACAGATAATCAATATGGGAAAAACAGTGCATAATCAGGTGCATGACAATAACATGCAGATGGGGAATGGAAACGCATCGGCAACATTCGGCAAGGTGGCTGCGGGCTTCAAAGCCCTGCCTGCGTTCCTGGGTGGGAACCTGTTTGCGGTGCTCTTTTTTGTAGCGGTGTGGGCGTTGCTTGCGTTCTGCGAACCGGCGCTTCTGTTCCGCGTAAATGAACTTTCGGTGTTCTTGTATGACAATCTGTTCTATGAGGAGATGATGGCCATGCCGGCCGGAATCCTTTATTATGCAGCAAGTTGGCTTGTACAGTTCTTTTATATCCCGGCATTTGGTGCTGCCATATATGTTGCACTTCTGGCGCTTGTATATTGGCTTACATACAGGGTCTTTGACATCCCTCCACGCCGCAGGTTGCTGGCTATGTTGCCGGTAGTTGCCCTGCTTGCGACAAATACGCAGCTTGGCTATTGGATTTTTTATCTCAAGATTCCGGGATATTATTATGTGGCACTGCTTGGTGTGCTGCTCTCGCTGCTGGTTGCTTGGGTGGTGAAGGTGTCGCATTTCTGCCTGAAACCACTCCTTGTTGCTGCCTGGGTGGCGTTTGCCTATCCTTGCATTGGTGTCTATGCCCTTGTGTCGGGTGTAGTGATTGGTATTCACGCACTCTGCCGCGCAATTGCCGGCAGGGAGAGTGCGGCAAGGATTGCGGTGTCGTCATTGACATTGGCTGTTGCCGCGTTGCTGGCCTACTTTGTGCCACCTTTCTATTATGAGCGTTATACCACTGTCCCGATAGAGGAAGTATATGCTGTAGGATTGCCTGCTTCGCAGTGGAAGAGCGAGCACGTGCCCGACAATGAATATAAGGAAGAGGTCGTTTCTGTCATTGCCGATGTGAACGGCCGTGTTGGTTATCCGGTGACAAGGGCATTGACAAAGTTCAGGATAAATATAGACGGCAGTTTCTCGCAAAAGGCCATAAAGACAGCCAAGGATGAACTGTTTGCAAGTACTGATATAAACCGTCCTGCAGCGGGGAAAAGATACACCATCACTTTCGTTGCGAATGATGGACGTGAATTCTATTTCAATGAGGCGGCCGGTGGTATCTCTTTCGTTGAAAGGCTTGATGGTGCGGCTGTGCCCGAGTCGGGGCGTTTTGAATGTGTTGCAGACGGGAAATTCAAGGATGTCGTCATGTTCAGGGCTTCCGGTGGTGACTACCTTGTCTGGAACAAGGATGGCGATGGCGGCTGTTCTGTTGCTCTTGCTCCGTCGCCCGATGGCTGCAATGCGTGGTGCACCGTGGCAAAGTTGAAGAAAGAGGGTGGTGTGCGCGTGGCCGACAATTCCGGGCTTTTCGGTCTTGTGAACCTGGTCGTTTTCAATGGCGGGGTAAAGCCTGGCGCGGGGTATGAACCGCTGTTCGTTCCGGGGTTTGACGGCGCCGGGCTTATCGGTTCTCCGGTAGCGCTGTTCAACGATTCATGTACATCGGCATTGCGCATAGAGGAGGTGGGCTTCAAGCCATTGCCCATTTCGCTTGACATACAGGAGAGGTCGATGTGGTACAATGTAGAGGTCTATTGGGTGCCCTTCTGCCTGTTGCTGTTGTCATTTGTCCTGCTTGCTTTTGTGCCGCTTGTGCCGCAATGTCGCCAAAGTGGCTTGTGGCAAGGTGCAGCATGGCTGCTTTTAACTGTATTGCTTGTTGCTTTCAGCCGCCTGTTCTGGTACGACAATAAGAATTTTGCCATAGAGAATGAACAGAACCGTGCAATGTGGAACGAGGAGTGGGAAAAGGTCGCATCCTTGTCGCTCGATGTGGATGTGCCGACACGTCAGGTGGTGATGAACAAGAATATTGCCCTGCTGAAGCTCGGCCGCTCGGGTGCCGAGATGTTCTCCTATCCCGAGGGTAGTGCCGACATTGAAGCATCGGTGCCGGTACGTCTGGCGCAGACCGGCGGCAAGATGGCCTATTACCAATATGGCAAGTTCAATTTCTGCTATCGCTGGTGCGTGGAGGATGCCGTGGAGTATGGATGGAGAATCGAGTATCTCAAGCATGCCGTGCGTTCAATGCTCCTGTCGGGCGAGTACAGGCTTGCCCAAAGATACATTGATATCCTCAAACGCACGAAATTCTATTCTGCGTGGGCCTGCGAAATGGAACAATATGTCAAGTCGTCCGAGTCCATCGCGCGTAACAGGGAGTTTGCGATGCCTTTGAACATGGGGTGCTATGACGATTTCCTCGATGTCGATGAATCGTATGTTGAGGCCTATCTGACAAAGAACCTGACAAATGCCACCGGAGAAATGACACGTGCGTATGTCGAGGCTGCATTGATGGCGGCTCTTACACGCAAGGATGCAAAGTCGTTCTGGTTCTTCCTCAACCACTATGTAAATGACCTGAAAGCCAGTTCGTTGCCGAGACATTACCAGGAGGCGGTGTTGCTGTTCCTTAATGTGGACAAAGGACGTTCCGTGCAGGTTCCAAAGGCTTTCCTTGAAAAATTCATTTCGGTAGGTACAAATACAAGGATGACAAAGTTCATGCAGCTTGTCTCAAAGCATAAAGGAAAGAGTGAAGAGGAGATGGCGCCCTATTTCAAGGAGGATTTCGGCGATACATATTTCTACTTCTACTTCTTTGTGCGTAATATAAAAACAAATTGATACAAAGGTCGTTATTATGAAAAAACTGACGAAATACATACTGTTTGCCGCAGTTCTGGCCTGTGCAGCGTGTTCCCCCAAGGCACCTGTTCTGCCGGCTGCTTTCGACGCTGTCGCTGTGAGACCGCAGATATATCCCGATTATACCGATGTCGTAGTTCCCTGCAACATAGCTCCGCTTGTGTTCCGTATTGTGGAGGAGGGGGATGAATTTGTGACACGTTTCAAGGCCGGCGGGAAGGAACTGCTTCTGGGCGGCAGCGAGGTGGCGCCTGCAACAGGTGAGTGGCGTTCGCTGCTGGAGAGTGCCGCCGGTGGCTCGTTGAGTGTCGAGGTCTATGTGGGCCGCGACGGTAAATGGAAAATGTATGAACCGTTCTCCGTTGTGGTCTCAAGTGATACCATTGACAGGTATATATCGTACAGGCTGATACCTCCCTCGTATGTCGCATACGAGAAACTGACAATATCGCAGCGTGACCTCACGAGCTTTGACGAGACTGTCATATACAACAACAAACTGGTCTCTTCCGAGCCCGACGGACAGTGTATAAACTGCCATGCCTACAAGAACTACAGGACCGACAATATGCAGTTCCACGTGCGCCAGCACCTTGGCGGAACTGTATTCGTACACAATGGTGAACTCAAGAAGGTGAACCTCAAGACCGATTCTACAATTTCGGCCGGTGTCTACCCCTTCTTCAACCCCAAGTATGATGTGGTTGCCTATTCCGTAAACAATACCGGTCAGATTTTCCATACCAGGAATTCGAACAAGGTCGAGGTACAGGATCAGGCAAGTGATGTGATAATCTATGATCCCGTAAGGGAGGTGGTGTCGCACGTTGCCAATGACCCCGATTGTCTCGAGAACTTTCCCGCCTGGTCGCCCGACGGTGAGATGCTCTACTATTGTTCGGCCTATTTCCCGGTACGTGGTGATATTCCCCATGTCGAGAATATGATACGCAATTACAAGGATGTGAAGTATGACATATTGCGACGTCCCTGGAATCCGGTGACGGGCGAGTTCGGTGCTGTGGACACTGTGTTTGCCGCATCGGCGCTCGGAAAGAGCGCCACCTTTCCGCGTGTCTCTCCTTGCGGACGTTACCTGCTCTTTGCCCTGGCCGAGTATGGCTGTTTCCATATATGGCACAAGGATGCCGACCTCTATCTGCTCGACCTTGCGACAGGCGAGTACAATCCTCTCGAGAAGGCTAATTCGGGCTACCCCGAGAGCTATCACTCATGGAGCAGCACAGGCAAATGGATACTGTTTGCCAGCCGTCGCGATGACACCAATTACAGCCGTCTGTACATAGCACATATCAATGATGACGGGACAAGTGACAAGGCCTTCCTTCTGCCGCAGGCCGAGAGTGAGTTCTATGACTTCTTCGACCGCTCCTACAATGTACCCGAGTTTATGGTTGAGCCTGTCGGTTTTACTCCTCATGACTTTCTTGATGTTGTTAAAGGTGAGGCTGTAAATGTTAAATATAACTCCAATTTCAAATGATAATTTAACAAATAATTGTTAAAAATATAAAAATGGCAATTCTCCCGTTTTTTTGCAATGTGGCATTAAAACGGGAGAATATTTTTTGTGAAGTGTGAAAAAAAGGCCTTGGTGCTGAAAAAAAAAGAACTATTTATGCGAAAATCTATTTAAAATTCTTATTTTTGCACGTTAACTATGGGGTTATTAGGCTCCATTGCGAAATGCTTAAAAAAAACAAAAAATAATAATTAATAATTTTGTAGTTATGTTAAAACACCGTTTGACTAAATTTGGCATGTCGTCGCTCTTTGCGATGTTTATGCTTGTTGTCGGTGGTTCACTGCAGTCTTGTCAGGATTGGTTTGACGTTTATCCTTACGATGACCCCGGTGACCCTGAGTGGTTGGGTTCAAGTGTCTATGATTTCCTCAAAAAGGGAACCAAGGAACACAGCTATACCAACTTTGTTGCGATAATCGACAGTCTGGGCGAGAAGGAGACACTTGCTCATACCGGTAGTAAAACTCTCTTTGTGGCCGATGATGCAGCATTCGAGCGCTTCTTCAATGGCGGCAACAACATTTGGGGAGTGGATGGTGTGGCCGGGATGACAAAGGCTCAGATGAAGACTATCCTCTACAGTTCGATGCTCGACAATGCAATGTTGCTCGATATGCTTTCAAGCTCAGGTGTGCAGACTACTCAGGAGGGTACCTGTCTCCGCCGTTGGTCATCGTCAAAGGTTATCGACACTATTCCGCTTGTGAACGGTGCATCGATGGAACTCCACGCGAACTGGCCTACGTACAATACATATTGGGACGTGTTGCGCGGCAAGAATAGAACCGAGAATCTGCGTCTTGCCATGGACGGCTCAAGGCCAATGATGGTCCACTTCCTTGGCGACTATCTGAAAAGAAACAATATCAAGGCTTCGGATATCGAGTTCCTGTTCAAAAAGAACGGTGAGACTACAAAGACGTTTGTCGATGGTGATGCGCTCATCTATGGCAACAAGATTGTCTCAAGCGATGTCAACACCGGCGCCTATTCCGATGATACTTTGACCATCACCTGCAAGAACGGTTATATCTATCGTCTGGACGAACTCCTTCTCCCGCCTTCGAATATGGCCGGCGAGCTCCGTCGTCATCCAAATACAAGAATCTTCAGCCATCTGCTCGACCGATTCTGCGTTCCTGTCTATGATGAGACTCTGACCAAGGAGTTCAATGCATTGTACAATACAAATGACAGTGTCTACAGGCTTCGCTATTTTGTTGATGGTGGCTACGATTCGAATCCAATGCTGGCAGCTTCAAACAGCAATCCGACAGCTGATGAGTTGCTTGACTATGACCCGGGCCAGAACGACTTGAATGCAAGTTCTTCTTTGGCCGAGGATATGGCGGCTATGTTTGTTCCCAATGACGAGGTGCTCTATGAGTACTATGCCAACCCGGACAATGCCGGTCATGCCTTCCTGGCACGTTATGCCCCAAGTGTCGAGGTCAAGGATGTCGAGAGTCTTATGTCTGCACTTGACAGCGTTCCGCAAAAACTTATAGCTCCCCTCGTCAAGAACCTGATGAAGACCTCTTTCTCAAAGTCTGTGTTGAGCAAGTTCGACAAGATTGTGGATGATGCCAATGAACTGATGAATATTAAAGAGGAACACGTGGACGAATGCGTTGTAGCAAACAACGGTGTTATATATATATTGAACAATGTATTCAGTCCTGCGGCTTATGAGGCGGTTACTGCTCCGACACTTATATTCGAGAACATGGAAGTCATGCGTACCGTTGTCAACCAGTTGCGTTATGACTACTATCTGCTTGCAATGGATGCCAACTATACATTCATTGTCCCCGATGACGAGCACCTTCTGTACTATGATCCGCTTAAAGCGACTTCATCCGAACCTACAGCCTATCTGTTCCATTATGATGCAGATATGCCAAAGGCAAGCGGCAAGTTGAAGTTCTGGGCCGACAGGTATAAATACAATCCTGCAACATTCGAGATTGTGGATACATTGACAGAACAGGATTTGAATGTCGACGTGAACACCACATACTTCGGTGGCTTGGGTACGTTTGCAGCCAACCGATTTACCGACATTATGGAATACCTTATTCTTGTGCATGATGACGAACAGGGTATCCTGTCGGGTAACAAATATTTTTTGACAAAAGGTTACGGAACTGTCAAGGTTGATGCAAGCAACCCCGATGAAATAAAGTTCTATGGTGGTGAGCAGCTTGAAAGAGGTACACACGTCGTTGCGACCGTTTCAGGTACATACAACCAGAAGAATGGTACTACATATTGCACTGTTCCAGGTCAGGAGAATACTCCGGGCTATCTCTATTCGGCAATCCCGACACCTCCGACAAGGTCGGTTTTCGACAACCTCCAGTTGCAGGCGAACGCCGAAGATGACAGGTTCTATGAGTTCTTCAACCTCTGCTATCCTGGTGAGGACTATGCAAAGGATAATGAGAATGGCCTTTTGAAGAAACTGTTCGGAATCAAGACAAATGCAAATTCAGCAAAGGCATTGCGTGACTCGGCTATGCGTTATTCTATATTCTATACAAATACCGAAGTGACCAATGAGTATACAAAGAATACCATACCTTTCTTCAATATTTATCACTATACCGTATATGCTCCTTCCAATGCTTCAATCAAGGAGGCGTACGGGCGTGGTCTTCCTACTTGGGAGCAGGTTGATTCTGTAGCAACTGCCGGACAGCAGGCCAAGGCTGTTTCGATGATGAAATCGATAATAAATTTTGCAAAATACCACTTCCAGGATAACTCGATATATGTGGACAATTCTCCGGTCAACAAGACATGCACGTCGGCCGTGATTGATGAGAAGACAAACCGTTTCTACGAGTTGAAGGTGGCAAGTGATGGTAATACCTACACCATTACCGATGATATTAGCAAAGAACCAAGAAGAGTTGTAACCACAGGTGTGGAGAACAAGGACTGGAACATCATGTGCCGCGATAACGTGTACATATCAGGCGGAACCGGTGCTTCGGCTCAATTGAACAACTATTCTTCTTCTTCATATACAGTGCTGCAGCCTATAGACAGCGTTCTCTACAACGAGTCAATGTTCGGTTATGACGGCCGTTTCAAACGTTTTGCAAAGAACGGTCTGCCTGCTGATACGATGTACGTCGACGGCACAGGTGCCATAGATGTTGCCGGCAGAAACTACTACCTTGTGGCAAAACTTGGCAATATAAAGCTTGCCGGTAAGGATGGTGTCCAGGAAAACCGCAAGGCCGGTTATCTGATGAAGACCATCGGCGAAGGCGATTCTGAGTATAATGCATCGCTGACACGCGAGAAGCTTATCGTCAGCCAGAGCCAGAATGTCCTTGTTACCGATGAGGGCTTTGGTGTAAAGGAGATCAAGAACAACAAGGGTGTCGTTGTGTCTTACGAATATGCTACCGTTGAGAAGGACGGCTATCTGTACAGGGTAAGATATAGCAATGACGGTACATCTGAAATGGAAGAGGAACATTTCGGCGAGGCAACTCCCGAGGAGGATGGTGAGAGCAACTGATTGGTGATGTAGAAAAAACATAATAGCTATGATAAAAATTAAGCATTTATTTCTGCTCGTGCTTCTCTGTCTGACAGGCAGTAGTGTATATGCACAAAAGGGTGCGAGAATTTCGGGTACGATTACAAGTGATGCCGAAGGTCCGCTGATTATGGTGAACGTCACCGAGCGAGATGCAAGTAACCGTATCATCGAGGCTTGTGTTACCGACTTCGAGGGTAACTTCTCAATGGTCGTGAAGAATACAAGCAACGTCCTTGAGATTTCTTACGTAGGTTACAAGACCCAGCGTGTTGAAATCGGTAGCCGCACGGTGTTCAATATCAAGATGGTCGAGGACAATATGTTGGAGACAGTCGATATTGTAGCCGAGTCACGTTCACGTTCGGGTGGTCTTGATATCCTTGAGCGCGAGATGACACATGCGACACAGAAAATCAGTATGGACGATATGGATGGTCTTTCGTTCGCATCGGTCGACGAGGCGCTGCAGGGACAGATTGCCGGTCTTGATGTCGTGTTCGGCTCAGGAGACGTCGGTTCAGGAACACAGATGCGTCTTCGTGGTAACTCAATGATTGAGGGTGATGCTACACCGCTTATCGTGGTGGACGACAACATCTTCGAGGTAGACGAGGGACAGAGCTCATTGATTAAGGAGGATGCCAATGCCGAGAACTTCGCTGAGCTTCTTATGATCAACACCGAGGATATTGCAGAAATCGAGGTATTGAAGGATGCCGCATCATGTGCCGTTTGGGGTGCACGTGGTGCCAATGGTGTCATCAAAATCAAGACAAGACGTGGTAAGCGTGGTCCTACACGTGTGAGCTTCTCATACAAGTTCAAGGATAAATGGACACCAAGCGGTTACAATCTGCTGAACGGTGACGACTATACAATGCTCATAAAGCAGGCTCTTTTCAACGTTGACCAGAAAGGCCGTGATATCCCCGAGCTCAACTATGACAAGACATTCCCTGAATACGAGAATTACAACAACAATACAAACTGGGTCGATGCCGTTTCGCAGCACGGTTACAGAAACGAGTACAGCCTCAACCTCAGTGGTGGTGGTGAAAAGGCTACTTTCCGTATTTCAGGCTCCTATTCAAACGAGACCGGTCAGGTGCTTGGCCAGAACCTTAACAGCTTCAGCTCACGTCTGGCCCTTGACTACTATGTATCTTCACGAATCAAGGTAATCGCCGACTTCGGTTTCTCTTATACAAAGCAGAGACGTAACACTATGGACCTGCTCTACAACTCGTTGCTGATGATGCCTAACATGAGTATCTATGCCCAGGATACATTGGGTGTCAGCACAGACCAGTACTATGCAATGCTCAAGTATGCGGATCCCAATGACCTGCAGAGAACAATGCAGGGCCGCAAAAACCCTATTGCGGTGGGTGACCTGGCGCAGTACCACACAGAGAACTACAGCATCAACCCGATGATTACCTTTGAGTATAACCTGCTTGGTCTTGAGGACAACGAGACACAGCTCCGCTATCGTGGTATGGTGAACCTGAATGCTTCTACATATTCGGGTAGCAATTTCACTCCGGCTGCGCTTTCTACCGATGAATGGACATCTACTGACAAGAACAACTCCAGAGCCGAGGACAGTAAGAGTCTTGGTTTTACAACACGTCACCAGCTGATTCTTACTCCTTACCTGGGAAGCAGTGATCACTATTTGACTATGAACGGTCAGTTCGAGCTCTCTACCAGCAACGGTAACTCGCAGAACTCGGCTGCGGTGGGATTGCCTACCGGTAATATCAGCAGTTCTACTGTCGGCGCCAAGTTGAGCGGTTCGGGTACAAGCAAGTGGGAGAGCCGCTATCTGAGTTTCGTGTTCGATGCCCACTACTCATACAAGTCAAAGTACTCCTTGCGTTTTGCTGTCCGTGGTGAGGGTAACACTGCAATGGGTGATGACAGAAAATGGGCTGCATTCCCGTCACTCTCTGCACGTTGGAATGTCATTGACGAGCCTTGGATGGAGTGGGCTAAGCCTGTGTTGAGTATGTTGTCATTGCGCCCCGGTTTCGGTTTGGGTGGACACGCTCCCGGTTCAAACGCTACATTCAACAGCTATTCAAGCTTCGGCTATAGTTATCTGGGTATGGCCGGTTTCCAGATGGATGGTATCCGTCTTACCGACCTTCGCCGTTCGGACAAGCGCGAGTGGAACATCGGTTCGGACTTCGGCTTCTTCAACGGTTTGTTGACCGGTGCGTTCAACTACTACCATAATACAACACGCGACAACATCATCTCTAATTATCGTCTGCCATCATCAACCGGTTACTCATCATTGGCTTACAAGAACTCCGGTGCCTTGAGGAACTATGGTTGGGAGCTCAATATGAACCTCAACAACGTCAAGTTGGCAAAGGATTTCTCAATGTCAATGTACTTCAATATAGGTAACAACTTCAATGAGATTCTTGAACTTGAGGAGGCGTATCTTGAAGAGAGAAACGGCAAGTACGAGCAGCCACAGAACTCAAAGTATCTGCCACGTATACAGATTGGCAACCCAAGTGGTGCAATCTATGGTTTCCGTTACAAGGGTGTCTACCGTTACAGCTACAAGAACTGGGAGAAGGCACTTTCCGAGGAGGAGGCCGGCCGCAACGGTACCTGTCCTATTGTGCGCGATGCCGATGGCAACGTTGTGTATGAGGCCAATGGCCAGCCAAAGAAACTTGTTCTCTTCTATGATAATGAGGAGGAGAAGTCCTACTATGAATTCAAGGGTGGTGATGCCATCTATGAGGATGTCAACCATGACGGTACAATCAACCAGCTCGATATCGTATATTTGGGTAACTCGAACCCGGCCGCACAGGGTGGTTTCGGTCTGACATTCCGATACAAGAAATGGTCACTCAGGACATCGTTTACATACCGTTGGGATGTTGACGTGGTGAACAGCTCACGTATGGCATTCGAGAATATGTCATCGTTCGACAACCAGAGTGTTGCCGTAAACTGGCGTTGGCGTAAGGAGGGTGACGTGACAGAGATTCCCCGCGCCGTGAACGGTGGTTCTACAGCATTCAACTACTTGGGTAGTGACCGTTATGTCGAGGATGCATCGTATGTACGTCTGTCATACATACAGCTCTCATACTCGTTCGAACCTGCGTGGTTGAAGAAGATTGGTCTCAAGAACCTCAACGTCTATGCTTCGGCCGACAACGTGGCTTTCTGGACAAAGTATACCGGTCTTGAGCCTGAGGTAGCAAATGGTGGCGAGGGTATTGCATACGACAATACAAAGACACCACGCCCACGCTCGTATACACTTTCATTGTCACTCGGTTTCTAAAAGTTTATGAATATGAAAATAGTATCTAAAATATATAGGAAAACTGTTCTTGCCGCGGCTGTGGCCTTCGGTGTCTTGACAAGCTCTTGTACCGATTACCTCACAATCATTCCGGCGGACAAGGTCGTTGAGGAGAACTTCTGGCAGACAAAGGACCAGATTAACGGTATGCTTGCGACAAGCTACCTCAAACTGCTCAGTTCAGATGCTGTCTCAAAGGCGATAATCTGGGGCGAGATGCGCTCTGACAATATGACATTCCCCACAACCGGATACAACTCCGACATAAAGAATCTCGTCGAGGCAAACATCATTGATGAGAACGGCTTTTGTCGTTGGGGAGTCTTCTATGAGGCTATCAACTATGCGAATCTTATACTTGAGACTGCGGATAGGGCTTTGGAGACAGACCCTGATTTCACCGAGGGTGACTTGGCTGTAGTGAAGGGTGAGATGTATGCGATGCGTGCCCTTTGCCACTTCTATCTTGTACGTACTTTCCGCGATATTCCTTTGGCTACGCACTCTGCAAAGAATGATGCCGAGATTCCTGAGTATGTTCAGGTTCATCCGCTTGAAGCACTGAACTTCATTATGGATGACCTCAACAAGGCCGAGGATATGGTAATGAAATCGGGTGCATTCGCGAATCCGGCCCAGAATCTGGGTCGCATAACCCTTAATGCGGTTTTGGCTATAAAGGCCGATGTAAACCTGTGGCGCGCTGCGTTTGCCAAATATTACGAGGATGAAGTTGAATATGTCACCCCCGGTGACGTGCAGGCATATTATGCAGAGTGTGTGCAGAACTGTGAGACACTCTTGGCGAATATGGATGCTGCCATAGCAAAGGAGAACGAAGGTAAACAGGTTGAGACGTATCCCTATAACCTCATTCCCAACCGTGGCGAGGTCAAGGAAAAGGATGAGACCCATGTCAGCACTGCTTATGATGAGATTTTCGGCGCAAAGAACTCTTCAGAGTCAATCTTTGAGCTACAGGTTCAGGGCGACAATACCACCAATGGTTTTGCAAGAGGTGTATATAATGTCTATGGTTCCGAAGGAAAGCCCGGTATGGCATGTGTACCTACAGGCTTCGTTACCTCGAACTACGAAGAGGATGACTTGCGTGCATATTCATTCACCAATCTCAAGTCGTTCAAACAGACCTCAGGCACTGATAACAGTACCACATGTATCACAAAATATTCGGCAAAGAGCTCACCGGCAGGCAACTACCGCAAGTCCGACGATTGGGATGCGAACTGGATTGTCTATCGCCGTACAGATGTCATGCTGATGATGGCCGAGGCTATGGTGTCACAAGACAATGTTAACGATTCTATTCTCAAAGATGCATTTGATATTGTGAATGCAATCAATACCCGCTCAAGAATTGACACTGCAAATATCAAATACCCGTTGAAGTTTGACAACTATCGTACACAGGATGCTGCCATCAAGCTCGTTCGCAAGGAGCGCCTTCTTGAGCTTTCATACGAGGGCAAGCGTTGGTATGACCTTGTACGTCAGGCTCTGATTGAGAAGAGTACCGACAATATCAAGTTCGTGGCAGATAAGCTCGAAAGTGGTAAGGACGTGGTAAAGACCAAGATGTCTACCATTGATGGTCTGTTCCTCCCGATTCATATCGACGAGTTGCGTTACAACAAGAACCTGAAGCAGAATGATGCATACGAGAAGAAGAATTCATCAACTGAAATGAATTGATGTAAAAGCTGTCCAACAAGTGGGGCCGCTGCCGATGGATTCAGCAGCCTCGGAATAAAAAACAAAAACAGATACATAATATGAATAAGAACATAAAACATAAATTTCTTGCCGGAGCAATGTTGCTTGGCTTTATGCTTGCAGGTTCGTCTTGTGAGGATAATGAGGTTATCAGGGTGACACCTGTTACACCTTCTGCCGACAAGACTTTGTTTGAGGTCTTGACAACCGAAACCGATTATTCGGATTTTCTGGAAGTGCTCAATAAATGCGGTGAACACTGTGCCGATTCGCTCTTCAACCACTCAAGGGTATATACCTTGTGGGCACCGGTGAACGGAACATTCAACAAGGACTCAATCATTGCCGAGATTGCTCCCGATGAAAACGGAAACAGCAACCGCGACCACGTCTTCCGCACTTTTATCCAGGCGCATGTTGCGAACCTCCTTCACCCGGCTAACGGTAAGCTTGAGGACAACCCGGTCATCATGCTCAATAACAAGATTGCAAGGTTCGAAGGTAATAACGGTCGATATACATTCGACGGCTCTGTAATCAGCGAGCCTAATATCCGTGTGCGCAACGGTATCATCCACAAGTTGGAAGCTCCGTCCGAGTACAAGTACAGTATTTGGGAGTACCTCAAGTTTGCTGCCGATGTTGACTCTGTAGCAAAATATCTCTACTCTTACAATGTCACCGAGTTCAACGAGGCTCAGAGTATCAAGGGACCTATCGTCAACGGTGAACAGACATATCTTGACTCTGTATTCACAACCTCAAACACATGGCTCAATTCATGGGGCGGTGTCGGCAATATCGACTCGGAGGATTCAACATACATCGTTTATGTCCCCGACAACGATATGTGGAACAAGGTTGTCGCTGCTGCCGAGAAGCACTTCAATTATGACCTTGCATTTAAGACCATGTCAGAGGCTACAAAGGTTGAGCGCGACTCATTGCGCAAATACTATGCACGCCTGCACAACCTCAAGTATATGACATACAGCAAGAGAGAGAACGATATGTTCGTTAAGGCAACCGATTCTTTGATGCCGGCCTACCGTAGCGGTAAGCGACCCCTCTTCTCAATTGCCGAGCTGGAGGAGAATGTCACCTTTGAGAAGGAACTCTCTAACGGTGTATTCAAGGTTGTGAGCGCAATGCCTTACAAACAGACCGATTTGTGGCACGATACCATCTTCCTTGAGGGTGAGAACCGTACATGGTGGAATCATGCTACCGAGAGCGATCTTGAGACCCCGACTGCATACAAGAGCCAGCTGAACAAGAAGGATTCCACTCTGCTTGACATTGAGGTGTCGGGCGGTGCCTATTACAACTACCCACGTGAGAGTGGTGTGGCCACAGCAAAGTTCAAGATTCCAAAGGTTCTCTCGGCCAAGTATCAGGTTGCAATCGTGTTTGTTCCAAAGAACATTACGAACGAGTTTACCGATACCGCTACCATGTATCCTAACAAATACAAGTTTACAATCAAGCAGCTTCAAGGTGATGGTAAAACTAACACCCTCTTCAATACAAAATCGAAGTGTGAGATCTATACAAACAAGTTCGGTATGGACACCGTGTACCTTACAGCCGATGGCAGCAGGGATGGCGAAAGGTTTGTTGTGGAGTTCCCATATAGTGAGTTCTACGATGGTTCGGCTGCAAAGGACTACAATGTGACATTTGACATAACTTCGGTTGCAGCAACCAATGCCGAGAAGAGAAAAGGTATATATTACGATACATCAATCCGTGTGGACAAGATTATGCTTATCCCCGTGCTCGATACTGAAGAATAGTTTGTAAGATGAAAAAAAGAAAATCAACTATGTATATGCGACAATTAATGCAATTATCAGTGGCATTGATGCTTTTGATGCCATCGGCTGCTCTTGCATCGGGTTCGATGTCAGAGGGCACTGTAGCAGACAATTCTGTTAAGGTCGAGAAAAAAGGTTCTGCTGCAGATGTGCGCACTGTGACCGGTACAGTGTATGATGCGGCCACAAACCAGCCAATGGCCGGTGTGCGTGTCCAGGCTACCGGACACAAGAGGGTTACGACAATGACCGACGGCGAGGGAAAGTACAAACTGAACATTCCTTCGTATGTGACACTTCTTACATTCTCTACAACTGATTATCTGCTTGTACAGAAACCTGTCGGCAAAAGAGATATCATTAACGTGCGTCTCCATTCCGACGACTTCCAGCAGAACTACAGCGATGATATCGTCATCACTGCAGAGAGAGGTTTTGAGGAGGGAGTGACCACCGTGCAGTCAATCGATTCTGAAATCCAGAACAGGATTGGTGCCGATGTGCGCACTGTAAACCGTTCTGGTGCGCTTGGCATCGGTGCAGCAATGTTCATCCGCGGTATCAATTCGCTCAATGCCAATGCACAGCCTCTGGTTGTTGTTGACGGTGTGATATGGGACTTGCAGGAGAGCAACGAGACAATCCATATGGGTGCATACAACAACGTTTTGTCTGCCATCGATGTGAATGACATACGCAGTATCAAGGTTCTCAAGAACGGTGCAGCCATCTATGGCGCACGTGCAGCAAACGGTGTTATCATAATCAATACCAAACGTGGTGAGAGTATGGCTACGCGCATTACTGCGAACCTCTATGCGAATGTCACCCTTGAGCCAAAGACACCGGGCATGCTTTCGGGCGAGGATTATCGTGTCTATGCCAATGAACTCATCGGTACCATGAACGTGAATCCCAACCGCAACATACCGTTCCTCCGTTCCGACAAGCCTATATATGATGCGGACGGCAAGTTGACAAGCGGTTTCATCTACTATGATAAGTATCACAACAATACCAATTGGAACGATATTGTCTATCGTCAGGCTGTTACACAGAACTACAAGGTGAATGTAGAGGGTGGTGACGAGGTGGCCATGTACAACTTCTCGTTCGGTTACACAATGGGTAATTCACCTGTCAAGGGTAACGATTTCGACCGTCTTAACATACGTCTGAATTCAGACGTGGTGTTGGCCGACAACTTCAAGACACGTGTCGACATATCTTATGCACGTGTAGGCCGTGAGTTGCTCGACGATGGTATGCGCGAGGATGCCAATGCATTCCCATTGACATCACTCGGTGCTCTTGCTGCAGTGAAGTCTCCGTTCCTCAGCCCCTACCGTTATGCTTCTACAGGTGAGTTGAGTGCCATTATCGACGTTGCCGATGACTTCGCGTTCGATGTTTCACAGGCTGCGGGTATTGCACGTCCAAACAACTCGTTGTATAACCCTCTGACAATTCTTACCAAGGCTTCGGACCCTCACAAGAATGAGTTGGAGTATACAAATATGGGTATCACCGTAGCTCCTGAGTATAAGTTGGGTGATTTCACATTCACCGAGATATTCAACTACTCTCTGTACCGCGTGAGTGAGAAGTATTATCTGCCCTATCCTACAGCTGCCGATAATGACAAATACCACTTCTATGTAAGTTCGCTCAACGGTAAGATAGGTAACTACATCTCATCATACTTCGGTAAGGAGGCTGCCCTCTCAAGTGATACACGTGTTGCTTGGGGCAAGACTTTCGGCGCCCACAGCGTGAATGCATTCGGTGGTTTCCGATATACAAACTTCAACCTTGACTCAAATGCCATCAGCGGTGCCAACTCCGGTAGTGACACCAGTTTCAATGTCAGCAATGATCTTGAGCACATTGACAGTGATGGCGAGAAGAACGTATGGTCTAATATGGCCTGGTACCTCTCGGCCGATTATGCCTACAGGACACGCTACTTCCTGCAGTTGGCTGCATCATTGGAGACATCGTCACGTTTTGGTGGCAAGGCCGAGGATGCGTTCAGAATGCTTGGTGTTGCATGGGGCTTCTTCCCATCTGTACAGGCCGGTTGGCTTGTATCTTCTGAGCCTTGGTTCAATGTCAAGGGTATCAATGCGCTCAAGTTGCGTGCCGGTTTCGACGTTACAGGTAACGATGCAATCGACTATCTTGCGGCACGCAGTTACCTCCAGTCTGTGAAGTTCTATGACCAGTATATGGGTCTCCAGCTTGGAAATGTTGAGAATGACGGTGTAAAATGGGAGAGCACATCGCGCTTCAATGTCGGTGTCGATGCAATGTTCCTCGAGAACCGTCTTGCACTCTCGTTTGACTGGTACAGGGCCAAGACCAGGGATCTTCTGGTTCAGAAGCAGTATCAGTTCGTGACAGGTATGGGTAAATATTGGGCAAACGGCGGTGAGCTGCAGAATATGGGTCTTGAGGCAACAATCAATGCAAAGCTCATCAATGACAGGAACTTCCAGTGGGAGTTGGGTGCATCACTCGGTCACTACAAGAATGAGGTGACAGCACTTGACGAGGCGCTCGACCCTGTATCGGTATACGGTGGCGAGGTGGCTACAATGGTAGGACAGCCTGTAGGTGTATTCTGGGGCTACAAGACCGATGGCGTAATCGCATCTTCGGCCGATGCCGATGAGTATGGCCTCTATCAGGTGGATGCTACAGGTGAGAAGAGCTATTTCAAGGCCGGTGATATGAAGTTTGTCGATGTCAATACATCTGTGGCAGATGGCGAGCCTTTGGGTCTAATTGACGAGAACGACAAGACTATAATAGGTAATCCGAACCCCGATTTCTATGGTAACTTCTTTACAAGACTTGCCTATAAAGGCATTACCCTTGATGTAAACTTCAACTACTCTGTCGGTAATGATGTCTACAACTACTACCGTCAGCAGCTTGAGAGCGGTTCTTCATTCTACAATCAGACAACAGCGATGCTTAACCGTTGGACTGTCGATGGACAGGTGACCGATATTCCGGCTGTGGCATACGGCGACCCTGTGGGTAACTCACGTTTCTCTGACCGTTGGATAGAGGATGGTTCATACCTGCGTCTCAAGAGTGTCAAGTTGTCATACGAGATTCCCGTAACAGCCAACTGGCTTCAGGGACTGACAGTGTGGGGCGCAGCTGAGAACCTCTGCACATTTACCAAGTATAAGGGCAATGACCCCGAATTCTCGGTAAACAACAATGTGCTGTATCAGGGTGTAGATGCGGGTCTTATGCCTCAGTCACGCAGCTTCCATTTCGGTGTTAAGGTAAATCTCTAAAGAATGACAGACCTTTGTCAATGAACATTTATAAGGGTTAGAAAAAAGATAAAACAATGAAAAAGAAACTTATTTATACAATAGCATTCCTTCTTGGCGGGACTTTCATGTTCAGTTCCTGCGATGATATGTTGAATGTTGATTCAAACCGTGTGGAGTATGAGTTTGACGATTGGTCACTCAATGACTCTGTATATTCGGTTCTGGGTATTCTCAAGGCAGTGCAGGAGGTGGGTGACCGTCAGGTGCTCATCAACGAGTTGCGTGCCGACCTTGTGACCGTCAACGAGTCAAAGGCTGTTGTTGATATTCAGGAGTTGAGCCGCTCAGTTTTCAATCTCAACAGCAACGAGTATCTCGATGTAAAGGATTATTACTCAATCATCAACAACTGTAATATATACCTTGCACGTGTTGACACCACACTCGAGAAGAACAACATCAAGTTGATGCTTCCTGAATATGTTGCTGTCAAGAGCATCCGTGCCTGGACATACCTGCAGCTTGCAATCAACTACAACAATGTTCCATATTTCACAGATCCAATCCTCACTCACAGTGCGGCCGAGGAGGTGATGAACGCACCAATGCTCTCACGTGACGAGATTGTGAGCAGGCTGATTGCTGATATTCTCCCATACGAGAACCCCGCTGCATTCCCAATGCCTGCATGGGACAAGGATGGCAAGGTGCTCAAGTTCGGTTATGGCGACAATGGTACAGAGCTTGATACCAAACTGCTGTTCGTTCCAATCAGAATGTTGCTCGGTGAGCTCTATTTGTGGAAGGGTGACTACAAGAATGCTGCGCATTTCTACTACTCACAGATTGTCGGTTCAGGTACCAATGAGACTGCAAAGAAGTACAGCGACCGTGGTTACAAGGCAAGCTATAGCAGCGAGGGTGGCAAGAGCTTCAACAATTCATACATCAAGATGTTTGCTGCAAAGTCTTTCAATGAGAACAGTTCGAACTACTTCACTGTAATACCGTTTGCGAATACCGAACTCAACGGCACAACTTCAGGCCTTGCAGCCGTGTTCTCACCACACGCTGAAATTGGTGGTGCACAGGTGGTGGCTTCTCCCGGCATCCAGTCTCTGGCCGAGCGTCAGGTCTATTGCTATATGAAGGATGATGATAAGGAGAATATGAAGGTAGCTCCCGAGTACAGCCATTTCTATGAGTACAAGGGTGACCTCCGCATAAAGGCAACTACATATTCACAGCGCGGTACAGACGATGCACAGACAGAGTACAAGAACATCATCGGCAAGTTCAATTTCGAGGAGGGTTCATTGGATATGGATGTTGAGTTTGTCCCCAACATCAAGACCACATTCCTTGTGCTGCAGCGTAAGGAACACGCATATCTGCGTCTTGCTGAGGCTCTTGTAGGTCTGGAGCGCCAGGAGGGTTACAAAGGTGGTATGGAGCTTGCAATGACAATCCTTAAGTCGGGCGTAAAGAACAACTACCGCCTGTTGAAGAATCCTGATTGGAAAGACAGTGTGATGCTCGATGCCGAGGGTAATACTATATTTGAGTACAAGTACGTTGCCGGTGTGAAGGTTGACAGTGTTGAAAGGAAGGTAACATATCTTGATTCTTGCACCGACTCTCTTGTGTATAACTTCACAGCCGATGCCTTCACCGATAATGAGGGAATACACTCACGTGGTAGCGGCTACAGTGAGCGTAATGCATATTATGCCTTGAACGACACATGTATCGCACGCTATTTGGGTGAGACTGTGGTGGAGGAAAAGGTAGAGACAATCCCTCGTCCAATCACATATCAGGATTCACTCAACTACATAGCCGACCTCGTCATTGATGAGCTTGCTCTTGAGTTTGCATGGGAGGGTACACGTTTCGGTGACCTTATCCGTTTTGCAAAGGCTATGGGTGATAACGATGTCCTGGCTAAGCGTGTTGCGGGCCGTGCATACAAGAATGACGTTACATACCGCAACGGCGAGTTCAAGGTAGAACCTGAACTATATAACAGGATGCTCAACGAAGATAACTGGTATTTGCCACTCCCCGATGGAGTTGTCCAGCCGGTTGAGCGCTAAGACATCCTGACAGGCGAATTGCCAAACAACTGATAAACCATTACAGACCGGGTTAGCCCGGTCTGTTTTTCTATAAAAAGAGTGTTTTGTAAACTTGTATCATGAAGAAAATTGTAATTCTCACCGGTGCGGGAATGAGTGTAGAGAGCGGTTTGGGTACTTTTCGTGGCGGTGGTGGCCTGTGGGACGAGTATCCTGTAGAGCTTGTTGCCACTCCCGAGGGCTATGCCGCTAACCCGCGCCTTGTCCTTGAATTCTACAACAAACGTCGCCGCGAACTGCTCACCGTTGAGCCCAATGACGGTCACAGGCTTGTTGCATCCCTTGAGAAGCGCTTCAATGTAACAGTGGTGACACAGAATGTCGATGACCTGCACGAACGTGCCGGCTCCACCAATGTCATTCACCTGCATGGCGAGCTTATGAAAGCCTGCTCATCCCGTCAGCCGCAGAACCTCAATTACGTGTGCTCCTTGCCGTCGCCCGAGAGCGACCTGCACCTTGGCGACCTTGCTGCTGACGGCTCGCAACTGCGCCCCTTTATTGTATGGTTTGGCGAGGCTGTGCCACGTATGGAAGATGCCATACAGGCGCTTCACGGTGTCGATGCCTTTGTCATCATTGGCACCTCGCTTAATGTCTATCCTGCTGCCGGGTTGTTGAACTATGTCCCTGCCGCCGTACCGGTCTACCTCATCGACCCCAATGACGTGAATGTCACAAGACGTGGTGTCATTGTCATAAAGAAAGGAGCATCGGAGGGTATGCGTATTCTAATAGAGGAGTATCTTGATAAAAAGTAAAACGATTACAATATTAAAACGATTTAACATAATTTACAGTTGCATTTTAATTAAATGTGTTAAATTTGCATCAGAAACAAATGAGGCAGACTTTAGAAGTTGAAAGCCATACGCTCCCTTTGCAAAGCGGTAGAGCATGAACATTTGTTTCAGCATGATTGTTTAATATTTAAAATCAAGATAATTATGAAAAAGTATATCTGTACAGTATGTCAGTGGGTTTATGACCCCGAGATTGGTGACCCCGAGCAGGGAATTGAACCGGGTGTAGCATTCGAAAACCTCCCCGACGATTATGTATGCCCCCTTTGCGGTGTTGGCAAAGAGGAATTCGAGGTTGAGGAGTAACTGTAAAAGGTGAAAGGTTAAGGCGGAAATGTTAAAACTGAAAGCCGCAGTTAGGTACGCGCAGCGTGATTAAGGCGGTTTGTGCGAAACGTAAGTACTGCATTCCGTTGTTGGATATAACAAGAAATAGGGTCTCGGCTAAGCCGAAACCCTATTTCTTGTTATATCCCTAATTTTTTTACCAGGTCGCTCCTGCCCATGCGGCGCAGCAACTGTGCTATCTGTTTGCGCTCCTCGGGCTTGTACCAGAAGAAGAATCTCCTCTGCGCCTCCTTGTCTTTCATTGAGCGTGCCACATAGACATTCTCGCCAGTCTCGGGGTTTATGCCGGTGTAGTACATCTCCGTCGCCATTGTCATTGGTGTGGGGGTAAAGTCCTGCACCTGTTCCAGATGGAAGTTCAGCTGCTTGGTCTCTGCTGCAAGCTCGGCCATAGCCTCTACCGTGCTGCCGGGGTGGCTGCTTATGAAATAGGGGATAATCTGCTGTTTCAGGTTATAGCGGCTGTTTATGCGGTCGAATATGCGCTTGAAATCATGGAACTGCTTGAATGATGGTTTGCGCATTAGTTTGAGCACGGCATCGTTTGTGTGCTCGGGAGCCACCTTCAGACGGCCGCTGACGTGATTTCTTATCAGTTCCTCTGTATATCTGTCTGTGACCTCGTCGCGTTGCTTGTCGCCCGTTCTGTGAAGCAGCATGTCATATCTTACACCGCTGCCAATGAAGCTCTTCTTTATGCAGGGCAGTGCATCTACCTTTCTGTAAAGCTCGAGCAGCGCGCTGTGGTCTATGTTCATGTTCGGGCATATCTTTGGCTGTATGCATGACGGGCGCGAGCACTTGGCGCACAGGTCGCTGTTCTTGCCTCTCATCATGTACATATTTGCCGACGGGCCTCCAAGGTCGCTGAGGTAGCCTTTGAAATCCTCCATCCTTGCAATCTCCTTGACTTCGCGCAGAATGCTCTCCTCGCTGCGGTTCACAATGAACTTGCCCTGGTGAGCCGATATGGTACAGAACGCGCAACCTCCAAAGCAGCCGCGGTGTATGTTGACCGAGTGCTTTATCATGTCGTATGCCGGTATGCGCTTGCCGTTGTATCTGGGGTGGGGCAGGCGTGTGTAGGGCAGATCGAAGCTGTGGTCGAGCTGCTCGGTTGTCATTGTAGGGAACGGCGGGTTTATGACCACCACACCCTCGTCATACTCCTGCAACAGTCTCTTTGCACTCACCTTGTTCGACTCCCTCTCTATCGCAAGGAAATTGGATGCCTGCTTTGCCTTCTCCTTCAGGCAAACACTGTGGGGGGTAAGCACTTTGTCGTGTGTCTCATCGATGGCTATGTCGCTCTTGCGTGCAAGGTAGCCCGTCTGGCGTATCTCCTTGGTTATCTCGCGTGCATCGTCGGCAGTGATGTGCCCGGCTCCGCTCTGCTGTAGCCTGTCGAGCATTGCCTTGCACAGCGCGGTCATTGGCTGCTCGCCCATTCCGTACACAAGCACGTCGGCCTTGCTGTCAACGAGTACGCTCTTCATGAGACGGTCCTGCCAGTAGTCGTAGTGCGTGAAGCGGCGCATGGATGCCTCAATGCCGCCAATCACCACGGGGCAGTCGGGGTAGAGCTTCTTCAGTATGGTAGAGTACACGGTTGTTGCATACTCGGGTCGCATACTGTGCTTGCCGTTGGGGGAGTAGGCATCCTCGCTGCGGAACCGTTTGGCTGCGGTGTACTTGTTCACCATAGAGTCCATGCAACCTGCCGATATTCCAAAGAACAGGCGTGGACGTCCCATCTTCTTGAAGTCGCGCAGGTCATCCTGCCAGTTGGGTTGCGGGACAATGGCCACACGCAGCCCTTCGGCCTCCAACAGGCGGCCTATTACCGCCGCGCCGAACGATGGGTGGTCGACATACGCATCGCCGCTGAACATTACAACGTCCAGCTCGTCCCATCCGCGTAGCTCGGCCTCCTTGCGTGTCGTGGGTAACCAATCGGTAATCTTTCTGTTACTCATTGATGCCGGTTGCTTCCTCTGTTGCTTCGCAATTTGCAATCCACTCGCCGTAGCACTTGATGAGGTTCTTGAGACCAAGCGCCTTCATATCTTCGTGATAGAGTATGGGGCAGATGTCGAGCAGCTCCTTTGAGGCCATTGTCTGCGATGCGATGAGTGAACGCACCGTGAGGCGCAGCTTACCCAGCGACTCCTCGTCAATGACTCCTGTGCTGTTGGCAATTCTGTCAAGCAGTGAATACTTCTTTACAATCTGCAGTTGTTCTTCGGTAACATCTATGGTGCGTGTGCCCGATGCGTTTGCGTTGAATTTCATATTGTTGTGTTTTTGTTGTTTATCCGGTCTGTTACGTTTGCCCGGTGTGCCGGACTTTTCAGTCATTTGTTGTGACCTTTATTGTGCGTGTGCTGTCATCGTTTTCTGTAATATCCACTCTTATGTGCTCCTCGGGCAGCAGTTCCTCAATAAGCTCCGGCCACTCGATGAAGCAGTGGGCGTTGCTGTAGAAATACTCCTCGTAGCCCATGTTGTAGACCTCGGCTATGGATTTTATGCGGTAGAAGTCGAAGTGGAATATGGTGTTCGCCTCCCTGTCCTCATACTCGTTCACAATGGCAAATGTGGGTGAGTTTATGGTGTCCTCCACGCCGAGCTCCTCGCACAGGCTCTTTATGAATGTAGTCTTGCCACTGCCCATCTTGCCATAGAAAGCGAAGATGTGCCCCTGCTGCAGGAATGTGGTGAACCACTTTGCCGCCGCCGGGTACTCCTCGAGGCTGTTTATCCTGAATGTATGTTCGCTCATTATTGTCGGTTGTTTTTAGGTTTCATTGTAATGAATGGCACAAGCATCTCCTCCATTGATATGCCGCCGTGCTGGAACGTGTCCTTGTAGTATGACACGTAGTAGTTATAGTTGTTGGGGTAGGCAAAGAACTTGCTTCCCGTGGCAAAGATGTAGCTGGTGCTTATGTTTGGCTGTGGCAGGAACGCCTTTGCGGGGTTCTTTATCTCGAACACATCCTTGCCGCTGTAGTTGAGCGCCTTGCCCAGTTTGTAGCGCAGGTTGGTGTTGGTGTTCTTGTCGCCTACCACCTTTGTGGGTGTGTCAACCTGTATGCTGCCGTGGTCGGTTGTGATGACAACGGTGTACTTGCTCTCGGCAAGGTAGTCGAACAGTTTCTTTATTGCCGAGTGGCGTATCCACGATTGTGTTATGGAACGGTATGCAGCCTCGTTTGAGGCAAGTTCGCGCACCATCATGGACTCTGTCCGCGCGTGCGAGAGCATATCGATGAAGTTCACAACAAGCACGTTTATGTCATTCTTTGCCAGGCTGTGTATGCTGTCGATATACTTCTCGGCAGCTGCCGAGGTGAGCACCTTGCTGTATGAGTAGCTGTCCTTGCGGCGATAGCGTGCAATCTGCGTGCCGATGAGTGCCTCCTCGTTAAGGTTCTTGCCCTCTTCCTCCTCCTCGTCGACCCACAACTGCGGGAACATCTCCTTTATCTGGCTGGGCATGAGACCCGAGAAGATGGCATTGCGCGCATACTGCGTTGCAGTTGGCAGTATGGTGGTGTACAGCTCCTCTTCAATGGCAAAGCTGCCGCCAATCTCTTTGGCCAGCATACGCCACTGGTCGTAGCGGAAATTGTCGATTATTATCATGAACACCTTCTCGCCTTTGTCGACAAGCGGGAATATGCGCTCGCGGAACAGGTCATGGCTCATGAGCGGGCGCTCCTCGCGGCCGGCAGCCATCCAATCCATGTAGTTGTTCTTCACAAAGCGCGCATATATGTTGTTGGCCTCCTCCTTCTGCGACTTGAGCATATCGTGCATCTGTGTGTCGGCCTCCTCAAGCTGCAGCTCCCAGTATACGATTTTTCTGTATATCTCCTGCCACTCACCGGTGGTGCGTGCATCGCTTATCTGCATCGACAGCTTGCCGAAGTTCTGCTGATAGGCGGTGTTGGCCTTCTCGGCCACAATCTCCTTGCGGTGTATGTTCTTCTTCAAGGTAAGGAGTATCTGGTTGGGGTTCACGGGCTTTATCAGGTAGTCGGCAATCTTTGAACCTATGGCCTGTTCCATGATATCCTCCTCCTCGCTCTTGGTAACCATCACCACGGGTGTCTGCGGGTGCATCTCCTTTATCCTGTCCAGGGTCTCCAGGCCTGTAAGTCCGGGCATATTCTCGTCGAGCAGGACAAGGTCGAAGGCCTGGTTGCTGCACGCATCTATGGCATCGGGGCCATTGGTCACCGTGGTGACATCGTACCCTTTGCTTTGCAGAAATATAATGTGGGCTCTGAGCAGTTCAATCTCGTCGTCGGCCCATAACAGTCTGTATGTCATATTGTATCATTCTTCCGTTTCTGTATTGTTGTCCACCTCCTGCTCGCTGTAGTCGGGCTCGTCGAGTGTGTGACCGTCAATCTCAACCTCGGGTATCGCCAGCAGGTTCTCCTCGTAGAACTGCGAGTAGTCCTCGAAGGTGTAGTACTGTAATAACAAATCGAGGTTGCTTTTTGATATTACAAAAGTGTTTATTCCCTCGAGCAGCTTGGCTGTCCCGGCATTGCCGAAGAGGCGCTTGCGGTAGATGAATGCCTCGTCAAAGTTGAGGAACTCCTTCACCTCGAGCAGTGTAATCTCGGCAAATGTCTCGAATGTCATCTCAAAGTTTCTCACCATGTAGCGAGAGAAGTTGTAACGTGCCATCTCAAACAGCAGACGTTTCTCGTCGAGCGAACCGTTGGGGAATGCCAGCACAAAGTAGTGTGGTTCGTTACGCCCGGTGCCGAACTGCGGAACACTGTCCTGTCCGCTTCTTATCGTACCGTCGGCCTTGCGGTCCCATATTGATGTGGAGATGCCGCTGTTGAGCAGACGGCCCTCCTTTATGCCTGTGCTGATTGCATTTGCCATGACACTTATACTGTCGGACGGGTAGCTGCTCACCAGTTCCCCGAGTGCTGCGAGCGCATCCTCCTGACGGTCGCTGTAGAGTTTTGACATGGCATCAATGAACATGAAGCGTGCGCGGTGCTTGCCCTGCGGGTATTTCGCTGCGCTGTATGCGTTCTCGCTTATGACAGAGTCATACTCCTCTTTAAGGTAGTGGGCATATCCTTTCACGTACATCGAATCCTCCTTGTGTTTGCGTGTGGCTGCATTCTCAAAGAAATCCGGCTCCTGTATCTGCTTGGTTATGGCGCTGTCGGGGTAACCGGCAATGAGCAGGCTCTTGTAGTGTTCCGCCTTTTCGCTCTCCTCCCAACGTGAGCAGGCCAGGAACAGCTGGTAGTACGTATCGGCAAGCCGTTCGAATTCGGGGTATTCGTTGACCACACGTTCAAGATATGAGAGTGTAAGCCGTTTTTCGCCCATATCGTCCTTGAAACGCACGCCAGCCTCGAACAACGCATCGCTCAGCGCCTTGTGCGCCTCGGCTTTCTGCTCGTCTGTGACAGGAATCTGTTGTGTGTAGTATTCGCGTGTGGTGGGGTCGGTCGACAGTTGGCTCTCTACGGTCTCTACTGCGGTGCTGTCTGCCACCAGTGTGCTGTCGTTCAATGCAAACTCATTGTCGATGCCAAGGCTGTCGGTCATGGTGCTGTCCATGGCGGATGCATCGCTCATCAGTGACGATATGGTGTTGCTGAATCGCCAGTAGTCCTTCAGTTCCCTGTTGCCCCACTTCTCCTTGAAAGTGCGTATGCCCTGTGACACAATCTGCGGGTTGTAGAAGTACCACAGCTGCTTGTCGCTCTGGTTTTCAACAGTCATTGCGGCATTGTTGCCTGCATTCTCCAGCTCGTTGCCCTCGTCATTCTCGCGTTCAAGTTTCTTCTCCTCTTTCTTTTTCAGCTCCTCCAACCGCTTTGCCTCCTCGATAAGTCCATCGAGTATGGGGTTCAGCTCTTCGGGCGTGAGGGTGGCCCAGTAGAGCAGTTCGCTCTGCTTCTCCACAATGTCGGTGTACTGCACCAGTCCGCCAAGCGATTCGCTGCGGAACTTCATTTCATCATAGTGTCTGTTCTCCTCGCCCAGCATGGACAATGCCTTGCCGTAGTTTTCGTGCGCTTTCGAGAATTTCTCCTTCTCCCAGTAAATCTTCGCAAGTGACAGGTGCAGCATTCCTGTGCCATACCCGCTTGTCGCTCCCGATGCGACACCGGTCTCGTATGCCTTTATGGCCTCGGTGGTGTCCTGCATGCTCAGGTGCAGGTTGCCTATTGCATAGTATATCTGTGCCAGGTAGTCGGCATTCTTGTCCGACTTTGTCATTCGCTTGAGCTTGCGCATGGTTTTCTTGTGGTTCTCGTCGGTCGCTGTCTCGGTCTGGCGTATGCGGGCATTGAACTCGAGCTCGTATGGCGGGCTCTGTGCGATTACCTTGGCAAAGCTCTTGTAGGCCTCGGCATTGTTGCCGGCTTCGGTGTACAGCTGCCCCAGAAGATAGTGCTCACGCGCCTTGTCAAGTGGGGTCTGCCCCTTGCGTTTCAGGCTGCTCTTTATGTGCGGGATAGCTTCTGCACCACGTTGCTGTTTTAGCAACAGGTTGGCCTTTGCTATGGCAAAATCCTTCTGCAATGTCTCGGGCACGGTGTCGCGCTGCACCCGTTGCAGCAGCTCCTCGGCCTCGTACAGCCACTCCATTTCGGCGTAACATTTTGCCAGTCCTATGCGTGCCTGTGCAACAATGGTCGGGTTGTTCCCGTATAGCCTCGAGATGTATATGTATGTGCTGGCGGCTTCGGTGAATTCACCTTTCTGGAACTGCGAGTTTGCCATCAGGAACCACGCTTTCCACAGGAATGGGTTGAACTCCTTCTGGGAGTAGAAAAGTTTCTTCTTCTGCGACAGCTTCTTGCCTGTCGGCTTCTTGGGACGGCGCTTTATCGAGTGGTTCTTTATCGCTTTCTGCGACTTCTCTATGGCTCTGTCATAGTTGCTGGCGCCGGCCTTTTGGGTGTTCTTGTCGCTGATGATGAGCAACGGAATCTGCTCAAGATAGTTGTCCTTGTGCCCCGTCTTCTGCGCCTTCAGTGCCTGGTTGTATGCCTGGTTGCCGTTGTAGTATGTGTTGTAACGGGCTGTAAAGGCGTGGTACATGCGTGTGGCGGCAGTGTTCGTTCTTCTGCCGGCGCATCCGGTGATGCCGGCAATGAGCAGTAGCGACAATATGTGATATATGATTTTTCGCACGCTTTTCTGTTCTTTGTGTTATTGCAGCATTAGTAGAATCTCTTCTCTTATTTCGCTTGGCATCTCGATGCCGCGTGTCTCAATGCAGTGCGCCCAGTTCTCCACCTCCTCCTCGCGCATGGTGTAGAGCACCTGGCGGAACTCTTCGATGTCGGCCTCGGTGTACTCCTCGGGCTTCATGCCCTTGAAACGGTCCAGCTCCTCATCGTCGAAATAGAGGTTGACGGTGTCGTATCCCTTCTCGCAGTTGCTGTGCTTGCCGCAACACACGCCGTTTTCGCCATCGTGGTGGTCGTGGTTATCCTCCTTTTGTGGAGCGTTGCCATATATCTTGCGCAGCGCATACATACCGCCTGCGAGCAGTGCGAAAATTATCGCCATTATCATTGTGCCTGACATCCCTCTTTTACTCTTTTTAAAACTACGTTTTAGTGCCTGTCGCACCATCTCTACAAAGTTATTGAAATTAATTGAGCTTTTGCCATTATATTGGATATTTTTAAAATAATTAACGCGGGGCGGTATGTGGCAACCTGTTTGCGCCTCTTTTTTATTCTTTGACAAAATGTAAAAAGGCTTTTTGTATGCTGTTTCCAAAAAAATATTGTTTTTTTAGTAAAAAAAGTGCCTTTTATGTTTGCAGTACGAATATTAATTGTATCTTCGCCCGGCTCAACCTTGCAAAGTGTATGAAAATGCATGATGGCAAAATGACAGAAATATAGTATAATAATATAAAATTAGGAAAATGGACAAATTTAGCTATGGCCTTGGAATGGGAATAGGCCAGAATTTACTTTCAATGGGTGTAAGCGATATGAACGTCGAGGACTTTGTAAAGGCTCTCAAGGATGTGCTCACAGGTGCAAAGACCGAGATGTCACACTCCGAGGCGCAGCAGGTCGTTAACGAACACTTCCGCAAGTTGGCCGAGGAGGCTTATGCGCAGAACAAGGCGAGTGGCGAGGCTTTCCTTGCTGCCAATGCAAAGAAAGAGGGTGTCACAGTGCTGCCAAGCGGCCTGCAGTATGAGGTCATTGCAGCCGGCAACGGCAAGAAACCATCGGCTACCGACCGTGTACAGTGCCACTATGAGGGTACACTCATTGACGGTACAGTGTTCGACAGCTCAATCAAGCGTGGCGAGCCTGCTGTGTTTGGCGTGAACCAGGTCATCAAGGGCTGGGTCGAGGCTCTGCAACTGATGCAGGAGGGCGCAAAATGGCGTCTCTACATCCCATACGACATGGCATACGGCGAGCACGGTGCGGGTGAGATGATTCCTCCCTACAGCGCCCTTGTCTTTGATGTGGAGTTGATTAAGGTTCTCTGATAAAGAGCGATGAAAACAGGGAAAAAAACACTTGGGGCGCTCTGCACAATTGCTTTCGGTCTGCTGCTGTTCATGCCGTACGTCATAAGAGAGCACAAGGCTCCGGCTGCCGATGAGGCTGTTGTCATTGCAACGGCAGGCGATTCGTTGTCATTCGCCGTCAGCATGATGGTTGCGGGCGACATGCCGTTGGCTATGGAGGAGATGGGGGTTACACCCGAGACCCTTGACGATTTTGTCAGGGGAGTATGCGATGCATTCCCCGCAGATGAGTCTGCGGCAGCAGTGGCCTATGCGCACGGTGTTGTTGTCGGTGCTTCGGCAATGGAGATGCTCGATGAGGCAAACCGTGCAATCTACCAGAGCGATACCACCCGCAGTGTCAATGCACGCATATTCCTCGACGGGCTCAAGGCTGTAGCCTATGGCGACAAGTCGGTGATGACCGTGGAGCAGGCCTGTGACTACTATTACAGGAACGTGTTCTGCCAACCGAGCGAGGAGTTCATGGCAAGGAATGCCAAGCGCGGTGGGGTTGAGACACTTCCCGGCGGTGTGCAGGTGAAAGTTGAACGTGAAGGCACGGGTGAGGTTCCCGCACTGGGCAGCAAGGTGGGCTACATCTACAAGGCATCCTACATCAACGGCAATCTTGCCGAGAGCTCTCGTGGCGAGGTGGTCGAGGCGGTCGTGGGCAGTCTTTTGCCCGGTCTTGCCGAGGCAATAACATCGCTCCCGGTGGGCACAAAGTGCAAGGTCTACCTTCCCTGGCAAAAGGCGTATGGTGCAATGGGCAGCAACAAGGTGCCGCCATACAGTGCGCTCGTATATGATATTGAACTGATGAAAATAGTGAAGAAATAACAAACACAACCTCTTATAACTTACCATAAAATGAAAAACCTTGAATGCAAGGTCGATGCACTTGACCTTAAAATACTCAGCATCATTTCAAAGGATGCCAGAATCCCCTTCCGCAATGTTGCCGAACTGTGCGGCGTTTCGCGTGCAGCAATCCATCTGCGCGTGCAGCATCTTGTGGATATGGGCATAATCTCGGGCTCAAGCTACGAGATTGATGTGCGCCGTTTGGGCTACAACACATGCACATACATCGGTATACGTCTTGAACGTGGCTCAATGTACAAGGAGGTGGTTGAGCGCCTGCGCGAAATCCCCGAGGTGGTTGAGTGCTGCTACACTACCGGCCCTTACTCAATCCTTGTAAAGATGTATTCCCATGACAACGAGCATCTCATGCAGCTTCTCAACGGCCGTGTGCAAGAGATTCCCGGTGTAGTGAGCACCGAGACGATGATTGTGCTTGCCCACAGCATCAAGCGCAATATGCCAATGGAGTAAACAGAACAGTAATTGTATAGAACCAACACCCGTGTTTTCATCAAGTGCGGGTGTTTTTTTATTTAAACAGCTTCTAAAACAGCTTCTTATGTCTGCAAACAAGTTTGATGTCAGCGGCGAGTTCCGTGACCTTCATGGCCGCTATCCACTCTGCGAACCTCGTCCTGTAATTGGTATCACCGCCAACTATGCCGATGGCAAGGCCACGCTTGCCGATGCCTATTACCGCTCGGTGATTGAGTCCGGTGGAGTGCCATTGCTCATCCCGCCATACCCCGAGCGCGAGGCATTGGTAGAGACACTTTCTCACATAGATGCGCTGCTGCTCACCGGCGGTGCCGATATTGACCCGCGTTATATGGGCGAGGAACCCGATTATTCATTGCTGCACACCATAAACCCGCCACGCGATGAACAGGAACTGCTGTTGGCGCTGCTTGCCGATGCACGCTCGTTGCCTATCCTGGGAATATGCCGCGGCATACAGACCATTGCCGCTGCATTCGGCGGCTCGGTGCATCAGGACATATATGCAGCATTGGGCTCTCAGCTCCTCAATCACGACCAGGAACCTGTGGAGCGCGGTGTTGCAACGCACGGTGTAACCTTTGCCGCAGGCTGCAGGCTCGGTGGTATTTTCGGCCGGGAGCGGCTTGCCGTGAACACCTTCCACCATCAGGCTGTCAGTCGTGTGCCGGCAGGCTTTGAGGTCGTTGCCACATCGCCCGACGAGGTGATAGAGGGCATTGAGGCCATCGACGGCCGCAGTATAATTGGCGTACAATGGCATCCCGAATCGTTTATCATGAACGGCGATGAGACCATGATGCTGCTTTTCCGTTGGCTCGTGGAAGAGGCAACGCTCTACCGCCGTGTGACCGGGCTTCACAAGGGTATGTTGACGATAGATTCGCATTGCGACACGCCTATGCTCTCCCATACCGCCTACCGTCTCGACAGGCGCGATGATGTTGCCCTTGTCGACCTCCATAAGATGAGCGAGGGGTTGCTCGATGCGACTACAATGGTGGCTTATATCCCGCAGGGAGAGCGTGACGATGAATCACTTGAACAAGCTGCCGAAAAAGCCGATGCTCTACTCGATTGGGTGGCTGCAGCGGTCGCAGACAATGCGGCGCACGTAGCATTGTGTTGCTCGCCCGATGAGCTCTACAGGGCAAAGACACAGGGCAAGCGTGCCATTATGCTTGGCGTGGAGAACGGATATGCCATAGGGCGTGACCTTTCAGGCATTGAGCGCCTTCGTCGCAGGGGAGTGGTGTACATGACACTCTGTCACAATGGCGACAATGATATATGCGACTCGGCACGTGGCAATGCCGAGCATGGCGGCCTCAGTGCCTTCGGCCGCGAGGTGGTGCGCGAGATGAATCGTGTGGGAATGATGGTCGACCTCTCCCATGCTGCCGAGAGTACCTTTTGGCAAGTGCTGGAGTGCAGTGGGAAACCCGTTGTCTGCTCCCACTCGTCGTGCCGTGCACTGTGCGACCATCCGCGCAACCTCACAGATGAGCAGATGCGCGCGCTTGCCGCAAAGGGCGGTGTGGTGCAGGTTACAATGTACAGCGGCTTCCTGTGCAAGGAGGGCGAGGCTACACTCGACGATTTCCTTGCCCATCTGCAGCACGCAATAGACGTTGCAGGCATTGACCACGTAGGCATCGGCACCGATTTCGACGGCGACGGCAAGGTCATTGGCTGCTCCTCGGCATCGCAACTGCGCAACGTCACCCGCGAGCTCCTGCGCCGCGGCTTCGCCGCAGCCGACATCGAGAAAATCTGGGGCGGCAACTGGCTGCGTGTCATGCGCCAGGTGCAAGAGGTATAAAGGAAATAAAACCATTTTAGTGGTTAAAGTGGAATAAAATCGCTATTTTTGTAGAAGTTAGGTGGTATATCTGCTGTTTTTGAACTTCTGATAATTTGGAAATATATGAAGCCTGAAGAAAAAGCGAGGGTAAAAATTGACAAATGGCTTGCAGAGTCAGGTTGGAAAGTTATCAATCGCGATGAATTTGAAGCCGACAGCACTGCGGTTGCAGTTAGGGAGGGGTTGTTGAAAGGAAACAAGGAAGTAGACTATTTTCTTTTCATCAACGGAAAAGCTGTGGGTGTGCTTGAGGCTAAACGCGAAGAGGTTGATGTGAAACAGCAAGTAGTGTGTGACCAGGCCGAAGGATATGCAAGAGGTGTACCATCCTATTACACGGCAATCCAAAAGCCTCTTCCTTTTATATATACATCCAACGGTAAACACCATTATTGCCGTGATTTCAGAAAAAAGGATTCCGACTACGAAGAGATATCAGTCATGCATAAACCCAAAAAGTTGGCCGAGATGCTTGGCTTTGATGACCCCTATGCGGGATTGCCTGCATTGAACCCCAAAGGTTTGCGTGCATGTCAATATGAGGCTATTACCGGGTTGGAGAAAAGTTTCCGCAGTGGCCAGGACAGGGCATTGATGGTTCTTGCTACAGGAGCAGGAAAAACCTATACTGCATGTTTGGCTTCATATAGAATGTTGGCTTATACACCCATGAGACGTGTGCTGTTCTTGGTGGATCGAAACAATCTCGGCAAACAGGCCGAAGGTGAATTCGGAACATTCCGTTTAACCGAGAATGGCGATGCTTTCAACACAATATATTCAGTCAATCGTCTAAAGTCGGCTAATATACCAAGCGATAGCAATGTTGTCATTTCAACAATTCAGCGGCTCTTCTCATTGTTGAAGGGTGAAGATATAACAGATAGCGATGATGATGACGATGATAACACAACAGGCGAAGTGGTGTTGCCCGAAAATCCGAATTTGCCTCACGACTATTTTGACCTTATCATCATTGATGAATGTCACCGTTCTATTTATGGAAATTGGCGCAAGGTTCTTGAATATTTCGATACAGCCAAATTAATCGGATTGACAGCAACGCCTATCCCTGAAACAATGGCCTTTTTCAATAACAACCGAGTAGTAAACTACACGCTGGAACAAAGTATTATTGATGGCGTAAATGTTGATCATCGTGTATATCGTATCAAAACACAAGCGACCGAAGAAGGTGGCGCTATCAGAGAGGGCGATAAACTCAGAAGAGTGACATGCTATACAGGTAAGGTTGAACAGGTCTTGAATAAAGAGACAAAGAACTATTCCAAGACAGAGTTGAACAGAAGTATAATCAATCCTGCCCAAATAAAACTTATCCTCCAGACTTATAAGGATGCAGTTTATAGGGATATGTTC
>JAZTXR010000020.1:0-11039 GCA_045636545.1 Bacteroidaceae bacterium
TTTGGTTATGTCAAAGGTCGAAGAAATCTTCGGCAGAGGTATCATATGCCTTAAAAAAGATACAAAAAAGCTAATTGTTTGATTTTTAATATCAGATAAGCAAAAATAAGAACCAATTATTTGGAATACAACATAGAAGGGACACGGCATGCCGTGTCCGCCCAATAGATGCATAGCATACAAATTGACGGGCAGACATGCCAGTCACCCAAACATGGTATCAGATTCTTGATGCGCTGTTGTCGCTTAATACATCGCGCACGACATCACCAAGCATTGCCTTGAGTTCCTCGATGAAGGTCTTTGCCTCGTACTGCCGCTTTTCAATGTCGCGCAGTTTCTTCTCCCATCGGCCTGTGAGTTCGGCACTTTTAAGCAGTTCGTTTTTTATCAAGCCTATAAGCTCTATGCCTGTTGCTGTTGCTACAATGTTCTTTTTCTCTTTTACAATATAGTTGCGTTTGTAGAGTGTCTTTAGAATTTCGGAGCGTGTTGCTGGGCGGCCTATTCCGTTTTCTTTCATGGCATCGCGCAGCTCTTCGTCGTCAACGAACTTACCGGCTGTTTCCATTGCCCGCACCAATGTTCCCTCGGTGTATGGTTTAGGAGGTTGCGTCCATTTTTCCATCAGTTCAGGAAAATGGTTGCCGCTTTCTCCAACGCTGAATGCCGGCATGGACTTCACTTCGCTATCCTCGGAAGGCTCTCCTGCAAAAACTACCTTCCAGCCCTGCTCTGTGATGGTTCTTTCCGATGTCTTGAACAGAATACCGCCACTCTCACCCTGCACGGTTGTTGTGCAATATTTGCACTCGGGATAGAATGCGGCAATAAAACGTAATGCAATAAGGTTATAAACCTTTTTCTCAATATCAGTAAGTCCTTGAGGATATACTCCTGTGGGGATTATGGCATGGTGGTCGGTAACCCTTTTATTGTCGAAGGCCTTTTTTGATTTTATAAGCGGTTTGTCGAGCAATGGCATTGTAAGTGCCTGGTAATCGCGTAATCCTTTAAGGATGTTTGCGCACTTGGGATATATGTCGTCACTCAAGAAAGTTGTATCGACACGTGGATATGTGGTTACCTTTTTTTCGTATAACGACTGCACGGTCTGGAGTGTTACATCTATTGACAATCCGTATTTCTTGTCGCATTCGCTCTGCAACGAACCTAAATCGTAGAGCGACGGATGTAACTCCTTGCCGTTTTTCTTGTCTACGGAGGTTACGGTGAATGGTAAATCCTTTATCTTGTCGAGGAGTGCCTGGCCTTCTTCGTTATTGGCAATAGGTTCAATACCGACGTTGCTGGCTTCGGCTTTTTTCCACGCTTCGGACATATCAAAGGCTATGCCTTTTTTCTCGGCTTTCTCTTTCTGCTTTTCAATGTCCGCCATCAGTTCATCTTCGCTTCTTTTTTGTATTACGTTGAATACTGTGTCGCGATAGGTTGTCTTGAGAACCCAATACTGCTGTGGAACGAAATTTTCTATCTCCTGTTGGCGTTTTACGATAAGCGCAAGGGTTGGTGTCTGCACACGACCAATGGAGAGCACCTGCTTGTTACGCGCATATTTGAGGGTGTAGAGCCTTGTTGCATTCATGCCCAAGAGCCAATCGCCGATGGCGCGGCTGAGACCGGCCTCGTAAAGCGGCTGATACTCGCCCTGGTCCTTCAGGTTGGCGAATCCCTCGCGAATGGCTTCATCGGTGAGTGACGACACCCACAGGCGCTTTACCGGGCATTTTGCCTGCGCCTTTTGCATAACCCAACGTTGTATGAGCTCTCCCTCCTGGCCGGCATCACCGCAGTTCACAATCATATCGGCGCTCTGCATCAGTTTCTCAATGACGGCGAACTGTTTTTCAATACCCCTATCGTTTATGAGCTTTATGCCGAAACGTGGCGGAATCATTGGCAAGCTGCCAAGATTCCATCGCTGCCACATGGGGGTGTAATCGTGAGGTTCCTTGAGTGTACAAAGGTGACCGAATGTCCACGTCACCTGGTAGCCGTTGCCCTCGATGTACCCCTCGCGGCGGTTCTTCGCTCCAAGAATATCGGCAATTGACTTTGCTACACTTGGTTTCTCTGCTATACAGACTATCATTATTATCTTTGGTTTCTATTGCGTAGCAAAGCCCTCAAAGGCCTTTAGCCTTCAAGGACTCTGCGCCAATTTCACTATCTACTATTTGTCGAGTAATATCTTCATCAGCTCACACGCTGCCTTGGCAACGCTTGTTCCGGGACCGAATATACCTACCACACCGGCACGGTATAGGAAGTCATAGTCCTGTGCTGGGATTACCCCACCGGCACACACCATAATATCGCCACGGCCAAGTTTTTCCAGTTCCTCGATGAGTTGTGGTACAAGTGTCTTGTGACCCGCGGCAAGTGATGACACGCCAACAACATGAACATCATTCTCAACAGCCTGGCGGGCTACCTCGGCCGGTGTCTGGAACAGCATTCCCATGTCCACGTCGAAGCCGCAGTCGGCATAGCCTGTAGCAACCACCTTTGCGCCACGGTCGTGACCGTCCTGACCCATCTTGGCAACCATAACTCGGGGACGACGCCCCTCTTTCTTTGCAAATTCATCTGTGAGACGACAAGCTAATCTGAAGCTGTCGTCGTCCTTGCTCTCTGCTGAATACACTCCCGATATTGTTCTTATTACTGCCTTGTACCTGCCGGCAACATCCTCGCAGGCATCCGATATCTCACCCAATGTGGCACGCAGGTGCGCTGCCTCAACAGCTGCCTCGAGCAAGTTACCCTCGCCGCTACGTGCATACTCGGTAATCTTTGCCAGCGCAGCCTTCACTGCAGCCTCATCGCGGTTTGCGGTGTTGCGTTCAAGCGCTGCAAGCTGCTCATTGCGAACTGCCGTGTTGTCGATTTCGAGAATGTCGATTGGCTCCTCCTCGTCGAGTTTATATGCGTTTGTGCCCACGATAACCTGTTTGCCGCTGTCGATGCGTGCCTGTGTGCGTGCCGCTGCCTCCTCAATACGCATCTTGGGAATGCCAGTCTCTATAGCCTTGGCCATACCGCCAAGCTCCTCAATCTCCTGGATTAGCTTCCACGCCTTTTCGGCAATCTCCTGCGTGAGGCTCTCCACATAATATGAACCGCCCCAAGGGTCTACCACGCGGCAGATATTTGTCTCCTCCTGCAGATAGATTTGAGTGTTACGCGCAATGCGTGCAGAGAAGTCGGTCGGCAAGGCAATGGCCTCGTCGAGCGCATTGGTGTGCAATGACTGCGTATGTCCCATGGCTGCCGACATGGCCTCTATGACCGTGCGGCCTACGTTGTTGTATGGGTCCTGCTCGGTAAGCGACCAACCCGATGTCTGGCAGTGCGTGCGCAGTGCCATCGATTTTGGATTCTTGGGGTTGAATTGCTTTATTATCTTTGCCCACAGCATACGTGCCGCGCGCATCTTCGCAATCTCCATGAACGGGTTCATGCCCACACCCCAGAAGAACGACAGGCGCGGTGCAAAGGCATCGATGTCAATGCCTGCATTCACGCCGGTACGCACATACTCCAAGCCATCGGCTAGGGTGTATGCAAGCTCAATGTCGGCCGAGGCACCGGCCTCCTGCATGTGGTAGCCGCTGATTGATATTGAATTGAACTTTGGCATCTTCTGCGATGTGTAGGCGAAGATGTCGCCGATTATTCGCATTGAGAATGCGGGCGGGTATATATAAGTGTTGCGCACCATGAACTCCTTCAGGATGTCGTTCTGTATTGTTCCGGCCATCTCCTCGAGCTTTGCGCCCTGCTCGAGCGCCGCATTGATGTAGAAGGCAAGCACGGGAAGCACTGCACCGTTCATTGTCATTGAAACGGACATCTTGTTGAGCGGAATGCCGTCGAACAACTGTTCCATATTCTCCATGCAGCATATTGAGACACCGGCCTTGCCCACGTCGCCCACTACCCGCCCGTTATCCGGGTTATAGCCGCGGTGAGTTGGAAGGTCAAACGCCACAGAAAGGCCTTTCTGTCCCGATGCAAGATTACGGCGGTAGAAGGCGTTGCTCTCCTCGGCTGTTGAGAAGCCCGCATACTGGCGTATTGTCCAAGGACGGAACACATACATCATTGAGTAAGGGCCACGCAGGAACGGCGGTATGCCGGCCGCGTAGTCAAGGTGTTCCATATCCTTTAGGTCATCGGCGGTATAAAGAGGCTTTACCTTTATCTGTTCGGGGGTCTCCCAAACGTTGTTGTTGTCGGCTGCCGCTGTGCAGCATCCTGTGGCCGCTGTGCAGCCAAGCAGGTCTATATTGTTGAAATTCTTTCTCATAACGCAGAAAATTATATACCCAACTTTGCGTTCAGTGCCTTGAGGGTCTCAAGAACATTGGATTTCACGTTGATAAAGTTCACAATGCCCGCAGCCTGTAGCTGCCCGGTGCAGGCGGGTGCTCCGGCTACAATGAATATTGCCTTGTCACCGATTGCCCGGTATGCAGGGATTGCATAGTCGGCATACTCGTCGTCGCTTGAACAGATGACAACAATGTCGGCCTTTGCATCCAATGCGGCCTTCACGCCCTCATCCACCGTTGCAAAGCCAAGGTTGTCAATCACCTCATAGCCTGCAGCGGCAAGGAAGTTGCACGAGAACTGTGCTCTCGCCTGGCGCATTGCAAGGTTGCCGATGGTGAGCATGAATGCCTTTGGACGACGGCCGCTCTCCTCGGTAGCGAGGCGCAGCTGCTCGAACTCCTCGGCAAGGCGCTTGATTTCCAGCGTGTGACCGCCGGCCTGCTTTGTCCCATCGCAGTTGCAACCGCAGTTGCAGCCCTTTGATGCGGGGCGACGGCCATCGGAGAGCTCGCTAAAGTTGGGGTACTGGTTTGTACCGATAAGTACCTCCTTGCGCTTTGCGAACGCGGCGCGGCGCTCGTTGCCCGCAGCCTCGACAGCCTGCTGTATGCGGCCTTCCTTGACAGCCTTGTGGAAACCGCCTGCCTCCTCAATGGCAAGGAACTGTTTCCAGGCCTCGGCTGCAATGGAGGCGGTGAGGCTCTCTATGTAGTATGAACCACCGGCCGGGTCGGCAACCTTGTCGAGGTGGCTCTCGTGTTTCAATATAAGCTGCTGGTTCTTTGCTATGCGCAGTGCAAAATCGGTGGGCGACTCATAAACCGCATCGTATGGTGTGACGGTGATTGACTCCACACCTGCAAGGGCGGCACTCATGGCCTCGGTCTGCGTGCGGAGCATATTCACGTATGCATCGAAAAGGGTGAGGTTGAACTCCGATGTCTCGGCATGGACAATCATCTTGCAGGCACACTTGCACTGGGGCTCATACTGCTCCACAATCCTTGCCCACAGGGTGCGTGCCGCACGGAACTTGGCAATCTCCATGAAGAAATTGCTTGAGATTCCCATATTGAACTTTATGCTCTTTGCAACGGCATCAATGGGGATGCCGGCCTCGGTTGCCGCGTGCAGATACTCGTTACCCCAGGCAAGCGCACAGGCAAGTTCCTGGGTAATGTAGGCACCGGCATTGTTCAGTTTGCCACTGTTCACAGCAATGCAACGGTACTTTGGCATTGAGGCGGTTGCCTGGAGCAGTGCCTTGATGACCTCGGTGTATGACTCAATGACCTTGCCCGAGAGCATCTCCTTGCCTATGGGGTCATAGCCTATGCTGCCACTCACCTTCTCAAGGTCGAAGCCGCGATGGCGGTAATACTCGGCAAGCAGCTGTGTAAACTCCACAGCCTTACCAACGCAGACATTGAAATTGAGCTCAATACTCTCGGCATCGATGCCGTCGAGCAGAGCGGGTATATATTCAGGGGTTACAAGCTTGCCTTTTATTCCAAAAGCGATGGAGTCCACGCCGGCCGCGATGAGTTCCTTTGCACGGGCATTGGCCTGGGCGGCATCGCCGGCCTTTATATCCTGGCGCACAAGCCAACGGTTACAGACCTTGTTGCCCCTGGTGTAGGGGAACACACCCGGTTGCAGGCTCTCACAACCTGCAGGCAAATCCTCCTTGCGATAGAAGGGGTTTACATTGAACCCCTCGGGAGTTCTCCAAATCATCTTCTTGTCGTATGGGACACCTTTCAGGTCCTCCACAATCTTGTTTTTCCAATCCTCGGACGATACAGGCGAGAAATCGCTGAATAACTTTTCCTTGTTCATGGTTTTGTGTTTTGTAATGATATCCGTTCATGTGCCGCCAATAGCCGGCAAACCGAAAGCAAACTTACACAATTAATTTCTATTTTTCCAAGAAAAAGAGATGTTTTTATTCACAAGCGGAGGAACATACGTCAACAAATATCCACATATTATTAAAAATAATGCGTACCTTTGCAACACATAAAACACAAACAACAAAAAATAATGAAACGTTTTGTCACATCAATCACCCTGCTGTTCCTGGCGCTTTGCGCCACAGCGCAGAAAGAGTACTACACATCGGTCGACGGTGTAGAAGGTGGTGCTGCACTCAAGACAGCATTGTATGAACTGATAAAGAACCACAAACAGATTAGTTATGGCAGTGGTGAGAACAAGACTTGGGGGGCATTCTATACAACTGACGCAGTGATTGAGAACGGCCAACGCCGTGTGCTCGACATGTACTCCCCCGAGAAGCGCTACTTTGGCAGCAAAGGCTCGGCCATTGGCGGAATGAACATTGAGCACAGCGTACCAAAGAGCTGGTGGGGCGGAACAAAGAACAATGCATACTGCGACCTGCACCACCTGAACCCATCGGACCAGGACGCAAACAGCCGCAAGAGCAACTACCCGCTGGGCGAGCTCACAAGTGAGACATGGAACAACGGTGTAGCTTTCGTGGGAAAAGCAAAGGTTGACGGCAGCAGCACCAATGCATTCGAACCATGCGATGAATACAAGGGAGATTTTGCACGCACATATATGTATATGTTCACCTGCTATCAGGATTTGACTTGGGAAAAGACACAGATGAACTATGCAAACAGCACCTACCCCACCCTTAAACCATGGGCAGTTGAGCTGCTCCTGAAATGGCACAAGCAAGACCCGGTGAGCGAGAAAGAGGTAAACCGCAACAATGCCGTGTATGCCGTGCAGGGCAACCGCAATCCATACATCGACTATCCGCAGTTTGCCGACTATATATGGGGCGACTCTATCAACTACGTGTTCCACCTCACAGGCAACGTTGAGGATGGTACAGGCAATGGTGGCAACACAGACAATGATGATGATATTGAAATAATTGACGGTTGGAAGATTCACCTCAACGAGAAGTTCGACGGCGAAACAATGAGATTCACCACATACGAGGGGGTAGGCTACTATCCTTGGGAACTGAACAGCCAGTACAAGTATGCCATTGCAACATCATACGTAAGCAGCAGCAAGACCAACAACAATGCCGAGAGTTGGCTTTTGTCACCATCTTTTGATTTCTCGAAAGACAGCGTAGCAACCGTTTCATTTGACTATGTGATACGCTATTGCGAGAGCGGAAAGACTGCCGAGTACCACACACTGATGATATGCAGCGATTTTACAGGCGACCCCGAGGATGCGAACTGGGAAAAGATTGATTTCGGTGCAAAAGAGAACACCACCGACTGGACACTGACAAAGAGCGGCGACATTGCAATTCCACAGAATTATATGGGCGAAAATGCCGTGACCATCGCATTCTTCTACAAGGGAACAACCACAAAGGCCGGTACATTCGAGATTGACAATGTTGTGGTGAAGAGCATTGAAGGTGCAAACAAAAACAGCAATACCGGCGACGAGGATGACAATAACGAGGACGATGGCGAGGGCGATGATGGCAACGGCAGCAACAACGAGGGCAATGACGGCAATTTCGCAAACGGTTCATTCACTCTTGTCACCGATGCCGCACAGCTTACCATTGGCGACTCGATAATCATTGCATACGAGAACTTTGCAATGGGAGCGCACAGTGACAATGGCAAATATCGCACCAAAACCGACATTATGACAAGTGGAGACGTAATTACAGACCTTGCAGACGATGTACAGATTATTCTGCTTGAGGAGGGTATTACCGCCGGTACATACGCATTCAATGTCGGCAACGGCTACCTTGCAGCATCATCAAACAGCAGCAATAATCTCGCAACCACAACAACGCTCAATGAAAACGGCAGTTGGACAATTGTCATAAACAACAGCCTCGCGACAATTACTGCGCAAGGCACCTACACACGTAACACACTGCAATACAACACAAGTTCACCACGTTTCTCTTGCTACACAGGCACACAGAAAGCCGTGAACATATATGCAAAATCACCTATAACAACCGGCATTGAAGAGATGGATGACGAAGGAATAGGTCAAAGCGGAACGGTGAAAACCATTTACGACTTACAAGGCAGAAAAGTTGACACCCCGAGCAAAGGATTGTACATAATTGACGGGAAGAAAGTTTTGGTAAAATAAGCATCAAAACAGATAATTGTGAGATTCTTCGCTCCGCCCGGAATGGCACAAACTGCAATTTGTCATTCTGGACGCAGTGAAGAATCTCTTTTACAACCCTACTCTTCAACAAAAAAATCGCATTTATTTTTTAGAATTTCAAACAGTTTCTAAAATAAAACCCTATTTTTTCAGTTATAATATAATAGCGACAACAATTAAGAACCGTTTTTGTGCAAAGGAGAATATTCCATATAATGATACTTGCCGTGTGTGTGCTGCTGGCGGCAGCATGCGGCAGTGAGAAGGCCATCAAGAAAGGTGACCAGTATGCTGCTGTAATGGAGTATCATGAGGCAGCCAAGGAGTACAAGAAAGGTTACCGCAAGATTTCGCCGAAAGAGCGCGCACAACGCGCCGAGGTTGCCTGGAAGTTGGGTGAGTGCTACCGCAAGAGCAACAATGCCGTGCCTGCCGTAGGAGCATTCCAGAATGCCGTGCGCTATGGCTGGCCCGACTCCACCGCCTTGCGTTACCTTGCCGATGCGCAGCTTATCAAAGGCGACTACAAGGCTGCACAGAAGAGCTACGAGGCATACCTTGCCAAGGCACCCGATGACCGCATGGCATTGGTAGGACTTGAGTCGGCCAAGCAATCGGCCGAGTGGAAGAAGAACCCCACACGCTACATTGTAAAGAAGTCCAAGGAACTGAACGGACAGCGCAGCGACTACTGCCCTGCATACGTTGGCGAGGATACAACGATGATTGTGACCACCAGCACACGCAAGGAGGCTACGGGCGACGAGCTGAGCAGCATCACAGGACAGAAAAGCGCCGACATGTTCCTTACCAAGCGCGACGAGAAGGGCAAATGGCAGAAGACCGAAAAGATTGAAAGCGACATAAACTGTGAGTTCGAGGACGGCGCCTGCGCCTTCACCCCAGACGGCAAGGTAATGTATTTCACACGTTGTGCCATAGACGAGCAATACCCACGCTATGCAAGCATATTCAAGAGCAACCGCAGCGATGCATCGTGGACAAAGCCCGAGCAGGTGGTAATCTCGCGCGACACGCTCTCGGCATACGCCCACCCTGCCGTCTCACCCTGTGGCGAGTGGCTATACTTCACGTCGAACATGGCCGGCGGATATGGCGGGCTCGACCTCTGGAGGCTCTACATAGGCCAAAGCCGCGCTATGGAGGGTGTATTGGAGAACCTTGGCGGGGAGATAAACACCGAAGGCGATGAGCAGTTCCCCGCGTTCGGCCCGCAGGGCGAGCTTTTCTTCTCGTCAAACGGCTACCCGGGCATGGGTGGTCTCGACATCTACAGCGCAACCTTGATGAATGACACAATATGGGAGGTAAAGAACATTGGCGCACCTGTGAACTCGAATGGAGATGACTTTGGCATAACGTTTGCACCGGGGCTCTACCGCGGATTCTTCAGTTCAAACAGAGGCGATGCACGCGGTTGGGACCACATCTATTCGTTCATGCTGCCCGAGACTGTGCACACCCTGCGCGGGTGGATATATGAGAAGGATGGCTACGAACTGCCCGACGGGGTCATATATATGATTGGCAATGACGGCACAAACACCAATTTCGGAGTGATGAAGGACGGCTCGTACAGCGTGCGCGTGACACCCGGAGTGGAATATGTGTTGCTTGGAACCTGCAAGGGCTACCTGAATGCAATGCAGGAACTGAAAACGACTCTCGACGAGGGCGAGCACAGTTACCAGCTCGATTTTGTATTGCCTTCGGCCGCACGCCCTGTACTCATAGACAACATCTTCTACGAATATAACAAGGCCACACTCACAGCCTCATCGGCGACCGCACTCGACGAACTGGTGATACTGCTGGAGCTTAACCCGAACATCACCATTGAACTTGCCGCACATTGTGACAATAGAGGTGGCGACAAATATAACCTGAAGCTATCACAGGCGCGCGCCGAATCGGTAGTAAAGTATCTTATTGAGAAAGGCATTGAAAAGGAACGCCTGACACCGGTCGGCTATGGCGAGGGAACGCCAAAGAGCGTGACAAAGAAAGTTGCAGAGCAATATGAGTTCCTGAAAGAGGGGGATGTGCTCACCGAGCAGTTCATAAAGAGCCTTGGCAAGGAGGAGCAGGAGATTTGCCACCAGCTCAACCGCCGCACCGAGTTCCAGGTGCTGCGCACCACATACAAGCTGTATGAGTAATGTGTAAAAAAGGTAACAATATAGCAGTTGACCCACATGCTGAAAAAACCCGTAGCAGTCATCTCGACCGTAGTGGAGACATCTCGTTTGCCGTTGCAGAGTCCCATTGCCTACGGCGATTTTGCAAACACTCGTTGTAAAAAGTCAAGTAAACTTGGTTTTAACTCGTTTAATTGCAAAATTGATAACACGCGCTTGTCGCAACCCACGCGGCAACACCTTGAACTGCTCCCCTGCCCGAGGGGACATTGCGAACGGGCAATGTTTGCGACGGCGGGAGGTTTATCTCCCCAAAGGAGCGCCGTTAGGCTTTATCACGAAGTGGCTGAGGGGAGGGAGTGCTACGCGTGACCT
>JAZTXR010000021.1:0-7309 GCA_045636545.1 Bacteroidaceae bacterium
ATCGTAAAATAAGAGATCTCTCACGTACTGTTAGTTCGCTGTCGCTCATCGAAAACCTTTTATGATTTTTTCATTAAGGTATGGTCGAGATGACAAAATACGCTAAATTTTAGTATAAATTCTTATATCGAACTCACGTTATTTTATTGTAGGTCAGGACTGAAAAAGGTCGTCCAATATAACTTGCTGTTGAACACGCCCTCCATACATAGTGTGTGATACTCCATAGGTAGTAATCATTGTCAAATGGACAGATTGTTTAGGTGATAGCGTGTTTATAAGAGTTTGAATTCTATTCCTTATTTTGGCATCCTCCTCTTTGTCGATAGAATATATATCACCGGCAAATTTCATCTCGCATAAATTCACCACATTGTCATTTCTTATTATGAGAAGGTCAATCTGTACTCCTTCTTTGTTATCGTTACCCTTCACACTCCAAGCTGAAATTGATGAACTTACTCCCGAAATTCCCAAAGCTCGTTTAATTTGTCCGATATGTTGCCAGCAGACCTCTTCAAAAGCAACGCCTCGCCATACTCTCATTATATTCGAGGTCATATTGTCGGTCATAAAGTTTATATCTTCGGTGTTCGGCTCCACATATTTCAACCAGAATAGAGAGAAGTTGTCAATAAGCTTGTAAAATGACACCTTGCCCGATACGTTATAAGGACGATAGCGCTGAATGAAATCACTCTCAACGAGTGCATTAAGAGTATCGGTAAGACCTCCTCCAAATGGCAGGCCTGTTTCCTTTGCTATCTCTTCTCGGGTAAAACCGACGTGCTTTTTGGCAAGCAGACGAATGATTTTCTTGCAATCTTCGGGATTTGAGAATATTGCGTTGAACAGGCGGTTGAATTCATCTTTAAGCCGTGGATTCTTCCCAAAAAGAATATTGTCTGCATTTCCTTCAAAGCTCATTCCTTTTTTGAAGTAACTGAGATAGTAAGGAATGCCGCCAAAAACCATATATGATTGTACAATGTCGTAACGAGACATCTCGATATTTTCATTCTTGAAATAATCCTCGCACTCTTTCAAAGTAAAAGGAGAGAGTTTTATTTCGCAAGTCAGCCTGCCATATAATCCACCTCTATTGCGTGACAAATTGCTTAGAATCCAAGAAGTAGCGCTACCGCAAACAACAAGCATTATGTTATCTCGCCCGCTACACCAACCATTCCAAAAACTCTCAAACGCAGACAGGAAACCCGAACGTGGCGTATCCATCCAAGGTAGCTCATCTAAAAACACAACTTGGCGTGAACCGTTGTCTAGTTTTATGAGAAGTTGTTTCAACTGGAAAAAGGCTTCGAACCAAGATTTAGGTTTTGAATATCCTTCCAGTCCATGGCTCAGCAAGGTGTAATGGAAACTTTCAAGTTGGGTTCTCATAAGATTCTTCTCCCCCTCTTGATCTACCGGCGAAACACCTGTATGTTGGAAAGTTATACGTCCTTTAAGTGCCTGTTTAATTAGGAATGTCTTTCCAACACGCCTTCTTCCATAGACAGCCACAAATTCCGGGCGCTCACTCTCATAGAGTCTTTCCAACTCCTCAATTTCCTTTTTTCTACCTACGATAATGCTCATAATGTGTTATATTTTGCCACAAATATACAAAAAGATGATTAAACGGCAAAATAAGATACTCTATATTCTGCCATACATAATATACTTTTATAAGTATTGGCAGACTTTGTTTCGCTCTTTTAAATTTTTCCCAGAGTTTTGACCACAAATCGTGCATTCCCCGAATCTCTAAAATATATAAAAAGAAAGGAGGTCAAACATCTTATTATCAGATATTTAACCTCTCTTGTTCTTTGTGGGCCATCTAGGACTTGAGATTTTTTCGGACAAGTCCTCAACAACACGTGTCTCTTAGAGACCCATTGACTTCGTTGTTTGCTGTCGGCGCAGCCGGTGCAAACGAATAGAACGAAGGAGATAACCGTAGGTGAGAGTCCTACAAAAAAAGAGAACCGCGAATGCGATTCTCTTTGGGTGGGCCATCTAGGACTTGAACCTAGGACCTCCAGATTATGAGTCTGTTGCTCTAACCGACTGAGCTAAAAGCCCGTGTATCTCGTTTTTGAAATACTTCGCAAAGGTAGGGTAAAAACTTTTAGATTGCAAATTTTTTGCATTAAAAATTGTTACACGCTTCAAGATGTACTGTTGAGATGTACTGTTGTTGTACCACTCGCAGGGGCGAATGTACTTTTATGGCCTGCGGACATCCATTCAACCGGTGTGTTTCGCAGGCCATAATAGCTATGGTGTGTATGTCATTTGTACTTTATCCAGCGCAACAGCTCCTTCAGGTTGGGCTTCTTGCCGTGCATCAGTATTCCCACGCGGTATATCTTGCCTGCGCCCCAGACTACAGCGATGAATGTTGCATATAGCGACACGGCCGAGAGCACAATCTCCCAAAGTGGTATTTCGTATGGTATGCGTGCCATCATCACAATTGGCGAGGTGAATGGTATCATTGAGAACCAGAACGCCACATTTGAGCTGGGGTCATTGATTACCGTGAGCATGACAAAGAGTGCAATCATAATGGGCAGCATTATGGGCGTCTGCAGTTGCTGTGCATCTTGTGGGCTGTCGACAGCCGAGCCCACAGCCGCGAACATTGCCGCGTAGAGCAGGAATCCGCCAAACATGAATACCAATAGCCATACGATTATGCCACCCACATATTTTATGTTGCTCAACATCATTATGGCCTGCAGCATGCCCATCTGTTCGCCGCCGTCTATTGCCGATGCGGGAACGCCCTGTTTCATCATGTCAAGCGCAGCGAGAATCTCATCTGGCAGCACGTGAGGGAGCACAAAGTATGCGACACCACCAATGAATACAATCCATATCATTATCTGCAACAGTGCCACGCTTGCAACGCCAAGAATCTTGCCCATCATCATGTCAAATGGGCGCACAGTAGATACCAGCACCTCCAGCACGCGGTTGTTCTTCTCCTCGATTACCGACTGCATTACCATCACGCCATAGAGTATCAGGAACATGTAGAGTATGAAGCTGAGCACGTATGCCAGCACCGATGCCACCACGGTCGACGAGCTCTCGGCGCTCTCTGTCTCCTGTGTGTTTTTTGCCGATTGCAGTGTAACACGGGTGTTCAGCTGCTGCATCACCTGCCAGTCGATGTCGTGCTGCTTCATCTTCTCCTTCTGCACGGCCAGGGTCAGCTGTGTGGCAATGTTCTGTTCTGTCCCCATTGCAGCCACACCGTTGGTGTACAGGCAAGCATCGGTGGGGTTGTTTACTATGTCGCTGCCAATGTGCAGCACTGCATAGCTGTCGCTGTACTCTGTGCGGGCAAGCTCCAAAGGCAGCGGTGTCAGTTCAAAGTTTATCTCGTCGGTACTTGTAAGCTGCTGTGCAATTATGTCGGTGTCATCGACCACCGCAATGTGCTTTGCACTCTCCTCGGAGTATCCTGCAATGAGCATGGGTGCAAAAATCAGCGCCAGCATCAGCAAGGGAGTGAGCAGTGTGGTAATTATGAACGATTTTTTCTTTACGCGTTCGTTGAATTCGCGTCCTATGATTATTCCTATCTTGTTTTTCATCTCTTCTTTATTTTTTTAGGGGTTAGACGTTGCGGTTCACGGCACGTATGAAAATGTCGTTCATCGTCGGTATCACTTCGCTGAACGAGCGCAGCTCCACGCTCCCGTTGGCAGCGGCAATTACATCGCGCACCTCGCTGTCGGTGGCAATGTGTATCTTCGCCTTGTTTATGCCTATGGGCGAAGCTTCGGTGTCAAGTAGTGTGCACTTTCCGGCAAGCGCCTCTGTCAATCTCTGCTCCTCGCCTCTGTAGTTTATCTCAAAGATGTTGGTGCCGTGGCTGTGGCGAATCTCCTCGACATTACCCGATAGTATGTTGCGCGACTTGTCTATGAGCGTTATGTGGTCGCATAGCTCCTCCACGGACGACATGTTGTGTGTCGAGAATATGATTGTCGCCCCTTTGTCGCGCAGTGCCAGAATCTCCTCCTTCAACAAATTGGCGTTTATGGGGTCGAAGCCCGAGAACGGCTCGTCAAAGATGAGCAGCTTGGGTTCGTGCAGCACGGTGACAATAAACTGTACCTTCTGTGCCATACCCTTTGACAGGTCGCCAACCTTCTTGTCCCACCAGTCATTGATGCCGAACTTCGCGAACCACATCTTTGCCCTCTGTGTGGCCTCCTTGTGCGAGAGACCCTTGATTCTTGCAAAGAACACCGCTTGTTCGCCAAGCTTCATCTTCTTGTAGAGGCCTCGCTCCTCGGGCATATACCCGATGTGGCGTATATCATCGGCCGTAATCTCCTTGCTGCCCAACAGCACGCGCCCGGTGTCGGGTGTTATAATGCGGTTTATTATTCGTAGCAGCGTTGTCTTTCCCGCACCATTGGGGCCAAGCAGGCCATATATGGAGCCCTGTGGTATTGACAGCGACACATTGTCGAGCGCAGTGTGTCCCGAATACCTTTTTGTGATGTTTTCAATTCTAATCAAATCCATTTTTCTTCTGTTTTGTTATTTTTGCCGGCAAATTTAGTGCAATTTCCAAAATTACCCCCCCCGATTGTTAATTTATGTTAAAATATTTGAATGGGTGAAGGTTGCTGCACAGCCGTCCGTGGCGAATATACGAAAAATTTGCGGCATAAGGTATTTTTTGTGTAAATTTGCGATAATTACTGAATGCATATATGTTACAAGGTAAAAAAGTATTGATATTTGATTTGGGTGGTGTGGTGCTCGACCTTTTTGTGGAGCGCTCCTTTGCTGCCCTGTTGTCGCTTGGTGTGCCGGCCGACATGCTCACCGAGAGCGGCTGCCTGATGAATGAGTGGATGATGCAGTACGACCGTGGCGACATAACCACCGACGAGATGTTCGGCTATATAAAATCCTTCATCCCTGCTGCGGTGCGTGAGGAGTTGGGTGCAGAGCTCGACAGTGAGGTTCAGCGTATATGGAATCTTATGCTTGGTGATATTCCCGCAGCCAAATTGCAACGCCTAGCGGCGTTGCGCCAGTCCGGCTATCGCGTTGTGATGCTCAGCAACACCAACAGCGGGCATTGGCCGCGCATAGAGCAGCTCTTCGTCGAGGCGGGCGGCAAACTGCCATCGGAGTGCTTCAATTCTCTCTATCTGTCGTTCCTTATGCGCAGCCGCAAGCCCGACCCCGAAATCTTCCTCTCGCTGATTGGGAACGAAGGTGTAGAGGCTGCCGATTGTCTCTTCTTCGACGACTCGGCCGAGAACTGTGCCGCTGCCCGTGCTTTGGGCATTGATGCGGTGCATGTTGAGCGCAACGCATCGTGGGAGGGGCTGTTCTGATGGCAGACATTCTGATTTTGATTCATACTTGCCCGTTTTGAGCGATATGCTGATATTGACCGACATAACACAATACGACAAAAGACCTTGTGCAGCCACCATCGGGTCGTTCGATGGTGTTCACCGCGGGCACCTGGCCATGCTTGGCGAGCTTCGCCGTGCGGCTGCCGGCAAGGGGCTGCCGCTTATGGTTGTGACCTTCGCCACCCATCCGCGCAGGCTCTTCAATAAGGAGTGTGCACCGTTCCTGCTAACGCCATCGTGCGAAAAGCTCAGGTTGCTTGAGGCTGCCGGTGTAGACATCTGCGTGCTGCTTGATTTTGACAGTTCCATGGCAGCTTTGTCGGCCGAGCGTTTTATGGCCGATGTGCTTGTGGGGCAGCTTGGCGTGCAGTTGCTTGCCGTGGGTTATGACCACCATTTTGGCAAGCCCGCGCCCGGTGAGGGGCTTGAGCAGTATATTGCCTTTGGCAAGGAACTTGGTGTCGGGGTCTTTGGAACGCGGCCGTTCATTGTGGATGGCACGGCGGTGAGTTCATCGGCCGTGCGTAGGGCATTGGCCGCAGGCGATGTCGCACAGGCCGCCCTGTTGCTTGGCCGCGACTATTCCTTGACAGGTACGGTTGTGCATGGTGCCGGCATAGGACGTCGTCTTGGCTTCCCGACTGCAAATATTTTCCTCACCGACAAGGAGCAGATGCTGCCGCTCGATGGTGTCTATGAAACGGCTGTGCTGATGGACGGCGTGCCATTCAAGGGTGTCATGAACATTGGTGTCAAGCCCACAGTCAGCGGAAAGGAGCGTACGCTCGAGGTACACATAATTGGTTTTGAGGGCGACATATACGACAAGGAGATTATCGTGCAGTTTGTGCGCCGCCTGCGTGGCGAACAGAGTTTTGAGAGTGTGGAAGCCTTGCGCCTGCAGATAGAACAGGATGTGGCAAGGGTTGTAAAAGGTATTTGATTATGATAAAGAGTCTTTTGCGTGTTGCCGGGGCAATTGCCCTTCTGCTGGCAGTCTACTTTCTTCTGCAGGTGCTGTTGCTCAATGTGTCGATAGCTGTGGCGGCATTGCTGAATGGCTTCCCGTTGGAGAATATTGAGTCACTGCAGAATGCACAGTTCCTGAAGGATAACCCCGCCATTGCTGCGTGGGTGGTGAATGCCGAGGCTGTGGGGCTCTTCCTCTCGGTGTCCGCGATGCTGATTTTTCTCCATTTCACCGGTTATTACAGGTTGCATCCCGGGCTCCTGCGCTCGCTTGCGCCAAAGCCACTGCTTCTGTCGACATTGCTTGTGTTTACCTCAATGTTCGCGCTGAACATCTTTGTGCAGTGGCTTCCGTTAAAGGATAATCTCAGTGATGTGTTCGCCGGTCTTTCGCGTAATCCGCTTGGAATCTTTACGTTGGCGTTCCTGGCACCTCTGCTCGAGGAGGTCTTTTTCCGCGGTGCCATACAGGGGCTGCTGATGCGTTTCTTTGGCCGTCCATGGCCTGCGATAATTGTGGCAGCACTGGTGTTCGGTGTCTTTCACATGAACCCGGTACAGGTGGTGTATGCCACGCTTTTGGGCATGGTGTTGGGTTGGATATATTACCGCACGGGCAGCCTGATGTCGGTCATTGTGGGTCACGTGCTCAACAACTCGCTTGCCGTGTTGACCACAGTCGCTTTCAGTGCGGCCGATGAACAGGCTGTTGCCAACAGCCAGGCAGGCATTGCCGGCTTTGTGTTGTTTGCAGCCTTGTCGGTATACCTTGCTTTAAATCTGAAAGCTGAAAGGTAGTTACTATGTTTGCATTCGTTCAATACCGTTGCTCGTCGGGACGGGTGGTCCCGCCCCTTGCCGCAGGGCGCTCCCCGACCGATGAGATAAAAAAATAGGCGTATAATAATTGGTTTATTATCTTTGAATAAAGATAT
>JAZTXR010000022.1:0-30772 GCA_045636545.1 Bacteroidaceae bacterium
TATTTGCAAATCGTTCATACTGTATAATGCAGATAAATTCCAATTTGTCATTTCTTGTAATGCACGCTTAATTTGCATTTCCGATTTTTCATCTTTTGTAAAAATTGTTATTCTCTTCTTTTTTGCTGTCATTTGTGATTGTTGCTCAAAGAATGGTTTAAAGTACTGACTGTCATTAACACCTAATGAATGTCCGAATATTGTAATATCATCAGCAAGCAATAAATCAACACCTAATGTTGGTGGATTGAATTGCGGGTCAAACGATTTCTGAATAAAATCATATTCAGGCGATATTTTATAATCTTTTGTGCCTATAATTATATTACTATCTTTAATAGCACCGTGAACAAATTGTGTTATGTCATTAAAAGTATCTACAGCATTGCGATTGTAGATGCTATGTAATGTCATATAGTTAAAGGAATACACTGTGTACTCATCTAAATGTTCGTAATTATAAGCAAATGTTCTTACTATTGCAGCTGCAACAGAATCTTCTTTGATATTACCTCCTTGTATTCCTTCTAAATATTTCATAAGGCCATATTTTATTTTTTGAATGGCTTTCACATCCCTTTCAACTGGAGATAAGAATGTGTCGGGATGCACAATCAGATGATTACTCGAAGATAGACTCAGGATATTGTCCGCAAGCAACCGATTTATAACATCAAGATTATCTTGTATTATAGAAAATGTTGTATGGGTTGGTATTTGTTTAATCTGTACTAGTATTTTTCTTTCATTTACATCATACAAATCATAGTCCGTTATTTCTTTATGCTCAATCTTTTCATAATAATTCAGAATCTCATTCTCCAAATCGTACCACTTGACTGACTCTAAATTATTATGCCATTTTTCATTAAGGTGCTTAATTAACGGTGCTGGATAATCTTTGGGACAGAATTCTGACTCATAAAAAGACTTATACGATGTTTTTCTGCCCAAATCAAGATCGAAGCCATTACCTAAGATAAGTATCTTTTTTGTGTTTGTTGCCATAGTAATATATTTTCCTAAATACATACAAAGTCTTTGCCAAAAGAAAGATTTACAACTAGTTTGCTGTCAATTTTTGCTTTATATGATTATTTGGCAGAGAGTGTATCTCTTAGATAAAAATACTCCGACATTTTAGCCGGAGTATTACATAAAAGTCACATTATTTATTTAGTGTTTTTTTTCGCCTCTTTGTTCAAATGCATGATGGTATCCAGGTAGGCCTATTCCACCGGTGAGAGGGTGCGTAACTCATATTTACGATATTCGCATTCGGCCTTTGAAATTGCAGCAGTACGACTCACCTTGCCGGAAACGGGTTGCAGTAACCGAACGCACACGATAACCAAGCGAAAGAATCATATCGAGGTTGTAATGGTTTACATCATATGTTTTACCATCAGAAGCAGTTGTTCGGAATTTCCGAACAACTGAACCTTCATTTAGTTCACCATCCTCGAATATATGCTTAATATGCTCACTTACATTCGATTTACTTGTTTGGTACAAGTCACAAAGCTGCTGTTGAGTGAGCCACATAGTCTCCTCATTATACACCACATCAAGGTGTACCTTGCCATCCTCGCTTTGGTAGATTACTATGTTGTTGGTACTATTCATACATATTATTTTTTTGCTTATCATTTTATGAACTTGACTGCTAAAGCAAGTAATGATAAACATCTATTAAAAAGATATTCATAGTATTTATCATCTATTATATCTATTTTATCAGTCTCATGATGTCTTATTCTATAAACATTACCTATTTTTGTAAGCGTTGCAAATTCTGTATTAAACAAGTCAAAATAGTCACTATTATTATGTGATATTTTATTAATCAAGTCTTTAACTGATTGCTTTTTATCAATACTACTGGAAAGAAATATTGTTTTTATTCTTTCAAGAGCATCCCATAATTTCTCAACAGCAATTTGGTTTATTTCAAATTTTGGATCTTTATAGAATTTAATTGCATTGTTTATGAGTTCTTTTAATCCAACTTCTGTCAAACTTTCAACATCTTTTTTGAGTTTTTCTATTTGCGTATCAACTAGGGTTATACGTTCAATGTCTTTATTATCAGACAAAGCATATAAAAGCCCAGTCAGCTTAAAAGTATCATTGATTTCTTTCTGAAAATCGCAAAATATCTCATTAGAATTTCTCACTTCATAATGATAGTGCTGAAAGAAACTATGATAATCGCCTTTCTTGATATCTGTAATATTCTTTCCAATATATTCAATATAATCCAATAAGGCATACTGGTCATAATCTTCATATCTAGGTACAATAACCTTATTTGAATAATCATAAAAAAGACCTGGGATCTTGAAGTTTAATGTATTATGAAACAGTTCTAAATTTACTCCACAAATTATAGTGTTATTATCGGGGCAAAAATCAGGGAACTTTTTAATCAAATATTGAATGTATTTTTCGCATACATTAACAAGCAATGCATACATTTCCCTATCTATAACATCTGTTTGTTCTCTTACTTTACGCAAACTATTTCTTTCACTAAATAATAAATCCATCTTATGTTGTATTTTTACAAACAATACTCATTTCTCTACAAATCGAATAATCATATTAATCAAAGCAAGACACCTTGTATATAGATACTCTTTAATTCTTACATCATTTATCGGCTTTTTATTCGTTTCAAAATGTCTAATCTGATAATTATTGCCAATATTGCCAAGTTCGAAAAATTCAGCATCTAATTTATTGTATAGTTCTGCATCACCATTAGAAATCATATTAATTATTTGATTTGTCGACTTTTTTTTATCGGGAGAGTAATACGTTTTCATTCTTTCAAAAGCATCCCAAATCTTTTCCAAAGCTCTTTGTTTACTCTCTAAATCCTGTTTCTTAAAATATCGTTCAGCCTCTAAGACCAAATCTCTTAAAGTTGGTTCCTTGGGAATTTCTGCTTTTATTTGGTTTTGCATAGGCATCATCTTTCTATCAATTAGTTTATAGCCATAATTTGATAGAATATTATTTACTTCATTCTCAAAATTAGAAGTTTCAAATTGAGGGTATAATTCAATTACATCAAATACGCACTTAGGCGAAGTACGCATTACGAATCTATTAAAGTCACTTTCTTCTACATATTCGTCTTTATCGTTATATGCTTTGGGTATATAAAACTCTTTTATCTCATCCATTACAATCTGACAAGAATATTTATAGTCTTGCCACCCTGTATCATCTGTTACACGTATATTCTCTTCAAGACGATGCATCAACTCAACTAATGCTTTTCGTTTATTGATACTTATTCTTGGAATTTGTAATGAACTATTCTTGTACCTTTGCGAAAAAGGTATAAATTTATTATTTGCTACCTCCAAATCTGTTAGTTCTCTCCAAGCGTACACCTCTCTACCAGAAATTCTTTCTGCAATATGCAACTCATATCCATCAGGTTTCAACAACACTTGAATATTATCAAGAAGACCTTTCCAATAACTATTCTCACTACGTACACTAGGATGAAAAACCTTACATATAAATTTTAACAATTCTTCATCATCACAATCTTTCAAATTAAAGCGTGCATCATAAAATACCCAACCCTGTTTATAATCATCGTTATTTACTGTGTGTTGTAATATATCATCTTTAGCATTGCTAAATCTATGGTCTAAACTTGGCATTTTGTCTAATTGATACAAATCACTCAAGAAGTCAATTTCAGAAACATCCCCATTATAAGCATATAAAATTCTTTCTCCGCTCTCACCAAATAATGAGAAAGAGTTGTCAATGTATCCTTCACTAAAAAGGGCAAATATCTCTTTCCTGGTTATTTCTGTAATTTTTTTACTCATTACAACATTCTCCTTATATTTTTAATGTATCTTAATTTTGAAATTTAAAGCGTTTCTATTGCTTGATATAACGTATTGTAATCGGGAATGTCAATTACCTCAAAACCTAACTGCTTTAAAAAAAATGTTTTCCCTGCATTTATATCCTTACCTATATACCATCCTTTATGGCTCTTTTTGTACATCTTACAATACTTTGTACGTTGTATAAGTAACCATCTTAAAAATACTTCATTCTCTTCCAACCCAAGACCAAATATGAAGAGTGATTTGTTGAATATTATATGTAGCCAGGTATTATATCCCACCCAATAAGATTGGTTCTTACCCGTAAAATACTCCTCAAGACTGTTTCCTTGTATCATCTTGCGAGCACGCTCTACACTTCCCATATAATCGCTTAATCCTAACCTTATGCTTCGTGGATACTTATGTATTCCGTTAATATGCCATACCGCAAAACCACTTAAGGGATTGTTTATCTCATCATTGGCATAATATAAATTCCATGGATAAAAATCCGTAAACTTATATTGATTCTCTATCGGTTTTAGTTTATGAGGAGTGGCGCCAACAGAATCAGAAATATAAGTATCAAAGTTCGTGGTAAGAATAGGTGAATTGAGCCTTTTTATCCCCTCAATACATATTTGTAAGCTATACTTATTTTTAGCCGGGAATTTGTTTGCCACATTTTGCTTAACAGTACTTCTGTGTTGAATTAGCTGTACACTATTCAGTGGAATGGTACCATTATTACCCCAAAAGCGATTTAACTCCAAAATATCATAAAATTCTGTAAATGAAGTTCCAACAGGGATGTTGCATTTTTTCCCAACATAATCATTCCATAAGTTTTTTAATAATTCTTCCCACGAAATACTGCAGTCTCTGTATTGGCAATGTATGCCATTGCCAATAACAAAGGCTATATTATCACTATTCTTTTTGATAATATTTTTAATGTCGTCTGAACTAATTTCCATTACAATATCCTCCTTACATTCTCTTTACTATACGCATTGATATTTAGTCGAAGTTGTCTGTTGCTATTAAACGGTCACACATAACGAAGTAATTCGGTATCTCCTCAGGTTTGCCAGCACCTCTGTTGCGAATTTATCGAAATAAGTTTAACACGCAATAAGCGATGTTATATATCCCTTTGAAAAAAGTATTGCCGTTAATGTGCAACCATTCTTGACAATAATCTTTTATGTTGTCAGACGTTTTATTTGTAAAAGAATCATAAAAGTAATACGAATACCAAAGACGTATATACTACTAAATATTCTTTGTATTTAGATAGTTAATAAAAGCACTACAAGTTACTAACATATATGTCGCTTCAGCTGATGTTGGGATGTTTGTATCATCTATTAAAGCATGCCGTATTCCTGTATCTGGGTTATTTGTATATCCATACAGTTTTTCAAATGCACTTTTTAGGGTGGTGTTCAGAGTAATGCCATTTGCTTCCATCTTGTTTAATGCTTTGCCAAGCGAGTTCTCTCCTATTATAGTTCGACAATAACATTCCACAGCTGAAATAGATTCCTTTATTGAATTTCGGTAATCTGGTTCATTTTGAGACGCCGAAAGATGCTTTAACGCTGTTTGTAAATGTGTTCTTACTCCATCTATTGGGGTTATTAATGCTTGTTCGACAGCCTTTATCTCTTCTTCGCTTGTTATTTCAACAATGCGACCATCAACTAATCTATATGCAAAATTGTGCCTTTCAAACTCGTTATTTAAGAACTCTGTAAAAACTTTAATCTTTGGAGACATTTTTACTAATTGTTCATATACAACCTCAATTAAATCTAGTTTACTAAACCAAATAAATTTCTCGTTAAGAATATAGTGCCTGATGATATCATTTTGTCTTTTATATTCATCTATCCTTTGATCTAAAAAATACACCCATATATAGTGTTCTAATGCACGAAAATCAAAATCTGGTGAATAGCAATTCTCATTATAGACCTTTGTTATCCAGTTATAGATGCTGTTTTGTATTTGTTCTGTTATTTGTTCTCTAATAATAACCGTTCTTGGACTTAGGTAACCATATCGTTCTGAAAAAAGTGCCATGTTTTACTAATTTTATACGTGTTCTTTGAGTATGATAAGTAATTATATTTTCTATTCCATTGGTTTTATTTTGGACTCAATAAAATCAATCTCTGACTGCTCAAGACCGTATTTCTCATAGAGCTGTTTATCAATCTCTGCTACAGACTTACTCCAATCAATATCAGATGAATTTGTAAAATCTTGCATTGGAACATTACTCCAAGTATCTTTAGGATTATGTTGAGTTGCTTTCAGAGATCCTAATAATGTTCTCGCAAATTTTGTTTTAATATATTTTAAACAAGATTCCGCATCAGATCGCGTTTCAAACATACCAATACTCAAAAAAGTATCTGTATGACCCACCATTGGCGGCACAACAATTGGGGAACTTAAGGTCTCTCCCAAGGCGCCAGCACCGTTGGCTTCTGTAATTAACACATTGTAGTATGCTAAACTCTCAATGTTCTGCACATATATATCCTTAATCCACCTAATTACGCGCTGGCTATTACTTCTGCCAATCATCTTGATATATCCAATAGAAACATCATTTGGCAGATCTTCCACAAATAGTTCGGACATATTCTCTAAGCAGTTAGAAGTGATTTTTGAAGCTGTACCCTTTCCTTGTACTTCGAGAACATTTGGGAAGTCCTTAAATACGCAATCTGTAAACTTGTAAACCCCTTGCGAAGATACAATATTCGAGAACTCTCCTTTCGAGAATTTGCTATGTGATAACACTTTTTGCAATATAGTTCTTAACTCGTTATATTCAGAGAAAATACCTATCTTGCCAAAGTTCTTCTTGGCGTCACGATATGTTACAGCAACACCTCCCTTAATCTCAACTGTTGGGAAAATATCTGCAGATCGCTGATAATAGTTTACAACTTTAAAATGCTCGTCATTCAAAATCTTATCCATCCACTCCTTGGGTGTCTGACCGACCTTAAAGAGGAATCTTCCTGGTGTAATAAGAGTTACTTTATCAGATATCTTAAACGCTGCATCGTAAAATAAATGATAAATAGGAGCTTTTCTCGTGTTTAGCCCCTCTTCTTGATACGGTGGGTTACCTACTATTGCTGTAAATTTCATATCGTTATCTTCGTTTGCATTCCAATAGTTTTTGCCCTGCTTCATTTGAGAGATAAATTTAGCAGTCTTATGTGATATTTGATTGATTAAATCCTCATAGTAACGAGTATTTACCTTTATTGAGCGGAAACCGCGCAGAGTTCTGCGAGTAATACTCTTTGCCATCTGTGTTTTACAGAGAACAAAGATGTTTTCACGAAGCACTGCTTCCCAAACTTTAAGGTGGCGTTCCGGAGTATTTTCCATTGTATCGGCATCATCTAACTTCTCTGCCAAACGAACGCGGTAAATGGAGTATGCCATATACAAAGGATAGAGACCGGATTTGGAGTTAATTTCCAAAATGCGTGCATTTGATGTGAAAACCTCTTTTGTAACCTCGCCGTTATCAACGAAACGAGGGGTCAGCAATGGTTTCTCCTTTGTCTCATCAAAGAACACCCAACCTCCCAAACAGTCGCCAAGATGCATATTAACCACTCTCCAAGGTGTCAAAACAGTCTCTTTGTCGGGATTGCGGAAGGTGTTGAATATTGCAGTAATACGCTCTATTCGGTCTTCTATATCCAAGGCATCGGCAGCCTTTGCCATTGCACGAATACGTTTGCCCGCAGAGCAGAACACTTCAGGGTCATAGTATTTCTTAAACTGCTCAAATATTTCTTTTGTTACACCCTTTGGCATAAACTCGTCCCAAGAGCCATCATCTATAAGTGATGTAAAGTTGTCAAGGGTAATTTCTTTGCTTTCATCGGTCAAATCTGCACCATAAATCATCAATGGCATACGGATTGAGATACCGCGCAGAATTGAAACAGCGGTATCACGGTTCTTGCGTTTCTCCGCTTTTTCCTCAAGCAGACGTTTATCCTCTTCAGAAAGTTCTTTCTTTTTACGTTTCTTCTCCTCGGCCTTTTCCAACTGTTCATGTTCCTCTTGGGTAAAGCCTTGATTATTGATATCTATCTCGCCACTCTTTGGCATAGCCTTGGTTGAACCGATAATCTTCTTCAGTTTGGCAAACTCTTGCAACTCCAAAGAGTCAAGACGCATAAGGTCATCATTATAAAGATAACCATCTTCAAAGCCATTGCGAACAACACGCTCAACATATACTTTCTTCAACTGCTGAAGCATATTCGGTACATCATAGGCTTTCATCTTTGAGCCTTCGTATGCGATAATAGGACAGAAGTTGATGAAGTCGCCTACAGCCTTGCGGTCATCGCTCGTTGTCTTACCGGCCTTTGCTGAAATTTTAGCTGTTTCTGCTATTACTTTCAGAGTACGGTCTGGTGCGAAATCAAAAACAAAGCATTCCTCCTTCACCTTGCCTCCAATGGTGGCAGGTGTCTGAACGCGGAAGATTGTTTGCATATAACTAGATGCAGCGGTGCTGAACGAACCGGCAAGCATAAATACAGCAGTCCACGCCTTTACGCTCACACCTGTAGTCAGACGGCCACAAGAAAGAGTTATCGTGTATGTTTCTTCAGGCTTATCACCAATAGCCTTATTAACGAGTTCGAGTGCATCATCTCTTTCTTGGTCTTCATCACCTTCGCCAGCCACATTCACTACTTGGAATTGACTGAACACGGTATGAGATTGCAACATTGCACTCAAGGCCTTTGCTGCTTTTACGCCCGGCACAATCCAAAGTGAATGGCGAAAGTTATCGCGGTACTCTTCTGTAGAATATGGATAGTTGCTATCCTCGTCTTTCTTACATATCAGATTGAGGAATGAACTAACATCTTTCTTGTGAACAAACTCTCCTAAATCGTCTACACGGAAGAACTCACGGAAGTTGAACGCCAATTCGGAGTCACCATAACCCTCCAATAGTTTGTTGAGGTCGTATGTATAGATATTAAGACGGGGAAGGCCTGCATAAGGATTAGGGTCGCCAAAGTGTGTCAAATCCCACTCTGCTTTGGCGCGTTGCTCCATCACATAGTCCCAAGTGTATATCTCGTCCTCTTTGTAGTCATCGAACAGATTAAACGGAGTACCGGACAAACGGAGAACCTTTGTTTGCTCCTTTGTCAGTTCCTTCATAACTGCCTCACCTAATTCCGTCTTTGTACCTTCGTGAGCTTCATCAACGATAATAAAATCCCAAGGAGTTGCAAACACCTTGTCATTCTTATCAAAATTACCACCTACGAGAGAAGAGCCTCGCAAGTCCTGCATTGATGCAAAGTAAACATAATGGATTCCATTCTTTGCCACAAGATATTCCAATGATTCGTGGTTCTCACCGTTATTCTTTGAGCCGTAACGATACTTCGGTGTATCATAGAATATCTTTGAAAAGTCCTCAAACCAACCGGCATCAACAACGGGGCGATGTGTCAAAATCAGCGTTCTGCCGAAGTCCATTTCCTTTACCACTTGCAATCCTGATAGAGTCTTGCCAAAACGCATCTTTGCATTCCACAGCATTTGGTTGCTCTTTTTGAATTGTTTTTTGGTCTTGTCTATGGCATCGCGTTGTTCAGGGCGGAATATAATTGGGCTCCGCTCTGTGCTTACCTCTGTCGCAGATAGCGACATTCTTCCTTCTTTTGCAGCCTTAATAGCATTCTTGACAGTTTCAAGGTCTGTAATAAACCATTCGTTGGCTTTATTCTCTGTATCAAAGATCTTCTTCTTGATACCTGAACGCTCAAGCACCTTGTGTACTTCACCATCCGTCAGGCTCATAATAGCACCGCCACGAGTGAAGATAGAGAGTTCGGTATATAACAAATCATATGCAATACCGGCAGTCTGCGTGTATTGATTGATGCGCTTCTTGGCTGCTGCATTGAGTTGATGGCTTGAGGGTGATAATCCCCACAGATTTTCTTCATCAGAAAGTGTAGCCTCTCCGACTTTAAGGCAACCGGCATGGGCTTTATCATTTATGCGGAATACATAAATGAGTTTTGCTTTTAACGATGAAACAAATTTAGCCATAGGTTATATTTTGTTAGAATCCTTATTACTTTAGTAAATCAACAAAGCGAATTTTCTTTCCCATTTTTTTGGTTTCAGGGTCTTTGGCTCTCCAATCCTTAATTAGGCAATATGTGCCTGTATGATTATTATAACCACCGTCAGCACAGCCTTTACATGGAGTTATCATTTCGTCTCCAAATAATGAAGCTTCGATTATATCTTTGCAGGAATTCGGAACAACCCCTTTGAGGCCGTCCATTTGCCAAACATTCCACGAAATAATATATGCAATATATTTTATTGAAGATAACATCGGGCGTTTGCCAAACTTCAATTCGTAGTTTTCTATGAAAGAAAACAGCATCGCCTCTCTTGCAAGCAGCAGATTGTCTCCCTGCCATTCAAAACCGTATATACTTTTGTATGCATCCTGTGCAGCAGAAAGCCATTCACCCGATGTATGGACATTTTCGCTTATTACACGCAGTTTACGGTCAAGAAGGCCTATGCGTTTTTCTATTGGTATCAATTCGCCTGTAGTTGTGTCATAACGGCTTGTTATGTATGGTGCTTCACCGCAAGTAATCTCCATACGATTATCACGCACATAATCTTTCCAAGTTTTGCCATCAGGAAATTCTATAGGCTCTGTTGTCGTAATCCAAGAATGTTCCCCATTCTCTTCAACCTCGACATTAAAAACACCTTCGCGCCCAAACCAAGCATTATCTATCAAATTATTTTGAGCATTGCACACCCACGAAGGAGTGAACACCTCTGCCATTTCTTTGGAACGTGCTGCTTGTTGCAAACGATGTTTTAATACTCGAGGAATAATCTTGTTATTGTCGCAGATTTTCTCATATGTAATCTCGTCGGCCTCTGCATATCCGTCACCCCATTGTTCATAGTCATTTGTGGCCCAAAATATATTACGTTGGGTGGTATGGTCACGCAGAAGTTGTTCTAAAACAACTTCAGGGAAATTACCTTCAAGAATATCAACTCGACCTAAATCCATATAAACATTTGTTTGCGTTAAGTGCCAAAGTAAAAATAATTCAAAAAAATTCTATGCTCCTACATAACGTTAACATAGAAATTACGTTCCCATTTACTAAAGCATCTAATCAAGTACCTGGTACCTTATAATTGCGTGTTTACTCGTTACTATATTTATATGATAAATTACAAATATAAACAAACTTTGCGAGATCCTCCCCACAAGATATCAATTTTGTTAAATTCAGCAATTGGAATTTAATTAATTCGGTTTTAAATATACCATAGTAACCACCTCACCCCATTCCAAACAGTTTTTCTGCGACATTTTCTAGAGCAGACTCGCCAACAGAAGACAATGCCGCACCTACAAGCAATTCTTTTTCCAGGCTATTCCTCATTTGTTTAAGGTTTTCAAGATTCCAGTCATAGCCTCTTTCACGGATGTCGCATTCGAGCATTGGGACAAAACCTTTCTTTACAAGCAAGTAGCCATATTGGGATGAAATGTTCTTATTACAATTTATCAACACCTCAATATCCTTACTCTCCAATTCGCGATTGATATATTCAATATCGTTTTTGAGCTTCGCTTGATAGTCTGTATTATGATTTTCCTTATACAAGAATTTTCCAGCAGCTTTAATGCCGGCTTTAACCTCTGCATTGATTTTGTTCTCTTCCATAATCTAATAATATAAATTTTGCAGCAAAGTAAATGTCAGATTGAAGTGATTCCAAATAGTTCAGAACTATTTTGGAACAGTTTTGGAACAATCTTGGAACAATCTTGGAACTTTTTAGCAATTCAACATATTTCAAGCCACAATCCCCTCCAAAACAAATCCCCCAACCGCCGTGTTATCTTCTCAAATTAAACTATACTGTTATGGAGTGGTTTACTAATCTTTTGCAGGCGCATCCGGAGCTAAGTTGTTTGAGACGTGTAAAATATAAAACAAAGGTCAGGGACAAAATATTAGCTCCAGACCTTTGTATTTCACTGAAAATCCTTATTTATTATACTTTCTGCCAGCTTATACACTCGAGTCCCAAGCGTCTGTGGCCAACGATCCATAATCTTTTTATCCAAAATTCTAGCCCTTTCTATCGCTACAGCTACATGCTCAATCAACATGTGAGCATCATATCTCGATTCGCGATACGCCCCCATTTCTTTACGCAACCTCAACTTTAGATATGGATCGGCATTTTTAGACTTTCGACTATTTTTCGCCCAAAGTTCTTGTTCTTCAGACGTTAGTGATGCTACATCTACCAAATGCAATAACAACCACAGTTCAAAGCATGGATTACTCAATGCCATATGCATAAAATTATCTTGTACACACACAGTTGCCACACGCGATAGCATAGCCTCTGTCCAACGATCTTTATCCACCACCAACCAAAGTTCATCATCAGCCTCTAAAGCATATTGCCTCTTATAATCATTAAGCAGCTCTAACACATGTTCTGGACTTGAATTATTTTGTTCATCCATGCTTCTTTTTAATATATGCACATGTACACGCGGATTTGCGTATTCCTTAGCTAAAGCACTGAAATATATCCTTTCAGTTTCCTTTCCCTCGGAGGCAATTACAATGATACGTGCATCACGAAATGCTTCATATCGTTCACGCATTAAACTATTTCTACTTCGCATCTCCCCAATGAATATTATTTAGTTCGCCAAAAAAAGGAATTGCGCCATAACGTCCGTTTAGATAACCTTTCTGAATATTCTCCCTTGGTTTGTACTCGCAAAGCGAAGACAAATGACTCTCTCCCTGTTTATCTTTCTCTACAAACCATATTTCATCTAAACGAACAGGAGCTGCAGAAAGTAGATTTGATTCATGAGTAGTACATATCAATTGCATCTGAGAATCACTACGTAGTATATTATTATACATTTCAATTAACTTTAAAGTCAACATTGGATGTAGACTTCTGTCAATCTCATCAATAACATATACAGCATCGTTTGTACGCATATCAATAAGCATTGGAATAAAATCAAACAAACGAGATGTACCATCAGACTCTTCAAACAACTCAAAAACAAAATCAGAATCGTTGTCAGAATTTTTATGTATGGTTTTCAATTCATACCATCTCAGATTCTTTGACTCATCTTTTTCTGCAAAGATAAAACGATTTTTATTGTGTATCACAGCACCAAGATTGCTATTTTTACCGTCAAGGTTCTCTTCAACATCTTGTCTTATTTTATCAGGTATATTCAGTTCTTCTGGTTTTGATTCCACGCGACAAATATCAGAGATACCTGTGTCAAAATATTCTAATAATTCGCGCATTACAGTTTTGAATTGAATATCGTTTACCACTCGAAATGGGAAATCTGTTCTATGCGTTTCTGGAAATATTATATTCAAATTTTCAAACCACTTTCGTACCAATTTAATAGCATCAATACCTTTACCATTTCGTTCAATATACTCACTTAAAAAACTTCCCTTGGTAGGTGTACCATCAATCAAGAAATTCAAGAACTGACCATTTTCTTCTTTCAAAAACTGAGGCGCTATAACATTCTCCCAATCGTCACCAGTACGTTTGCGCTCAAAAATCATGACATCTTTACGACTTCCTGTCTTGTACAGCCATTCTTCTAGCAAACCACCTTTAGAGAATGCAACACCATAAGCAAAAAACTGACCATCAACTTTGAATTCCAATTCAATACTTGAGCGTTCTTTAGGTTCATTAGTCATTTTGAAATAGTTGTATCTACGATTACTCCAACCATTCAAAGCAAACGACTTTATTATACCCAAGCACTTTATGATATTTGATTTACCAGAAGCATTTGCCCCATAAATCAATCCCATACGAAGTACAGAAATATCATCACGTTTCTCTGCTCTAGACACATGTAATGGTAATTGATCGCTCTTACTCGCAGTAAATAGAATACGGGTTTCTTCTTTGAATGAATATATATTTTCAAATTTAGCTGATAATAACATAATTCATACCGTTTTAATTAATATCCAATGCAAATATAACAAACATCACACTATTTTCATCATAAAAACATATAATATTTGCGCAAAAATGACATTTTTACATCCATATTTAGTTTCTCCGTCTATAAACCTCGCAAATCACGCACCTATTCGACAGTATCAAAATCTTATTATAACTACTTTCATTATTTAATGCATTAATAACCTAAATAATAGTGTTGATATATTTTTCTACTTTATTACAAGCACAACCATTAATTATACACACATTTAAAATTCAATAACAATTGTTATTTCTGTAGCCCCAACAATTATTATAAGATAGCCATCCGGACATGCAGTAATCCTAGTTCACCCTATCCCGAACAGTTTTTCTGCTGCATATTCTAGTGCTGTTTCACCAGCAGAGGACAATGCCGCACCTACATACAGTTCTTTTTCTAAACTATTCCTCATTTGTTTCAGATTCTCAAGATTCCAGTCATAACCTCTTTCGCGAATGTCGCTTTCGAGCATTGGAATAAAGCCTTTCTTTACAAGTAAGTAACCATAGTTGGCAGATATCACCTTGTTGCAATTTATCAGTTGCTCAATATCCTCACTCTCAAGTTCGCGATTGATATATTTAATATCGTTTTTGACCATCGCTTGATAGTCTGTATTATGATTTTCCTTATACAAGAATTTTCCAGCTGCTTTAATGCCGGCTTTAGTCTCTGCATTAATTTTGTTCTCTTCCATATCTAATAATATAAATTCTGCTGCAAAGTAAATATCTGATCAAAGTGATTCCAAATAGTTCAGAACTATTTCGGAACAATCTTGGAACTTTTTAGCAATTCAACATATTTCAAGCCACAATCCCCCTCTCCAAACAAATCCCCCTACCCCCCCGTTATCTTCTCAAATTAAACTGTACTGTTATGGAGTGGTTTACTAATCTTTTGCAGGCGCATCCGGAGCTGGCTATTTACTTGACGTTGGGGCTTGGTTTCCTCGTTGGGCGTGTTCAGGTAAAAGGGTTCAGCCTGGGTATTGTGACGAGTGTGCTGCTGGTGGGGGTGCTCATTGGGCAACTTAATATCCCAACGCCGGGGCCGCTGAAACAGGTGGCGTTCCTGATGTTCCTCTTTGCCATTGGGTACAAGGTGGGGCCGCAGTTCTTTGCGGGACTGCGCAAGGAGGGTTTGCCGCAGGTTTTCTTTGCCGTTGTTATGTGTGTGTTCATTCTGCTCTCCACCTGGGGTATTGCCCTGGTGATGGGTTACAATGTGGGCGAAGCAGCGGGGTTGCTGTCGGGCTCGCAGACCATAAGCGCGGTGATTGGCGTTGCGGGCGATACCATCCGCGGGCTTGGGTTGCCGGCTGACGAGCAGGAGAAGGCGCTGAACATCATACCGGTTGCATACGCTGTGACTTACATATTCGGCACGGCGGGGTCGGCGTGGATTCTTGCGCGCCTGGCGCCGAAGTTGCTTGGTGGTGTCGACAAGCTGAAGGCGAAGTGCCGCGAGCTTGAGAAGCAGATGGGCAGCGACGACAGCGAGAAGCCGGGCATTGTGGGCGCGAAGCGAATGGTTGAGTTCCGCAGTTATGCGATAGAGAACGACTGGTTTGCTCAAGGACGTCGCGTAAAGGAGCTTGAAGCTTTCTTTGAACGGCAAGGGAAACGGCTGTTTGTGGAGCGCATACGCAAGGGCAAGCGCATTGTTGATGATGTGAGGCCGCGCGAGGTGCTGCATCTTGGCGACGAGGTGGTGCTTAGCGGCCGCTACGAATATACCATTGGCGAGGAGAAATGGATTGGGCGCGAGGTGGATGACACTGCACTGCTCGATTTCCCCGTGATGGTAATAAAGACCACCGTTGCCGGGCACTCGCACAAACGCGACATGACATTCGGCGGCAAGAAGGTTGGCGAACTGCGCAGGCAGCCATATATGCACGGCGTTGTCATACAGAAAATAAGGCGCATGGGAGTGAACATACCGGTGTTTGCCGACACACAATTGAACACTGGTGATGTTATTGAACTTGTGGGCAAGAAGATTGAGGTTTTGCTTGCCGCAAAGGAGATTGGCTACCCCGACCCTGCAACAAACGCCACCGACGTGGTTTTCATGTCTATTGGCATTTTCATTGGCGCGGTGATTGGCACACTCACGCTGCACATTGGCGGTGTACCGCTGAGCCTTAGCAGCAGCGGCGGAGCACTGATAGCCGGTCTGGTATTCGGTTGGTGGCGTGCACACCACCCCACAATGGGCGCAATACCCGAGGGTGCGCTGTGGGTGTTCAACAATCTTGGGCTTAACATTTTCATAGCCATCGTTGGCATATCGGCAGGGCCGGGCTTTGTCGAGGGTTTCCGCGAGATTGGCCTGTCGCTGTTCCTGGCAGGCATTGTTGCCACATCGCTACCTTTGCTCTTTGGCGTGTTTGTCGCAGTAAAGTTGTTCAAATTCCATCCCGCCATTGCGCTTGGCTGTTGCGCGGGAGCACGTACCACCACGGCCGCCATCGGCGCGCTACAGGAGAGCCTTGGTAGCGAAACACCGGCACTTGGCTACACGGTAACATACGCCGTCGGCAACACGTTGCTAATCCTGTGGGGCGTTTTCCTGACGCTGATGGTAGCGTGACGAGGTGAAAGCTGAAAGCGGAAAGGTGAAAACTTGTGACAACTGTGCCGATTTAAGTACCCCCTCCGAAATTACTCACGTAATAGTAGGAACTCCTTTGGGAACATAAATGTTCCGCCGTCGCAAGCAGTGCTTTTGTTTCGCACTGCCCCCACTAAGACAGAGGGACAGTAACGTAGCCGACCTACAAGCGCACAGCATATTCCTCCCCTGTTTTAGGGGAGGTGCCGAAGGCGGAGGGGGATTTGGCAGAGGGACAATTTTAGGTGACGCCCCGCGGGGTGCGATTAAGTTGGCTTTGCCAAAGGTTAAAAGATACCCCCTCCGAAATTACGATGTAATTTCTCGTCCCCCTAAAACAGAGGGACAATATAAAACCTCAGTCGCAAGCGACAGCTTATTGCTCCAAAGGAGTGGCGGAGTTTTGGCAAAGATAAGCAATATTCAATCTCCCTCCGCTTCGCTCGTCCCTCTTCAAAAAGAGGGACAGTTATAAAAGAGATGTAGGGCAGACCGATGTGTCTGCCCAAAGGCAAGCAATTCCGGTGCAAACAGGGCGAACACACCGGTTCGCCCCTACAACATACGATTAACTATTTAACTTTTAATATTATGAGCCATTATTTGAACGACCACAGTGAGGTGAGCAATTTTGAGAAGGAGATGGAGAAGATTAGCCCTTTTGAGCTGAAGGACCGTCTTATTGCGCTTGCCGATGAGAGTATAAGAAAATCGACCCACACTATGCTGAATGCAGGGCGTGGAAACCCCAACTGGATTGCCACCCTGCCGCGCGAGGCATTCTTTGAGCTTGGCAGGTTCGGAATCGACGAGTGCCGCCGCAACTGGGAATGCAGTGAAGGCATTGCGGGAACACCGCAGAAAGAGGGCATCGCCGAACGCTTCGAAGCATTCCTTAAGGCCGAGCGCAAGGAGGACGGAGTGGAATTCCTTGGCAAGTGCTACCGCTACATGATTGAGGAGCACAAGGTAAATGCCGACGAGCTCATACACGAATGGACCGAGGGTGTGATTGGCAACCAATACCCGGTACCCGACCGCATATTGCCGCACACCGAGATAGCCGTTAACGACTACATAGCACAGGAGCTGTGCAACGGCCGCCCACCACAGGGCGAGATTGACCTCTTTGCCACCGAAGGCGGCACGGCAGCAATGTGTTACATATTCGACAGCCTGCAACAGAACCGGTTGCTCGAACGCGGCGACCAGATTGCGCTTATGACACCCGTGTTCACCCCCTACATTGAGATTCCAAAGCTCTACCGCTACAACTACAGGGTGACAGAGATACCCGCAAGCCGCATGAGCGACGACGGGCTGCACCTGTGGCAGTATAGTGAAAAGGGCATCAACAAACTGCGCGACCCTGCATACAAGGCGCTGTTCATCGTTAACCCGAGCAATCCGCCAAGCTACGCCATGGATGGCAGGACTGTCGACCTGCTTGTGGACATTGTGGAGCGCTGGAACCCCAACCTGATGATTGTGACCGACGATGTATATGCAACCTTCGTTCCCGGTTTCCAGTCGCTGATGGCACGCCTGCCGCACAATACCATCTGTGTCTATTCATTCTCGAAATACTTTGGCGCCACAGGCTGGCGCACAGCGGCCATTGCACTGCACCGCGACAACATATTCGACACACTGCTCAAGCGCCTGCCACGCAAACGCAAGGGCGAGCTGCAACAGCGCTACGGCAGCATAAGACATGACGTGGAAAACATGCGCTTCATTGACCGCATGGTTGCCGACACCCGCCAGGTGGCACTGAACCACACATCGGGTCTGTCACTGCCACAACAGTTGCAGATGACACTGTTCGCGCTCTACTCCATCATTGACAAGCGCGAGGGTGACAACTTCAGCCGGGCGATGCTCGAAATCATTGACAAGCGCCTCAACACCTTGTGGGAGAATATGGGATTCACCCTGGTACCCGACCCACTGCGTGCCGGCTACTACTCCGAGATTGACCTCACCGTTTGGGGCAAGCGTTTCTATGGCGAAGATTTCGTTGACTGGTTGCGACTGAACCACAGCCCATTGGATGTTGTGTTCCGCCTTGCAACAGAGACCTCGCTTGTGGTGCTCAACGGCGGCGGCTTCGACGGACCCGAATGGAGCATACGTGTGTCGCTTGCGAACCTGAAGGAGGATGACTATGCCATCATCGGGCAAAAAGTGCGTAGCATTCTCGATTCCTACGCCGAACGCTGGAAAGAGAGCCTGCCGGAGATAGTATAAGTTGGGTGTGAGTTCCGCCGCGCTCGAGTTTCGCTGTAGGGGCAGACCAGTGTGTCTGCCCAAAAACAAGCAATTCAGGTGCACAAGGGCGAACACATCGGTTCGCCCCTTCTACAGGAGATGACATAATACTAAAAACAAACAATATGAAAAAGATGAAAAAGTACCGTTGCAAGAAGTGTAAGTGGGTCTATGACCCGGAGTTTGGTGACATTAAAGGCGGTATTCCCGCTAATACGGCATTCGATGATTTGCCGGCCGATTGGGTTTGCCCGGTTTGCAAAGCACCAAAAAAGCAGTTCGAGGAAGTTGGGTAAGAAAACGCATTAACGCTTTTATTGAACTCCCTCCGCGACTACGTCGCTCGTCCCTCTTCAACAAGAGGGACAGTAACTATAGCTGCATGGGGATGAGTATGAATCTGATATTGCAAACTTGGTGTTTGGGATTTGAAACCGTACCCCTCAGTCACTACGTGACAGCTCCCCTCCCCCAAGGGAGCACCTTGGGAAGTTGCAAGCGCATGAAGTGCGGTTAAAGGTACCCCCTCCGAAATTACTCACGTAATAGTAGGAACTCCTTTGGGAACATAAATGTTCCGCCGTCGCAAGCAGTGCTTTTGTTTCGCACTGCCCCCACTAAGACAGAGGGACAATAACCTAGCAGTCCTAAATCATAAGCGCTGCACATTCCTCCACTGTTTTAGGGGAGGTGCCGAAGGCGGAGGGGTTACAAACGGGGAGAGACAGTAAGATGGAATTTGCAGCAATGTTGCTGTTTGAACACCCTCCGCGATTATTAAACTCCCTCCGCCGTAAACGGCTCGTCCCTCTTCAACAAGAGGGACAGTTGTTTACGCGCATAAAAAAATGCGGTCAGCGCCAAGGCGCTGACCGCAATAATACTTATTCAAGCAATTCTATTACTTTACAATCTCAGCAATGAATGCCTGCATCTCGGCCTGGTGAGCCTCAACGCTCTGCAACAGCTTGAACTGTGCCTTTGAGCGGACGAGGTTGTGCTCGGGATACTGAATCTTGTAGTATGTATCGCCGTTGATGTAGTCGGCCAAGAAACGTACTGTCTGCATATATGGGAACAATGCTGCAGCGTATGGCAGGTTCTCAACCTCAAGCGGTGTGATGAACGATGCTGCAGACTTCAAGTAACCCTTTGTGAATGACTTGAAGATTTCCATATTGAAGTTCACGTTGTCAAGGTTCTGGTCATCCTCCTTACCGGTGTTGGCAGCAGAGCGCAGGTAGTCACCGAAATCCGAGAAGATGAAGTTAGGCATCACGGTATCCAGGTCGATAACGCAAAGCACGTTACCCTGCTTGTCGAAAAGGATGTTGTCAACCTTTGTATCGCAGTGGCAGATGCGCTTTGGCAACTTGCCCTCGCGGTGCAGGCGCTCGCCCTTGCACATCTCCTCGGCGCGTGCCTCGAGCTCGTCAACGAGCCACTGGACCTCGGCAAGACGGCCGGCCTTGTTCTCGGCAACAGCCTCGCGCAACTGGCGCAGACGGAACTCCATGTTGTGGAAATCCTTGATAGTCTCGCCAAGCTCGGCCGGGATATCGGCAAGCATAGCCTGGAAGTTACCGAATGTCTCACCTACGATGTATGATGTCTCGGGGGTAACGGCTGTCATGCCCTCGGTCTCGGGGATGAACTCCATCACGCGCCAGTACTTCTCGCCATCGAAGTGGTAGTACTTGCCGTCCTTTGTCGGAACGAACTTGAGCACCTTGCGCTCGATATCATCGGCACCGGCAGCAACGAGCTTGCCATGGATGTGCTCTGTAACAGCAACAATGTTGTTCATGAGCATATCCACATCGGGGAAGATTGCGTTGTTCACATGCTGCAACACATAGTCGGGAGCTGTGCCCTCGGTCTTCACACGGTATGTGGTGTTGATGAGACCATTGCCCAAAGGAGCTACTTCTACAACATTGCCCTGAATGTTGAACTGAGAAACAATTGTGTTCATTGGTATTTGAATTTTAAGGTTAGTATTCTGCATACTTGTCATCTCAAACGCATGTGAGAGATCTCTTGTTTCGCGATGTTTTTGAGTTCCCTCGTCGCTACGCTCTGTCGGGATGACAGATTCGCAATTATATTATATAAACTGCATTAACTTAGGCAAATTTAAACAAAGAAAAGAGCATTACAAAATTATCACAGGTTTTTTGCATAAAAAAAATTATTGGTGTCCGATAAAATTCAAACAGCTTATGAAACTGTTTGAATTTATGTCCTTGAAATTTTTACAGGTCTTTTTTAGAATGTTTTTTTAAAAGGCGCATGGTGGGCTATGTAACTGCAAAAAAGGAAAAACAGGCAAAAAAGAGCATAAAAAGGCAAGCACAACTCGCGTATAATGTAATATTATTTTTCGAAAGAAATTTGAACAGCCTCTTAAACGATTGCATTTTATGCTTGCGTAAGAGTAAAAAAGTGCGGCCGGTTTTCCGGCCGCACTGCACATAGTATCTTTAACAGACTTGTCAGAACTTATTTTATCAGTTGTTTACGTCCATCCACAATCACAAATCCCGAAGCTGGAAGCTTGTCGAGTTTCTGACCGAGCATGTTGTATACCCCCTTTGTGGCATTGTCGCCCTCTACAACAACGTCCTCAACACCTGTTGTTTCGCCGAAGCCTATGTTTGGATTCTCAAAAATGCACATTAAAGAGCCGTGGTCGTCCCATGTCCAGTTGCGTACAGCTGTCAAAGCCTCGTTAGTTACAATACAGGCAAAAAATGTAGAACTCTCGCTGTAGTTACCACCTGCGTGGAAGCTGAAGGTGCCGTCACCGTTGTCGCGGATGTTATCCAAAGCAACCTTTTCGGCAGTGAACTTATAGTCGCGGTCTGCGCGTGTGACATACTCCTGCTTTGCAGGCTGAAAGAGATAGTACTTACCATCCTCCTGGATAATCTGCCACACGACAGTCATATCAAAAGGGTCCACTGGAGACTTGTAAATATCCACAACAGCCTGGTTCGATGGCAAATTGTTGTAAGAAGAGTTCGTAAGGCCTCGAAGGCTCAGATATGTATCGGAAATGGTTGTATTCCATGCAAGATAGCCCTCGCCTGTCTTTGCCTTGATGTGATAGGCTGCATCGTTCTTCAATTCACTGAGCGAGTTTATCTGAACATACTCCTGAACCTTTTTATATTCAACCTTAATTGTCTTGCTTTGAGCATCCAATGAGATTGAGGCAGTATAGCCATCGACATTGACAGCAGCAACATCCTCGGCAGTGAAGAACTGGCTTACATAGATTGTCTCGCCATCCTTGTACTCCTTACCGCCATACACGATACCACCATCTGCACCTGTAACGCTGATAGTGTAGGCATAGGCCTGCTGCATATCGCCCTTGATACTTACCTGACCACCGCGAATATACTCGGCCGGGATGGTGTATGTACCATCGGCAGCAATAGCACTCTGCGGAACATTGACCATAATCCAGTTGGGATTGCCGTTCTCGTCGAGCTGCTCAATAGCATTTACATCATAACCATACTTGAGGTCGAATCCATTCTGAATGAATCCGGGAGCCGGGATATCCTTAACTGTCAAAGGCTTTGCATAGTCTGTAATATAGCCCTGCAATGCGCTCTCATCGGCAGCCAATACAATGTCGCCATTGAGCTGTGATGCACTCACAGACACCTTGTCGCCATGTACATCGAGCATAAGGTCAACGTATCCGCCACCATCGGAAATGATTGTTGTGCTTCCGGCAGGGTCAATGCTGTTCCAGTCGACCTTGTAACGCATGCGGTAGAGGCCCGCAGGAGTTCCTGCAGGGATAGTGAATGAAGGCACACCACTTCCGATGGTATTACCATTGCCTACAGTTGTACCATCACTCTTGTACCATGTTTCGCCAATCATAGCTGCGTTGTAGCTTACAATCTCACTACCCTCGGCCGGTGTACCGTTGTCATTTACAGTGTATTCGAACTTACCGTTATTGTTCCAGTCAACATATACGTATGCACTCATCCAAGAGCCTGTGTAGTTGAACTTGGGCTGTACCGTAGTACCCGCCTTAGCCGAGAAGACGCTGACAAGAGTATTGTCGGTATAAACCTTTTTGCTTGCAGCTGTCGAGGTATATGTAGTACCCGACGAAACGAGACTTACACTGTTGAGAGAACGGTCATTGCGGGTCATTGTTGCATCCTTATCATAGGTAAGGGCATACTTGTCGGTAGAGAAACGCTTGTCGGGGTTGTTGTCGATGACAATCTCATCGAAATAAGCTACCCAGTCGGCCTTGTCGGCGTGTGGTGAGCGTACATCGGGAACGATAACCAATGAGTAGATATCGATACCGCTAGCAGCATTCTCCTCCTTTGAATATGAGAAACCCTTGAAGCTGACAACTACATCCTGCCAGCCATCCTTGGGAGCGACATCAACATTAGTAACAGCCCAGAACTGCTCCTCTTCACCAGTCTGCCAGTTCCAGCTATCCTCAACTCGTTTACCCAAGCCAATAACCATCAGACGACTGCTTTCTGGTTTATTCTTGAGGTGAGTCATGATGTGGATATACTGCAACTGCTTTGTCATGCGGATAGGCTCCTTGAGGTTTATCCTGACACCAAAGGTGTTGCTGCCGAAACGGCTGCGCTGCAGAGCAAGAACCTTACCTGTTGAGTTTGGAGCCGCACCAATCACTTCGTCCACCTCCACATCGGGATTCTCGGTTACTCCGGCATTTCCACTTAGGGCACCGGTACGGAATGGGCTCTTTTCCCATTTGTCATAGACAGTTATGGATTTATAATCCTCGCTGTCGAATGTTATCGTTGTCTGCGCTGAAGATGCAAGGCTAAAAAACATCAACGCTGCTGAAAATAATATATTCTTTTTCATAAGTTTTCTTTTTTATAATCGTGTCGATGTTTATTAATATACGTTCAAATTTGAGAGCAATGGGCAAGCACGGCTATCGAGAATTGTTATGCGCAGTTTCTTTGCATTGTAACCGCTGCCATAGCTTTCGCTTGTCTTTCCGTTCAATGGAATAATACGCTTGTAACCCACTGTTGTTGTCTGCATTGCAGGACAGAGCTCGGTCCATGATGCACCGTCGGCACTGTATTCAATCTTGAAATCCTTTATGCGCTGACCCAAGAAAACAGGCTCCTGCATAACAAGGTAACGTATTACCTGTGGGGTATCCCATGAGAGTGTTATGGTTGCTGTGAGGTTATCGTCGTTTGTACCCCAATATGTCTCCTTGTTGCCATCGGTGAGGTTGGCAGCCTCGTATTTTCCGCCTGTACGTGTCTCGCTGACCTCAATCTTTGCGCTCTTGGCAAAATCGGTAGCAGCAGTGCTCTCGTCAAGGCCATACACAGGAACAGCCAGACGCTCATGCAGCATCTTGCCAAGTTTAGTCAATTCGTTCACTGTATTGTCGGGGAGAACACCATACTGGTTTGGAGGACAGTTGAGGATAAGTGTCGCATTGCGGCCTACGGTCTCAAGGTACATCTGGAAGAGACGCTCGGCGCTCTTCATTGACTCGCCCTGATGCCAGAACCAGCCGGCGCTTGTTGCCTTGGCATCGCTCTCGCCCGGATTCCAGAACCAACCATCGATATCACCCTCTTCGCGGATGACAGTCTCAGAGAGATAATCGGTCATAGCCCAGTTTGTCTCGCCGGCGTAACCCGACTCGTTACCAATCCAGCGTGCTTCGCCACCTACACCCCACATGATACAGTTAGGAGCGATGCGGTGTACACGTGTACGTAAGTTAGGCACGTCGTAGTAGATTTCGGGGTCGATGTCGCGATTACCGCCCTCGCCACCGTAGTAGCCGTCGCCACCACGTGCACCGTCGAACCACATCTCGAACTGGTCCGAACCATACTCGGCCAACTCCTCGCACTGTTTCAGGAACACCTCGGTAACGTATGTATCCTTACCATAGTGTGCCGAGTTACGGTCCCATGGAGAGATGTAGAAGCCATACTTCATGCCATGCTTGCGGCTTGCATCGGCAAACAGTTTTGGAATGTTGGCATTGCGGCCGTTCTCATTACCGGCATTTTTGATGCTGTGCTCTGTGGTAGCAGTAGGCCACAAGCAGAAACCGTCGTGGTGCTTTACAACGGCAATACCGCCGTTCATACCGGCAGCCTTGACTGCTGTAACCCACTGTTCGGGATTGGGCATAGCCTTGGGAGCATATCTTGACTCCGCTTCATTACCGAAGCCCCACTCGGAACCAGTAAAGGTGTTCATGCCATAGTGGAAGAATGCATAGAACTCGGTCTCGTTCCACAAGAGCTGTCGGTCACTGGGTACCGGATGCACCGGAATAGGTGCATTGTCGGGGTAAGTCGCAGTTTCGTCTTTTAGCTGAAACTGCGCTGATGCTCCGAACGGAACTATCATTCCCAACAGAAACAAAGAAGTAAAAAGTTTTTTCATTTCATTTGGTTTTGGTTAGTTAATTGTTTTAAATCAAAAATCGGCAAATTGCACAATGCAAATCTCACCGATTGCAAATATAATTAAAATAATATAACAATATATAATATTTCATTTTTTTAAATTAAATAACTTGCCAACAGAGGCAGTACATTGCAATATTCCACTGCCGATTCCTTGCGCAGCAAAACGCCTGCATCGCCATGCAGTTCGCCACCCACCGGAACACACAGAGTAATGGACGGGATGCCATAGTCGGCATAGTCCCACGACTCATCGGGCAAGGCATTGTGCTTGAAGGCAAAGCACCCGTCATACTTTTCGAGCGAAGAGATTATGTTGTAGCCGGTGAGGATGTCAATACCCAAATCGTTCTCCAACGTAAAGAGCGCGCCGCTCTCCCACCCCTCGTTGGTGACATCGAGCACAAGCGCCGATGCAACCTCGCAGCCCATCTGTCCCAGTGCTACAACCGTTTGAACGGCGCCCTGTGAATCGCTCTCCTCGTCACCTGTAAAAGCAACCACAGCATTATCGGGGAGGGTATCATTGAGCATATTCCACAGCAAAGCGGCATTGGTAAAACTATTGTCGAATGTTCCGCGCAGACAGTCACCCTCGTCGTTGCAGAAGCAGCGGCCATACACGCAATCGATGTGCGAAGAAATGAGCAGCACGCGGTCACCCTCGCGCAACGGGCGCTTGGCATACAACAGCGCAAGCGGCTCACGCGCCACAAGACGATATGGTGTAGTTTCGAGCATGCGTTCAACCACCACAACCCTGTCGGTCACGGTGAAGCACTCACCGTTGTCCTTGCAGTCAACGGTGACAGTTTGCAGTATGTCGAAAAAATCTTGGTTGGGGTACATAGGAAGCAGGATATTCAACGGGCAGACACGCCGGTCTGCCCTACATTTGCCGGGTAAAATACTAAAGTTTCTCTATTTTCAAATCATTCCTGCTTGCAATCACCAGTTTCTCATAACGCTCAATGAGGCGTGGCAGGCGCGAGAGTCTCATTGACAGGCGCACCATACAGTCATTGTCAAAGACCTGCTCAACAACCTTGGGTTCCTCCTCCTTTACAATGCGCAGCACATCGTTCAACAATGGGTATGAAAATTTCAGGACTATCTCGCCGTTGATAGTCTTTTCAATATGCGGAACAGCCTCCAGCGCCTCGGCCGCCGCTGCACGGTAGGCCACAATGAGGCCGCTGGTGCCCAGTTTCACTCCACCGAAATAGCGCACCACAATAACAAGCACATTGGTGAGCTCCTTGCTGTGTATCTGCCCCAGGATTGGCTTTCCGGCAGTGCCCGACGGCTCGCCGTTGTCATTGGAGCGCTCCTGGTCGCCACGCTCGCCCAGGCGGTAGGCATAGCAGACGTGGCGGGCATCGTAATATTTCTTCTGATACACCTCTATCCACTCTTTCACCTCCTCAATGGTGGTGACAGGGATGGCAAAAGCGAGGAACTTGCTGCGTTTCTCGGTGTAGATGGCCTCGCCCTGCTCCTCTATGGTCTTGTATATGTCGTCGGCAAGCATGTTCTATCCTTTAGTTTTTCTTTCAAAATCGCGCATACACCCGGCAAGCGCCTTTGCACCCTCCAACGGCATGGCATTGTAGCACGATGCACGGAAACCGCCCACAGTGCGGTGTCCCTTGATGGCCACCACACCACGCTCGGCAGCAAAAGTGGCAAAAGCATCCTCAAGCCCCTCGTAACCGGGTGCCATGACAAAATCAATGTTCATGAACGAGCGGTCATCCTCGGCAGCCGTTCCGCAAAACAGCGGATTACGGTCAATCTCGTCATAGAGCACCCGTGCCCGCTCCCGTGCCCGGCGTTCCATCTCCACGACACCACCCTGCTGCTTCACCCAACGCAGATTGCACAGCGCGGTGTAGATGGGTAATGTGGGCGGTGTGTTGAAGAGCGAGCCGTTTGCAATGTGCACGCGGTAGTCGAGGATTGAAGGTATTGCACGCTCGACATTACCGAGCGCGCTCTCCTTGACAATGACGAACGAGAGCCCGGACTGCGCAAGGTTCTTCTGTGCACCGCCATAAATGCAGTTATATTTTGCCACATCCACCGGGCGCGAGAGGATATCGCTCGACATATCGGCAATGAGCGGCACAGGGGAATCGATATCCTTGCGAAGCTGCGTACCATAGATGGTGTTGTTCGACGTAACGTGCAGATAATCGGCATCGGCCGGCACAGTAAAGTCCTTTGGTATATAGCTGAAAGCCTTGTCGGCCGACGTTGCCACCTCGACAACATCACCAAAAAGCCTTGCCTCTTTCATTGCCTTTGAAGCCCAGGTGCCGGTATTGAGGTAGGCGGCTTTGCCTTTCAGGAAATTGAACGGAACCATGCAGAAGTGCATGCTTGCGCCTCCACCAAGGAAAAGCACATCGTAGCCCTCAGGCACATCGAGCAGCTCCTTCAAAAGCGCACGTGCCTCGTCAAGTATCGGCTTGAACTCGGCCGAACGGTGGCTCAACTCCATGAGCGACAGCCCCGTGCCGTCATAATCGAGCACAGCCGCAGCAGTCTGTTCCACCACTTCACGCGGCAGCATCGACGGCCCGGCATTGAAATTATATTTTTTCATCTATCTTCTTTTTCCAACCGCGAAAATACGAAAAAAGGCTTCATCTACAAAATAAATCAAAACTACGCTATATATAAAACACAAAAAAGAGGCTGCAAAAAGCAGCCTCCAGCTATACTTGGACAATACTATCCAATTAGAACTTGTAAGTTACACCGGCCATAAAGAATGAACCTACAACATAACCAAGCTCTGCATTGACAGCCCAATTATCATTAAAATAGTATCTTGCACCAAGAGATGTTGTGAAGCCAAAGAAACCACGAGAATCCGAAGCTTTGACAGTTACTCCTTCAACAGTAGTTTTTGCAGTTGCACTGTCAAAACCACCGCACAGACCAAGCTGAACATAAGTATCGAGTCCGTCGACGAACTGATAGTGGAATGAACCTACAGCACCTATTGAAATCCAATCTTCAAATGTTTTAATTTTTGTGTCATAAGCTTTCTCGGTTTTCGCTTCAAAGCTGTTACCCAACGAACCACCGACACCGATAGAAGCATTTCCATCAAGCAAAGTTGCAACACAACGCTCATAAACGAATCTCTGACTGAAACCAAGACCACCGTAACCGATTGTAAGACTGGCGATATTGTCACCCTTGTCGAACACCGGAGTTGTAACCTGCGCCTGTGCGCTGTTGCTTGCTACAAAAAGAGCTGCCACCACTGACAAAATACCAAAAATCTTTTTCATAATGTGTTTGTTTAAATGGTTATCTATATTTTTCCATTCACCGCCAGCATCCGTTGCGCACAGACACCGGCGTTGATTTGATTTTTGCGATGCACAAAGAAAAATACATTTTTTCACATATACAAAAAAGTTCATGTGATTTTTACAAAAAAACTTTGGTAACGATATAACAGTTGACCCATATACTGAAAAACCGCGTTGGTGTCATGTCGACCATAGTGGAGACACCTCGTATACCGTCATAATCGAGAACAGCCGCAGCAGTCTGCTCCACCACTTCACGCGGCAGCATCGACGGCCCTGCATTGAAATTATATTTTTTCATCTATCTTCTTTTTCCAACCGCGAAAATAACAAAAAAGCGAGAGAACACAAAATGCCGTCATGTACAAAACAACAAAACAACGGCATTGGGATTAAATTAATTGCCGTTTTCTATTGACAAAGGCGCCAGTTTTGTGTATATTAGCAGTGAGAAAGAGAAAGTGGCATTTCAACAACCTTGTTTTTCATTGTCAAAGTAATTTTGCTGTAAAAAGCATTATTACACATGAAAAACAATTATCAAGAATTTTTCCTTTCGAGCAATCCAAAGGAAATTGAACAAGCGAAAAAGAAGCGCAGTGCATTAATATCACTTTTCCCAAAAATATTAGGAGAGAAAGATGAGACAACATATGTACTGCTAAACGAAGAGAAGCCAAAACAAAGTGTATTTTTTGAAGACAGGACAACCGGTATACTCAATTCGGGAGTTGCATCTAACGAAAGCAAGGCTCCCAAAGAGCAACAGGATAAACAGACACTGAAAGTACCGGGCTTCAATGACGGTAAATCGGGAACGCCGTTTACAAATTACAACCCGGAGCAAAAGAATATTTTTAGCGGTTTGTTTAACCCGAAGCCACAAGCAAACGAACATAAACCTGTACATGATACCAAGGTTGCACCGGCAGCAAATGACAGCCTGAAAATTGACAGCACAAGAGCAAATGCCCACCCGGGTTCAATATTGAGTACAAACACCGCACACAATAGAAGCGCAGACAACAACACTGCTGAAATTAATGACACAACACAGAGTAACAATACATTAAAATTACTTTATTTACCCACAAAAGGCAGATACACACATCAAGTAAATGAACTAAAAACCCAATTACCCAAAGGAGTGCAGAATGTATTGAATGAATTAGGAACTGAAATCATAGTAGGAGGTGACCTGCATACCCTTAACAAAGACAGTGTCAGGACCGACAGAAACGGAATATACAATGCGAACAAAATCACATTAGACAGCAAGCATGTCAATTATGAAACACTATTTGCAGAAGCAATGCATGCCGTACAGGATTATTTAGGTATATTAGGCTACTCGAATGCCGAATTTCAAGAGCATGTAGCCAAGGATATGTACTTCAAACACATTGGAGCAGGACACGAAATTTCCACCACTTGGGATGAAGATGATAAGTTCAGTAAGTTTATGAACAATAGTTTTACAAGTGAAACCAATGACACAATAGACATAAATAGATTTTTGGAAGAAGTACCCAATCAGATCGAAGGTTTCAAAGAACGATATAAGGATTACCCAAAATACTCTTCGAACTTCAAGGACGATTTCAACTATAACTGGATAGATTTGTTCAACATTTTAGGTATACCTCTAAAATTCAAATAATTATGATTAGAAAAGGATTTATACTTCTGCTTTTATTATTGCAATACACCATTTCCGGCTATGCAAGCAAGACTTATTCTACAATAGCAAATGATAGTTGCGACACATATGAGTATGTTGTATATAATGGAAAGACCATCTGTTTCAACAACTATAAAAATTCAGTAATGAGGGCTTATGTAATTGAGTTGTGCAATGATTCAATAAAGCCCGACGGGAAACTTGGTGCAATTGAATACAACTATGCAGTTGAGGATTTTCTAAGAGAGAGCACTGTAAAAGAAACTATTAACGAAATAAGAGCAATTGTTGATGATTATGGCAAAAGATTTGCGGATGTCAATGTATCCATAAGCGGTTCGGGAGAACTTGTTAGAGTG
>JAZTXR010000023.1:0-48915 GCA_045636545.1 Bacteroidaceae bacterium
TGCTGCTCTGCAGTTGTGAGCGATTGTTCGAGAGCCGCAAGGAGAGACTTGACCGTCTGGTGGGCGCACATTGGGAGGCTTGGAAAACTGATGGTAAGGACACCACAATGTGCTTTGTTGACATTGCAAAGGTTGTGCCGAAAGAGTGGGACACCATGGTCTACGTGCGGTATTTTGCAGCCACAGAAAATGAAATTATAACGGATTATATAAAAAAACGTTACTGGCCGGAAAATGAAAAAGCAAGAGGAAGCTCTGAAGAAAGCCTGCACTTTTGGAAAAACGGAAGACTCGTATACGAAATCTCACTATGGCTTTATAGTGAAAATGAAAGGGGAGTATGTGTCTATGACAAAAATGATTTTTTAGTCCGTGACCGAAAAGATGCAAAATTCCACATGGAGAAAGTTGACCAATTCTATATTCTCCGCGACTCATCCAAGATGGTTTCCGGTTACAAACGTTAAGTACACGATTATAAGACATAGCAATATAACGTGAATAATCCACTCAAACATTCATTGTGCAATCAGAGGACGGCAAGCTTGCCGTCCTCTAATTGCACAATGAATCATTCCATCACGAATTCATACTGAGCAGGAATTCATCATTGTCCTTTGTCCTTTCGAGTCTGTCCTTGACAAATTCCATGGCTTCTATCGGTGTCATGTCCGAGAGATACTTGCGCAGAATCCACATACGGTCGAGTGTCTGGCGGTCAAGCAACAGGTCGTCGCGGCGTGTCGATGAAGCTATGATATTCACCGCAGGGAAGATTCGTTTATTGGCCAGTGAACGGTCAAGCTGCAGTTCCATGTTTCCGGTGCCCTTGAACTCCTCGAAGATAACCTCATCCATCTTTGAGCCGGTGTCGATGAGAGCTGTTGCTATGATGGTGAGCGAACCGCCATTCTCAATGTTACGTGCTGCACCAAAGAAGCGCTTGGGCTTGTGCAGGGCGTTGGCATCGACACCACCCGAAAGCACCTTGCCCGATGCGGGAGAGACTGTGTTGTAGGCACGCGCAAGACGTGTTATGGAGTCGAGGAAAATGACAACGTCATGACCGCACTCAACCATTCTCTTTGCGCGCTCAAGCACAATACCGGCAATCTTGACGTGGCGCTCGGCGGGCTCGTCGAATGTAGAGGCAATGACCTCGGCATTCACGCTGCGTGCCATATCTGTAACCTCCTCGGGGCGCTCGTCAATGAGCAGCATAATCATATAAGCCTCGGGGTGGTTGGCGGCAATGGCATTTGCAATATCTTTCAGCAACATTGTCTTACCAGTCTTAGGCTGCGCCACAATGAGACCGCGCTGACCCTTGCCTATTGGTGAGAAAAGGTCTACCACACGCGCCGAAAGGTTATCATAGCTGCCTGCGCATAGTGTGAACTTCTCATCGGGGAACAGCGGCGTGAGGTTCTCGAACGACACACGGTCGCGCACAAGTTCTGGCGACGAACCATTGATGCGGTTAACCTTTACAAGAGGGAAATATTTCTCACCGGCCGATGCGGGGCGTATTATACCCTCGACAACGTCACCGGTCTTCAGACCATAGAGCTTTATCTGCGACTGTGACACATATACATCATCGGGCGATGCAAGATAGTTGTAGTCGGATGAACGGAGGAAACCATAGTTGTCGGGCATAATCTCAAGCACACCCTCAACGCGCAACACATCGGCAAAGTCATACTGCTTTGGAGTAGGTTGCTCCTCGGGTTGAGACTGCTCACGGCGTTCACCACCCTGGTGATGTTTCCTGTCATTCTTTCTGTTCTCCTTATTGTTTTTCTCAAACTTGGCAGCCAGTTCCACCGGGACTTCACCCGATTCGCTGGGCAGGTTCTCAATGGCAACAAAAGCCTCACCCTCTTCGGCAACCACAGCCTCCGCTGCAGGTTCTACAACCTCGGCAACCAGTTCAGCAGGTTGCTCGGCAGTCTTGTTCTTTGCCTTGCGGCCACGTTTCTTTGGAGTGCGCTCACCGCCGGGTTGAGACTCCGCGGCCACTGCAGGCTCCGATGCGACCTGCTCTGCCTTAATCTCTACAATCTCTGTAACGGGCACCTCTGATGCCTCGGCCGGCGCAACAGCCTCGACCTCAACCTTCTCGCTTTTTGGTTTGCGGCCACGTTTCTTTGCCTTTGGGGCCTCTTCGTTAGTCAACATAGCAGCAGGCACAGGTTTTGGCACATCATTTTCCTCCACAACCGACACCTGTGCATTTATATTCTCGACAAGCTTTACACTTTCAGGCTCCAGTTTGGGCTTTTTGGGTTCATCCTTTTCTACTTTTACAGCCTTTTCACCTGTTGCAGTGTAGACCTTGCTTGGTGCATCGGCATGTATGCGGTTACGGCGATGCTCGCGGCGATTCATTCTGTTCTCCTCCTTTACTACTGCCGGAGCGCCACTCTTGCTGTTCTGCATAGCCTGACCATCGAGAATGCGATAAATCAGTTCGTCCCTGCCAAGCGACTTTATACCTTTGATTCCTAAATCCTGAGCAATGGACTGCAAATCGGCAATCTCCTTGCTCCTTAATTGTTCTATATGATACATAAATAAGATGATGATGCCAACCTTTATACACAAAGGAAAGCTCACAATAATGAAAATCTGATAATAGATATTTTGATTGAAAACAGCAAAGCAACGGATGCCCTGCCCTATTTGTAATTGCAAAGATAACCATTTTGTTTAAAAGCCGCTGCATTTTTTGTATTTTTTTGCACAAATTTGCGTATATACGGCTTTTCCACAAATGGAATCAGAAGAGTTCTTCAAATTTCTTCAGCACATCGGCAATAGTTGACATTCGGGCAATGACAGTACCCCTCTTGTTTATAAGCACAGCGGCAGGTAGCTCTGTCACGCCGTATGCAGCGGCCACCTCGGCGCTGCCACCGTCGGGGTTACACAGTTGCGGCCATGATATCTGCAACCTGTCAGTAAATGCTTTGCAGGCAGCCACGCTTTCATCGAGCGAGATACCCACCATCTGCAAGCCTTTGCTACGGTATCTGTCATAGACAGCAGAGAGCACTCCCATCTGCTCCTCTGCACCACTCTGCCAGCTTCCCCAAAAGAACAAAAGGGTGTATCTGTTGGCAAATACCTCATCAGAGAGAAGCAGCTTGCCACCATTGATGTCATTGAGCTCAAAATTCTGGAACCGTCTGCCAACTCCTGTTGCAACAAGATTTTCAGAGACTTCATCAATGTATTTCCCGGTCACAGCAACATTCCCAATCTCGGTCTCCACGCGTTTCCTTATGACATTGTACAGTTTGTCGCGATACTCAACAGGAACCTTATCAAACAGTGGCAACAGCCTTGCCGATGATACCACACCGGCAGACTGCGCAAGATAAAAACTGCCGAGCGGTACATCAATGTTCTCTCTTATCTCTTTCAATGCATACGCCTCGAAAACAGAACCGGCCATCACTGCCAGTTCCTTGAGACTGTCGCACATAGCCTCGTCCACGCCCAGCATCTTCACAACTTCGGGGCTACACATACGGCGCAGATTGACAATCTTCTCCTTCTCGGCCAAAAAGCGGCCAAGGCGCTCGTTGCTTGCCGTACCGCGGACAAAAACATCGGCAAGAAAATCAACATCCAACACACCCGGCTCTACAACCAGATAATTACCGTCAAGCACACTCTGCGAGGAGATGAAGCACACCTGTCGTGCCGCACCGGGAAGAGTGAATGTGAATTTGCCATTCTTCACCGTGGCCGAATCGAGCGGCGACAAAATATCATCCACCGGTGTCACATAAAGCACTGTTCCATCGGGAGCTGTGGAGTAACGTCCGTTTATGGTGCATCTCTCCACATTGCTTGAACAGGAGAAGAGGAGTGATACAAGAAGCAGAACAGAAAAAGCCCTTTTCATCAGAATACCTTTAACAGCTGTTTATTGAAGTTCAAACCACTCAAGAATATCGGCCGGCACCTCATTGCAGCGTACATACTTGCACACATCGCCGTTCCCGGCATCGGCTGTGAGCACCATAGACTCACTGAACAGGCTTGTAACAATATATGAATTGTTCCAGTCGCCCATTCCATAATCATACTTTCCGCTCAGGATGTAGCCCTTATCCGCCTCTTTGTCAATGGAAAAACAGCCGGTCACGCGGCGGGGATACATACTGTCGAACTTCTGGTACATTGTAAATGTCCTGTCCCTGCGCACAAACTCTATATAGCAATAGAGGCCGTCGGGGAGAGCCTCACCGTTTACCTCGGCAAGCGACCAGATACCCGAAACGTTGTTGGGTGTAACCTCGAGCTGCTGAGAAGTTACATCTTCATCGGTTGTGCACGCGGCAAGCCCCGTAAGAGCAAGCACAAGCACCATTGTCTTCAAAAGTGTCTTCATAAATTTGCTTTATTTTCTATTTTCACCTTTATTGTCCTGTCCGAAATACGGCCACCCACACCATCAACAACCACATTGAAGAGAGCTGGAGCATCAGGCGGCAACAGATTGCTGTCTATTGTCAGCACAATGTCACCCTCCTCGCCCGGAGCAATCTCGGCCGGTTGGGTCGAGAAAGAGAGGAACGGCGGCAACAGCTTTGCCGAAAGTACAAGCGGCACTTTTCCCACATTGGCACAGGGTATGCGCTGCTGGGGAGTTGTTCCCTGTCTAATCGGTTCAAAGAGCACATCCTTGCGCTTCACCTTCAAGGTTCCCATCCTACAAGGCAGATGGTTCCACTCGTCATTGTCGATGACATTGCCCAAAAGAGTCAGTTTTGCCACAGGCTCCTTGCTTGAAAGCGAGGTGTATACAAAGATGTTGGTGTCTACCGTCCCCGAACGTCTGCGTGGGTTAAACAGGACTTTTATCACTCCCTCTTCACCGGGAGCTATAAGGCTGTCGCCCATCTGCACCGTAGTACAGCCGCAATTCGACGTAATCCTTGTGATAAGCACTGGTTTGTCGCTTACGTTGACAAAACCGTACTCCGTCACCAAAGGAGAATCCGTCTCGTATATCACGCCGAAATCCTTCTGCAAACTATCGAAACGCAGCACACTGCCCCCTTCGGGCATCGGGCGCGGGTTCATGAGCGAGTCGAGAGCCTGGCGCGACAAAAGCCTTTTCTCCTGCGCGGACAACACTGCGCCACCTGCAGACAAAAGAACGGCCAACAGACAAAGAATCCACCTTTTCATCACAAGAGCATTATGGAATCATTACATCCAACCGTTATTGCCGGCACCGTTGCGCACTGTGACCATAATGCTGTGTACCTTGCCGTCAACAGTGACATCAATGACAGTAAAACCCACCGAAACTCCCTTGACAGTCATGTAAGTATCCGTAACGCTCGCCTCTGCAATACCGGCATCGGCAACCTCTACGCTGTAAACGAGTGCCTCACCATCTATAAAGAAGCGTGCAAGGTCTATGACGGTGCTCTCGCCCGGAGCGACATATACGTTAGGCAAACGCATTTCACTGCCACTCTCCTTAATGGCATTCAACAAGCCTGCGGCATTCACAAGCCGTCCCATCTTGCCTTTATATTTTGAAAGCTCGGTCTTTGTTGCAGCAGAGCCCGGTGACGTGTGGTTATAGTATGATTTCTTTTCACCGGTAAAATATCCGTCAATATCTCTTGCTGTGTTGTAGACAAGCTCTACGAACTCCCCGGCACGGAAGTGGCGGCGCTGTTCAACGGCGTATGACAAGCCCAAGGCTATGACACCCGACACGTGAGGACAGGCCATAGATGTACCCTCATAGTAACCGTATGTGGGACGTCCCTCGACAACCAATGTAGAGTATATCATACCTCCATTCTCGTAACTGCTGCCTGGAAGACCATAGTAGTCACCGTCGCCACCGGGGGCAGAGAGGTCAACCTCGACACCGAAATTGGAATATGTCGCAGGGGTGTAATCGGCAGCGACAGCACTCACAGAGATACATTTTGAATATGCACCCGGAAAGGCCGACATGCCGGCAAACTCGTTACCCGATGCAAAGACAACGATACCGCCGTCAATCACTCCGTTCGGTGAGCCTGCATTGTTGATAAAGTAGTCGATGGCCTCCTTCTCGAGCGGGTACATGCTCTCCCACTCCTCCTCTGATGCCGGACCGGGGGTATATCCCTGCATTATATTCGAATAGGCCGAGTTGTAACCCCAACTGCACTGCATAATGACAGCACCATTGTCGGCTGCATATTTGAACGCCTTGGCCTCCATGGCAACGGTAGAAGCGTATGCATCATCAAAAATCTGCAACGACATAATCTTCACGCCACTCTTTCCGGCCTCGGCATCACCACCGGCAATGCCCGAAACACCGATACCGTTATTGTTCACAGCCGCGATTGTACCCGCAACGTGTGTTCCGTGACCTGTGGCGTTGGTCGATGTCGTGGAGATATATCCACGGTCTGTAGCAAAATTATATCCATGACGGTCGCCCTTGAAGCCATTGCCGTCATTGTCCTCGCCCGATGCATACTCCTCGTCCCAATTAACCCATATATTGGCTTTGAGGTCGGGGTGCTCCCACATCACACCCTCGTCCATGACACCTACAATAATTGAGCTGTCACCGGTGCAAAGCGCCCATGCCTCTTCACAACCGACATCGCAACCGGCACTGTCCTTTACCAAAGAGTCGTCAAATCTATAACCACCCCTGTTTATGTAACCCCACTGCAACGGGAGTTCGGGATCATTGAACGGCAGGCTGTTGGCAGCACGTGTAGCACCACCCATAGGAAGACTCTCCCTTGCCACCCTGTTGTCTATACGGTATATCCTTTTGTTGCACTGCACTTTTGAAATCTCACCAAGCTTGGCAAGTTCCTTTATGGCAACATCAAGGTCAACATTCTCATCGAAGCTCACCTTGTACCAAAGGTGCAGACCCGCCTCGCGTGTACGCCCCTCGTGACGTGGGTCAACAGGAAAGACACGCTCAAAGCTATATGCGCCCAGAATAGCAAGCACCTCATCGGTCGAAGGTATTCCACTACGTGTGGCTGCACGTGTAGTAAAACAACTGTCCAGTATCCCGGTCATCGCAGGTGAGAATTTTATAAGCAACTCACCGTCTACAGCATCCAGTGTCAATGACAAAGATGGCTCGAGAGGTTCCGGAACAGTACCTGTAACATCATTCTCATTGCATGACGACAAAGAGAGCGCCAGCAGTGCAGAGTATATAAATAGTCTTGTCTTCATAATCACTCCTCAGTTATCTCATCTTTCAGTTCATATTTTCCCCTTGTTCCCGGGAATGCATCATAGTAATAATCGAAAGTGGCAGGCTCGTTGTCGAAACGAACAGGCTCACCGGCCGAGTTCAAACCCTTTTCCTGCTGGTTGAAAATGAGCAGGTCAGGTGCCCAATCAAGGAAACGCGGGTGATAGAGCAACCATTGTGGCAGGTTGCCGGTAAGGAAATTCAGGTTAAGCCTGAGCATTGTACAGTTGGGCAGAATCTTTGGTATCGCATTGTCGGCAAGATACTGTATAGTGTCGCCACCCCAGGCTTTGACATCCTCCTGACTGTATGCGACAACACCATCCTGTCCAACGGTGAAATCGGGCAACTCGCCCTCTATGTAACAGTTGGAGAAAGAGAGTTCCTCAAGGTTCTCCCACAGGAACAGCTGACGGAACACATTGTCTGTGCTTGCGTTCACATTGAGTCCCACACCACCTTCGTACTCATCCTTCTTGCGCAGGTCGATGGTATTCCAACGGCGCGATGACACAAAGCTCAATGACTTGAGGTTGGGGAAGTTCTCCTGTGTGAGCATCGCCGGTATCGAGGTAAAATTGTTTGCACTCAAATCAAGAGCCACAAGTGATTTACCAAGCTTCACAAAGTCATCGGGCAAAGAGACAATGCCGTACGAGAAGATTGTAAGATATTTCAGGTACTCAAGTTCACAAATCTCGCTGCCCAGTTCAATATCGAGAAGCATTGTATTCACATTACTTGAAATGGACAATGACTCAAGATACTTCAGATGACGTATCTCGGCCGGTATGGTCTCTTTTGTATTCAGGAAGCTGTACTGTACCGCACGCACACGGCCTACGGCCTCCTGTGGTATTTCACCGTTGACAATCTCCTCATCTGCAGCCTCCCAGAGTTCCACACCTGTCCAGTGCTGCAAATTGTCGCTTGTATCCCAGGCACCATTCCAGCAATTCATACGTTCATATATTACCACAAGGGCAATGGAGTCACCGGCACGGTTGTCCTCAATCTTTAAAGCGGGTTTCTGGAACACCGATATTACCGCTGTATCCACCTCCTCGGCACCTTCGCCCTGTGGAACGAGCTTTATCTCGGCAACACGCTCCACGGGAGCTGTGTTCATTTTCCAGTCGAATCGCAGCTTTGCCTGACGTGGACGGGCACCCTTATCAAGCTCGACAGCAGTCTCCACCGGAGTAAGCCACTCCTGTCCGGCACCAAGAAAATCAACCTCAACACCGAACTGCACATTGGTAGTCACTGTGGTCTCAAAATAACGCTCATCAAAATCGGCCGATGATTCAATCCTTATCTCATTGCTCTCGGGGACAATCATCTTTTCATAGCCCATCTGCTTTACGGTGACGTACGAGGCCATCGCAGTCGATGGTGTGAAACGGATTACTGCTGTACGCACTTCGTCCACAAGCGAAGAGTCAACCACTACGTTGCAAGCCATAGCTCCCTGTCCACTGGCTGGGGAAACCGACAGCCACGGCTCCGAAACGGCAATGTTCCAGCTGTCGCAGCTCTCTACAAGCACAACATCCGTGCCACCCTCGGCAGCAAAAACCATCTCACTCTTGTCCAAAGTGAGGACAGCCCCAACCTCTTCCTGCTCGTTACAAGCAACGAACGGGAGGCAGACAAGAATTCCAAATACTATCTTATATAATCTATCCATCATAACCATACTGAATTAATGTCATTTTTCAAGAACCAGAGCATCGCAACCACGGATATCCTGTGTCCTGTCATATATGAGAGTGTAATATCCGGCATATATGTAATCGCACACCGAAGACAAGTTAATTGAGATATTCGGGTTATCGGCAATCTCGAAGTACATTATATACGGCGATATCGTATCTTCAATCTTACGCAAGTCATTACCGCCGATGCAGAACACAGCCATCGAGGGACAGGTGTAGAGACCTGTAGGCCACTCCTTGAGCGAACGGTTACCGTTCTCGTCGCGCTGGTAGCGGATAAAGAAACGGCTCAGTGTAGATATGCTCAACGGCTTTGTGGGGAATGACGAGAAGCGGTTATAGCTCAAGTCGATACCCGAAAGATATGGCAATGTGCGTGCATAGAAGTCGTCGGGAAGTTCGCTCAGATAGTTGTAACTGAGGTCGAGCGCCTCGAGCAGATAAGTATACTTGCCCTCGAGAGAGCCTTCGGGTATCTCCTTCATTCCATTGCCGGCAAGAATAAGCTGGTTCATTGGCGAGCCTGTCTTGAACAGGATGCCGGGGAATGTCTCAAGACGGTTGTTGGTGATATTCACGGCCGAAGCGTTGACACCCTTGAAGTCATCTTCGTTCTCAAAACCCGAAATCTTGTTGTACGAGAAGTCGACCGACTCCATGACATACACCGACTTTGCATTGAAGATATCGGGGAACAGTGCCATCTCGTTGTGTGTGGCACTAAAGCTCTCGAGCTGTTGGTAGCCACAGAAATAGCCGTCGGGTGCAACATTGAGTTCCTCTATCTTGTTATAGTCGAGGTATACTTTTGCAAGGTTTATCTCCTTGCCGAACGGATGTACAATCTCAAGCTGGTTGTTGGTACAGTCAAGCATACCAAGCTTTGTCATTTTGCAGAGTTCCTCGTACGCTGGTGTCTCGACAAGGTTGTTGAAACCGAAATAGAGCATCTGAAGTTTGTCGCCACAGTTGCCGTTGATGAGTGTCTCCCAATCGGCCTTGAGCTGATCGCCCGGGATACCCTTGTTGCTTGCCACGTTGAGTATCTGCAGCTCGGGCAGCGATGCCAGCATATCGACGGGCAGACCTGTCAGCTTTGGACAGTTGAAAATCTCAATATCCGTAAGTGCCGTCAGGTTCTCCCAACTGAGCTGTTCGTTGGCGTATGGCGAGCCGGCCTCAATGTCACGGAAGAAGCTCTCCTTTGTAATGGGACAGTTGGCAACGAAGAACTGCTCGAGCTTTGTACAACGCTGCAGAGCCTTTGAAATGCCCTCAATTCCGTTTGTCATATCACCAAAATGGATACCTTTCAATGAAATGCCTTTCTTTATTGGCTTCTCATCAGGGTCCATCCCGATTGTTTTCTGCCAAATTTCAGAATATCCAGTACGGAAATCCCTGTCGAGCACCCTGTCGGCATAGTCCATGCGGATTGCGTTTTTCTGCTCCGCGCTCATATCGGGGGTTATGCGACCGAATAGGTGACCGCCCAAAAGGTCGGAGTGGCTGCCAAGATAGAGTATGGCAAGCTCTGTGAGCTGGCCAATCGCATCGGGCACTACTCCCTTGGGGCCGAAGCCCTCGAGCGAGATTGTTGACACACGGCCATTGCCGTCGAGCTGCACACCGGGCTGGTCGCCCCACATGTCAATATCCTTGTTGAAGTTCCAGTTGACACCATCGGCATATACATCACCTGCATAGCCCCAGTTTGGGCCATCAAGCGCCAACCATATCTCTTTGAGAGCAATGTAGTCCTTTATATATTCGGCTGCCTCGCTAAGATTCACAGGTACATTCACATCCTTTGTATCTGCATCATTCTCAACAACGAAAGTCGACGAGGTGGTGTTCTCTTCCGTACCAAGCACTACCTTGCCGTTCTTGTCACTGTAGGTTATGCAGTGATGCACACGGTAGTCGCCGGTCTCGAGCCACACCACGGTATCACACAATGCGTATGAAGTCTCGGCGTTGGCACCAGGATAGAGAGCAGTGTCGGCAGAGGTGTTACTGAAACCCTCGGTATACTTCACGGCAACCTTCTCTATTGTTGTCAACTTTTTTGTAAAGAGGTTCTGCACGGTGATATCCACCACCCTTATACTGCTGAAAGGATAGCCGTCATCCTCGCCGGCAGCGCGGGTCTTCCCCCACTCCTTGACAAGCTTGAACGACACACGTCCGCGCTCGACAGCATTGGGACTTATATGCTTCACATACAACCCGCCAGGCTTGACAGTGAACGCTTCTTCATCTACATTCTTCTGCAGCAGTTCCTTGTCAAGCGCATCATACAGAGTGTAACCGACAAGAGTATATTCACCGGCCATAAGGCGCAGCTTGTCACTGCGCAGACCATACTCGGCTGTCTCGTTGTTGTAGGCATTGAGCAGAAGTGTCTGCTCAATGGCGCGGCCGTCATGCTGTAGCACAACCTTTACCTTCTTTGCATCGGCAAGGCTCTCGAGTTTGCCGGCAGCGCGGGTAACGGCCTGCCCCACCTTGAACTGCAGATAGCCATACTGTTGCTGCAGCCCGCCATCATTCTCATCGGTACAGCCAGTCAGCGCCACACCGGTGAACGCCAACAGCAAAAGCCACAAATATATAATTGTTCTTTTCATGATTCCTATAATTTTCATTTATTTGCCGGCCTTATGACAAGAGCCTTTTTATTTACCTGACCTGAAGTAGCATCAAACAAACGCAGTATGACCTCCCTGTCAAATGGTGTAGGGACTTCGATATTGAACCTGTACAAGCCATCCTCGCCAAGCACAGGGTTGTTGGTTGCCGTAATTCCCCAGTCACTCAGTTCTACATATGACCTGTCATCAATATATTGCAAAGCATAGGCTCCTTGCCATTCATCTGCTTTGAGCCTTGTTACAAGCGTATAGCTCTTTCCTGGAACCAAATTACAGGTTGTAACATCTTCTATACCGTACTCACTGCACAACCACTCATAATATTTATCATCAACAAAACAATCCACGGCAGCACCATTGTTGTCGGTAATGACAAAGCCATCGGTGCTTTCAAGACTCTTCTGTTCAAGTTCAACAACCACATAGTTGATGTGGCTGTCGACAAAAGAGTCCACATCGCTGCTAACGGAGAGTGAATCCATGAAGTTGCCGTACGATGCAGCAGGGACGGCAAACAGATAACCGGTACGTGATTCCAAAGATGATGGACTTACAGAAACGCTCAACCTTGAAATATCCGCCTCATCCTGCGATGCCACAATCCAAGATTCACCTTCATCCATCAACGAGAGTTTGCCATCCTTCTCCTGAGCAGCGAACAGTCTGTAATCATAATTGAGACAGGTCACTGAATAGGCAAGAGCATTTTCAACCACTGTTGTTATATTCTCACCCGAAGCCGATATGGTCTTTTGCAGGAATGTCTTTCCGTCGAGTTCCACTTTCCAGCCCCAAGGAGTGTACTCACCATCAATCACAATCTCCATAGGATCCATACCCGAATACTCAACAGGAACACAGAACACTACTGTGCTGTCAATATTGCCGAACGTAACCGCACCCTTTTTGATAAAAGGTACCGCATCCTTGAGCACGTTGAGCGTGTAACCACCCGAAAGAGCCTCGGGCTCACCAAGCCAAGCGGGCCAAGAGAGTATTGAACACTCGAAGTTTGCCGATGGAGCGACCCAGGCTGTGGCACCCTTGCCAATCTCTATTCTATCAACCTCCTCGCCTTCGCCCGTGAGCAGTGCAAAAGCATACGCTTTTCCATTACGCCTTATTGTCGCCACAGTCTGTTTCTTGCCGCCGGCCAAAAGGGTAACGGTAGCTTCCGACTCATTGAAATCAAGTTCATCGGCCGTAATTTTCATATACACGGTGTATGTACCCTCGACACCCTGTACGTCATTGAAATAATAACCACCCTTCTCAAACGAGAGCTTCACCCACGTCCTGTTGCTGTAGACCTGCCATACACCATTCGAGGTAACCTTGAACGAATCCACAACGCTGCCACAGGTTTCAAGCCCGGTCAAATCAAATTCGGCAGGCGCAGTAAAGGTAGCCTCAACGGGCATCTCCTCATCCTCGGAACAAGCCACTGCCAAGCAACCAAATGCAATTGCCAGGCAAGCCATATACCATTTGCCAATATATTTCATATTCTTTACCATTTTCTCTCTTTTCAATAACCCTCACGTTTAAGTTTCTCAGCCTCATCATCACTTATCCACTCAACTGCATTCACGAATGTTCCCACAGTATTATACCCCTCTTCCATTCCGGGAACATAGAGTGTCATATACTGGAAGATGAACTTCTCGCAGCTGCTGAAGTATGATGTGTATACCGTAGGCTGGTACATTCTTATCATTCCATCGCCATAGATGGTACCGAAAGCCTCGGAGGTGAGGGCAAAATCGGATTCCTCCATCTCTATGAGCGGATTCATTATGTCATCGGTCCTGAACTTTATCTTCGCATCATAACCATCGAAGAAGTAATCCTTTATCATAATGGTGTTCTCCTCACCCGGCACAATCTCCGACCTGACAAGGCGCTTGTCGATATCCTGCATATAATTGATTATGTATGTCGATGTCAGGACGGCATAACCGGTGAAAGCATTTATGTCGAACTTGCAGGCTTTCTGCAAAAGCACGTTTGCCTCTGTACCATAGATATCCCACTGCAGTTCACGGGGCACAATAAGATTAAGTTTGAAGCCCAAAGAGTCGGACACACCGATGTTGCTATGATATCCGCGCACACGCACATTACCAACAAGCTCACCGGCCGGGATGGTGATGGTATTTGACTCAAGTGAATAGTGATACCCCTCAACGGCATTGCTGCCTGCATCAATAATCTCCACAGCAACAGTCCTGTCATAATCACAGGCGGTTGTGGCAGCCACGGGAATGTCATGATACTCATGGTCATCGGTCACAGGCAACACATAGAGAGTGTCGGAGAAGAGTATATACTCGGGACCTGAATATGTCACGGTGCTGTCACTGCAGGCTACCGCCGCAACGGAGAGCACAACAGCTGCAAGAGCTTTGACCGGCAGTCTTCTCAAAAGTCTATATAATATATCCATTTTCATATACCACTGTTGTTATCTGTTACTTTCATTGGGTTCAATGTCGGCACCCGGTGACTCTATCTCGTGCTGCGGGATTGGCCACACAAAGAGCGGATTGTCCGCCTCCACCTTAAGGCTACTGCCGTTTGAGAGTGACTGGTCCTGGGGTGTACGCCCGAAGCCCTTTCCCCAACGCTTGAGATCCTGCAGGCGCAAGCCCTCCATATAAAGTTCCTTTACACGTTCTTCCTCTATGATATCCATTGCATTGTTGGCATTCAATGCAACTGAGCCGTTTGAACAGCGTGCTGCCAGAAGTGTTGTGATATCCTTGCCGGCCTTGCTGTAGTCGGGTGTCTCGAGCCGGCAATAGGCCTCGGCACGAATCAGATACTGCTCGGACAGACGGAAGACCTTTGGCATAGAGACGTTGAGCAGCTGCGCCTCGCTGTAGAGTGACTGGTTACCCCAATACTTGTAGAGCAAAGGCCAGGTAAGGCCATGACTGTAGCCTGTCTGCGCCTCATAGAAGAAGGAGTTGTAGCGCAGGTCGTTGGAACCATAAAGGTCGAGGACCCACTTTGCAGGCACATAGTCGGGTTTGAACGACGTGTAGTCATAATTGAAGAACACTGTTCCAAGCGCACCGCCATAGTTGGTAGATGTAAAGCCCACCTTCCAGATGACCTCGGACGAGAGGTCATACTGCCACATATAATCATAGTAGCTCATTCCGGCAGAGTACTGCGAATTCACACTTGACAGGAAGAACATACCACTGTCAATGATTTTTGAAGAGTACTTTATGGCAGCCTCATAGTCGCGCATATACAGTGCCACACGTGCGCGCAGTGCATATACGGTATACTCGTTGAAGTAAACCGAATTGTTATAGAGATAACCGTCAACCGCAGGGTCATAGTCCTCGTCCAGTTTCAACAGCTCGGCAGCCTTGTCAAGGTCGCTGAGCACAAGCTGATACGAGTCATAGAGCGATGCACGCTTGATGGGCTGGCTCTCATAGTATTCTGTCCTGAGTACGACACCAAGTTCATCCTTTGCAGCCTCATCGCTCTTGTAGTCGACACAATAGAGCTTTATCAGTTCGCTGTATGCAAGCGCACGCGCAAAGTAAGCCTCGCCACAGTATGCCTCAAGACGGTCAAGCTCGGTATCGTCAGTCAGTGTCTGTTTCAGTTTCTCTGCATTGTCAAGCAGGAAGTTACAGTTGCCAATGACCGAATAGAGTGAACCGTACACGGCCTCAATCTGGGCATTGGTGGCAAGTATCTCCCAACGCCACACATCGCCGAATGTATTGGTATAACCGTTCACGGCATATACCATATCACACTGTATATCGGGCAATAGGGTAAGATAGCCGCTATAGAGAGCGCCGCTGAGGAACGAGGAGTATATACCCACCACAGCCTGGTCGGCCTCATCGACGGTTGTTATGGCCGAGCCCTCGGGGACTGCATTCTCGGGAAACTTGTCGAGGCAAGACACATGCACCACAAGTGTCATTGCCAACAGCATATATGTAATTATTCTTTTCATCATTAATCCTCCTGAATTTAGAATGTTATCTCAACACCCATTGTATATTGGCGCGACATTGGGTACTGCGCCTTGTAGACATTACTTGTAGATTCGGGGTCGAGGCCGCTGAACTTCGTCCAGGTGAAGAGGTTCTGCGCCTGCACATAGAGGCGTGCACGGCTAATGAAGCCTGTTTTTCCAAGAAGTGCGCGCGGGAAGTCATAGCTGAGCATAAGGTTCTTCAGGCGCAGGAACGAGGCATCCTCAAGGAAACGCGAGTCCATCTGCGGTGTAACGCCGTAACGTGGGATGTCCGTCACATCACCCGGCTCTTTCCAACGGTCATAGAGCAGACGCTTCGACTGGTTGTAAGCCGAGTAGAGCCCGTTGCTCTCCTCAAAGAAGCGGTCGTTATTGAACATCCAACGGTCGGCAACCCAACTGAAGCTGGCAGAGAGCATGACACCCTTGCAGCTCAACGAGGTACCGAAACCACCCTGCCATGGAGCATAGTAGTTCTTGCCCACCAGCACCTTGTCATCCTCACTGAAGACGTTGGTGATGTTACCCTCCTTGTCATACCAGAGAGCATCGCCGTTTGCCGGGTTCACACCGGCATACCTGTTTATATAGAATTCGCCAATGGAGTGACCCACGACAAGCTTGGTCGATGTATTCGACATCTCATACTCGTCGAGGCCGTTGTAAAGTTCGGTAATCTCGTTGTAGTTGTAGCTTGCATTTGCATTCACATTCCATACGAGGTTCTTTGTGCTGACCACATCGGCACCCAACGAAACCTCGAAACCCTGGTTGACCATTGCGCCCACATTGTCCCAACGTGTACCGAAGCCATTGTTCACGTATGACTGCGGAACAAGCATAAGCATATTGGTTGTCTTCTTGTGATAGAGCTCGACATCGGCGGTAATGCGGCCGAAGAAGCCGAGATGAAGGGCGAGGTTCGATGTCCACAGCTGCTCCCAGCTCAATTTTCCGTTACCCTGGGTAGCCGGTGCAATACCTGCAACACCCATATAGTTGGCACCGCTGCCCACAAGTGCAAGGTGGTCATAATCGGGGATTGAAGAGTTACCCGATGTACCCGTGCTCAACGCAACCTGTGCATTGGTAAGCCACTTATTTGCAGCCTGCATAAACTTCTCCTTGCGCACATCCCACATGAAACCGAGCGACCAGAACGTAGCCCAACGGCCATCCTTGCCGAAACGTGACGAAGCATCGCTGCGCACCGAGAAATCGGCATAGTAACGGTCATTATAGTTATACTCGCCGCGTGCGAAAAACGAGAGGAATGCGTGGCTCGAGTATGAGTTTGCCCACGACGTGGCTCTTGTTCCCGATGAGAGCAGTGTGAACGCATCGTTGTTCTGACCACGTGTCACAACCTGGAAACCCTCGGAACGGTAATCGACACCCTCCTGGCCAAGCATCACATTGAAGTGATGATAGCGCTGCACGTCGAACTTATAGTTGATGGTATTTGTTATTGTAAGGTTTATGGTCGTATATGAACTGCGGCCGGCAGCACCCACACCGTTGTTGCCCACAAAACTTGGGTAGGACTTCATGTCAGCTGTGGAGTGCGAGTAGTCAAGACCGAACTGCGAGCGGATGGTGAGGTTGCGGATTGGAGTAGCCTCGGCATACAGCACGCTCAAAGCCTTGTATTTCTTGTTGATGAGCGGATTGTTCTCCATCCACTCCAATGGGTTATAGGACGTTCCTTTCCAGCTGCCATCCTTTGACGAAGCCAAAGAGCCGTCCTCCTTGTAGGGATTCCAATAAGGAAGCATGAAGCGGCAAGCCGAAATTGGGGTGTAGAGGGCATACTCACCGTCATCGGCCTGCTGCACCTCTTCATAGGCAAACATTGAGTTTGTACCCATCTTGAGCCATGGAGCCACCTTTACATCCACATTGGAACGCATATTGTAACGCGCGAAAGTAGAACCTTGCGCAATACCGTCCTGGTCGTGGAAGCCACCCGATACAAAGTAGTTAAGCTTGTCGGTCGCATGGCTCACCGAGAGGTCATAGTTCTGCAGGCGTGCCCTGTCATTGAACACGACATCGAGCCAGTTGATATCGGTCTTGCCAAGGAGAGCATAATCCTGACCGGCATCAATGCCAATCTCTTTCTCGAACTCTATTCTCTCGGCCGTGTTCATCATGTTCCACTCACCATGGGCAAGGTTAGAGAAACCCTGCTGGGTGCGGAAGTTTATATCCACCTTCTCGGTCGAAGTACCGCGCTTGGTTGTAATGACCACCACGCCGTTTGCGGCACGAGCACCATAGATTGAGGTTGATGAAGCATCCTTCAACACGTTTATGGACTCAATGTCACCGGGATTGATAGCGTTGAAATCGGCACTTGTGATGGGCACTCCGTCAAGGATAAAGAGAGGCGATGTTCCCGAGTTGATTGAGTTTGTACCGCGAATCTGGAACACGGCAGCCTTGCTGGGCTCACCCGAATTCGATATGACGGTCATACCCGGTGTTGCACCCTGCAGAGCCTGATCAAAGCTCACGGCAGGCACATTCTCGAGTTTCTCGGCCTTCACGGTCGATACAGAACCGGATATTGTACCCTTCTTGCGGACACCGTATGCCACCACAACAACCTCATCGATTGTCATCTGCTCAGGCTCCATTACCACATCCAACACCTTTGTCTCCCTGTTCACAGTGTGCTCTTGAGCTGTGTAACCCACGTATGTGAATTGCAGCTGAGCCTCATCGGCATCTTTGACCTCAATTTCATAATTTCCGTCAAAGTCAGTAACCACGCCATTTGAAGTCCCCTTCTGCATAACGGTAAGCGAAATCATACCCTCGCCGTCCTCGGAGGAGGTAACCCTACCCCTCACCTTGAAAGACTGCGCCAGAGCCGACTGCACCATCAATGCACAGAGAATGACAAACAGCAAAAATACTCTATTTCTCATTTATAAAAGTTATTTTTCTACAACACAAAAAGATACCCACACACCGCAACATTGCTCTGCAACCCTGAAAATCACAAAGCAACGCTTAAGCACGTGGCACACTCCACAAAAGGTATAAATATTAACCTTTTATTCAAAAGTTAATATAATTTTTGCAAAGGTACTAAAAATCAGTATCATATTTATAATAATGTACGCATTTTTTACACAAAAAAGGCAAGTGCATCAATATACACTTGCCCGAACTATGTTTTAAACCAAATTTCTAATGAAATTCAACTCTTTTTGACCATCTTTTACAGCGTTGAGTTTACCTCAGCGATATACCCCAGCACCTCGTCCCTGCCAAGTGCCTTCTCCGATGACGTCACAAACACCGGCGGCAGCTCCTCCCACTCCTCGAGCAGGCGCGCCTTGTATGCAGCAAGGTTCTTTGCAAGGACACCCTTTGTCACCTTGTCGGCCTTGGTGAAGATTATCGAGAACGGCACACCATTCTCGCCAAGCCATTGGAAGAACTCAAGGTCAATCTTCTGCGGCTCATGACGGCAATCAATGAGCACAAAAAGCAGTGTCATCTGCTCACGGCCAAGAATGTAGCTTGAGATAATCTCCTCCAGCTTCTCGTTCTGCGACTTGCTGCGCTTGGCATATCCGTAACCAGGAAGGTCAACCAAGTACCACTCGTTGTTGATTAGATAGTGGTTTATGAGCAGGGTCTTTCCCGGCGTTGCCGACGTCTGCGCCAGCTTCTTCTGGTTTGTGAGCATATTTATAAGGCTCGACTTTCCCACATTCGAACGCCCGATGAAGGCATATTCGGGGTTACCGTCCTGCGGACACTTCCTTATATCGGTATTGCTTATCACAAAACGCGCGCTCTTTACAATTGGTGTGCTCATTATCTTCTATGTTTTTCAGATGCAAAGATACAACTAACTTCAATAAAAAAAAAGAGCGCACAAGTTTTATGACCGCGCGCTCCTTTGATGAAATGTCATTGCGAAATCTTCACACCCACAAAGAATGTCCTTGGCTGTGTGGGGCCGTAAAAGTAGCCCGAGTCGCGGAACTCACCTTTGTCGAGGTCGCTCTGGAAACTGTTGAAGATGTTCTGCACACCGGCATTGAGCTGCAGGTTTATGTGGTCGTGCAAGATGAATGTGTAGCCGGCCTTGAAGTTGAGGTCGAAGAAGTCGGGTGTCGTCTCCAAACGGTCGTTCTCGATGTAACCGGCGTAGTGCGGCACAATCATTGAACCGGTGTATGTTCCCGAGAGCGAGAGGTCGAGCCTTTTCACGGGTGACGACATTATTGTGAAATAGCCGTAATAGTCGGGGGTACGCATCATGCGCTTTGTTGTGAGTGCTACGCCATCAACCTCGGTCCAAGTCTCAGGCTGTTTATATCTGCTTTGCTGTGCGGTAAAGCCAAGTTGCAAAGAGAACTGCTTTCCGTGTGCAATCTTTGCATCGATATTCGCGCCATACACACGCGCACCCGCACCGTTGCGGCGCTCCTTTATGGCGTGGCCATAGTCGTTCACACCAACATCCTCAAGCACAAAGACATTGTTCAAGCCTGTGTAAAAACCTTCTACAAGCACATTGGCCTGCCAGTGTCCGAAGCGTGTGGTCCAATCGACCGAACCGCTGAAACTGTTGGAGCGTTCCTCCTTGAGACCATCGGCAAGTTCTATCTGCACACCTTCGCCACCCACTGCTGTCACGTGCAGGTCCTCGTCGTATGCCTGCGGGGCGCGGAAGCCTGTAGACCAGGTAAGGCGCGCCTGCAAATCCTTCAACGGCTTGTAGAGGAAATTCACACGCGGGCTGAAGATTGGCTTTTCAATGAGATTATGCTTGTCCATGCGCAAGCCTAACAACAACGAGAAGTAACGTGCATTCCACTCGTTCTGCAAAAAGGCACTACCAATGCGCACATCCTGGCGCATATCGCGGTCATAGCCTGTCATGATATCGTGCAGGCGGTTCTCCTGATACTCCACACCACTCATAAAAGTTGCCGGTGAAAAGAGCAGTTTTGATATCTGCCATGTATATGTGGCACCTGCCACCCAAGTAAGGTCGTCGGTCTTGCCGTATGCATTAGGGTCACGCTGTGCACCATAGTAGCTGTCGCGTCCGATGTGCTGCAACGAAGTGAACACCGAGAGTTTATGCCTGTAACCATCCCAACCATGGTCGTATGTAACGCCACCGCTGTTTATCAAATGCTCCGTCTGCTCGGTAATGTCACTCTCGTGCGGCTGCAGGTCGAACTTGTTGCCGCCACGGCGCAGCTCGTTGGTAGTGTGGTACTCGATACCCAGACGGCCGTTGTATGTAGGACGGTAATATGTGCGCAGGCCAAAAGTATTCAGGTTGAGCTTTCCAAGCTCCGAAAAGCCGTCGCCATCGTGGTCATACGGGTTGCGGTTACGATAATTGGCATAGACCGCCATGCCATACTTGTTGTCGGGCGACACAAGCGACACATTGGCACCCACGCTCTGCTCCCATGTCTTTCCGCCATAGCCGGCAAAGTTGCTTGTTACAGAAAAGGAGTTGCTCACCGGGTCTTTGGTAATGATGTTGACCGTTCCACCCACGGCGTTGGCACCAAAGAGTGCCGAGCCGCCACCGCGCACAACCTCAACGCGCTCAATCATGTTCACCGGTATCTGCTCAAGGCCATAGACGCCGCTCAAGGCACTCACAACCGGACGGCTGTTTATGAGCACCTGTGAATAAGGGCCTTCGAGACCGTTTATACGCACCTGCGGGAAACCACAGTTCTGGCAGTTGTTCTCAACACGCAGGCCGGTCACATAGTTCAGGCTCTTGGCAAGGTCAACCGAGTTCACTGCCTCGAAGAGCGGCAACGCAGCAACAGACACCACCACGGGAGCATCCTTGCGGCTAATCTCGTTGCGGTTGGCCGACACCACAACCTCATCAATCACATAGTTGTCACTCTTCAGTCTGAAGTGCACCACGGCCGTGTAGTCCTTGCTCACGACAACCTCTTTGGTCATTGTCTCATACCCCATTGCCGTAACACGCAGGGTATATTTGCCCGGTACAAGTTCGGTAAACGCAAACTGCCCGTTCTCGTTGCTTGTCGTTCCGGCACCGGTCTCAACAACAAGCACTGCGGCATAGGCAATATTCTCCTCACTCCCGTCCTCAACGACGTGTCCCATAATCTTGTTTCCCTCGCGTATGCCCACCGGGTCACCGGCAAGCACAGTCAATGCACAGAGAGAAAGGATAAAAGCTGTAAAAATACGTTTCATCTATAATTGATTTTGTTCCTTTGTTTTGCAGATGCAAAATTACATTCACAGCAAACAAGGAGCAATCGCAACAAATTGTTAAAACACGCAGTTGTTTAACAAAAAAACACCACAATTAAATCATCACACTTAACATTTGTGCACCAAAAACACAAAATGTCTGCAAATATTTGGAAACACGAACCATAAATCATACATTTGCGGCCTATGTTTTACTAAACGGCAAAATATGAAAAGATTTACTACAATTTTATTATTACTGACATTTGCGGCAACCAAACTCTTTGCAAATCCAATAGACCCTGAAAAGGCCTGTGAAATTGCTTTGGGATTCTGGAACAGAACCGTCGGCACCGACAACAAATGCGTGCTTATGCCAATATCAAGAACAGAAATGTCAAAGGCTGGCAGCCGCTTTGCCACACCAAAGACAAATCCCGGTTTCTACATCTTCACACCAGAAAATGAAAGAGGTTTTGTCATAATTTCGGGCGATGACGAACTGCCCGCCATCGTAGGCTACTCGACAACAGCAAATGCCGGCGAAATGCCCCCCGCACTGCGCGACCTGCTCAATGTATATGATATGTATGTTGAAGACGTGCGCAACGGCATTGCCAAGCCCGCACAGTATGTTACAACAGCATCAAACAACAATATCGGGCCAATGCTCACGACAACATGGGATCAAGGTACACCATACAACATCATGTGCCCACAGATTGGAAGCTCATACACCCCTACCGGATGTACGGCAACCGCTTTGGCGCAGATTATGAAATTCCACAACTGGCCCGACAAACCATCGAAATCATTTACCTGGAGCAACAATGTTACAGAACGGGAAGAAACTGTAAACACATCGTCCCACAGATACGATTGGACAAACATGCTCGACAGCTACAAAAGCGGATACACGGATACCGAAGCAAAAGCCGTGGCATTGCTCATGTCCGACGTGGGCAAGGCCATGAACAGCGCTTATGCACTCAACGGCACAGGAGCCACACCATACGCAGCCACACAGGTATTGGTAAACATTTTCAAATACACCCCGGAAATTATTCATGTACAGAGAGAGGAATACACCAACGAGGAGTACATTGAGCTCATACGCACAAACCTCGAGGCACGCCAGCCGGTGATGTATGCCGGGCACGGACAGGACTACTCCTCGGGCCACGCATTCGTGTGCGACGGCATCAACGAGAATAACCTGTTGCACATCAATTGGGGTTGGAGCGGTGCATACGATGGTTATTTTGACATCACCAATATGGCTCCCGGCGGCGCCGGCATCGGTGGTGGCGAGGACCGCTACAACGTGGGACAGGCAATCATTGCAAACATACGCCCACGTGTTACCGGAGAAAGCAATGTAAATGGTGAACCCACTCTTTATTCAATGTATATCCTGAACCCGGACACCGACCCGGACAAGGGCGAAGAATACCAGATTCTGGAAAAATCAGTAAAGGCCTTCACCGACAACACATCAAGACAGCGCATTGCATTCGCGCTGCTCAACTGGTCGCACTCGACAACAAAGATGATGCTCAAGATGACATTTGAAAAGGATGGCAAAATACACCGTAACATACAACTTAACGATGCCGACGACCTTATAGAACTCAAGATGAACGAGGACAGTGGCGGCCATTATATAATAGATTTCGATATAAGCAACACTGCCGGCAGTGACACCTACCTTGAACAGGGCACATACAATGTACGCGTATGGTATTCCAATGGAAAGAATGACTACAAACCTATCCGCGGTGTGGAGAACAACGTCGTGATTGAAGTTGCTGCAAAGGAGACACGTGCATACATCATGAAGCCGGAGGTAAAACTCACTGACGTGACATTCCATCGCACACCCTCAGAGAAGGGCGACCCGTTGTCATTTGATGCAAAATTCGAGAACACCAACAAACGCAATTCAACAGTCATCATCACCCCCGTGCTCAACCGCAAGATTTCGGACAACGCATACAAGAGCGATACGTTGGAAAGCAGCACCGCCATGATAACCATTTATGACGACCAGGAAATTACCGCATCTTTTGCAAAAGCCGGAACATTCCCACAGGACGGCATATACCACATATCATTCGTGTACAATTTCATGAACAGCTACACAGGAGAAGTGTCGGAATACGCACTCCCCGTTGCCGGCAAGAGCAATGACATAACCATCAGTCCGTTGCCCGAAGGTCTTGTACTATCGGCCACTGCTTTGAGTGCTAAATCAATAACATGGGGCGAAAAAGCAGAGATAACCGCCACCGTGAAAAACATCTCAAGCAGCAACGACAGCTTTACGGGTGGCCTTGGCATTGTACTCAAAAACAAAGAGAGTGGAAAGCGTTATGTTGTTGCAAAAGAAGATTTTGAAAACATTGGAAAGGGTGAGAGCATGGAATTGAAGCTGTCAAACAACGACTACTTCCCTGTCATAAAACCGGGCAGCTATAACGTGATAATCTGCAAATTGGGAACAAAAGGTTGGGAAGCTATCAAGCAATCTGCGGCAACCTGTACAATGAACATAAACGCCACATCGGCACCCATCCCTTATGTAAGCGATGTCGTGGTCATAAATGACGGCCAGGATGTCAAGAAAGGCAGCGAATCATTCAAAACCAAGGTGACACTTGGTTGCCAGAATGGAAATTTTGACGGATATATACGAGTGAATATTGCACACGGCTTGAACTATAATGTGAGAAGTGAATATATTGCAGTATCACTGAATGAGGGAGAAACGACAGAGCTCACAATCGACTGTAATGTTAAACCAACAATTGCGCCCAACAAATACAGATTGGCAATGACCTACAACGATGCCAACAAGAAGAAAATTGGCGACATTTCAAACAATACGCTTACATTCCCCGGCAACGGCTATTTCTGGGTGTGCGATGAAACGTCAATAGAGAGCATCTACAAAGATCCATCTGCAACTGTCCGGGCCGGCGATGACTGTATCACGATATTGACAGAGGATGCAGCAACAACCGTCTACAGTGCCGACGGCCGCGAAATATACCACGGTGCAGACAGCACAGTGCCGGTGGCCGGTGGCCTGTACATCGTTACAGTACAACAGGGAGGCACAACCACAACAACAAAGGTGCTTGTAAAATAGCAATACTTAACGACAGCGGACAGGCACAAAACCTGTCCGCTGTTGCATTTATACCGCCAAAAAATTGGCCGATTGCATACTAAACGTTATTTTCGCACAAAATATCAAACACAATGAGAAAAACAATAGTATCGGCACTGATTGCCATAGTGGCAATTGCAGGCAACACAACAGTCTGCAATGCGGGAACAATATCAAAATGCAAGACAAAAAAGGTGAGCGCATACTTTTCCTATGTGCTCAATGGTGAAAGCGCAACCTACAAAAGCTCCGACAAAATCAAACCCACCAACATTGAAGCAACACGCAAGGCTGTGTGGGAGTGCTGGCGGAACGCCGTAATAGCTGTTGACGAAGAAAAACTCACTACACCATTTGCCACAGGTGAGCCACGCGACACCGGTTACTGGCGACTGCCCGAGAATCTCGAGGAGAACGCGCTTATGCCCTACTACTTCATAAAGAAGGGCAACAAACCCCTGGGTGGCTACCCGCTATTCCTTTACATGCACGGCTCCGGCGAGAAGAACCGCGAATGGGAGGCCGGCCTGCGCCTCTGCAGCAGCTATGACGATGCACCGTCACTGCACTTCATACCGCAGATTCCAAACGGATACGGCGAACTCTACCGCTGGGCAATACAGAGCAAGCAGTGGGCGTGGGAGAAACTGTTGCGCCTGGCTTTTGTAAATGACAACATTGATGCCAACAGAATATATTTCTACGGAATATCGGAGGGCGGCTACGGAAGCCAGCGCCTTGCATCGTTCTATGCCGACTATCTGGCAGGAGCAGGCCCCATGGCAGGCGGCGAGCCTCTGAAAAACGCACCGATGGAGAACCTTGCAAACATCGCATTCTCACTACGCACCGGCGAGAGGGACTATGGCTTTGCACGCAATGCAATGACCTACAACGCGGCACAGACCATTGACAGTCTGTCTAAGAAACATCCCGGACTGTACAGACATTTCATTGAACTTGTACCGAACATGGGACATAGCATAAACTATGAAAAGACCACACCGTGGCTCAAACAGTACACCCGCAATGCCCACCCCACATATTTCTATTGGGAGGACTATGATATGTATGGCCGTCACCGCACAGGTTTCTACAACCTCAAGGTCAACGAGACTTCACGTAACAATGACGAGGAACGCACCTGCTACGAAGTGAGCATGGCCGACAACACCATCAACCTTACAGTGCAGAATGTCACATATACAACCACACAGGCCATCTACAACATACCAATGTTCTTCTCAAAGAGCTATGCACCCGCAACAAAGGGAAATGTCACCATCTACCTGAGCGAGAAACTTTTCGATTTTACAAAACCGGTGAAGGTAATTGTAAACGGCAACGAAGTCTTCAACGGAAAGGTGACACCCACACTCAAGGCTATGGCCGAGAGCTGCGCCGAGTTCTTTGACCCCGAGCGCGTGTTCCCTGCCGCGATTACTGTTGATATAAGATAACAGCAGTTGCAGCAATTTGCACGGTGGCGTTTTTTTGACTATCTTCGTGCCCGCAAAAGCTGAACAATGAACCAGGAATACCCATCCACCCTGCTTGAACGCGCCGTAAAGGAGTTTACAAAACTGCCAGGCATAGGGCGCAAGACCGCGACACGTCTTGTGCTACACCTTTTGCGCAAGAAGGAGGAGGAGGTTGCCGGTTTCTCCGATGCAATAATCACCCTTAAGCGCGAGGCCAAGTACTGCAAGGAGTGCCACAGCATCTCGGACACCGATATATGCCCCATCTGCGCCAACCCCCTGCGTGACCACAGCCTCATCTGTGTTGTGGAGAACATACAGGATGTGATGGCCGTGGAAAACACAATGCAGTTCAAAGGGGTATACCATGTCCTTGGCGGCGTGATATCACCAATGGACGGCGTTTCGCCAAGCGACCTGCACATAAGCAGCCTGGTGGAGCGTGTAGCCACCGGTGAAGTGAAGGAGATTATCCTGGCCTTGAGTTCGACAATGGAGGGCGACACAACCAACTTCTACATCTACCGCAAGCTGCAACAGTTCGACGTCAAGCTGTCGGTGATAGCACGCGGAATATCCGTGGGCGACGAGCTTGAATACACCGACGAGGTCACCCTGGGAAGTTCAATAATCAACCGCCGGCCATTCACCGGCAAAACCTTTTAAAGCAATGAACAGAGACAACGTCCTCAAAGGACTTAAATTCAACTTTGCGACATCAATATTCGCAGCCCTGATAGCCGTAGCGGCATTCGAGACAGGATACCTGACAAAGGGTGCACTGACACCATTCATTGACGAAGAGAGCCTCTATTATATTGAGGTAAGCGCCATTATGCTCACAATGGCCATCATACCGTTCGCGCTCAAGTGGTTCAGCCGTGCAATGGCAAAAGGTACCAGCCTCGACAACATGGCATACCTCAAGCTCTACAACAAGAAGAGCCTGCAACGTATGTTCATGCTGTTCATTGCACTTGTGGTCAACATTTTTGTCTACTACGGCACAGAGTATGACGGAGCCATGTACTGCGCCATCCTGAGCTTCGGCGCACTCCTCTACAGCTACCCTACAGGTAAGGTGCTCGACGAATACCGGAACAAAAAGGAGAACTGAAAAACAGACAGGAAATGAAGCTATCGGTAGTAATAGTCAACTACAACGTGAAGTATTTTCTCGAGCAGTGCCTTCACTCGCTTGAGCAGGCTGCAATGAACATAGACCACGAAGTCATTGTAGTAGACAACGCTTCGACCGACGGCTCCACCGAATACATTACAGCCCGTTTCCCTGGCATCAAATGGATGGCCTGCAGGGAGAACAACGGTTTCTCAAAAGGCAACAACATTGCCATAGCACAGGCCAAAGGCGAGTATATACTGATGCTGAACCCCGACACCATAGTAACCCGCGAGGCCATAGAAGGATGCATATCATTCATGGACAACAATGCCGATGCCGGAGCCTGCGGAGTGTATATGTTGCGCACCGACGGCACGTTCGCACCCGAGTCGCGCCGCGCACTGCCCACGCCGTTCGTGGCATTCTGCAAGATGTCGGGTCTCTCAAACCTATTCCCAAAGTCGCGCACGTTCGGACGCTACTATATGCAATACCTTGACAAGGAGGAAGCCAACCCCATTGAGATAATATCGGGAGCATATATGATGCTGCGCCACAAGACAATAAAGAAGACCGGCACACTCGACGAGGATTTCTTCATGTACGGCGAGGACATAGACCTCTCCTACCGCATACTCAAAGGTGGCTACAGGAACTACTACCTGCCCCTGCGCATACTGCACTACAAGGGAGAAAGCACCAACAAGAGCTCATACAGGTATGTACACACCTTCTACCGCGCAATGCAGCTCTTTTTCAAAAAACACTATTCGCACTACTCACTGCTTGTCAGCCTGCCCATAAACATTGCCATCTGGACACGCGCCCTGTTGGCATACATAGGCAACCAGTTCGTACACCGCAAGGTGGCACAGGAAACACCTGCCATCAACTGCATTGTATTGGGCTGCAAACGTGCCATTGAAGAGGCCGGCAACCTGTTGCAAGAGAAACTCAAAAGCGGCAAGCACTGCTTCATTGAGGCAAGCGAAGAGACAATGCCCCATGGACACACAGACAGCAACATAAACCTTGAAGGCTATAACACGGTAGTCTATGACACCGAAGCCTACACATATGACACAATCCTCAAACTGCTGAACAACAGCGGACAAAAGCTTCGCCTTGGAACGTACTCCACAAAAACAAAGAAACTCATAACAGAAGAAATTATTCTTGATTATGAGAACTGCGAATCAAAGAGATGAACAGCACCTGGCTTAAAGACGAGATGATTTCCCTGCGTTCACCCGAGCCCGAGGATCTGGAACTGATGTACGCAATGGAGAACGACACCACTTTGTGGAGTGTCGGCAATGCTATACTCCCCTACTCGCGCTACACACTGCGGCAATATATAGAACAGAGCCGGCAGGACCTCTTTGCCGAACATCAGGCACGCTTTGTCATTGAACTTGCCGATGGCCGTGCCGCCGGAATGATAGACCTTGCCGATTTCGACCCGCTGAACAGCCGCGCAGAAGTGTGCATAGGCCTGCTCGGCAAGCAGCGCGGCAAAGGAATTGCCAAACGAGCACTCACCATTTTAGAAAAATATGCATTCAAAAGACTGCACATAAACCAACTTTATGCATTTATCCCCGAGTGGAACGAAGAAAGTTTGGGACTTTTTGAAAAAAATGGCTTCAAAAAAAGCGCACTGTTACAACAATGGCAACGCACAGAAAATGGGTTCAGCAATGTTTTTTTAGTGCAAAAACTCTCGAAATAGCCCATTTTCAGCTGAAAAATCAAAAAAAATCACTTTTTCTTGAAAAAAAACTTGAAAACGTTTGCAGATTCAAAAAAAAGCCCTACCTTTGCACTCGCTTTGAGACACGAACAAAGCAGTTCTTTAAAATCTTGGTGCGTTAGTTCAGTTGGTTAGAATACATGCCTGTCACGCATGGGGTCACGGGTTCGAGTCCCGTACGCACCGCAAACGAGTTCCAAAGAAATTTGGGACTCGTTTTTGTTTTAATAAATCGCAAGGGTGCGAGCAGAGGATAAAACATTGATAATAAAGCAAATAGCAATACACTTCAATATCCTCTTATCTATATAAATTCTTACAATAAAGCAGAGGAGCGAATAAAGCAAAAAGGGTAAAAAAGGGGTATTTTGCAGTAGAAATGTTACCAACCTTGTTACCTATAGTGTTACCAAAAATTTTAAGAGTTTTCGGGTTCCGATAATTTGTTAAACATTTAATTACAACAAGTTATGTGGAATTTTTCATTCAGGGTTCGAAAACAAAAAATTGACCGTAACGGACTTGCTCCAATAGAACTGACAATCAATATCAACAGAGAACGTTCAACCTTACAGTTGCCTATGAAGATTCAACCCTCAGAGTTCGAGAGGTTGAGAGCGTCAAAGAGAGCAAATTACATCAACACCTATTGCGAACACGAGCGTGTGAAGGTATATCGCACAGTAACCCAACTTCAAGCAATGGGAAGAGAGGTAACAACTGAGGCAGTTAAGAAAGTTCTTAAAAACGGTTACTCTTCTTGCTCATATAGAATATCTGACCTACGTGATGATTATATAAAGATTCTACGCAAACGTGTAGGCGTGGACTTGACTGAGGGTGTATTTAAGAAATATGAGCGTGTAATGCAACGTGCCATCGACCACCTTCAAAATAAAGAGTGCAAGAATATCACTAATGCCGATATGAAAAGTCTTGCCACTGAAATGCGAAGCACATTGCAAGAATCTACCTTTGCTAACCAATGGGTGATAGCAAAGACCTTTTTCACATTTGGCATACATAACAAGCATATTGCCGACAGCAATCTATTTGCGACCATCAAAGTTACCAAGAAGGCAAAACCCGTCGATTACCTCACAGTTGAAGAGGTTGAACAGATTAGGAGTACAGAGTATTCAAAGGAGGCATTGCGCAGAGTTGCAGACTTTGCAATCCTTGAAATCAATCTCGGTCTTGCTTATTGCGACCTCGTTAGCATTAAGAAGGAAGATATTATAGAGGAGAACAATATGCGCTATATAAAGAAAAAACGTATGAAGACTGATGTTGAATATATCTCCATCATCACAGATGAGGCATTACATATCCTCGAAAAGTACGACTACGACATTAGCATTAGCAACCAATGTTACAATCGCTATTTGAAACAAGTGGGCACAGAAGCAGGAATTGACAAGAAACTGCACAGTCATTTATTCCGCCACACCTTTGCCCACCATCAACTGAACGAAAAGCATTTGAACTTGGCAACCGTGAGCAAGATGTTAGGACATACCAATCTCAAACAAACACAGCATTACTGCCAAAAGCATACTAGTACAATCTTGGAGGAATTTGCACAAGCAAATGGACTTTAATGTGATAAAAGTTTATAACCAACTCGAACCTTAGTTGTAACTTATTGATATAATGCAATATAGAAAACTAAAAGCAGAACAGGTAACACTATTGGTAACACCACCCTACAAAAAACAAAAGAATCAGTCACCTTTTAAGGGGTGACTGATTTTATTATAATTTTAAAACAAAATCTATAATTTCGTGAGGTTTTTCGCCTCGACTTTTCCAACTGCCATATAAAGTCTTCAATCCTTTAACGCCAAATATCTTTTCCGCTGTGTCCCAAAAATTAACTTCATCACCAAACATTTTTTTTATGAATATAGACAAGGTGAATTTCTTTTTACTCATATTCCACCGCAAACAAGAGGTTGGATATTCACCCTCTCCTGTCATATAATACACAAAATCGCTTTGCGATGGATTGAGCAAATATCCCTTTTCAACGAGAAAGTTAAATAACAAGATTGTTTTATCAATATTAGTATATGTATAGTGTGGAGGTCTATTATCAACACTTGCCTCTGCCAAACCGATAGGATTTGTACTATTGGGATTCTTTACCTTCTCAATGTATTTAAGGATTAGTTCAATCTGTCGTTTTCTTATTTCGTGGTATTTGCGTGCATAGTAATCGTGAGATTTCTCCTCTTTGCCAAAATCATCATCAAACCAATGCGATGTTTTATAGCGTTCAATGGACTGCTTAAACTCATTCTCATATATAAGCAACTGTTCCTTGAAATTGTCGTTTTCCAAGAAACAAGTAAAAATACACGCCTCGCACGCCTCACGTTTCTTAGTAATATCAAAGAATAATTTTCTTACTCCACCTTGCTTGCGATACATCGTGTTAATAACAACATCATCACCACCTTTGGCATACAAAGCGTAATAAAAATCAAAAAATCCTCGTGTGTTCATCCTTTGTGTAGATTATATTCAACTGTGCGAATATACCACAATTCTTTGATAAGACCTAACCAATGAGAATAAAAGGGAACTGACAGTCTTAAACTGAAAGTTCCCTTTTATATTATCTTTTCTTATATATTCTTATATGTACTGCAAATTGAGGGCGTGAGCGTCCGCAAATTGCAGTCGGTACTGACTGCATATTACAGACGGCAATACTCCTTCTCCACCCTTTGTTTGTAATTATCCACCTTCTCTACTCGATAGTCAATCACATCTACCAATGAATCAAGATAAACATCCTCTACTAGTTCCACAACCTTGCCATTCTTTATTAACCTTACATCGAAAAGGTCGGTGCCTTCATTATATTCTACCTCAACAGTGCCTTTGAACTTGAAACCTCGAACCTTGAATCGAAGACCATTTGCAATGGCAGTTGGGGCATTGAAACCCCAAGAGAACACTACCATTGCATACGCTCTAAATATTTGCATTATATACTCTGCCATAATCTCTACAATTAGAACACTTGAACAAGATTTTCGAAACGAAGTGAACGGAAACCACCCTTCTCCACATCCCAATAGCAAACGCAGTTCACTGAATCACGTGAAACGCCTCTGCCGTTTACATTTGCTTTAACGAGGTTGTTTGCAGTAGTACCCCACGCCTCACGCAAAGAACCATCCTTCTTGAGGAACAAAAAGTGTGCAATGCCACTCTGCAACTTCGCTTTCAATACATCAATCATCTGTGACTTAACAACACCCATTACATCGCTGTTTGTACGCTTAGCGATTACGTTTGCTCTGCGACTTGTACTGTTGTTGATTACCACTGCATTGTTGTTTACTATTGCTATCATAATATACTCGATTAAAAGGTGAATACTCTGTATTTGTTTGCCGTGTTCATTATTTACACTGCAAAGATATGGAATATATTTAATATAATCAAATATTTTACAATATTTTTATGGAATATTTTGATTATTTTCCATAAACGACTATATTTGCCATAAAACATATAGATAATGGAGGCGAATAAACAAGAAAGGTCGGTGATACACTTGGAAATCGACGGACAACACCACTATTTTGGTAGTGTAAAAGCACTTTGCGACAACTTTAGCAAAGAACAGATAGGAATAGGATATAAAAGTCTTGCAAACTACGGTATTACGGCAGAGAAACCATACAGAAACAAATATTGTACTGTGCGCAAAGGTGTATTGATAACCGCCCCAAAGGCAGAATAAAGTAATAGAGATATGAATTTGAAATGTACATATAATATACCAACATTGCCATTCGATTTCGATGTTGAAACAAAAGAGATATTAAAGCAACTTAGCAAATCTCGTGGAGCTCTTGCGGAACTAAAAGGATTTGCAAGAATTATACCTAATGAGGAGATATTGATAAGCACGCTTACATTGCAAGAAGCGAAGGACAGTTCTGCTGTAGAAAATATTGTTACAACCCACGATGAACTATACAAAGCAGATTTGAATGTAAAAGACTATATCGTATCTGCATCAACAAAAGAGGTTTTGAATTATCGTGAAGCAATCCAAAAAGGATTTCATTTAGTTCGTGATAAAGGTTTATTGACAAATGGAGTAATCAAGCAGATACAAGAACAACTTGAAGGAAACAAAGCGGGATTTCGTGTAAATCCAGGAACAACTCTTAAGGATGCGAACAAAAACATAATTTACATACCACCGCAGGACGCAAATGTAATAAAAGACCTTATGTCTAATTTGGAAGTATTCATCAATGATGAAACAGTTTCTGACTTAGACCCTCTAATCAAGACCGCCATAATTCATCATCAATTTGAGAGCATACATCCTTTTTATGATGGTAATGGGCGTACTGGCCGTATTATAATCATACTTTATTTGGTTGCAAACAAACTACTCGACTTACCTATACTATATTTAAGTCGTTATATAACTCATAATAAAGGTGAGTATTATAGTTTATTACAAGCCATAAGAGATAACAATGGCGACAATGCTGAGAATTGGCGTAATTGGATTATGTTTATACTGAAAGGTATTGAAGATACAGCATTGAATACAATTCGTATGATTAAGGAAATTGATGTTCTGATGCGAGAGTATAAGAATGTGCTTAGACCGCTGTTTGGGAAACTATACAAGCACGAACTGCTTAACAATCTTTTCTTTCACCCATATACCAAGATTGAGTTTATAGAAAGAGATATGCAGGTTACTAGAAATACCGCCTCAAAATATCTTCAAATGATTGTTGATACAGGACTTGTAGAAAAAGTAAAGGTTGGAAAGACAAATTATTACTTTAACACAAAACTTATAGATTTATTCCTAAATCATAATTCAAAAGAGAAGACAAGTGTTGAATCCATCGAATCTGTATTAGACTTGTGATATGCACAAGAAATGCCGAAATTTTGTGCATAACCAAGATAATATGCACAAGAAATGGCGTTTTTTTGTGCACGACAATATAAACGTGCACAAAAAATGGCAAAACCTTGTGCATAATAATAGAATAAAAAGGTCTATCTTTACCAATAATTGAAAAGACTAATTTTTGAAACACATATAAGCGTTTACGCTAACAATATAAAACTGCAATATATGCCTACACTAAATTGGATAGGAAAAGATAAGGTTGTAACACACCATCAAGAAGTTCCATACAAAGTTTTGGAACATCAATATGGTTTTCGCTCAAATGACAAAGACAACAAGAGCGAAACCAAAAGTGGCAATATGATTATTCACGGTGATAATCTTGAAGCACTGAAATCTCTGTTGCCTAAATACGAGAACAAAATCAAATGTATATACATCGACCCACCTTACAATACAGGTAACGAAAAGTGGGTATATAATGATAATGTAAACGACCCTAAAATTAAAAAGTGGTTAGGCGAGGTTGTGGGTGCGCAAGGTGAGGATTTGAGCAGACACGATAAATGGTTGTGTATGATGTACCCACGCTTAACACTACTACAAAAATTATTGGCGGATGATGGCGTTATATTCATTTCAATAGATGATAATGAGTTTGCAAACCTTAAACTCCTTTGCGATGAAGTTTTTGGAGTAGGAAATTTTATAGGACAGTTTATATGGCAAAAGCGTAAAGGTGGTGGCAATGATTCTTTTTTTATAGGAATAGACCACGAATATATTTTATGTTATGTCAAAGACAAAAGGAGGCAAGAAAACAAATGGCGAGTTCCTTATGATGAGGAATATTTGAAAAGATATAAATATTCAGATGATGAGGGAAGATACTATTATGATACGTTGTCAAGACCTGGCTTGAACAATCCTATTATTTATGATGTGGAATGCCCTGATGGTTCTATTATCAAAGATGGAACTTGGCAAATCTCTGAACAAACATTTAAGGAAGGACTAAAAACGGGTGAAGTTGATTTTGTTAAAAATAAAAATGGAGGATATACTGTTGTAAGAAAAGTTAGGGTTCCAGAGGAAGGAAAAGTTTTCCGTTCTATAATAAATAGCACCTCAAATAAAGATGCCGCAGATGAAATGTTGGCAATACTCGATAGTAAGAAAGCATTTAGCACTCCAAAACCCATTAGTTTAATTGTAGATTTGCTCACTCTTTGCACTAAGGATAATGATATTATCCTTGATTCCTTTGCGGGTTCGGGTACGACTGCACACGCCGTATTAAACCTCAACAAGAAGGACGGAGGCAATCGCAAGTTTATACTTGTTGAAATGGAGGATTACGCTGAAAGTATTACGGCAGAGCGTGTACGCAGAGTAACACAAGGATACGGCGAAGGTGCTAAAGCGGTTGAAGGAACAGAGGGAGAGTTTGATTTCTACGAGTTGGGAGAAAAACTATTCAAGGATGATAATCATCTGAATGAGAATATAGATGATGAGAAGATTAGAGAGTTTATATATTACTCTGAAACCAAAGAACCATTAACTAGGGAACGTACAGAGGAGGCAAAATATCTGCTTGATACATATAACTCAACGGGGTATTATTTCTATTACGAAAAGGATAGATTGACAACTTTGAGTTATGATACTCTTAATATTGTAACAGAGAAGGCAGAGCAATATGTAATATATGCGGATATATGTACATTACCACAAGAAATGATGGCAAAGAATGGCATTGTGTTCAAGAAGATTCCACGAGATATAAAGAGGTTTTAAGTTATGGAATTAAAGAAATATCAACAAGAGGTTATAACAGACCTTTCCGATTTTATAGATGAAATAGAGAAACATAATCGACTAGATATAGCGTTTAGGGAGTTTTGGGCGAAAAAGGGTATATCTGTAAACGATTATGATAATGACTATCTGCACCCTTACGACAATAGTGTCAAGGGCGTACCTCGTGTAACTGTAAAGGTGCCGACAGCAGGAGGAAAAACATTCATTGCTTGTAATGCTTTACAGACAATTTTCAAGAATATGCCAATGGGTAAACCAAAGGTTGTTGCTTGGTTTGTTCCTTCTGATACAATACTGAAACAAACATATAAGAACCTCAGCAACCCTTCACACCCATATAGACAGAAGATTGATAGTCATTTCAATGGCAGAGTTCAAGTTGTCGATAAGGAAGGGGCGTTGATGGGACACAATATTAAACCTAACCAAATAGGCGAACAACTTACTATATTTGTGCTCAGCGTGCAGTCTTTTGCCACCAACACCAAAGATGGCAAAAGGGTATATAGGGAAAATGAGAACCTTGAAGAATACACAAAGTTATATGACAGTATGACTAAGCGTGTAGATGGTTCAGATGAAACAGGTTTTATTCAGGTTCTTTCGTATCTTAATCCCGTTGTTATTATAGATGAAAGTCATAATTTCGAAGCGAACTTGCGTGTTGAAATGCTCAACGCTATCAACCCTTGCTTTATTATGGACTTGACTGCAACACCTCGCAAAAAGAGTAATATAATAAGTTTTGTAGATGCAATAAAGTTGAAGCGTGCCAATATGGTTAAACTCCCTGTGATTGTATATAACCACCGCTCAACAGATGAAGTTATCTCAAAAGCAATCAACCTACAAAGAAGTCTTGAAATTAAAGCAAAAGAACAAGAATCCAATGGTGGTAGATACATAAGACCTATTGTTTTGTTCCAAGCACAACCAAGAACTAACGATGACAATATAACATTTGAGAAGATTAAGCAAAGATTGGTTGAAGTTGGCATACCCGAAGAGCAGATAAAAATAAAAACAGCAGATAAAGATGAATTAAAATCTGTTGATTTGATGAGTAAGGATTGCCCCGTACGCTATATTATAACAGTAAATGCGCTGAAAGAGGGTTGGGATTGCCCATTTGCTTATATACTCGCCTCGCTTGCTAATAAGACTTCTCGTGTAGATGTAGAGCAGATTTTGGGTAGAGTGTTAAGATTGCCATATACTACGAAGCACAAAGATGATTTGCTGAATCTATCCTATGTGTTTACGGCGTCTAATGACTTCAAAGATACATTAGAGAATATTGTGAGAAGTCTAAACAAGGCGGGTTATAGTAAGAGAGATTATAGAATCTCTGAAACCCAAGAAACACAACTGAATGACAATACACAAGAGTTATCACTTAGTGAATTGTTTGGAACAAATACCGAACCACAATCTTATGAGAGTAACGATGACGCTACACTTACAGTATGTGAAAATGTGGAAGTGGAGTTCAATGCAGAAGCGATAAGGGTTTCTATCAATAGTGTAGAAGCACAAAACGATATAGATGAAATTGAACAGTTTGCCAAGAATACAAATAGTCAATTCGAGGCAGAAATGATTGAGGCGGAAAAAGAAAATGATGAAACTCCAAATGAAATAAAGGAAATGACAAAATACTATAAGATAAAGGACGCTTTTGCTGAATATGCAAGTAACGTAAAACTGCCTATTTTTGTCAAGAAGGTTAATACTGCATCATTTTTTGAACCTGAAGGTGCTGTTGTTCCTATTGATAAGAAAATGCTTTCTGAGGGATTTGACTTGAACATTGCTGACAAAACAATAAACTTTGCTAGAACAGAGGCGGAGGCACGAATGATTGATTTGGATTCACAGAATGAATATACTCCTGTGGCGATGAATATCAATTCTAGAGCATTGGAAACCATTAGAAATTACTTCAATTCGTTGCCGACTAAAAGCAAAAAGGAACAATTGTCAAAATCCATTGCGAAAGATATTAAGATAGATGAGATTTCGGAACCGCAAATCGCAAAATACATATATGATGTTATAGAAAAATTTGATGATGAAGCATTGTCCGATATGATGTTTTACCGTACGGAAACAACGGATAAAGTTAAACAGAAGATTCAATCTTTGCTAGCAGCACATCAAGAAAAGGTGTTTAATGATTTGCTCGATGTAGGAGAAATAAAATGCGGTATGCCTTATGAGTTTCCACCTCGTATAACACACAAGAAAACCGCTATTGGATTGTACAAAGGATTGTATGCTGAGGAAGATGGCGATATAAATGATTTTGAGAACAAGGTTATCAACGCTGTTGCCAACCTCGACAATGTAGTATTTTGGCACCGAAACCCCGAGCGTTCAAAAGGATTCTTTATAAATGGATATATAAACCACTATCCTGACTTTATTATCTATTTGGAAAGTGGAATGACTGTTGTTTTGGAAACCAAAGGTGATGACAGAGATAATACAGATAGTAAACGCAAAGTTGAACTAGGCCATAAATGGGCGAACAAGGCGGGTGATAATTTTCGTTACTTTATGGTTTTTGACAAGACAGAAATGAAGGGTGCTATCACGCTAACAGAATTTATTGATAAGATAAAAAGAATGTAAATATGCCAAAGGTTTATGAGTATGCAACCTATGTTGCAAATAAGGAAAGTAACAAAAAGGTCGGTGCACCATATTATGATATTGCAACTGATGTAATCCACGAATGGGAGAAAGAGGGTGTTAAATTCGATAACGATAAAGAGCACATTGAATATATAAGGTCGAAGCGTTGTGGCAATGATAAGACAAATGCAATAAACGCTTTTATACGCAATTATAAAAATTGGAGCAAACACCGTATCGGAAAGCACTGAAACTGTGGTAAATTTTAAGTTTCCAAAAATATGTGGTTGTATTAGCGTTTAATTAGCATAAACGCTAACCAATACAATAAAAATAAGCATTATGACTACCGCTGATAAAATTAGGGAGTTGATAGAGGAAAAAGGACTAACTCAGCGACAATTTGCAGAGTTGGTCGGCATACATTATATAACACTATGCAACAATCTCAAAAACGACAATTTCAGTCATAAAAGCATTGAGAAGATTGCTGACGCTCTCCATTTATCTGTATATGATATGCTCGCCGATGAGGCCCAAGGTAAAGCAACCTTCTCGAAAGTAGAAGGATATATTGAGTACAATGGCAAGATTCAAAAGATAAGGGATTTCAGAAATCTTAAAAAACTTGTCAATGAAATCGAGCGACAAGAGTTCTATATGAAGGAAAGGCAAGCAAAACTGCCAAGACAGAACGCTATTGAACTAGAAGATATAACCCTTTTGCAATGGGAGGAATATAATGCTACACAAGTAGAGGTAAAGAGTTTCAGACACAATTACGATATTGTTGATGAAAGCGTATTCAATGTTGGTAATATGTGCGCAGGATACCCATTTGAACTGAATGGCATAACTTTCAACAACTCTGAGAGTGCTTATATTGCAGGAATTTACTCCAACAACAATGCTGAACATCACAGATTACAAGAGGCATTGATTGCCAACAATGACGGTTACCGAGCAAAGAAAGAGTATCGACACAAGCGATACGACCATATAAAGAGAAGCGATTGGGAGGAGTTCAATGTTGAATGGATGAAATACGTTGTTTGGCAGAAATGCAAGGGTAATAAGGCGTTTGCAGACTTACTAAAAACCATACCAAACACAGCGATGGTTGTTGAGAACTCTACGGGTATGACGGGAGCGACTGCACAAGTATGGGGTTGTTTCAATAAAGAGTTGGAAGAACTCAGAAACGCCAAAGAAACACGATATGAGATAGAGCACGCCAACGATAAGGAGTTTAGAAACCATAAGTCCGAAACGCTAAATATAGAACGTAACAAGTGGAACAACTATGGCGTTTGGAGTGGTAGAAACTATATGGGCAAGATTATAAAGATGTGTTCAATCTGCCTTAAAAACGGCATAGAATTACCTATTGACTATGATTTGTTAAGAAGCAAGCACATTCACCTATTAGGGCAAGAACTTACGTTCTGATTCTTATGTAGATATTATTTAAGTAAAGGTTTTTTAAATTAAAAATCAAATATCGTTATGGGAACAAAAGAGAGAATCGCATTGACAGAAAAGCAACAAGCAATAGTAGGGGAATTTAAAAATCTTCTAAAAAGAATGGAAGATGAAAAAATTGGTATTGTTGGCGAATTAAACTATTTTTCAAAATGGGAAAAGAACTATTTGTATTTGCAATTATTCAATAAAGAAGAGGTTGAAAGTGTTGAGAAATATTGTGATATTGATGAAGTGGAGGAAGAGAACGAAGAATTTGTTGTAAACGAAAATGATGTTGAAAAAATAGAATTGCCAATAATGGATGTGATTCACACTGGCGACAGTTTTGGAAACGAATGTTATACAGTGTGGTTCACAGAAGACGTTTAAGATGTAGAACTACAACATATAATGTATTGGAACTCATATCATTGGGATATGAGTTCCATATTTTATATTCTTATATATTATTATATGTACCGCATTTTGCCGTCGGGCGCACCTTCAATTTGCCGTCGGCGGTGCCCTCATTTTGCATACAGGAATTTTTCTGAGGCGATACACGCTCAACAGTTATTTTTCGCACAGGAGCATATTCTAGCAAGGATTACGCCCTTTTTTATCATTACCAACCTTGTAAGATTCTGCTATTATTTTATCCACTTCTGAGCGTATAATTTCATTTATTCTGTCCTTGCCAATCATTATTACAAGGAAGTCTGCCACTTGCTTCATATTGTCAAATTGAAGGTCGTTATTATTGAGCAGATGGGATAAGACTGCTTTTCTGCTCTCTACATCATCACTGCCATAGTCCAAAATATCATTCTCCTTGATGGCGTTACGGATTGCATTATAACGTGCCTTTTGACTGTTACTTATCTTCTCTTTTGTTTCGGGAGTATGCTTTCTACCCCACATTGGATTGAGATTTCCCTTTCTTTCAACGCTTGCTTTAGTTGTATTCATATTCTCAATGAAGTATGGTTTGATGTTACTTCATATATAAATATCACTTCCTCTATTTTTCGGCAAAATTTTTCTCAGGAATTATTTTTTAATCTCTTTGCTTGATATACAAGGAGTTACACCGTATTTCCCCATTTGGGTTACCTAGAGTGTAATTGTACACCTGTGTACTGTATATATACGGTACACAACTGTATAACTACTTAGAAATAAATTACTTGTACATTTGCACTGTAATTACAAACCCACTGTTGCGCAACAGTTTTACAAACTTTTTTAATAATAAAATAATGAGTAAAAACAGTAATAAAATCAAGAGTAAACTAGAGGTAAATACCCTTTTTATAAAGGCACCGATGAACCTCAAATGTTTGCTCACAAGCACAGAAAGGGATTTTTTGGAAGCAGTTATTCACCTTCAATCATTAGGGAGATATAACACGAGTGATAGTCTTATAATGTCACACAGCGGTTTGAACAGTAGGCAGATAACAGAGGCAAAACGAAATCTTGTCGCTCTTGACCTTATAAATATAGTAATAGATAGATGTCGATTAGGAAGTAGGTATATAGTCAAGGAAGAAACCTATAATGAATTAGTTAGGCATCTGAACAGCATAAGGTCTGCCATCGAAAGATTTAAGGTAGGGGACGCTTATAGAGAGAGCAAGGGAGTTAAACCTATCTTCAAGAACATTATAAACACCCTTAGTCGAAGATTTACATCTACCGATGTTCCAAGCGATGAACGTATAACATTAGAGCCTCAACAGCACCATCCACCAATTGAAAAGGCAAAGGAACGTTTGAGAGCATTGCTTGATGAGGGTAAAATTACTCCCGAGGAGTATCACTTAAAAATAAAGAGATTAAATAACAGTAAATCATTGGTTAATAATAATATAAATAAATTAAATAGTGAAAATTATGGAAAATAACAAGTTTTTATATACTTCAGAGAGTTTGGAAAATGCGTATCGTAATACTATGATGAATGGAGTTCCTAAAGGTCTTTACACGGGATTGGATAGTCTAGATGACCTATTCCGTCTTGACAGAGGCAAGTTGGTGGTTGTTACGGGTGTTCCCAATATGGGTAAGAGCGAGTTTGTGGATTATCTCTGTGTGCAATATAATAAACGATATGGTATGCGCACAGTCTATTTCAGTCCCGAGAACCAACCCATTGCCTTCCACATTGGCAAGTTGTTCCGCAAGTTTGAAGGTCGCAAAGATTGTAAGGAAGATGTTATGAATGAACGCAGTATAGCAGTTCGCCGTTACATTTATGAAAACTTCTTCTTTTTCAACTACTCTAGGGAGTACACCATTAGGGACATTCTTGCAACCTCCACTGATGCAGTCTTTAAGGGTGGTGCAGACATCGTTGTCATCGACAGTTACAATAAGGTAACTCGTGAGGTTTCTGCGAATGAAACCGAGTTGATTGGTCGAGAATTGGATATGCTCGAAAGGTTTGCTAAAGAGTTCAATATCATTGTAATACTCGTTGCTCACCCTCGTAAGATGGAGAAGGATAGAGATGGTAAGTTTGTTATTCCCTCTGCTTATGACATCAACGGTAGTGCCAATTTCTACAACAAGGCAGATTATGTTCTTGCCGTACATCGCAACTACGAACCCAACTACGCAACAGTGAAGGTTGATAAGGTGAAGTTCAATAACTATGGAGGACAAGGCAAGGTTGATGTTGGGTATAACAACGTGAGTGGTAACTATTTCGACATACCTACTGAGGTGGAATACTTGCAAGATGTAAACTCCATTTTTGAACCTCCTACCGAAACACCCTTTGACTTAAATACTCACACAAAGAGTGGTGAGGAGTGGTTGAATGTTACTTGCTCTTGCGCCAAGAGTGTTAAGCATAAGGAAACCTACGAAACCAAGTTGCTTGACTTCTTGACTTGTGAGCGTGCTGACCTCTTAGAGAGGTTGGAAAGCGTTAGAAATACCGCTGACAGCAAGGCGAGAAGTGCTCTGAAGGCAGATTTGTTGCCTATTGTTTGTCCTTCTGTTGTGTTCGATGGAGAACGTAAGACTGAGAACATCAAGGCATACACCAACTTGCTCTGCATTGATATTGATGCTAAGGATAACCCCGACACAATTGGCACAGTCTTCGATGTTTTGAAGTCGCTACCCTATGTCGCCTTTGCTCAGAAGAGTGCATCGGGTGATGGTTACTACGCTATTGTTCCAATTAAAGACAGCACTAAACTCGAAGAGCATTTCAAAGCACTTGGCAATGAACTTGCCGAGAAGGGGATAATCATAGACAAGGCGTGCAAGGACTATGTGAGAGCGAGATTTTTCAGTTATGATAGTGAGCGTTACATCAATCCTAACTGTTCAGTCTATGTCAAGAGAAGCAAGAAATGTATAGGTGGTGGTGATTATGTAACCACCTATGCAACCCCAAAATCCTTCGATAAAAAGGATATATCTGCTACCCAAGCACCTCAATACTCGAAACCTCAGTACACCTTATCCACAGAGGAGGCACTAGCAAGAGCGTGCATTGGAACTGAGTATCTAAACATCTGCCCCACTTATCAAATTTGGTTTGAGGTAGGTTGTGCGCTTGCTAAGGAGTTTGGAGAAGGGGGCAGAAAGTATTTCCACACGCTTTCAAATGGTTATAAGGGGTATTCTAGGAGCGAAACCGATAGAAAGTTCGATGAGTTGTTGAACGATGCAGACCGCTATAGTTATGGCAGTGGAACGATATTCCACTACATCAAAGAGGCGAAAGCAAAGGCAGGAAGGGTGTAATATGGTTTGCTAATCATTGTATCACATATTAGCATTTGCGCTAATACAATAAATTTACTTATATCAAAAACCTTGCGGTGTATAGGTAAACCGCATTTTTTATGACTAAGATGAATTTTAGAATATACAAGGAGGAGGATTCTATTCTGTTCAATAGCAAGTTAGATAATTACGTATTGAGCAATATGTATCCTTGCAAGTTGCTATATGAAGGAAAGGTTTTCCATAGTGTAGAGCAGTTGTTTCATTGGATGATATTCAGCGAAAACAAGTTTGTAAGAGAAGAGATTATGAAGTTCAAAGGTGTTTGTAATGGATTTCAAGTTAAGAACTTCTGTACAAAGCACGCCGATAAGATTGATAAGGATTATGATTCCAAGAAGTACAAATGTTTGACTAAATGTCTAGAAATCAAATTCCTACAGTGCTTTGAGTTTAGAAAGGCAGTTCTTGATAGTGGCAGTAAGAACCTTGTTGAGTATGCTCCTTGGGATAGTGAGTTTGGCGCAAAGTGGGATAGTTGGGAAGAAGCATACACAGGTATCAACGCTTGTGGAAGGTGTATGATGATGATTAGGGAGAACGCTATAAATGGTATGTATTCAATTTGAGTTTATCATAATACATTATGCTAACACTATTTACAAATATTAGTATTTACACTTATTTTATATAATTTAGAACCTTGTGGTGTATAGGTAAACTGCTTTTTATTTTATGAAGAAAAATAGTAATAATGAAATTGAATTGGCGAAGTTGGATTTGATTCGCCACTTGAGAAAGGTTGTAAAAAATTACAACGATAATCTATCAGAGTTAAAAGAACTTGAAGAGAAAGAGGAAATGTTTGGATTGAGTAGAGAGGAAAAGGGGCGTATGCGAGATATTAGGATGAACCACCCCAAGAACAATGCCATAATAAATAGAGGATTATTTTTAATGTATTATGGGATAGACCCTTTTAATAATATTCAGATTGTTGAAAATGATAACGGTTCTTGTAAAATAGTATGTGTATAAAGAGATTTCAAGAGGCGATTGGTATCATTTCATCGAACCAATCATCGACAGAGGAGTTACATTCTGTTCAATGCGAAATCAATAAGGTGATTCATTATAACCTCTACAATTTTATGCTACCACATAAGGTTAAGGAGTTAATTGAGGTTCTCACTCCTCTATTCGTTAAGATGAAGGGATTGAAGCCTCAACCTCCGAAGGTAGAGGAAAAGAGAACAGAACTGTTAAGACAAGGTAGAGAGATTATAAGTAAGTTAAAACCCTATCTCAATGCTCAATATAGTAAGGAGGAGTATGCCGAGGTTTACACCCTCCAATATAGAAGACTTGTGGCAGAATATTTGAAGGAGAAAAAGGAGTTGAATATATCAAAAGCGGTTGATTTACTCAACAGAGGAAAGAGTTTGAAAAAAGAGTGTGAAGGTATAGTTGGAGAAGTTAAAAACAAGTCTTTCGATAGTATGCTAGTGGAGTTGAAGACTTATATTTCTCAACAATTATAGGGTTAATAATCAGGATTTTATATTGTTTTATTGCGTGTTTTATAAAAAAGCAGTAAATTAGCCACTGGTATTGGAACCCGAACCTAACACTGTTTGGAAAATCACTCTTTTGATTTATTGAGAGAAGGATTTATATAGGGACTAAGCGTCCCGTACGCACCGCAAACGAGTTCCAAAGAAATTTGGGACTCGTTTTTGTTTTGTATATACTTGACAAACGGATTTTGATTCATTATTTTTGTAGTACGTCTCGGCTCACTCCTTTTGTAAAAACGAATAATATTATGACACAAAAACAATCCTTACAAATATTTGAAGATAGAAAGATACGCACTATTTGGGATGATGAGCAAGAAAAGTGGTATTTCTCTATTGTAGATACTGTTGAAATACTGACTGAAAGCAAAAATGCAACAGCATATTGGAGAAAGTTGAAACAGCGTCTTAAAGCAGAGGGAAATGAAACCGTGACAAACTGTCACGCTTTCAAAATGCGTGCTATTGATGGCAAAATGCGTTTGACTGATGTTGCTGATACAGAGCAACTTTTCCGTCTGATACAATCTATTCCTTCGCCAAAAGCAGAACCCTTCAAGCAGTGGATGGCACACGTTGCAAGCGTGCGTATAGACCAAATGCAAGACCCCGAACTATCCATTGAACAAGCAATGGTTGATTACAAACGTTTGGGCTATTCTGATGCTTGGATAAACCAACGACTGAAAAGCATTGAGGTACGCAAGGAACTTACTGATGAGTGGAAGCGTACAGGCGTGAAAGAAGGTGTTGAGTTTGCCACACTCACAGACATTATAACAAGAGAATGGAGCGATATGCGCACTAAGGAATACAGACAATTTAAAGGTCTTAAAAAGGAGAATCTACGTGATAATATGACTAACGTGGAGCTTGCTCTTAACATACTTGCAGAAGCATCAACAGCGGAAATCTCTAAACAGAAGAATCCACACGGATTCAAGCAGAATGTAACGATTGCAAAAGAAGGCGGAAGTGTTGCCAAAGTTGCACGCAAGCAGTTGGAAGAAAAGTTGGGTCGTTCTGTTATATCATCATCAAAAGCAAGTGAGTTTTTACCTTCTCCTACCGAGGAAATAGAATGAAAGCACTATATAACATCAGACACCAGCCACCCTGTGTGTGGCTGGTGTCTGATGTTATATCAAAGTTGGCACAATCAACCCAACCTTTCCATTCTTTCTCTCATCACCTTCTCGGCACCAAGGATAATATCCTCAACAATAGCAGCTGCGGGCTCTACTTTCTTTACAAGACCGGCACACTCACCTGCCATATAACTGCCATCTGCATCACCTTCCAGCACAGCCTTGCGCAACGAGCCGCCACCGAACGCCAGTATCTCCTCGGGAGTCACATTGGGGTCTGCCTCCATCTTGGCAAATGTCCTTGAGAACTGAGTCTTCAACGAACGTACAGGATGCCCCGAAGACTTGCCGGTAACGATTGTTGAGATATCGGTCGCCTCAACCAGCTTCTCTTTGTAGTTGGCATGCGCTCTGCACTCAGTCGCTGTTATGAAACGCGTACCCACCTGAACGCCATCAGCACCGAGCATAAACGCCGCAGCAGCGCCGCGGCCATCGCATATACCACCGGCTGCAATGACCGGGATTTCTACAGCATCCACAATCTGCGGGATGAGCGGCATTGTGTGCAGTTCACCCACGTGACCGCCCGACTCGGCACCCTCGGCAACAACAGCATCAACACCCGCAGCCTGCATCTTCACAGCATGGGCAACACAAGCAATCACAGGTATCACCTTCACACCGTTCTCTTTCCACATAGGCAGATACTTTGCCGGAGAACCCGCACCGGTGGTAACAACCTTCACACCCTCTTCAACAACCAGATTGGCAATCTCGGCCGCATTCGGAGCCTGCAGCATGATATTCACACCAAAAGGTTTGTCGGTCAATGTCTTGCACTTGCGAATCTCATTACGCACAGCCTCGGTACTCTCGTTGATAGCCGTGATTAGACCCAGACCACCCGCATTTGAAACAGCCGCAGCAAGCTCGGCATCGGCAACCCAGGCCATACCGCCCTGGAAGATGGGATACTTTATCCCAAGAATCTCGCATATTCTACTCTTAATCATATTTCTTATATTTTTTGTTTACGATTGTACAAAAGTACAACAATTCAGACTACAAAGATAGTCTACCCACCTGTTTTAACAGAAAGGATGATGATTTTGTCCACACTGCGCAACAAAAGACACAGCGCTCAGTCAATCCCCAATACCCTCAAGGTGACGGAAGCGGTTCACGAATCTCTTCAGACGTTTTCTTGTAGAGATATCAGGGTGATAGTCCACCTTACGTTTTCTACGGTTCAGCACAACACCGGCTTTCACACAGAATGCCAACACAAGAACTCCAATTATTACATTCCAGACAGTCATAGCAATAGGCTTTAGGGTCAACAATCGGGGATTTACCGGTGCAATATAGCAAAAAGTTTTAGAAGCTGTTTAAATTTCTAAAAAAAATATTTTCTTATAGAAGCTGATAGTTTCACCATTTTTTATGTTCAAGAATACCTGTTTCTTTCTTTTTTGCGGTTACATAGCCCGCTATGCGCCCTTAAAAAATAAAAAAACATTCTATTCTTGCTCTATAAAAAATTTGGCGATATAATTTTAAACAGCTTCTAATAAAAAAGGAATTCACAGAAAACAACTTTACAAAAAAACGCTGGAATAATCAACCGAAATCGGAATAATAGTGCATCCTGCACTGATAATAAACGCATTACGCTGAAAATCTCGGAAATACGGGAAATAGCAATTTAGCAAAGAAACGCAAGGTAATGAAATAGAACGGTTGCCTAATCGTTACCCGAAAACGAGTAAGATTTTTCTTTGTGTCGTCACGTTTCATAGTTCTGCATCATATTGCGTATCAATGTATAACTCGCTGACAACTAATTTTGTAACCAAAAAAGATTGGATTATGCGAAGTACATTTAAGGTGCTGTTCTACGTGAACGCAAGCAAGGAGAAAAACGGTATTGTTCCCATCATGGGACGAGTGACAATCAACGGCTCAGTAGCCCAATTCAGTTGTAAGCGTACCATTGCAAAAGAGCTTTGGGATGTAAAAGGCAACCGAGCCAAAGGTAAGAGCAAGGAAGCAAGAGAAATCAATCTTGCTTTGGATAATATCAAGGCTCAAATCATCAAGCACTATCAACGCCTGTCGGATAGAGAAGCCTATGTAACTGCCGAAATGGTACGCAATGCCTATCAAGGCATCGGAACAGAATATGAAACACTGCTCGGCGCATTTGATAAGGATAATGCCACATTCAAGAAACGTGTAGGTACAGACCGAGTGAT
>JAZTXR010000024.1:0-45051 GCA_045636545.1 Bacteroidaceae bacterium
CATCCCGACAGAGCGGAGCGACGAGGAATCTCAAAATATCGCGAAATAAGATATCTCTCACATTGACTTTAGCCCCTTCGGGCGTCGACCGTTGGTTCGTTCGATATGACACCAACGCGGTTTTTATTATGTGTGTCAACTGCTATATTATTACCTATATTTATGTATTGGGATTTACCATATTTATCATCTATGCTATTGTGTTTTCAGATCCCTCGTCGCTACGCTCTGTCGGGATGACAGGTTCGCGTTTGTACGTGGATTATTCATGTTATTTACCCTTTACAATGCGTTTTATGTCATTGAGCTTGTTCAGCGCCTCAAGGGGCGTTAGGTTGTTTACATCAATGCCTAGTATCTCGTCGCGCACCTGTGAGAGTACCGGGTCGTCGAGCTGGAAGAAGTTCAGCTGCATACCCTCGCGGCTCTCGGCAATTTCGGCCGTTGGAGCGCTTTTAAGCTCTCCCCTGTTATTCCCGGCTTCAAGCTTCTTGAGTATCTGCTCCGAGCGTTTTACAATGCTTTTGGGCATACCTGCAAGCTGTGCAACATGGATACCGAACGAGTGCTCGCTGCCACCGGGCATAAGCTTGCGCATGAAGATTACCTTACCGTCTATTTCGCGTACCGAAACGTTGAAGTTTTTTATGCGCGGGAAGCTCTTCTCCATCTCATTCAGCTCGTGGTAGTGGGTTGCAAACAGTGTGCGCGCCCTGCCCTTTGCATATTCGTGTATATACTCAACGATAGCCCAGGCAATTGACATACCGTCGTAGGTGGATGTTCCACGTCCAAGCTCGTCAAAGAGTACAAGGCTGTGCCCCGACAGGTTGTTTAGGATATTGGCAGCTTCGGTCATCTCGACCATGAATGTCGATTCGCCGGCCGAAATGTTGTCGCTTGCTCCCACGCGGGTGAATATCTTGTCCACAAGGCCTATTACAGCGCTCTCTGCGGGTACAAAACAACCAATCTGTGCAAGTAGTGTAATGAGTGCTGTCTGGCGCAGCAGAGCCGATTTACCGGCCATATTCGGACCTGTCACAATGATAATCTGCTGCTTGTCATTGTCGAGGTACAGGTCATTTGGGATATAGCTCTCCCCTATCGCCATCTGCCTTTCAATCACCGGGTGACGTCCTTGTTTGATGTCCAGCACATCCTCCTCGCTTATCACGGGGCGTATGTACTTGTATGCGCGTGAAACGTTTGCAAACGAAAGCAGCACGTCGAGCCTTGCAAGGTGTGTGGCATCAATCTGTATTGCCGGGATGTACGATGCAAGGTCGGCCACCAGGTTGTTGTATATCTGTGTCTCCAGCGCGAGAATCTTCTCCTCGGCGCCAAGTATTTTCTCTTCGTACTCCTTCAGTTCCTGGGTAATGTAGCGCTCGGCATTCACCAGTGTCTGCTTGCGTATCCAGTCGGCAGGCACGTTGTCCTTGTAGGTGTTGCGTACCTCAATGTAATAGCCGAATACGTTGTTGAACGATATCTTCAGGCTTGGTATGCCTGTGCGTTCGCTCTCGCGCTGCTGCAGTTGCAACAGATAATCCTTGCCGTTGTATGCTATCTGTCGCAGCTCGTCGAGCTGCTCATTCACTCCGTCGGTCACTACCCCGCCCTTGTTCAGCAACAATGGTGGCTCGGGGACAATCTCGCGTGCAATGCGGTCACGGATTTCGGCACAGCAGTCGAGCTGTGCACCAATGCGCTTTAGAACCTCGTTGTCGGTGGCTTCACAGGCTTTTTTTATTGGTTCAACGGCCTGCAATGCCATTTTAAGCTGCACCAGTTCGCGTGGCGATACACGGCCTGCAGCAACCTTGGCAATTATGCGTTCAAGGTCGCCAATGAGGTGTAGCTGGTCTTCAATGAGTTCGCGGAAATAGGGTTCACGGAAATAGTATTCCACAATGTCAAGGCGCTCCTCAATGGGTTTCTTGTCCTTGAGCGGGAACACCATCCAGCGCTTTAAAAGGCGGGCACCCATGGCTGTCAATGTCCTGTCAATTACCGATAGCAGTGACGAGCCACCGTCGTGCATGCTTCCAAGCAGCTCCAGGCTGCGTATTGTGAATTTGTCGAGGCGCACGTAACGCTCCTCTTCAATGCGCGAAATATTGCGTATGTGCGATATCTGTGTGTGCAGTGTCACCTCGAGATAGTGCAATATTGCACCGGCTGCCACTACTCCACTGCGCAGATGCGAGATACCGAATCCCTTGAGGTTCTTTGTCTCAAAGTGCTTTGTCAGTTTCTCGTGTGCAAACTCATCGGTGAATGCCCAGTCATCAAGCTCGAATGTGAGTAGTTTTGTGCCGAAATTCTCAATGAAACGCCCTTTCAGCCCACGCTCCACAAGCACCTCCTTCGGGCGGAAATTTATGAGCAGTTTCTCAATGTAGTCGAATGTTCCCTCGGCAACAAGATACTCGCCTGTCGATATATCAAGGAACGACACGCCACACATCGGCTTTCCAAAGTGCACCGCCGCAAGGAAGTTGTTCTCCTTGTAGTCCAGCACATTATCGTTTATAGAAACACCGGGAGTAACAAGCTCTGTTATGCCTCGTTTGACAAGTTTCTTGGTCATCTTTGGGTCTTCGAGCTGGTCACAGATGGCTACACGCTTGCCGGCACGCACCAGTTTGGGCAGGTATGTGTCGAGTGCGTGGAAGGGGAATCCCGCCATCTCTATGGCTTTTGAAGCGTCGCTCTTGCCGTTTGAGCGCTTGGTGAGTGTTATGCCAAGGATTTCCGAGGCCACAACGGCATCGGAACAGTATGTTTCATAGAAGTCGCCACAACGGAACAGCAGCACGGCATCGGGGTGCTTTGCTTTCAGTTCGTAGAACTGGCGCATCATGGGGGTAAGAGCAGCTTCTTTTTCGGCCATAAATATGGGGTGTTTTTTGTGCAATAATTACGCGAAGATACTAAAAAAATCCAAAAGCCGAAAGTCCCTTACTACATTATAAATGAAGAAATATATTCCCTCGTGAGCATTGATTGTAAAAAAATGTATATCTTTGCAGTGCTTGTGGGGAGAAATCCGCAAGTTTGATAAAGCATTTTGTTTTAAGTCCGAACTGAAATTCGCCAAAATTTTAAATGAGGGACTGGAGCAATCAATGCTCATTCTGTGTATATATGTCCGTTGTGAGCCATTCTTGGCGCACAATCCCACGTATATATCACGGCGTGGGAATATTGTTTCTTCATAGTTCATCTCATTAAGGCGTTTGGCGATGCCTCAGTTCATGGACGTAAGGCACAAGTCTCACGTCTTTTTTGTTGCATTGTTTCAAGTAGTCCTGGCTATGGTGTTGCAATACAAGGAAACGTAAGACTATAAATTGTGAATCTTATTAACTTTAATTTATAGTATTATGAAATTCAATTATTTGAAAAATCTGTTCACAGCACTGCTGTTGATGTGTGCAACGGTGACTTTTGCCCACGACTTTGAAGTGGGTGGTATCTATTACAGAGTTACGAATGAAAGTGTAAAAGAAGTTGCTGTTTCGTTTTATGGCAATGCTTTTGATGAAATAGATGATGAATATATCGGGTATGTTGTAATACCTTCAAATGTTATATATAATAATACACATTACACTGTTACAAGTATAGATAGTGAAGCATTTTGGGGTTGTTCGTCAGTTACAGGCATATCAATTCCGAATAGTATTTCAAGTATTGATGGGAGTGCTTTCAAAGATTGTAATAAAATTAAAAAAGTTGAATTGGATTGTAATACTATAGGAGCATGGTTTAATGGTATTACAAGTATAACAGATGTCGTTTTAGGAAGTAATGTTCATACCATAGGTTCTTCTGCATTTAAAGATTGTACATCTTTAGAGAATTTGAAAGTCAGTGATAAAACAAAAACTATTTATTCTGATGCTTTTGAAAATACCCTCTGGGCTGCAAATCAGCCGGATGGTTTACTCATTATCAATAATTGTTTGTTTGGTTCAACAAATGTAGTTAGTGGTAAAATTGTAATACCCGACAATGTTACTGTAATAGGTACTACAGGTAATCTTTTGAAAGGAACTGCTACTCAAGGTGTATTCCAAGGGAATAATAATATTACAGATGTTATAATTCACGATAAGGTAACTGCAATTGGAGGTAATGCTTTCTATGGATGCAGTAGTATTACAGATATAGTGATACCTAATAGTGTCACAACTATTGGAGATGGAGCATTTTATAAGTGTTCATCCCTTAAGAGTGTGAAAATTTCTGATAATGTAAAATATCTTGGAGGTGGATATTCTTATGGTGTCTTTGAATCTTGCGCATCACTTGAAAATGTTGTCATTCCTAATAGTGTCGAGTATTTAGGTAGTATATTTATCGGATGCATCGGACTTAAGAGTGTAACTCTTGGTAGTGGAGTTAGGTACATAAATTCTGAGATTTTCAATAGTTGCAAAAGTCTTTCATCAATAATCTCGTATATCCCTGCAGACAGTTTGGTGGTTCCTAGGGGTTTTTACGAACATATCCGTGATTTTAATTTATATGGCGTAGATGTGGAGAATTGCACACTATATGTGCCTCACGGAGCAACGGAAAAATATGCATCTACAGATGGCTGGAGTGTCTTTAAAAACATTGTGGAATTGCCTGGAGATTTTGAACTTGTAGTTTCAAACGCAGGCTATGCAACACTATATTTGGATTATGCAGTGAAAATACCAGAAGGCATAGAAGCGTATATAGCAAAAGATTTTGAGGGTGAAATTTTGAAAATGGAAAATGTATCAGATGTCTTGCCTGCAAATACAGCTGTTGTTGTAAAAGCAAATCCGGGAAATTATATATTTGAAGAAATAAATGATAATGATATACCACAAATAACAGGTAATCTTTTGAAAGGAACTGTTAAGAAAACATTTATAAATTCAAATAATGATACAGAATACTACGTTCTTTCAATTGTAGATGGTGAAGTTGGTATGTATCGTGCACTTTTGAGTAATAACAGATTTATTAATAATGCCAACAAAGCATATTTGCCACTAAACAGAAAAGGTTTAGGTATTTATGATAACGAGGAATTTGATACATCAGCTGGTGGACAACTCAGTAATGGTTTTAGATTCGATTTTGGAGGTACTACAGTTATTGATGATGTGGAAAATGAAAATGTAACGGTTAAAACTGTTTATGACCTCTTTGGTCGCGCGGTAGAGAACCCTACAAACGGTATCTACATCATTGACGGCAAGAAAGTGCTGGTTAAGTGAGAGTAATGATTGATAAGCTTGCTTAATCAAGTATTGCCGAACGCCAAGCACTTGCGCAAAGCGAAAGGTGTTTATGAAGTAAAATATAAAACAACTTCTTAAATATTGGTAGACGATTGCTGTTCAGTACAGTAATCGTCTATTTTATTATTTGTAATAACTTTGTTAGTAATAATCTTGTTACATACTATTTTTTTAAAAAAGTCCAACTTGAACCGTATTATTATTTTTTTTATATATTTTTGTGGGTTAAAGTGTGTGTGAGCGCATTTACACTATTTGAGATAATAAAAACATAAAGATATGGCATATAATTTTAACGAGATTGAGCAGAAGTGGCAGCAGCGCTGGAGAGAGAACAAGACTTATAAGGTGGTTGAAGAGAATGGCAAGGAGAAATTCTATATTCTGAATATGTTCCCTTATCCATCGGGAGCCGGTCTTCACGTTGGTCACCCGCTCGGCTACATAGCATCTGATATTTTCGCGCGCTACAAGCGCCTCAACGGGTATAACGTGCTCAACCCTATGGGTTACGATGCATACGGCCTGCCAGCCGAGCAGTATGCGATACAGACAGGTCAGCACCCGGCAGTGACAACAGAGCAGAACATTGCACGCTACCGCGAGCAGCTCGACAAGATTGGTTTCTGCTTCGACTGGGACCGCGAGATAAGAACCTGCGATGCCGGTTACTACCACTGGACACAGTGGACATTCATAAAGATGTTCAACAGCTACTATGACAACGATGCAAAGTGCGCAAAGCCAATTGCAGAGCTCATTGAAAAGTTGGGCAAGGAGGGTAGTGCGGGCATCAACGCTGCTTGTACCGAGGAGGTTGAGGTAACAGCCGAGGAGTGGAACGGCATGAGCGAGGTTGCACAGCAGGAGCTGTTGATGAACTGGCGCATTGCTTTCCTCAACGAGACAATGGTTAACTGGTGCCCGGCTCTTGGTACAGTGCTTGCCAATGACGAGGTTGTCGACGGTGTTTCGGAGCGTGGCGGTCACCCTGTGGTGCAGAAGAAGATGAAGCAGTGGTGTTTGCGTGTGTCGGCCTATTCACAGCGCCTTCTTGATGGTCTCGAGAAGATAGAGTGGAGCGAGTCAATAAAGGAGACACAGCGCAACTGGATTGGCCGCAGCGAGGGAACCGAGATGCAGTTCCGTGTAAAGGATAGTGATGTGGAGTTCACAATCTTCACCACACGTGCCGATACAATATTCGGTGTCACATTCATGGTGCTTGCTCCCGAGAGCGAGCTTGTGGAGCAGCTTACTACAAGCGAACAGAAAGAGGCTGTAGAGGCTTATCTCGACCGCACAAAGAAGCGCACCGAGCGTGAGCGTATGATTGACCGCAACGTTACTGGTGTATTCACCGGCTCATACGCCATCAACCCAATCACAGGCGAGGAGATTCCTGTTTGGGTGAGCGACTATGTACTCTCGGGCTACGGAACAGGTGCCATCATGGCTGTTCCTGCACACGATAGCCGTGACTATGCCTTTGCAAAGCACTTCGGCATTGAGGTACGTCCGCTCATCGAGGGCTGCGATGTGAGTGAGGAGAGCTTTGATGCAAAAGAGGGTATAATGACTAATTCGCCTGTTGCCGCTTTTGGCGACTGCAAGCTCAACCTCAACGGTCTGACAGTGAAAGAGGCAATTGCAAAGACAAAGCAGTTCGTTACCGAGAACAAGCTTGGCCGCGTGAAGGTGAACTACCGCCTGCGCGATGCAATCTTCAGCCGTCAGCGCTACTGGGGCGAGCCTTTCCCAATCTACTACAAGAACGGTGTGCCTTATCCCGTACCCGAGGAGTGCCTGCCTATTGAATTGCCCGAGGTTGAGAAGTTCCTCCCCACAGAGAGCGGCGAGCCACCACTCGGACACGCAAGGATGTGGGCGTGGGACACTGCCGCAAACAGCATCACAAGCAAGGATAATATAGACAACACAACCGTGTTCCCGTTGGAGCTGAACACAATGCCCGGTTTTGCCGGTTCAAGCGCATACTATCTGCGTTATATGGACCCAAGGAATGGCAATGCTCTCGTTTCTAAGGAGGCTAACGGTTACTGGCAGAGTGTAGACCTGTATGTGGGTGGTAAGGAGCACGCTACAGGTCACCTCATCTATTCACGTTTTTGGAACATGTTCCTCTTCGACTGTGGCTACAGCGTAAAGGAAGAGCCGTTCCAGAAGCTCATCAACCAGGGTATGATTCAGGGGCGCAGCAACTTCGTGTACCGCATAAAGGATACCAATACATTTGTCTCTTACGGCTTATCAAAGGATTACGATGTTACACCGCTTCATGTGGATGTGAACATTGTGGCAAATGACGTGCTCGATATCGATGCGTTCCGTGCTTGGCGCCCCGAGTATGCCGATGCCGAATTCATTCTCGAGAACGGCAAGTACATCTGCGGTTGGGCTGTTGAGAAGATGAGCAAGTCTATGTTCAACGTCGTGAACCCCGATGTGATTGTCGAAAAATATGGTGCCGACACACTGCGTATGTATGAGATGTTCCTTGGCCCTATCGAGCAGTCGAAGCCTTGGGATACCAATGGTATCGACGGTTGCCACCGCTTCCTGCGCAAGTTATGGGGTATGTTCTTCGACAAGGACGACAACAGCATTGTTGTTGATGCCGAGCCTACAAAGGAGGAACTCAAATCGCTTCACAAGCTCATAAAGAAGACAAGCGAGGATATCCCTGCATTCTCATACAACACAACCGTGAGTGCGTTCATGATTTGCCTCAATGAGCTTACTGCGCTCAAATGCAACAAGAAGGCTATCCTTGAGAAGATTGTTGTTGTGCTCTCGCCTTTTGCACCGCACATCTGCGAGGAGTTGTGGGCGGCTCTTGGCAACACCACAACCGTTTGCGATGCACAGTGGCCGGCATATAACGAGGAGTACCTGAAAGAGGATTCTGTAAAGTATACAATATCGTTCAACGGTAAGGCACGCTTTACTCTTGACTTTGCAACAGATGCAACGAATGCCGAGATTGAGGCAACTGTCCTTGCAAACGAGAACAGCCTGAAGTATATCGACGGCAAGCCAATCAAGAAGGTAATCATTGTGCCAAAGAAGATTGTAAATATTGTAATCTGATACTTGGATACCTCCAAAAAAAATAACAACGCTTAAAATAAATTGAATTATGGGCAAGCGATTCATTCCAAGACCGTCAATTATCAGTGAGGTAAAGAACTACCTCATGATAACATTGGGACTTACACTCTATGCCTTTACATGGAAGTTCTTTATGGCACCTTTCAAGTTTGTGACAGGTGGTATAACCGGTATCGGTGGTATTGTAGAGTACACCACAGGCATACCTATGCAGTACACATATTTTGCCATAAACATAGTGCTTATAATCATAGCCATACAACAGCTTGGATGGAAATTCTGTGTCAAGACGATATATGCAATAGTGGTAATGACGTTGGCACTTGAGATGTTCGATATGATATTCCAGACAGTTCCTACTGCATATCAGATTCTGGGTCCCGACAAACAATTGGAGGCATGTATAGTTGGCTCCATCTTCATTGGAATGGGTATAGCCTTCTGTTTCTTGAGTAACGGCAGCACGGGTGGTGTGGATATCATAGCTGCTATTGTAAACAAGTACAAGGATATTAGCTTCGGGCGTGCCATGCTTTATGTCGATGCCTGCATCATCCTGAGCAGTTTCTTTGTCATTCCAAGCGAAAGCGTGTCAATGAGTGTGCAGAAGATATTCTATGGTTTCATAAACCTTGTCATTGTCAACGTTTCGCTCGATTATATGGTGAACAGCAACCGTCAGGCTGTGCAGTTCTTCATCTTCTCGAGCAAGTATGACGAGATTGCATATTATATCACAAGAGGACTGAAACGAGGTGTCACACTGCTTGATTCTGTCGGGTACTACTCGGGAAAGGAGGGTAAGGTGGTTACAACCATTGCGCGTGCCACACAGGCCAACCAGCTGTTGAGCGCGATAAAGCAGATTGACCCCAATGCGCTTGTGTCACAATCAAAGGTAATGGCTGTCTATGGTCTTGGATTCGACAGGATAAAGGCGAAGAAAAAGGTTGTCATTGACAATGCAGCTGTAGTGGACAGGGCTAAAGAAGAGGAGGTGAAATGAAACTTGTATTTGCAACAAACAACCGCCACAAGCTCGATGAGGTGCGGGCTATTGTGGGTGATAGGGTAGAGGTGTTGTCGCTCAATGACATTGATTGTCACGACGATATACCCGAGACGGCCGATACACTGCAGGGTAATGCCCTCATAAAGGCAAGGTACATTCATGAGAAGTATGGCGTTGACTGTTTTGCCGATGATACCGGTCTCGAGGTTGAGGCTCTTGACGGTGCACCGAGTGTCTACTCGGCACGTTATGCCGGTGAGGAGTGTGACCCGGAGGCCAATATGCGCAAGCTTTTGGAAAATTTAACAGGAAAAAGCAACCGCAATGCACAATTCCGCACGGTAATCGCGTTAATTATAAATGGTGAGGAGCATCTTTTCAATGGTGTTGTGAAGGGAACCATAACAACCGGGAAGAGGGGCGATTCGGGGTTCGGTTACGACCCGGTATTTGTCCCCGAGGGCTACTCCGAAAGTTTTGCACAGATGAGCGCTGATATGAAAAACAGTATAAGTCACCGCTTCCGTGCAACACAGGAACTTGGAAAATACTTGAAAGAGAATTATGGTTAAGAAATTGTTTGTATCTTTTCTTATTGTCCTTGCATCGGCCTTTGCCGTTAAGGCCTCAACCGACAGGTGGACACTGTATCCGTCATACCACAATGCCACATATTGCCAGGTCTTTGGAGACAAGGTCTATGTATTGGCATCCGGTGCGCTCTTTTCGTATGACAAGAGTGATAACGAGGTGAGGACATACGACAAGATAACTGCACTCAGTGATATCGATATTGCACATATAAGGTTCTCAAGCTTTCTTGATGCTCTTATTGTTGTCTATAGCAATGCCAATATAGATATCCTATATGCCGATGAATCGGTCTACAATATATCCGATTTCAAGAACAAATCCTTGTCCGACAAGACTATAAACAATATTGATGTCCAAGGCAATAAGGCATATCTCTCAACATCTTTTGGTGTGGTTGTGCTGGACCTTGAGAATATGGAGTTCGACAATACCTACAACACGGGTCTCAACACAACGTGTACATATAGCTTTGGCGGTTATATCTACTGTGGTACAAAGAGTGGTTTCTACTGTTGCAGTACGTCAAAGAACCTGCTTGACAAGAATAATTGGGAAGCGCTTTTCCCCGATTATAACGTAATTTCACTTTGCGGGCTCAACGGCAAGTTGTATGGGTTGGTAAACGGTCGTGGATTATATGTTTTCAATCCCGAAAAAAGAACTTTCAGCAAAGTTATCGGTCATAATGGCGAGAATTATCTTCAGATGTACTCTACAGGGGAAGAGATTATAGCTTCGGCAAAGAAAAAGGTGACTGTCATGACCGATGAGAGTAATGTTGTCACATACACGAACAGCGGAAGTCTTTGCATTGTAAAGAACGGTAACACGTTCTGGGATTGCAAGGGTAACATGGGTGTTGTGGAGTGTGAGATAAAGGATGGTGCAGTAACCCCTGTCTCTACACCGTTGGTGCCCGACAGTCCCATCCGTAACTATTGCGAATATATGAAGTTTACCGATACCGGCAAGCTGCTTGTCGCAGGTGGAAACTTGAACTATTTCGACAAAACCTTCTATGATGGTACTCTGATGGAATATAAAAGTGAGTATGGCAGGTGGAGAAACTTCCCCGAGGATATTATAAAGACAACTACCGGCTACAGGTATGTCAATATGTGCTCTATCGATGAGGACCCTACTGCCCCTGAACATTACTTTGCAAGTTCATTCGGTTATGGTGTGTATGAGTTCAATAACGGTGAGTTCGTGAAGCATTATAACCACGAAAACAGTGAACTGGAAAGTGCGGTGTCCAACAAGTATGCATACGCCTACGTGCGTGTGCCGACCGTCAAGTTTGACAAGGACGGCAACTTGTGGTGTGTGAATTCCGACGTGAAGGATATTGTGAAAGTACTAAAGAAAGATGGTACATGGGTATCGCTGAATTATCCCGACATTGAGTATTGGGCAACCGTGGTAAAGCCTTATATCGATTCACGTGGCTGGTTGTGGCTGATGGCTCTTCAAGGTGCTCCGGGTCTCTTCTGTGCAAAGATGAACAATACTCCGTTCGATACAGGTGATGACGTTACAAACAAATGGCTGGACAAATTCACCAACCAGGACGGTGTCAGCTACGATATCTATCAGGTGTATGACATTGCCGAGGACAGGAACGGTTCAATATGGGTGGGTACAAATGTCGGTGTCTTTGTAATAGACAATCCCGAGAAGTTCTTCAATGACGGTGTCTTCAAGCAGATAAAGATTGCCCGTAATGACGGTACCGGACTTGCCGACTATTTTATGAGCGGTGTATATATAAAGGCTATAGAGGTGGATGGTGCCGACCGTAAATGGATTGGTACGAACAACAACGGCATCTACCTTGTGAGTGCCGACGGCCGGCAGACACTGCACCACTTTACCACAGACAATTCGCCGTTGCCATCCGATTGCATCGAGAGCATTGCCATCAATGACGAGAGCGGCGAAGTGTTCATTGGAACCGACAAGGGGATTGCAAGTTATAAGGGTGATGCCATCGCTGCAGCCGATAAACTTGTGAAGAGTAACGTGTATGTCTATCCAAACCCCGTGAGAGCCGATTACAGCGGAAATATCTCCGTGGTTGGACTGACACACGGTTGTCTGGTGAAAATCGTCGATGCGGCAGGATTATTGGTCAATGAGGGCGAGTCAAACGGAGGAATGTATTCCTGGAACGGCCGCAACCAACGCGGCGAGAAGGTTGCCAGCGGAGTATATCACGTGCTCACATACGACAGTGAGGGCCAGGAAGGCGTGGCAACCAAGATTCTTATTACTAGATAAAAATTGTATTACACTTTTCAATTATAGGCGTGCGACCAACTTTTAAGGGTCACACTCTTGCTGTTTATTACACTCTCAATTGTATTTGGTAATAAAATAACGTGAGTTCGATATAAGAAAAAGACACCGTCGCAAGCCCAACCGTATGAGTGATGCAGAGATAATCGTAATCCTCATACACTTTCACTCAGGAGGCTTCCGCTGTTTCAAGCATTACTATCTGCATTATATCTGCAAGCATTGCAGGTAAGATATGTTTAAGGAAACGTGCGCTAATATAAACGGTCAATGACGAACTTAAGAACATTGCCCAGATAGAGCATTTGTGACACCGTTCGTTCAACAATTTCATTGCGAACGCTTTGGGTGCGGTAGCTGCGTATTGTTTCTTTGACAAGAAACCCGCCATTGACGTGGAATTTGTCAATGACGGGCAACTTTCTTTATTCTAAAATTATATTGAACTCACGTTTATATAGATATTGGTCAATGACTCATTTTCTTTGTGAACGCCTCACTCTGACAACAGGAAGAATCTCTAAATCGCGTTTAAAAGAGATACTTCACTACGCTCAGACGTGTTGTTGAGAGCTCGCCCGAAAAATGACAAATAACTTTTGGGTCAACTGCCATATCATTGCTTTATATTTTTCCTTCACCAATGGTTACTTTTTGTTTAAAAAATCTTTAACACATAAAGTGTGGATTTTTTAAAACACCCCAATATTTGTTTATGTTAACAAATATTTACTATTTTTGCATAAAACCAAGGTATAAACAATTGAACACTATGCAGTTTAACAGATACATCCTGCGGCTTGTTGCCATCCTGATGTTTTCAATACCACTTGCCGCATATGCGCAAAAAACAAGTACGGTATCGGCAACATATACATACCACGCCCAGGAGGATATTTCAATAAATGAAGCCAAGAGCATTGCTTTTGAGAGAGCCAAAATACAGGCTCTGGCCGAGGAGTTCGGCACAAAGGTCTATAACTCCAACACAATCATTGCAAAGAACAGCGAGAAGTGTTCCTCGGTTGATATGCTCTCTATTGGTGGCAGTGATGTCAAAGGTGAGTGGCTTGAGACAACATCGGGACCCGACTATGAAATTTCCTATGGTAATGGCCTGCTTGTTGTCAAGTGCAGTGTAAAGGGACGTGCAAGGGAAATCAGTGGAGCAGGCGTTGAACTGGATGCTGCCATACTGCGCAACGGCATGGACAGAAAGTTTGAAAGTGACGAGTTCAAGAGCGGCGACGATATGTATCTGCTGTTCAAGTCACCAGTCGATGGCTATATTGCAGTCTATCTTCTCGATGATGACGACAGGGTCTACCGTCTGTTGCCCTACAGGGGAGTGAACGGTGACAGCTACAGCATAAAGGGAAAGAGAGAGTATCTGCTGTTCTCGAGCGAGCATTGCCCAAGTGCAGACATGAACACCGTCGAGGAGTACACACTTGAGGCCGACAAGGATATTGAGATGAACAGGGTGTACATACTGTTTTCAAGGAAACCCTTTGTCTCGGCCTACAATGCCGAGGAGTGCGGTGGGGAACTGCCTGTTGCCGAACTGGAGAAATTCCTTAAATGGGCCGCTTCAATGAGAAGCAAGGACGATAGTATGCAAATTATAGAAAGAATCATTAAAATAACAAATAAATAAAAGAGATATGAAAAAAGTACTGTTTATTCTTTTCTTTGCCACACTCTCCCTGGGTAGTTATGCCCAAAAAGGAATGCAGGGAGTGGGCTTGTCGGTAGATCCGGGAATTATAAATTGTCACGTAGGAATTGCTTCTATAACTATAACTACTCTAAAATACCAATATTATATTCATGACAATATAAGAGTGGTGCCATCTTTGATGATGGGTGTATCGGATGAAGAGGGTGAGAATTTTTACATAAACCCTTATATCAAGTCAGACATTTTTCTAACCCCGATAAGCAAGTTCCGTGTTTACGCCTCGGCCGGTATTGGTTATGCATATGTCTATGACGGTAATGAAGATGGTAACTATTTTAGTTATCTGCTAGGAATTGGTGTAGAGTGGCGTGTGGCATATAACTGGACAATACAACTGAGTGGAAATTTTGATGGTCTTGCCGGTACTTACAAAGATCATCAAATTTATCATACTAATCATACATATGTAATAGAGAGTGATTATGGTTTCGGAGGGCATTTATCATTGGGCTTTGTATATAACTTCTAAAACAGCAATATTATGAAAAAGAGTATATTATTTTTTGCAATGTCACTGTTTGTCATTGCAGGGGCTGTTGCTCAAAGCAGCATTACAATATGTGGCACACGCTTTAATGTGGAGTGCAACGAAGAGGATATGACGGCTAAAATTGTTGATCACAAGTACCGTATCGATGACCGCGAGTTCCCTGTGTATGCAACAAACAGAAAAATAAAGTATCCAAAGGGTGACGGTGTGCTTGAAATTCCTGAGAGCATTGTAGTAAACGGCAAGATGTACTATGTGACCGCCATTGGACGTGCTGCATTTGCCGGTTTCAAGAACATGAAGATTGTTAAATTGCCTGCGGGTATTGAAAAGATTGAGGCCTATGCATTCTTCCGCAGTTCAATTGAGAAGATTGTCATTCCCGCATCGGTTGAGATTGTTGAGGATCGTGCTTTCGGACAATGCGGAAAGTTAAAGGACCTTGTATTTGAGGGCAATGATATTATGCTTGGCAGTGGTCTCTATGACGAGAGCCTCAATATTAATGTACGTTACATGGAAACAGGCGGCAACGACATGGCGCAGAACAGTATTAAAGAGGAACGTCGTAAAAAGAGCGAAAAGGCGAAAGAGACGTTCGTTGTGGGAACATCGGATGTGGACACCGATATTCCTCATATATCAACAAAAAACGATGAGACATTTGCCATAATCTTCGCCAACGAGAAGTATGATACCGAGGCAAATGTGGAGTATGCAATAAATGACGGCGAGATGTTCCGTAACTACTGCCTGAGGACTTTGGGTATACCCGAGGAGAATATCCACTTCCGCAAGAATGCGACACTGAACCATATAAAGAATGAGATTGCATGGATTGAAAAAGTTGCACAGGCTTATGATGGTGAGGCTAAATTCATTATCTATTATGCCGGGCATGGCATCCCCGATGAGAATACAAGGGCTGCATACCTGTTGCCAACCGACGGCAGCGGCACAAACACTGCTACAGGTTACAGCCTCGACGAGATGTACAGTAAACTTGGCAACACAAATGCAAAGAACGTTACGGTTTTCCTTGATGCCTGCTTCAGTGGTGCAGTACGTGGCGACGGCATGCTTGCATCGGCACGCGGCGTGGCTGTAAAGGTTAAGAAGAACAGCGTAACAACCGGCAACTTGGTTGTGTTCAGTGCTGCACAGGGCGACGAGACTGCATATCCTTACAATGAGAAGGGGCATGGTATGTTCACATATTTCCTCCTGAAGAAACTGCAGGAGAGCAAGGGCGAGGTTACATATGGCGAACTTGCAAAATACATAAAGGAGCAGGTTTCGCGCCGTGCAATTGTAATTAACGAGAAGAGCCAGACACCAACTGTGATACCATCGAGCAGCATGGGTGAGAACTGGAAGAAAATGAAACTGAAATAAAGCAGTGTTGATACCGTTATAACACAAAAAATAAGAACCGCCCAGGCGGTTCTTATTTTTTGTGTATATCTGTTACTTGTTATGCTCTGCCTCAATCTCCTCGGGCGACATCGGTTTGTACTTGCCCAAGCGGCGTGCGCCGTCAGCAAGAATGAGCCAGTCCTCCTCGCCGCGCATTCCACCGAAGGTCTTCCAGCTCTCGAGCCTGTCATAGCAGATGAAGTCGGTGAACTGCTTCTCGGCGCGCCATTTGTCAATGAGGTCGGGGATAAAGTATATTCCCGGTTCAACGGTGAACACGAAGCCCGGCTCCAAAGCCTTTGCAAGGCGCAGTGACTTCCAACCGAAGAGGGTGCTCTTTGTGCGGCCCTCCTCGTAGCCCACGTGTACCTCGCCGAAGTTCTCCATGTCGTGCACGTCGAGACCCATCATGTGGCCAAGGCCGTGAGGCATGAACATACAGGTTGCACCGGCAACGGATGCTTCTACCGGGTCGCCCTTCATCAGGCCAAGGTCAATCATGCCCTTTGCAATCTCTGTGAGCACCATTTTGTGTACCTCGCGGTATTCAATGCCGGGGCGCAGGTTCTCTGTTGCTGTGAGGTGGGCACGGCGCAGGATATTGCACACGGTGCGCTGCTGTTCGGTGAAGTGTGTGCCTACAGGCATTGTGGTGGTGAGGTCACCGGCATAGTGCATTGCGTTCTCGCAACCGCTGTCGAGCAACAGCATCTGACCATCCTTCAATGGGGTAGTGCCGTATGCGTGGTTGTGCAGTGTCTGGCCGTTGATGGTTGCTATGATTGGGAACGAGAGCCCGAAGTTGTGCTTCTGTGCCTCGGCCTGCACGGCGGCTACAATCTGCGCCTCGGTTGTTCCGGGGCGTACGGCACGCATTGCTGCGCAGTGCATGTCTACAGATACGTTCACAGCCTCCTCAATCTGTGCAATCTCCTCGTCACTCTTGTAGTTGCGCTGTGCAATGATTGCCTTCACGAACTTCAATGATGCCTTGTCGGCCTGTTCGGCTGGGTTGATGCCAAGCAGCTCCTGCAACCACACCTGGTGCTCGCCACGGTAGGGTGGCAGGAAGTGAATCTCCTGTCCCTTTGCCTGTGCATCCTTCAGGTAGGTGGCAAGGTCGGCCATAGGACGTGTGAGGGTGATGCCCACACGCTCGCACTTCTCCTTGATGGTTGGCTGTACACCGGTCCACACAATGGCATCGATTGTCAACTCGTCGCCAAAGATGATTTCCTTGTCGTTGTCGACGTCTATGATTGCTGCAAGGCCTTCATAGTCCGATGCAAAGTAGTAGAGGAAACTTGAGTCCTGGCGGAAATGATATGCGTTGTCGGCATAGTTCATTCCCGTGAAGTTATTACCGAGGAAAAGCAGCAGGCCGCTTCCCATCTTCTCCTTCAGCGCCTGACGGCGTGCGATATAAGTCTCTTTTGAAAACATGGTTATAAGTTTTTGATTGTTATTTCATCTCTTTATCACTGCGCGCAGAACAAACCACAGGTGGCGGGCTATTGTGGGCAGCAGGCCATAGTGTCTGCTCATTATCCAAAAACGCTCCTTGAGCGAGGCGCGGTGATGTTGCAAAGATAATCCATTTTGCAGATAATTCACCACGGTGGCATTCACATTTACAAGTCTTTCAGACCGTTTCATTACTTTTATGCACCAGTCGACGTCTGATGACAGACGGTATTTCAAATCGTACATAGGTGCAATTTCACGTTTTGCATAGAAGGCCTGGTGGCACACCATCATTCCATCCTTGAAACTGCGCCAGGTGAGTTCCTCTGGTGCCTGCAGGCGGCGCATACGCACGAAATTGCGTGCTTCGTCAACCTCGGCTGTCTCGCCATAGAGCACATCGGGGAGGCTCTCCTCTGCCATTGCTGCGTTGGCAATGGTCTGCAGGGTGTCGGGGGCATAGAAGGCATCGCCGGCGTTCATAAAACACAGATAGTCTCCTGTGGCAAGGGCAATGCCCTTGTTCATGGCATCGTAGAGACCATTGTCGGGCTCGCTCACAATGTGTGCAAACCTGATGCCGCTTGCCTTTGCCTTGGCAACGGTGTCGTCCTTTGAGCCGCCGTCTATGAGCAGGTACTCATAGTTTGTGTACGTCTGTGCCAGTACGCTCTGCAGTGTAGGCTCAATGACTGTTGCGGCATTGAAGGTAATGGTTATTATGGAAAATTTAGGTTCTCTGCCCATGATTTACTCCTCTTTTTTCATTCTGCGGTAGATGCCGAGCGCCACAATGGCAAGCATTGCAATGCCTACAGTGACTGACATGTATGTAGACCAGTTGTGGCTCTTTATCATAAGCTCATCTATGCACTTGAACTCTATTGTGTGTTCGCCGGCGGGGATTGGCAATGCCCGCAGTACATAGTTCGCGCGTACAGGGGTGACCTCCTCTCCGTCGATGAATGCTTTCCAGGTCTTGTAATAGACCTCGGAGAAGACAGCCAGTTTTGGGGCTGTGCTGTTGCTCCTGTATATGATGTTTCCAGGGTTGCGGTACTCGGTCATTGTGATTGTGCCGGGTGCTGCGTTGTCGTACTGCTCGGGGGTGTCAATCTCCTTCAACCAGCTCTTGTCGATGTATGCCGTCTCCTTGTCTATGTTCTCAATGGCGGCAATCTCCTCTTTTGCGTTCTCCACCCATACTACATCGTTTACAAGCCAGCAGTTGCCGAAGGCTTCGGGGTTCTCCTGCACGCCGTCTGGGGTGATGAAGAAGCGGGTGTTGAGCATTGAAATGACGTTCATGTTGAACTTGCTCAGGTATCTTTCAATGATATCCTGGTAGCGTGCCAGCTTGGCTGGGCTGTAGCCGCCTATTGACTTGTGCTTGTATGAGGTGAACGCCTCGTTGAACGGGCCGTTGTGGTCGGTGAGGTTGAATACGCGGTAGTGCGGGTCATTGCCGGCCAGTCTCCTTACCTCCTTGTCGGCAGCTGTGTCGCGTATTGCGGTTGTCTCCTTCTTTGGCATGAACTTGTCGTCATTTACAAAGCGTTTGCATACGGGCCACATATCAACAAGGAACAACACACCAAGCACAGCAATGAACAGTGTCTGTTTAAGGTTGTACCTTGTGTATGCCCACATCAGTGCCGCTGTTGCCGCAATGAATGCTGACGAGCGCCATGCATCGCTCACGAGCATTGCGCGGCGTTGCAGTATCATGGCATCGAGCAGTTCCGGAATCTGTGCAAAGCGTGCATCACCGCTTGAGGTGAAGTTGAAGAAAACATCGGGCACAACAGCAAAGAGCAACGCAATGCCGCCTACAATTCCCATAGCAATATACATGGCTTTGAGCATCTCTTTATCTGCCTTGTTCTCCATGAAGCGCTTTACGGCAAGAATGGCAAGTGTCGACATTGTGAGTGTCGTTATAACCAATGCCATTGACGGTGCGCGGAACTTGTTGTAGAGTGGCATATACTCAAAGAGGAAATTGTTTATTCCGGCAAGGTTGCTTCCCCATGCAAGCACAAGCGAGAATATTGTTGCAGCAAGCAACCACCACTTTTCGGCTCCACGTACAATGATGAGTCCAAGTACAAAGAGGAAACATACGATGGCGCCTGCATACACCGGGCCCGATGTTCCGGGCTGTTCGCCCCAGTATGTGGGTGCATAGCGGACGAAGTTGGCAGCATCGGCGTTGATTTCTCTCATAATCTCGCGGTTGCCTGTTATGTAGCGCACTGCCTCTTTTCTGCTTGCATCGGGGTTCTGTTCCAGTACCATATCGGCATAGCTGTCAACCATTATGTCACGGTAGGCTTTGTACAGTTCGCTGTCTGTACCGACGTTTGACGCCGATGCCGAGCCGTAGAGGTTGGGGACAAGCAGCGTGAGGCTCTCGGCCTTGCCATAGCTCCATGCAAAGGCATACCCGGTGTCGAGGCCTGTAGACTTTTCGCCATCCTTTACGTCAAGTTCCGAACCGCCACGCATGGACGATTTGGCATAGTCGCTTGTGGGTAACAGGATTCCGACAGCCGGTGCAGCCGCCAGAATGGCAACAACTGCGAGCACTGCCGTTGCCTTGAAATAGTATTTGAGCCACTTTTCGCGCAAGGCGTATATGAAGTAGACAATGGCCATTATGAGTGCCGTGAGCAACACGTAGTAGCTCACCTGCTGGTGGCTCCAATAGATGTTCAGTCCTGCAAAAACAAGTGTCACCAATGCTCCAATGAGCAATTTGCGCCTGTAGCATAGTATGATACCTCCTATGAGCGGCGCCATGGTTGCAATGACAAGGCTCTTGTTCATGTGGCCGGCATCGATGATTATGAAGTTGTATGAGCCCAGCGTGTACACGATGGAGCCGGCAATGCCGAGCCACGGCCTGCACCCGAGCGACAGCAGCAGAATGTAACAGCCGATGAAGGTGAGGAATATGCATCCTATGTGCCTGTACGATGCTCCGAAAATGTTGAGTGTGACAACCTCGCCAATAGGTTTGAATACGTTGTCGGGCTGTGGCGAGAAGGTGTAGTTGCATGGCATGCCCGAGAACATGGCGTTGGACCAGTAGCTGTACTCGCCGCTCTCCTCGTGATAGTCGCGGGCATCCTTACCCCAACCCATCGAGCCGATGGCATCGTCCTGTTTGATGTCCTTTCCTTCGAGCACGGGGCTGAAATATACCAATGTGAGTGCTACAAACACCAGTGCCGCTATAATGTGGGGCGTAAAGTCTTTCCAATTGATTTTCAGTTTCATATACTTGTTATTTATCTGTTTTTTCTATAATATCTTTCAAATGGAGATACATGCGTTTTTCATATTGTTCAATAGTATAATTGTCCTTAACAAGCCTGTGGGCCGCTAATGCTTTTTGTTCAAATTCAACATCGCTGATTGTTGCCAAATTCAACAATGCCATTTCAAATTCCTTATAGGTGACATTGGGTACACATATACCGACTTCGGATAAAGCAATACCGGTAGCCTCGCTATATACAGGCAGTAAGGACCCATTACCAAGCACATTCAGTACAGAAACCGCACCACCCTCGGATATCGATGGATTGAGCAGGATTCCGCATTGCGACAGTATCTGTGTATATTGTTCCGATTCGATATCGACAAAACCGTGAATGTGGATATTTTTGCAGACTTTGATTTTGGGCATATAGTAATTCCAAAAGTCCATTTCCTGACGGCTGCCACCACAAATGTGAAGGGTATATTCAGGATGAGCCAATGCAAAATCAATGGCAATGTCAAGCCCTTTATGTACCATACCTGAGCTGCCGAACCAGAGAATTGACTTACGGCACTTGGCGAAATCTTTTTTTGGAGCTGTTTTAGCTGTGGGGAAATAGAATGCCGGCAACCACCTGTATTTGTTGTCTTTGCTGTCCTCGGCAACAAAATATTTGTAAACATACTCATCACCCAAACAGATTACGGCATCACTGAATTTTGCTTCGTAATATGTTCTTGCATCTCCGGGAATATAACGATTGGATTCCAAAAGCCAGAAACCGTGCCTTGAATAGAAATCCCTGTTACGCAAGGCCGTTACCTTGTAATTGAAAAAAGTTTCTCCACCTACAGAATAGAATATTTTTAAGGGTTTTACCTTTTCATCGACTGGAAAGGCGCCCATAAATGCGTTACCGTTTATTCCAAAAACAATATCGTATTTTGAATAATTGATGCCGGTTTTTGTCCGTGATACACAATCAACAGTGTAACCAAGCTTGTCGAAACATTTGGCAATCGTGTAACACTCAGTGAAATTGGAATGATATTTTGGTAATCGGCTTTTTGAAAAGGCCTCTGGAATGTGACACATAAGCACACGTCTCTCATACCCCTTATTGAAGACATCTTTTTTATAGATTTCATTCAAAAGCAGTTTCTGCAACCATTTTATTATGGCATTTGCCACTCGTCTCTTGACTATTGGCAACAAGCGTGGTATTTCAGAAAATCTTATCTGCATAATTGACTCGGGCTATTTTTTCCTGCCGGACAGGAACGCGATGGTTTCGGAAAGTTCTTCACTTCGCATGATATATGCAAGAATTATGTACATGGATGCTGCTATGACAATTTTTGCAAACAACAATATGTATATATCCTCTATGGGTTTTGTGACCAAATAGGTTACAGACATTACAAATGCCGACATAAACATATAAGGCAACACATCGTGAAGGAACATTGATAATTTTATATGTATCTCTTTCTTGGCAAAATGGAGCCATACCAATAGCCATAACGCATTAAAGACACAATATGCGACCAGCATTGGTCTGATTCCCATAGACGACATTGCAAGTAGCAGCCCCAAAGTAAGCATCCCTTGTACTATGGTACACCGCATGAACACTTTGGAACGTCCGCTGCTCACCAATAAGTTGGTGAACATTGACTGCAGAGGCATGAATGCTCCCCAAATGGCAAGGACCTGTAACATTCTGGCGCTTTCGTACCATTTATCGGTTATGACAATCGTTATAAGTTCCACTGCTGCCAACGACAAGCCAAACATCAATGGAAAAGCCATAAAAGCTGTGAATCGCATCATCTTGCGAAAAACACGTAAACTTCGCTCTCTGTCATCGACTACCTTTGCCAATATCGGTTGTGCTACAGCATTTACCATGCCGTTGACAACTTCGCCACCCATATTGAACCATTCAGCCGATTTTGTATAGTTGCCAACATCTTCGCTCTTGTATCGTTTACCAAGAATAAATGAAAATATATTCCAGTTGAAACGTTGGAAAACATTTGTAATCAGCAAGCGATAGCTGAAGGCAAACAGATATTTCAATGGAGCGAAATTTGCCTTGAATGTAGGTCGCCAAGGAGTGAAAGACCATACAACTATAGTACGTACAAGCACATAGGTAATGCTTTGTGTGGCTATTCCCCAATACGAATAACCGTTCAATGCCATTGCAATGCCGACTATACCGGTTGCTGCAATTGACAACATCATCGCTATTGATTTTTGCTTTACCTTCAACTCTCTAAAAAGATAGGCCGAAGGTGCTACGCCAAAGCCGGCAACTACAAAGCCCAAGAAATTATATCTCGACAAATCAATGAATTCGTCTTTTGTTATGGTAATGTTGTTTGTTCCGGGTTGTACAAACGACTCTTTGAAAAAATCAGCTATAAATGGAGCACAAGAATACAATACTCCATACATAAACAACGAAATGATAATACTGAACCAAAAAACAGCATTATAGTCATCGTGTGTCACGGTCTTGCGGTTGGCTATTGCCGCCACAAAACCACCATCCTGCAAAGAGCCGGCTATGGCTGAAAAAATAGCGAGCACACCTATAGGGCCGTAGTCATCAGGTCCCAATATGCGTGCCAGAAATATTCCAAAGAAAAGACTGAGGACTTGGCAAACGGCATTGCTCACGCCGCCCCAAAACATTCCTTTTGCGGCGGCGTGTTTAAGACTATGTTTGTTGCTTGCCTTTGTCATTACTTTACATTCTTGGAATCTGAAAATTATTTTATCTCGCTGCCGGGCTTTGCGTTGGGGGTGACGGTGAGCAGTGAGAGCTTACCCTCGTTGTCTTCGGCGCTCAGTATCATACCCTCGCTGACAATGCCGCGCATTGTGCGTGGTGGCAGGTTGGCAATGAAGCATACCTGTTTACCCACGAGCTCCTCGGGGTTGAAGTGCTTTGCAATACCCGAGAGGATTGTGCGTGTCTCCAGACCATCGTCAATCTTGAACTGCAACAGCTTGTCAGCCTTTGGGACCTTTGTGCACTCAAGCACTGTTCCCACGCGCATGTCGAGCTTCATGAAGTCATCGAATGTGCACTCGGGGCGTATGGGGGTTGCTTTGTAGTTGGCAGCCTCGTTCTCTTTCTTGATGCGCTCAAGGCGGTTGAGCTGTGCCTGGATGGTCTCATCCTCAATCTTCTCAAAGAGCAGGCCTACTTCGCCAAGCTCATGACCCTCGCCAAGCAGTGTTGTGCTGCCAAGGCTTGCCCACTCGAAGTTCTCGATATTGAGCATCTCGCGCAGTTTCTTGCTGCTGAATGGGAGGAATGGCTCGAACACGATTGAGAGGTTTGCTACAAGCTGCAACGATAGGTTAAGTATTGTTGCCACTCGACCCATGTCGGTCTTTGCCAGTTTCCAAGGCTCGGTCTCCGCGAGATAACGGTTACCTATGCGTGCAAGCTCCATAGCCTCTTTCTGAGCCTCGCGGAACTTGTACTGGTCGAGCAGGTTCTCCACTCTCTCCTTTACATTCACGAACTCGGCAATGATGGCGTTGTCATAATCGGTGAGCTCGCCGCAGGCGGGCACCTTGCCGTCGAAATATTTCTTTGTGAGCACCAATGCGCGGTTCACGAAGTTACCGTAAACGGCAACAAGCTCGTTGTTGTTGCGTGCCTGGAAATCCTTCCATGTAAAGTTGTTGTCCTTTGTCTCGGGCGCGTTGGCTGTGAGTACGTAACGCAGTACATCCTGCTTGCCGGGGAAGTCAACAAGATACTCGTTGAGCCATACTGCCCAGTTGCGCGATGTTGAAATCTTGTCGTCTTCAAGGTTCAGGAACTCGTTGCTCGGTACGTTGTCGGGCATCACATACTTGCCGTGAGCCTTCATCATTACCGGGAAGATGATGCAGTGGAACACGATGTTGTCCTTTCCGATGAAGTGTACAAGGCGTGTATCCTCGCTCTGCCACCACTGTTCCCATGTTCCATGCTTTGCGGGGTCTTTGTCGCAAAGTTCCTTTGTGTTGCTGATATATCCGATAGGTGCATCGAACCAAACGTAGAGTACCTTGCCGTCGGCTCCCTCAACGGGTACGGGTATTCCCCAGTCGAGGTCGCGTGTCATGGCGCGTGGCTGCAAATCCATGTCGAGCCAGCTCTTGCATTGGCCGTATACATTCGGGCGCCACTCCTTGTGGTTCTCCAGAATCCACTCCTTCAACCACTGCTGGTAGTCGTTGAGTGGCAAGTACCAGTTCTTTGTCTCCTTCAGAATCGGTGTCTCGCCGGTCTCCTTTGAGCGTGGGTTAATAAGTTCTGTTGGCTCAAGCGCACGGCCGCAACCCTCCTCGCACTGGTTGCCGTATGCCTGCTTGTGGCAGTAGGGGCACTCGCCCACAACATCGCGGTCGGTGAGGAACTTCTCGTTCTTTACGTCATAGAACTGCTTTGATGTCTGCTCGACGAGCTTGCCGTCATCGTAGAGCTTGCGGAAGAACTCCGAGGCGAATTTATGATGAGTCTCGGATGTTGTGCGGCTGTACACGTCGAACGAAATGCCGAATCCCTCGAAACTCTCCTTGATGATGCCGTGGTAACGGTCCACCACATCCTGTGGAGTGATACCCTCCTTGCGGGCACGCTGGGTAACGGGCACACCATGCTCGTCGCTACCGCCGATGAAAAGGACATCCTCGCCCTTGAGACGAAGGTAACGTACATAGATATCGGCAGGTACATACACTCCTGCAAGGTGACCGATGTGGACAGGACCGTTTGCGTATGGCAGGGCCGATGTCACAAGTGTTCTTTTGAATCTCTTTTCCATTGTGTTGTCTATTTTTTTGTTTCTGTTTTTTACGTTCGGTGAATGTGTTTTTTCACAATTTACAAAAATACGTTTTTATTTTCAATTGCGCGCGCACAAACTGGAAATATTGCGCTGAAATTTTGTCAGCGTCTGTTTTTGTCCGTGCTGCTTCCGGGTGTGTTGGCGGTATCGTGAATTTATGTTATATTTGCAACTGATTGTTAATCAACTGTAATACAAAATGCAAAAAAACACAAATTCATCGGCTGTGTTTGCCGATGCAAAGCCGCATTATGAACTGCTCGACGGTTTGCGTGGAGTAGCCGCGATTCTTGTACTTTTCTATCATGTTTTTGAGGGACTTGCTTTTGCCGAGGCAACAAACGGTGTGGGTAGCGGTTTGATAACTACGCTCAATCACGGGCACATTGCCGTTGATTTTTTCTTTATCCTATCGGGTTTTGTTATAAGTTATGCTTATGACGACCGTTGGGCAAAAATGAGTACATGGCAGTTCTTCAAACGTCGTCTTGTGCGTCTGCACCCCATGCTTGTGATGGGTGCGGTCATAGGCACAATAGCATTTGCAGTCGTCGGTTTTGAAAAGTGGGACGGTGCTGCATCCCCTACGGGTTGGGTGATGGTGGCAATGTTGCTTACCATGTTCATGATTCCCGCTTTGCCCGGTGTGCCATACGAGGTGCGTGGAAATGGCGAGATGTTTCCGCTCAACGGCCCGGCATGGTCGCTGTTCTTTGAGTATATCGGCAATATACTTTATGCGCTTGTAATCCGTCGCCTCTCTACAAAAATCCTTACAATATTGGCTGCTGTCCTGGGATGCCTGCACGCATGGTTCTTTGTGGGGAATGTATCGGGGTATGATATGGTCGGTGTTGGCTGGACAATTGATGAAGTGAACTTCTGGGGAGGTCTGGTGCGCATGCTCTTCCCGTTCACTGTGGGTATGTTGCTTGCTCGCACATTCAAACCTCGCAAGGTTAAGGGCGCTTTCTGGAAATGCAGTTTAATGCTTGTTGTTCTGTTTGCAGTGCCATATATTGCTCCCTTTGAAAATTCAGACATCAGTGTAAACAGCCTGTACGAGGTTGTGTGTATTGCGGCAGTGTTTCCATTTATCGTGTGGTTGGGAGCATGTGGCGGAACCGGTGGCTCCTTTACGTCAGGAATCAGCAAACTGCTTGGCGATTTGTCCTATCCGCTGTATATAGTCCACTACCCGATAATGTACATCTTCTATGCTTGGCTCATTGAGAAAAAAGTTTACACACTGAATGAGTGTCTGGGGGTGGCGGCGCTTGTCGTTGTTTCAAGCATAGTGCTTGCACTCTTGTGTCTGAAACTGTATGATGAGCCTGTGCGCAGGTGGCTCGCTCGAAAAATTAAATAAAACAATGAAAGTTCTTATAGTAAATACATCCGAGAAAACAGGCGGAGCCGCAATTGCGGCAAATCGTCTTTTTAAGGCCTTGAACAGAAATGGTGTAGATGCCACTATGCTGGTACGCGACAAGCATGGCTCCGACAAAAAGGTCTTTGCTTTAAAAAACACCCTACAAGCAAAGTTGCAATTTGTGCTGGAAAGGTTGAGTATATTCCTCTTGAATAAATTTGACAAAAAGAGATTGTTCCGCGTTTCATTTGCCAATACCGGAACGGATATCACAGAATTGAAAGAATTCAAGGAAGCCGATGTGATACACTTGCATTGGATAAATCAAGGTATGCTCTCATTAAAAGATATTGACCGCATAGTAAAAAGTGGTAAACCTGTTGTTTGGACCATGCATGATATGTGGGTCTTTACAGGGGCTTGCCACTATAACGAAGAGTGTACGAAGTTCTTGGAAACGTGTGGCAGTTGCCCAATCTTGCACTCAAATTGTCGCAACGATATTTCGTATCGATTACAGCAAAGGAAAAAGAGTATCTATGACAAAAGTAATATCTGTTTTGTATCTTGCAGTAAATGGCTTAGGAATATAGCTGCTGAAAGTAATGTGCTGAAAAATGAAAGAGTTGTTGATGTTCCAAACACCATCGATACAGCCATATTCAAAGAGAAGGATAAAAAAGGCATAAGGGAGAAGTATAATCTCCCAACGGATAAAAAACTACTGCTTTTCAGTTCTGCAAAAATCAGTGACGAACGTAAAGGCTTCCCATATCTTATCGAAGCCTGTAATATCTTATCGAAGGAGTATCCCCAATTGTGCAAACGGCTTGGAGTGATAATTCTTGGAAAAGAGAGCGGGTCGTCCGGTGTCATTCCTTTTCCAACTTACACGATGAACTATGTCAGAGAGGAGAATGAACTGAGTGATATATACAATGCTGCAGACCTTTTTGTTACCCCGTCCCTGCAAGATAACCTGCCCAATACCATAATGGAGGCTCTTGCCTGTGGATTGCCATGCGTGGGGTTCAATGTGGGAGGAATACCGGAAATGATAGAGCACAAGGTTAACGGATATGTTTCGGAATACAAATCGGCATACGACCTTGCAAAAGGTATTCATTGGACATTGTGTGAAGCCGTGTACGGCAATTTAAGAAAAGCTGCCGTTGAAAAGATTGAAAAATGTTATTCCGAGCAGGTTGTAACGGAAAAGTATATACAAATTTATGACAGTATGACGAATAAGAATAGATAATTTTTAGTTACCTTCGCGGTGTAAAAAATGAAGTACGATGAAAATAGCACTTATCGGATATGGAAAGATGGGCAAGACTATTGAGAGGATTGCTCTTGAGAGAGGACATGAGATTGTCTCTATAATTGATGTTGAGAACCACGATGATATCAAAGGCGAGGCTTTTGCGAGCGCTGACGTTGCAATTGAATTCACTGCACCGCATGTTGCATACGACAACTGTATTCAGGCAATGGAGGCGGGCGTGAAGGTTGTCAGCGGCAGCACGGGTTGGTACCAGCAGCACGAGGCCGAGATGCGTGAGAAATGCGAAAAAGAGGGCAAGACACTCTTCTGGTCAAGCAATTTCAGCCTTGGCGTTGCAATCTTTGCGGCAGTGAACAAGTATCTTGCCCGCATCATGAGCAACTTCGACAATTACAAAGTGGGGATTGAAGAGACACATCACATCCATAAACTCGATGCTCCCAGCGGCACGGCAATCACCCTTGCCGAGGGTATTCTCGAGAATGTCGGCCACAAGTTCAGCTGGGTGATGGGTGACCTCACCAACCCAGACGGTACTGTGACCAAGGGCGCTCTCCCCAAGCCTACAGAGATTAAGATTGATGCAATACGCCGCGACGAGGTACCCGGCATTCACACCATCACCTACGGTTCGGACGAGGATACCATAACCATTACTCACGATGCCCACAACCGCAACGGCTTTGCGTTGGGTGCTGTTATTGCAGCGGAGTATACAGCAGGACATTGCGGTCTGCTTGGCATGAAGGATTTGTTGGATTTCTAAAAGACGTCTGTAATGGATTTGGAATTTGGCTTTTTAGGCAGGAGGGTAAAGACAACCCGCAAGGCACTCATTAAAATGTGTGTGTATCTTGCACTTTATATCGCTTTTCTTATATGGGTGAAAAGTTGGATGGGAGTGCTTGTCGTTCCGTTCATAATTGACAGCTACACAACGCGCTTCATTCCGTGGGGCTGGTGGAAGAACCTTAAGAACGGCACTGCGCGCAGGGTGATGAGCTGGGTGGATGCCATTGTGTTTGCATTGGTAGCCGTCTATTTTGTACACATATATTTCTTCCAGAATTATGTCATTCCCACATCGTCGCTTGAAAAGACGTTGCTTGTCGGTGATTATCTCTTTGTGAGCAAACTGAATTATGGTCCACGAAAGCCGCAGACACCGCTCAGCATGCCACTTACGCAGCACACAATGCCGGTGGTGGGTGGAAAGAGTTATATCGATGCTCTACAGTGGGATTATGAACGTGTGTCGGGTATCGAGCCTATCGAGCGCGGTGATATTGTAGTGTTCAACTATCCTGCCGGCGATTTGGCTACCACCAATCCGGCAGTGATTGATGTGCATACAATGTGTTATGCGTACGGAATGGAAATAGAGAGGGGGCATCAGAGAGTGGATACATTGCCGGCTGCCTTGGCATATACGGCATATAAGGATATCTACAAGGCCGGTCTTGAGTATATGAAATCGAACCCTGATGAGTTCGGTGAGTTTGTCCATCGCCCGGTTGACCGCAGAGAGAACTATGTGAAGCGCTGCATAGGTCTGCCCGGTGAGAGACTTGAGATTAAGGATAAGGTTGTATATATCAATGGTGAAAAGCTCTCTAAGCAGACAAATGTCCAGTATAACTACAATCTTGTCCTGGCGCGTCCGCTTACCGAGGAGAAGCGCCGTGAACTTGGTGTAAGCAAGGAGGATTTGCAGGCTCTGCAGGCTGTCTATCCGCAGTATATAACCGAGGAGGTACGTTTGGCCCTGGGGCTGTCACGTGGCTTGGTTGATAGCCTGCGCCAGGCCGGCAGGCCGGTGGTCATTGGGCAGTTGCCGTTGACCGATGAGGCTTTTGCTGCCCTCAGGTCCGACAAGCGTTTGTGCAGAAGCATAAAGGTCGTCGACCAGACTTCAACCTTCGGTATCTATCCGCTTAACGGTAACATGGGGTGGACTGTTGATAACTATGGCCCGGTGTGGATTCCAAAGCGCGGCGAGAGCGTGGAACTTACACTTGACAATATTGCTATTTATGAGCGCCCTATCGTAGCGTATGAGGGTAACACTCTTGATGTCAAGGATGGGAAGATATATATCAATGGCGTGGAGAGTGACAGTTACACCTTTGGAATGGACTATTATTGGATGATGGGTGACAACCGTCATAACAGTGCCGATTCGCGTTGCTGGGGTTTTGTGCCCGAGGACCACATTGTGGGCAAGGCACTCTTCGTGTGGTTGTCGCTCGACAAGGACCGTGGCTGGTTCGACGGCAAGCTCCGTTGGCGCCGTATGTTCCGCGGTGTAGGCTCTTTCAATTGATGTTGTAATGGAAATGGTTCTCTCCCATCCGCTTTATCTGGCTCCCGTGCCTCTCTATGTGCAGCTGTATGCTGCCGATGCGCTTTTGGTGGACGACGTCTCGCCTTTTGTGAAGCAGACCTATCGCAGCCGTGCTGTGATAGCGGCCGAGAGTGGGGCGCAGCAGTTGACCATTCCTGTCATTCACGATGGCGGACGGGTTGCCATGCGCGATGTGCGTATAAGCGAGCATGGCAATTGGCGGCACCAGCATTGGAATGCCATTGTGAGTGCCTATCGCAAGAGCCCGTTCTTTGACTATTATGCCGATGATTTTGCGCATTTCTATGAGGAGAAAGATGGGTTTTTGTTGGATTTTAATCTTCGTCTGCATGCTGTGGTGAGCGAACTTCTCGGGCTTGAAAGAGGGGTGAAGTTCCTCTCTTCCGCAGAGGCGGATGCTGCTGTGGCCGTTGATATGAGGAGTGTTGCCGAACCCAAGGCGCTTGCCGCAATGCAGTGTGCGTGTCAACCCTATTATCAGGTATTTGCACAGCGCAACGGTTTCATTCCGTCATTGAGTATTGTCGACCTGTTGTTCAATACAGGCCCCGAGGGGCTTCTTGTTCTGCGCGATAGTGTCCGCGGGTAAAAAACATTTGCACTTCTTTTGATTTGTTCCCACCTTGCATTATCTTTGTATTTGTGATAAAAGGGCTTCTTGTGCCCTTGCGAAAAAGATTGGAAATGCGAGTAATTGATTATATAAACTCTTCATCAGGCACGGCCTTTTCGTTCGAGGTGCTCCCTCCGTTAAAGGGTACGGGTACGGCGAGGCTTTTCGGTAATATAGACCGTCTGATGGAGTTCAATCCCGGGTATATAAACATAACCACCCATCATAGCGAGCCGGTGTATCAAAGTCTTGGCGACGGCACCTACAGGCTCTGCTCGATACGCCGCCGTCCAGGTACGGTGGCTGTGGCTGCTGCCATACATCATCGTTATGGTGTTCCTGTCGTTCCGCATATCCTGTGCAATGGATATACACTTGAGGATACCGAATATGCGCTCATTGACCTGCAGTTGTCGGGTATAACCGATATATTGGTGCTGCAGGGCGACAGATGCAAGGCCGATGCGAACACGGCTCCGGCAAAATGCGGGAACAGATATGCCATTGACCTGCAACGTCAGGTGAACCGTTTCAACGAGGGTTTCTTTGTCGATGGTACGCCAATCAAGGAGCCTGGCATGCCGTTCTCGTATGGCGTGGCCTGTTATCCCGAGAAGCACGAGGAGGCACCGAATATGGAGAGTGACCTTGCCGTGCTCAAGCGCAAGGCCGACGAGGGTGCAGCATACGCCGTGACCCAGATGTTCTTCGACAACAGTAAGTATTTTGCTTTTGTGGAGCGTGCGAGGGCTATGGGTATCAACATTCCCATAATCCCGGGTATAAAGCCAATACACCGCATGTCACAGATGAGCGTGCTGCCAAAGACTTTCCGTGTTGACTTGCCCACAGACCTTGTTGCCGAACTTTTGAAGTGCAAGGACGATGCCGCAGTGGCGCAGGTGGGCTGTGAATGGGGTGTGCAGCAGTGCCGCGAACTGATGGCACACGGAGTGCCAAGCCTGCATTTCTATACCTTGAATGCGTTCGACAGTGTCTATAAAATAGCAAAGGAGGTATACTGATGGGGGTGTTCTTTAAGGATATAATAGGGCAGGAAGCGGTTGTCGAGAGGCTGCGCCGCGCTGTCAGCGAGAATAGGCTTGCCCACGCACTGCTCATTACGGGTCCGCAAGGCAACGGGAAATTGCCTATTGCCATTGCGCTTGCAAACTATCTGCTGTGCGGTGGTGGTAGCGATGATGCCTGTGGAGCCTGTCCCACTTGTGTCAAGCTGTCAAAATATATACATAGCGACATTCATTTCGTATTTCCCGTAAGGAAAAAGAAAAATTCCTCAAGCGACACAGCGCCGGTTAGTGACGACTACATTGCCCAGTGGCGTGAACTGTTGCTGAAGAATCCCTATTTCAGTTATGACGACTGGTTGGAGAAACTGGATGTGGAGAACCAGCAACCTATGATATATGAACGTGAGAGTGGTGAGATATTGCACAAGCTCTCGATGCAGTCGCGCGAAGGCGGTTGGAAGGTTGTCATAATCTGGCTGCCCGAGAAGATGAATGAGACCGGCTCGAACAAGTTGTTGAAGATTATAGAGGAGCCACCGCACAAGACACTGTTCCTGCTTGTTTCGGAAGAGCCCGACAAGATAATATCTACTATCTTGAGCCGTACCCAGCGTGTTGACGTGCCACGTATTGCACAGGCTGATGTTGAAAAAGCCCTGATGTCGCGCTATGGCTTGGCTTTTGATGATGCAAAGGTTGTGGCGCAGCAGTGTGCGGGTAATTGGGAAAAAGCCGAGGAGATGTTGTCGGTGAGTGAGGAGAAGGCATTGTATCTTGACCTTTTCATGCAGCTGATGCGTGTGGCATACGCCCGCAACATACGCGAGATGAAGGCGTGGAGCGAACAGGTGGCGGCTATGGGGCGTGAAAGGCAGAAACGCCTGCTTGACTATTGCCAGCGTATGATACGCGAGAATTTCATTATGAATTTCAGGGAAGAGGAGATGCTTTATATGTCGCAGGCCGAGCGTAATTTCTCGGTGAGGTTTTCGCCATTTGTTAATGAGCGTAACATATTCGGCATAATGGAAGAACTCTCCGAGACCCAGAGACACATAGAACAGAATGTTAATGCAAAAATGGTCTTCTTCGATATGTCATTGAGGATGATTGTTTGGATAAAAAATAGATAAATGGAAAAAAGATATAAGGAGAACAACGGTTGTTCCGGTATATGTTGCAAGGGATGTGGCAAGATGGATGCACCGCTCAATACCTTTGACTGGCTTGCGGCTGTTCCAGGCAACGAGGAGTATACCGATATTGTAGAGGTGCAGTTCAAGAATACGCGTAAGGGGTACTACAGGAACACCAACAATATTCCTTTGCAGAAAGGTGATGTGGTGGCTGTGGAGGCCAGTCCAGGGCATGACATAGGCAAGGTTACAATGACCGGACGTCTTGTGTTGTTGCAGTTGAAGAAGACACGTCTGACACCCGATAGTGAGTTCAAACGCATATATCGCAAGGCACGCCCGGTCGATATGGAGAAATTCGATGAGGCCAAGGCTCGCGAACACGATACTATGATACGTTCACGCCAGATAGCGAAGGACCTCAATCTTGACATGAAGATTGGCGATGTGGAGTATCAGGGCGATGGTCTGAAAGCGATATTCTATTATATTGCCGACAATCGTGTCGATTTCCGTCAGCTTATAAAGGTTCTTGCCGATGTGTTCAAGGTCAAGATTGAGATGAAGCAGATCGGTGCGCGACAGGAGGCCGGCCGTATTGGAGGAATTGGCCCTTGTGGCAGGGAACTGTGCTGTGCCACATTCACCACTAACTTTGTGTCGGTATCAACATCGGCGGCACGTTTCCAGGATGTGTCGCTCAATCCACAGAAACTCGCAGGGCAGTGCGCCAAGCTCAAGTGTTGTCTCAACTACGAGGTTGATGCCTACGTCGAGGCATCCAGAAGGCTACCGCAGCGTGATGTGGAGCTTGAGACAAAGGATGGTACATACTACTTCTTCAAGAGCGATATATTGCGTGGCGAGGTTACGTACTCGACAGACAAACATATACCTGCGAACCTTGTAACGATAAGCGGCAGACGTGCTTTTGCTGTCATTGAGATGAACAAGCGCGGTGAGCGCCCCGATAGCTTGAACAACGAGATTGTACAGGATTCCAAACGCCCTGTAGATTTGCTTGAACAGGAGAATATCAATCGTTTCGATTCAGTTCAGCGTGGCAACAAGAAACGCCGTAAAAGCAGCGGTGGCACAAACCGTCATGACCCAAAGAGAGGCAATGGTGGCAAGAAAGAGAAGGGAAAAGGCGGTTCTGCGGAGGCTTAGTCTGCTGTTGGTGGCGATAGTGTTGCTTGCATCGTGTGACGGTACCGTGTATCACCGTTTTGAACAGGTTGACAGTGCCGGATGGGCAGCAAGTGACACGTTGTCATTCATGTATGACGGTAGCTCTGTAGCTGCCGGTGCCGCAGTTGCTGTTGCGGTGCAGTTGCGTTATGCAGCTGCATATGAATATAAGAACATGTGCGTGTGTGTAGAGACCTCAAAGGCCGGTGGCGGGTTGTTGTCGGTTGACACGCTCTGTTGCGCTATTTATGATGATGATGGGCGCAGGTTGGGAGCCATTGCAGGCACAATGTACCAGAATGGCAGTGATGCTGTCGTTCTGCCTGCGGTGTGCAGCGATACGCTATGCCTGAAAGTGTCGCATATAATGGACGGTGATACCCTGCGTGGAGTCTATGATGTGGGCGTAAAGCTTACGATGGTAAAGCGGTAAGGCTATCTGTGTTCCTCACGATTTCTCCCTGTCGGCATCTATTCTCAATAGTATGGACAGCAGTATTGTGAAGCCGAGAAACGACGAGCCTCCGTAGCTGAAGAAAGGCAAAGGGATGCCTATGACCGGGACCAAACCAAGTACCATACCTACGTTTATTGTGAAATGTAGGAAGAAAATCGAAGCTACAGCGTATGCGTATGCCCGACCGAAGCGGTCGCCCTGCCGTTCGGCAAGGTGTATGATTCTCAATATGAATATCACGAACACCAACAGCACGAAAGCCGACCCCGCGAATCCCTGTTCCTCTCCAATTGTACAGAATATGAAATCGGTGTCCTGTTCGGGTACATATTTAAGCTTTGTCTGTGTGCCGTTGAGGAATCCTTTGCCGAACACCCCTCCCGAACCTATGGCAATCTTTGACTGGTGCACGTTGTAGCCGGCTCCGTTAAGGTCCTCTTTGAGTCCCAGAAGTACTTCAATCCTTATTTTCTGGTGTGGCTGCAACACATTCTGCATGACATAGCTGCACGAATAGTTGAATGCGATTGCAGCAATGATGTAGATTGCTACCCAAAGGTTCCTGTTCTCCTTGCGTAGCCTTATCTGCAACAGAAGATATATTGTGTTGAATGCCAGGAGTGCATACTGGGTTATCATAATGTTGAACTCCACAAGATATACCGCAATCCAATACGAGCACAGTGAAATCCCAAGGTTGCTTGCCAGCAACACTGTGAATGTCTTGCTGTTCTTGCACCAGAACTTTACCAAGGCAATGGATATTGTCTGTATTATGACTGTCGGGGCATACTCCCCGATGCTGACGGGCAACTTTTCCATCATTGTGCCATCGAACTTTATTCCCACTACAAAATAGACAATAGCGCTGATGCCCGCCAACAGGAATATGCCCGTCATACCCTCACGGTATAGCACAAGGAACAGTGCAAGGTACACCAGTGCGCTGCCAGTCTCCTTTTGGGCTATGATAATGAGCATGGGCAGCAATATGATGCCGACGGCTTTCATGAAGTCGCCGTTGTTGCCAATCTTGAAGTCCCTTCTGCCAACGAATGTCGCAAGCATCAGTGCTGTGGCCGATTTCATGAACTCTGCCGGCTGTATCTTGAAAGAGCCGAAAGATATCCACGAACCCGAGCCTTTGGTGTCATCGGCAATGAATATGGTGACAATACCCAACAGCATTGTTGCTGCGTATACGACAATCGAAAGGTTGCGATATGTGAGCTTCGGGATGCACAGTAGTATGAAACCGAAGAAAAGCGATACGCCCGCCCACATGGCCTGTTTTCCGCTTCGCTCTTCAAGGTTGAAGAAATCGGCAAAGCCGGTGTCTATGTAGCTGTGTGTGGAACCGCATATTGCCAGCCAGCCCATTGTGGCGAGCATTATATATATGATGATTGTGCACCAATCAAAGCGCTTCAGTATGTTGCTGTCAGTTCTCTCCATAGTAAATGACCTTCTTGCTGATGGTTTCCGCTTTTGCTTGACTCTCTTCGGTAAGGTTGCCTGTAAGGTATTTCTCCATTATCAGGGCGCCTATGGGTACACCATATTCAGCACCGAAACCTCCGTTCTCCACATATACCGACACTGTTATCTTTGGTGAATCCATCGGTGCAAACCCCAGGAACACAGAGTGGTCCTTGCCTTTGTTGTTCTCGGCTGTGCCGGTCTTTCCGCATACGTCAAGTCCGGGCAGGTTCGCAGCCCTGCAGGTTCCGCCAATTACAGCCTGTCGCATTCCCTTTACAACCTCTTCAAATGCGGTCGAATCCACCATTGTGCTTTTGGTGGCAAGGTACTTGCCCTGTATTGTGTCATTCTCAATTCCCTTTACAATGTGCGGCGTTATGTAGCTGCCCCTGTTGGCAATTATGGCTCCAAGGTTGGCTATCTGCAATGGTGTCAGCAGAACCTCGCCCTGGCCTATGGAGATGCTTATTACCGTCACTGCACGCCAATAGTTGCCATAGTGACGTGTGTAGTAATCGGCATTCGGTATCATTCCTCGTGCCTCGCTTGGGAGGTCGACCCCGAGTTTATATCCGAATCCCATTGACACCATGTAGTCGCGCCATTTGTTCATGGCGTTTTTGGTGCCACCGTATTTGTTCATGCCGAACATGCGGTGCAATCCCCAGCAGAAGTATGCGTTGCAGGATGTTGCAATGGCTTCCTTCAGTGCAGTAGGCGATGAGTGTGCGTGGCATCCCAGACGGAATTTGTTGAACACGAAACCGTTGCTGCAAGGGAAGGCTGTCTGTGGGGTTATAACTCCCTCCTGAAGGAACATTGCGGCCTGTGATGTCTTGAATGTCGAGCCCGGTGGGTATGTACCCATCACGGCACGGTTAAGCAAGGGCTTGCTCTTGTCGCTTGAGAGTGTCTTGTGGTTCACGCCTCGGTTGCGGCCTGTGAGCAGTGCCGGGTCGTATGACGGTGCCGAGACAAGGCACAGTACTTCACCCGTTCCCGGTTCAATGGCTACAATGGCACCTCTCTTGCCCTTCATCAGTCGTTCACCAAGCATCTGCAGCTCAATGTCAAGGCTCAATGTCAGGTTCTTTCCCCTAACAGCGGGAGTGTCAAGTGCCCCGCCGTTGTATTTGCCCTGTATTCGTCCATGAGCATCGCGCAGGAGAACCTCTGTGCCTTTCTCTCCGCGCAACTGTTTCTCGTATGACGCTTCAAGACCTTGCGTGCCAATGTAGTCGCCTTGCTGGTAATACGAATCGTTCTTGATATGTCTTTGCGACACTTCACCGATATCACCGAACAGAACACCGGCTACCGGGTGGCTGAATTGCCTGATATATCTTTTGCGTATGTAGAAACCTTTGAAAAGAAAGTTCTTCTCCTGAAAGGCTGCGAAATCCTCCATTGGAATCTGTGTCATGAATACCTGTTCGGTGTATTGTGAGTATCCCGGGTTGTACTTCCTGTTCTTTACCCGTTCCATGCGGCTGTTGAAATCCTCGATGGTTATTCCCAGCGTGTTGCACAGCTCCAGTGTGTCGAGCCCCTTTGTCTCGCGTGGTACGAATGTTATGTCGTATGCCGGCTTGTTGTATACCAGCAACTTGCCGTTGCGGTCATACATCTGTCCTCGTGAGGGGTAGAGTGTTTTCTTGTAGAATGCGTTGCTGTCGGCCTTGCTCTTGTAGTCCTCGTTGTTTATCTGTAGCGAAAATAGTTGCAACAGATATATGAAGAACACCAGCAGGACTGCGCCCGAGAGGATGTATCTGCGGCTTTTGTAGCTGTTATCCTTCATGTTGTCATTTGTTTGGCGAGAAGAATTCGGCCACTACCACAAAAATCATTGTCAATGCAACGCTGGCTGTTGTGCTTATCAGCAGGGTTGCAAGGTGGCGGACGGTGAACAGTTCGAGCAGAAAGAGTAGTGCATAGAATATCGATATGCAAAGGATGGCATAGACCATATAACCACCCCATTTAAGGCTCTTTACGCCGGGTATGATGTCATCGGGCAATCCTTTGTGGGTGAATGCCGCCAGTATGTATCTGCGTGTGAATGCCATTGCCGTGGCTGCTGCCGAGTGTATTCCCGGTGTGTTGCAGAAGATGTCTGTCACAATACCGAAAAGGAATGCCCATATCATAGTCTCGTTGCGGGTGGTGTGGCGTGGCAGTTTCAGTAGGAATATAAGGAAAATGCAGGCTGTGGCATAGCCAAACAGGTGAATCTGACTGAATATGATTACTTGTGCAAGTGCAATCAGCACAAAGTGTCCGGTCCGCGCTATGGTCTTGCTTGTCATTTGCTTTTGTTTATGCTTTGTTCGAGTCTCTCCTGTTCCTCCATGTACTCATTGCCCACAACAAAGACGTTGTCAATGCTCGAGAAGTCGGCAAACAGTTCCACGAGGGCGCGGTAGGCCTGCCCGTCGGCCGAATCCTCCAGCCTCTCTATCCGTCCTACCGGTATTCCGGCAGGGAATATTGACGAAAAGCCGCTTGTGTATACTGTGTCTCCCTTTTCAAAGAGCTCGTAGCGGGGCAGGTCAATGAGGTAGGAGTGGCGTGTGTCGTTCCCGTCCCATTTGAGTGTGCACAATGTATTGTCCTTTACCTTGCAGCTGATGATGCTCTTGCTGTTGAGCAACGAAAGTACGACTGTGAAGTTGTCGGATGATGTGTATGTGATACCGATTACTCCCTGGTGGTTGAACACGCCCATCTGGTTCTTTACGCCATGCTGCAGACCTTTGTCAATGGTTATGTAGTTGTTCACCTTGTTCACGGAGTTGTTCACCACTCTTGCGGTGTTGTAGCGGAATCCGCTATGCTGTGGCAGGGTATGCCGGATAGTAGATACCGATGCGCTGTCTTCAAATTCCCTTAACCGTGCTTTCAGGTTTTCAACCACATTTGCCAGTTCCCTGTTCTGCTCCACAAGCACCTGGTTCTCGCTTTTGAGGCCAAAGTAGCTGTCAATGTCGGTTATTGCAGAGTGGATATTCCCGGCAAAGCTGTTGGCCGATGTGAACATCGTTGCTTTCTGATAGTTGTTGAAACTTACAATAAGCACAAAACTGATTCCCTCCAGTAACAGGAAAAGGAACCAGTGATTGTGCTTTATGAGTGTATTCAGTATCGACCGCACGTTTTTTCTCTCTTTTTATCTCATCAGGAATGGATATGAAAGATCGTTGAGCGCCTGCAGTGTACCCTTCGCAACACAGTAGAGCGGATTCTCTGCAATGTGGAAAGGAATGTTTATCTTGTTCGACAAACGCTTGTCAAGACCACGGAGCAATGCGCCTCCACCGGCAAGGTAGATGCCGTTGTGTACGATGTCGGCATACAGCTCGGGTGGTGTCTGCTCCAGTGCGCTTATGATGGCGTTCTCAATCTTGATGATTGACTTGTCGATACAGTGGGCAATCTCCTGATAGCATACAGGAACCTCTATAGGCATGGCTGTGATGCGGTTAGGACCGTGTACTATGTAGTCCTGTGGAGCCTCGTCGCCAAGGTCTGTGAGGGCGGAACCTACGTGTATCTTGATACGCTCGGCCATACGCTCACTGACACGCACGTTGTGCTGGCGGCTCATGTAGTCCTGTATGTCGGCTGTGAAGTCGTCACCCGCTGTACGCAGTGAGCCGTTCGATACAATGCCGCCGAGTGAGATGACGGCGATTTCGGTTGAACCGCCACCTATGTCAACGACCATATTTCCCTCGGGGGCTGTAACATCAAGGCCGATACCGAGAGCCGATGCCATTGGCTCGTAAATCAGATACACGTCTCGCGCACCGGCATGCTCGGCCGAGTCGCGTACGGCACGGAGCTCAACCTCGGTAGAACCGTAAGGAACACCGATGACCATTCTCAGCGATGGAGTGAACAGCTTGCTGCCCATATTCACCTTCTCAATGAAGCCGCGCATCATCATTTCACAGGCATAGAAGTCTGCGATGACACCGTCTCTCAATGGGCGGATGGTCTGTATGTTGGGGTTGGTCTTCTCGTGCATCTGCTTTGCCTTCTTACCGACGGCAATCATCTTCTTTGTGCCGTCGATGGCCACAACCGATGGCTCGTCAACGACAATCTTGCCGTCGTATGAGACGATGGTATTGGCTGTGCCCAAGTCAATGGCAACATCTTTTGTGAATGAAAATAGACCCATTTCCTTTTTCCAGTTTTTTGAAAATTAATGTTTGAAGTGACGGAAACCGGTGATAACCATTGCTACGCCGTTTGCATCGCAGTAGTCTACCGACTCCTTGTCGCGGATTGAACCACCCGGGTGGACAACCGCAGTAACACCAGCCTCGTGGGCAATCTGCACACAGTCGGGGAATGGGAAGAACGCATCACTTGCCATTACGCTGCCCTGGAGCGAGAAACCGAAGTTGCCGGCCTTCTCAATGGCGTGGCGCAAAGAGTCAACGCGTGATGTCTGTCCCACACCGCTTGCGATGAGCTGCTTGTTCTTTGCAAGAACGATAGCGTTGCTCTTGCTGTGCTTCACAATCTTGTTTGCAAAGAGCATATCCTCAATCTCCTCGGCCTTTGGAGCAACCTTTGAGACTGTCTGCAGGTCGGCTGCAGTCTCCACCTTTGCATCGCGGTCCTGTACAAGTACGCCGTTCAGCACGCTGCGGAAAGTTTTCTCGGGCATTACAGTCTGCTTCTGGATGAGGATGATGCGGTTCTTCTTCTGCTTGAGAACCTCAAGGGCATCGGCATCGTAGCTTGGGGCAATGATAACCTCGAAGAATATCTCGTTCACCTTCTCGGCTGTAGCCTTGTCCACGTTCGCGTTTGCAATGAGCACGCCGCCGAATGCCGATACGGGGTCGCCTGCAAGGGCTGCATCCCAAGCCTCGGCCAATGTGGGGCGTGAAGCCAGGCCGCAGGCATTGTTGTGCTTGAGGATTGCGAATGTCGTCTCGCCTGCAAAGTCGTTGATGAGTTCTACGGCAGCGTTGATGTCGAGGAGGTTGTTGTATGAAATCTCCTTGCCATGAATCTGCTCCAGCATATCGTTGAAGTTGCCATAGAAAGCACCCTTCTGGTGTGGGTTCTCGCCATAACGCAATGACATTGGAGTGTCGTTTGTCTGGCGGAAAGCACTGTTGGTCTCCTTGTCGAAGTAGTTGAAGATTGCAGAGTCGTATGCCGATGAAACAGCGAATGCCTCACGTGCAAAGAAACGGCGCTCCTCAAGTGTTGTCTGCGCACCGTTGTTCTTCAGAATCTCGTGGAGTGGGGCATACTGTGCCTTGCTTGCCACGATGACAACGTCGTTGAAGTTCTTTGCTGCACCACGGATGAGCGAGATGCCGCCTATGTCAATCTTCTCGATGATGTCGGCCTCGGGAGCACCCGATGCGACAGTCTGCTCAAAAGGATAGAGGTCAACAATTACAAGGTCAATCTCGGGAATCTCATATTCTGCCATCTGCTGCTGGTCTTTCTCAAGCTCTCTGCGGCCAAGGATGCCACCGAACACCTTCGGGTGCAGGGTCTTTACGCGACCGCCCAGGATTGAGGGGTAGCCGGTGAGGCTCTCCACTGCAGTGCAGGGAATGCCCAGCGATTCGATAAACTGTTGTGTACCGCCTGTTGAAATGAGTTGAACACCGTCTGCATGAAGCAGCTTGATAATCTCGTCAAGACCATCCTTGTAGAACACTGATACAAGTGCCGATTTGATTCTTTTTGTTGACATATATGTGTTTGTTAAAATTTGTGCTAAAAGTTTGATTGTAAAAAGGTTATGTTGTGCTTCCTCCAAGAAGCCCCAAACATCTACAAAGATAGTTTTTTTTGGTGATTTTCTACTACAAAACAAAGCGGTTTTTTGGCATAAAGTGATAAAAATCCTAAAAAGGAGATTCGTGATGGAGCAAAAAATATTTGGATATCCTTGCGGGTATCCAAATATATAGGTATAGAGTATCGGGATGCTCTTTTTCTATCTTTTTTATTATGCTTTTCTCGGGTAATCGATGTTGTAGTGCAGACCGCGGCTCTCCTTGCGTTCCATTGCCTGGCGCATGATTAGGTAGCCAACGTTGATGATGTTGCGCAGCTCGCACAGTTCGCGGCTCACGACACTCTGCTTGAACAGTTCCTCGGTCTCCTCGTACAGGAGGTCGAGACGGTTCCAGGCGCGTTTCAGTCGCAGGTTGGTGCGCACGATGCCCACGTATGTACTCATAATCTGCTGCACCTCCTTGGCATCCTGTGAAATGAGCACCATCTCCTCGTTCATTGTTGTGCCCTCGTCATTCCACTCGGGTACCTCCTCCTTGTAGCTGTACTCTTCAAAGTGTGCGAGCGAGTGCTTGGCTGCCGCATCGGCATATACCACGGCCTCGATTAGCGAGTTGCTTGCCAGGCGGTTGCCACCGTGCAGGCCGGTGCATGAACATTCGCCAACGGCGTAGAGGCGGTGGATGCTGGATGCAGCGTTGAGGTCGACCTTTATTCCGCCGCAAAGGTAGTGGGCTGCGGGTGCAACGGGAATGTAGTCCTTTGTTATGTCAATGCCGAGCGAAAGGCATTTCTCGTAGATGTTGGGGAAGTGGCGTTTTGTCTCCTCGGGGTCCTTATGGGTTACATCAAGGTATACATGGTCGTCGCCGCGGTGCTTCATCTCGTTGTCGATGGCGCGTGCCACAATGTCGCGCGGTGCAAGCGAGAGGCGCGGGTCGTACTTCTGCATGAACTCCTTGCCGTCCTTGGTGCGCAGAATGCCGCCATAGCCGCGCATGGCCTCGGTGATGAGGAACGATGGGCGGTCGCCGGGGTTGTAGAGTGCTGTGGGGTGGAACTGTATGAACTCCATGTCCTTTACCGTTCCCTTGGCGCGGTAGACCATTGCAATGCCGTCGCCTGTTGCTACAAGTGGGTTGGTGGTTGTCTTGTAGACAGCGCCACAGCCGCCGGTAGCCATAAGAGTGACCTTGCTGAGGAATGTGTGCACCTCGTTGGTGGCAATGTCAAGGACGTATGCTCCGTAGCACTCAATGTCGGGGGTCTGGCGTGTCACCTCAATGCCCAAGTGGTGCTGGGTAAGGATTTCAATGGCAAAATGGTTGTCGAAGATTGTGATGTTGGGGTGCTTGCGCACGGCCTTGATGAGCGACTGCTGAATCTCGGCGCCGGTGTTGTCGGCGTGGTGCAGGATGCGGAACTCGGAGTGGCCGCCTTCGCGGTGCAGGTCGAACTCGCCATTCTCGTTCTTGTCGAACTCCACACCCCAGTCGATGAGTGCCTGTATCTGCGAGGGTGCTTCACGGACAACCTTTTCTACTGCCTGGCGGTCGCTTATCCAGTCGCCGGCAATCATGGTGTCCTCGATGTGCTTGTCGAAATTGTCGACCAGACGGTTGGTGACAGATGCGATACCTCCCTGTGCAAAAAAGGTGTTGGCCTCTTCCAAAGTGGTTTTACACACAAGAGCCACCTTGCCTTTGTGGGCAACCTTTAGAGCATAACTCATTCCGGCAATTCCGGAACCGATAATTAAAAAATCAAATTTCTTGACCATATTACCTTCTGTTTCTTTTCGGGGCGAAACGGGCTTCAGTCCTTTTTGTCCTTCGGTGTGTAAAAATACAAAAAAATGGTAAGAAACTGTTTGAATTTCTAAAAAATATTTTCTTATAGAAGTTTATAGAAGCTGATGGTTTCGCCGTTTTTATGTTCAAGAATGTCTGTTTCTTTCTTTTTTGCGGTTACATAGCGGGCTATGTAACCGCAAAAAAGGGAAAACAGACAAAAAAGAGCATAAAAAGGCAAGCAAAAACTCGCGTATAATGTAAAATTATTTTCGAAAGAAATTTAAACAGCTTCTTAACCTTATAACTCTTGCCATCAGAGGCAGTTGTTAAGTAATCCTTAATAACTGAATTGGCATCTAACTCCTTGTCTTTTAATATATTCGTTATGTGGATGTTGATGTTGGGTTTAGAGGTGGCAAAAAGTTCTGCGAGTTGTGATTGGTTCAGCCATACAGAACCATCACGTGCAAACAGCGACACTTTTATATTGCCATCGCCCGATTCGTATAGTATAATATCTTCTTTCATATTGTTTTTGGCATAATATTATTCATTTTTATAAAAGGCATGATACACACTACAAAAATAATGAATCAAAATCCGTCTGTCAAGTCAAGTATATATAACAAAAACGAGCGGTATTGTCTGAGGTGAACCCCAAAGTTTTTTTGTCCAAACTTTGGGGTTCACCTCAAACTTGAATAAATTCTCCAAATATTTTGCGAATTAAAAATAAATCGTACCTTTGCATTAACAGATTTGTTAAACTATTTTGTTAAACCGCAAGATTAATATCAAAAAATGAATGAGCAAACAGTGCAAAGCAAAGAGCGACAGATACTTGAAGCGGCTGAAAAGGAGTTCTTGGAAAAGGGGTATAATGGTGCAAGAACCACATCGATAGCCAAGGCGGCAGATGTAACACACGCAATGTTGCATTATTATTTCCGTACCAAAGAGCAACTATTTGAGCG
>JAZTXR010000025.1:0-1095 GCA_045636545.1 Bacteroidaceae bacterium
GTTGAACAGGGTCTGCTCCTTTGTCAGCTGCATAATCTTGTTGTCGAGCTTGGCCTTGCTCAACAAGTCCGTATTCCCCGAGAGGATGGCCACGAACTCGGCAAAGTTCATTCCGTTGTTCTCATCCATGCTGTCCTCATCAATACGGCGTACAGAAATTGTGCCGTTGTTGATTTGGTTGATGAACATCTGCTTGTTCTTTAACAGATTGAACTTGTAGGCATCCAAGGTCTTCTCCGTACCGTAGATATATACATCGACCTTGTTGTTGCCCCACAGCTTCACTCCATTGCCTTTGCGGACGGCTCTGCCGTTGCGCTGCTCGAGGTCAGCAGGGCGCCAAGGGATGTCAAGATGATGCACGGCTACAGCCCGTTGCTGGGCGTTGACACCTGTCCCCAACATAGAGGTAGAGCCGAAGAGTACACGGATAGTTCCCTTGTTCATGTCCTCAATCATGCGTTTCCTTGCTCTTTCGGTCTTGAAGGTATGGACAAACTGAATCTCATTGGACGGTATACCCAAGGTGACGAGCTTGTCCTTGATGTCCTGATAGATGTTCCACTCATGGGGCTTATAGGTGCTGAGGTCGCTGAACACAAACTGCGTGCCTCTGTTCTCGGCACTGCGGATATAGTTGTCATAGATAACCTGCGCACAGCGCGAAGCCTTGTTGCCGGGGGCATCGATGAACCTGTCACCCAACAGACGCATGTCTAGAGACATCTTGCGTGCAATATCGGTAGCTACGAGCATCTTCGCCTTTTCCAGATTGTCGGGTGGCAAGGTGTCGAGTCCCAAATCATCCCACTCTCCGCTGTTGGCAAATGCGACAAGGCGCATGATCATTTCTTCCTGTTCGGCAGTCGGCTTGTTGGAGAGAAATTGTACATGCTTGTCGGGAACATCCAACCGCATCATTTCCGCCGTGCGGTAATCGGTGATTTCTCTGAGAAACGCAGACAGCTCAGGTACCTTGATATAGGTGCGGAAGCGTTCCTTACGCTTGATGGAGCCTGTCACACTCAGCTCGTAGTCGGTGGATTTCTTGGTGAAGATGGCAGCCCATGCATCGAAACAGCTCACGCGCTGCTT
>JAZTXR010000026.1:0-17222 GCA_045636545.1 Bacteroidaceae bacterium
AGTATATTGACCCACGTAAAGAATAAGGAGGAAACAAGCTATGATAAGACCCGTAAAATTTGAAAGTCAGGATCGTCGTATCAAGCAGATCCTCGCTGTACTTAACGAGAACGGTATCGCTTCTATCGAAGAGGCAAACGAGATTTGCGAGCAGTATGGTATCGACCCTTACAAGATTTGTGAGGAGACACAGCCAATCTGTTTCGAGAACGCAAAGTGGGCTTACGTTGTAGGTGCTGCCATTGCATTGAAGAAGGGTTGCGCAAACGCAGCTGATGCTGCCGAGGCTATCGGTCTTGGCTTGCAGGCATTCTGTATCCCAGGTTCAGTAGCTGATGACCGCAAGGTAGGTATCGGCCACGGTAACCTCGCTGCACGTCTTCTCCGCGAGGAGACAAAGTGTTTCGCTTTCTTGGCAGGTCACGAGTCATTCGCAGCTGCAGAAGGTGCCATCAAGATTGCCGCTAAGGCAGACAAGGTACGTAAGGAGCCACTCCGTTGTATCTTGAACGGTCTTGGCAAGGATGCTGCACAGATCATCTCACGTATCAACGGTTTCACATACGTACAGACAGAGTTCGACTACTTCACAGGTGAGTTGAAAGTCGTACGCGAAATCGCATACAGCGATGGTCCTCGTGCAAAGGTACGTTGCTATGGTGCTGACGACGTTCGCGAAGGTGTAGCTATCATGTGGAAGGAAGGCGTTGACGTATCTATCACAGGTAACTCAACCAACCCGACACGTTTCCAGCACCCTGTTGCAGGTACATACAAGAAAGAGCGCGTACTCGCAGGTCAGAACTACTTCTCAGTAGCTTCAGGTGGTGGTACAGGTCGTACACTTCACCCAGACAACATGGCTGCAGGTCCTGCATCTTACGGTATGACCGACACAATGGGCCGTATGCACTCAGACGCTCAGTTCGCAGGTTCTTCTTCAGTTCCGGCACACGTTGAGATGATGGGCTTCCTCGGTATCGGTAACAACCCAATGGTTGGTGCAACTGTTGCTATCGCAGTTGATATCGCTGGCGCATTGAGCAAGTAAATCTTATTGATTTATAATATTTTAGAGAGAGTTATCCTTTTTAGGGTGACTCTCTTTTTTGCTTCCCCTTTCAATGCAACCGACTTATAAACTTCAACACCACTACCCCAATGAAAGTTATAATTTAAGGCTCAATTTTTCTTGTGACGGTATAAGTTGATTTACCCTTATTTTTACTATAAAAACGCCCAAAAACGACTATTTTTGCGACGGTTTTGTGACGGTGTCCGACACCGTCCGAAAAATCAACATAAATCACTGTTACATAACAAAATACACCTCCCTTTACTTCTTTTTAAGCATAGGCAAAGTTTGGTATTACTTTTATAAGAAACAACACTTTTTTCAGCGAAGTTAAACACCGTCCGGAAAGTTCTCATATAACTTCATCTACCACACATCTTAAAATCTCTCATTTTTATACCCCCTACTAAAAATCGAGTAGGTCGGGAAACGAAAGTTTTCTGACCTGCTTTCGTTTCCTTTCCTCTCACACCACCGTACGTACCGTTCGGAATACGTCCTATCGTCTTGGGAAGAGAGTTCCTCTTCGGACATCTAGCTACTAAAGATGCAGAACATATTTCTTCTTGGCAACGCCCTCGTACGGTTCGGTCCTTCGCCATGTATTGCACGAATACGGCTACTTCGACCTCGGTTGACTTCTAGATTGTTACTATCCTAAAAGGACTTGCAAGTCGCTAGAGGGTTCGTCGGCAACTACGCCCCGAATGGACTTTCACCACAGATATATGACATGCCCGTCATACAAAGAAACCCGCCATTGACGTGGATTTTGTCAATGACGGGCAGCTTTCTTTGTTCTAAAATTATATCGAACTCACGTTATTTTAGAATGTGACACGAAGACCGAGTTGCATTCTCCAACGTGAATAATAATCATCGATAGACTTATCTGTTGAGAAGTATGAGAATGTAGGAGTAACTTCGCCCGCATCGCTGACACTTATGCTTGAAACCGTGAGTGGCGAGTATGAATTGACATTTGCGTAATACTTGCCCCAATTCTTGTTCAAAAGGTTTGCCAGATTCATTACATTCCACATAAGCGTAATCTTGCTACCACGCTTTACATTGTAACAGAAGTCTTGCGATATGCTGAGGTCGAACTGATGTTCGAATGGCATACGGAACTGGTTGCGCTCAGAATACTTACCACGATTCTCACGCATATTCTTGTCGCTCATAATGAATGCCTCAAAGTCTGCCTTATCCTTCTCGCTCTTCCAATTCATATTGTCCATATCTTCCTTAGTTGGAATATATATCAAGTCGTTGCCATTGTAACCGTCACCGTTGATTGAGTAACCGCCACCCGCCTTTGAATCGAGGTTATTTTTAAAATAATAAGTGAGCGAGTATGGCTGGCCCGATTTTCCCTCATATACAAGTGAAGCATGAGTTGACCAACGCTTATTCTTGCCGTAGCTCTTATTATAGTTGATAGAAGCCATGACACGGTGTGGAATATCGAAGCCCGAAACGGCCAAGCCCGGAGCATTGGTGTTGCGAGCATAGTTGTACTTCCAGTTAGAGTAAGCTACTGATGATGTACCGTCAAACATAGTGTATGAGTGACCGAATGTATAGGCTGCATCAAAACTTAAACCCCAACGGAAACTCTTCTTGAGCTGAGCCGTGAGCGAGTATGTGTAACCTCGGTTGGTGTTAGTCATATAAATAACGTCGGAGTAAGAGGTCACCTTCTTGTAGACAGGTGTGCCAGAAGCCGAGTTGCCGGGAACAGCTGTAAAGTCGGCGCCGGTAGTTTGATAAGCGATATTCGTAACGTAGAGGTCATTCAAACTCTTGGAGTATAGAGCCTCCAATGTAGCCTGCCAGCCAGCACCAAAGTTGATATCGGTTGCAAAGTTAACACGGAACACCTGTGGATATTTAAAGTTCTTGTCTACAACATTTATTGTAGAAGATGAAGCCTTGAAACCCATATTCTTGACATCCTCGCCTGTGACATTCTGACCGAAAGCAGGATTCTTGGCCTGGTCATAGGACTTGATAGAAACCTGCTCCATGCCATTGTTTGAGAAATTGTTCGATATCCACACGAATGGCACGCGTCCGGTGAAAAGACCGGCACCACCACGCAACAACACATTGTGTTTCTTGTCGGCATACCAACGGAAACCAACACGTGGAGAAAAGAGAACCTTACCCGATGGGACATCACCTGTACGCACGTCATACATTTTCGCCAAAGCAGAATTGTTGAACTCTTCGTTTGCCGTTGGTTTGTCCAACATTACAGGAATGTCGGCACGCACACCGTATGTCAAGGTAAAATTGTCGTTTGCGCACCACTCATCCTGAACGTACAGACCAAACTGCGCCGCGCCAAACTTACCACCCCAGTTACCATCCTCGTCCAAATCGGTGGTATTGAAGTATGTATAAGAGAAGCTATTTGCTTTATTGTTGCGGAAATCCTCCAACGAGTTAAACGACCAGTTACCAGTTGCGTTCTGGGCATATACATTATACATTTTATAGAACTCATTGTGAGTACCAAAGGTAACAACGTGGTTACCCTTGTACCAAGTGAGGTTGTCCGTCAGGGTGAATATATCCTGATCAAGCTTGTTTGCGTGAGAACAATACTCAGTACCCATATAGATAGTATTGTTGCGGTTCGAGCCGGTGCTTGTTGGGTTGGTGATGGTTACAGAGACATTTGGTGCACCTTCAGGGGCGTGAGCCTCACGCCAGTCGCGAACACGAGTCCAACCAGCACGCAGCTCGTTCGAAAGTGTGTTGGTGAAGCGCGACTGCAACTCGGCAACTAATGAGTGCGTGCGGTTAACTTGGTCATACGAAGCATCGTTAAAGTTGTAGGAACTTGCCGATGTGGTGTAACGGTCCTTGTTTGCGCCCGAGAAGCTGTATCGCACCATCAGCTTATGGTCCTTATTGATGTTCCAGTCAATACGTGCCATCGCGTTTGCCGACCATAGCTTGGGGATATGCGGCTTGTAGGTGTCATCAAGTGCGTAACCTGTGTGCTGCTCGTAGATTTGTGCGAGCTCCTTAATCTGCTCTGCTGTAACGAAACCATCTACAGACTGAGAGTAATCGGTCCCGGGTGTTTTGTTGTTGTAATACTCACCGCTCACGAAGAAAAAGAGTTTATCCTTGATGATAGGGCCACCCAATGTTGCACCATAAGTCTGAGTCGTTTGATCAGAGATAGCCTGACCATTGGCACCCCTGCCTACCAAATCTTGATTGCGGAAATATGAGTAAGCAGAGCTTTTATAGGTATTGGTACCGGACTTGGTAACAGCGTTAATGCCACCCCCCGTAAAACCACTCTGGCGGACATCATAAGGAGCAATTACCACTTGCACCTCTTCAATAGTCTCCATCGACACAGGGCTTGCATCGGCCTGACCGCCATTTGTACCCGATGCAGTAAGACCAAAGACATCGTTTGATACGGTACCGTCAATCAAGAATGAATTGTAGCGGTTGTTAGTACCCGCAAATGAGACTCCACCCTTTGAACCCTTTGTAAGTGATGCCATAGGGGACAATCGGGCAATGTCAGCAATGCTACGGTCCGTGGTTGGGATGTTGTTCAGGACTTCACGATTGAAGTTCGCGCCGGCCCCCGTCTTGCCAGCCTCGAAGCGGTCATCTCCTGTACTGATAACCACAACAGCATCAAGCAACATACCATCTTTAAGCTTCACGTCAAAAGTATATGGCTCGCCCAAGCTCAAAGTGATATCCGTAAGTTCTACGGTCTCATAGCCCACATAAGAGACCGTAAGCTTATAAGGGCCGCCGGTACGCATACCCTGAAGATGGTAACGACCATCGGGGTTGGTAACAGTAGCATAGCGGGTACCTGATGGGGTGTGAACAGCCACTATGGTAGCAGCTACCAACATTTCGCCGTTAGTGTCCATAACCCTACCATTAATACTCGATGTTGTAGTCTGCGCACTAAGCGAAAAAACAACTACAATTGAGAATAACAATGCGAAAAATTTCCTCATCTTAATTTGAATTAAGTCAATACAATCTGTTAATTATATGCAAATTTAGTTATTTATTCCAAAATTGGAAACCAAAATGCGACCATTTCCGGGTGGTCGCAAATTATTATTAAAGCTTTTTGTACAACTGCCGATTGGGAGAGACCAAACGACAGCCGGCCATGGCTAGTTCAGAAAAAATTTGCCTGAGGAAATTGATGCTTTCATATGTTCATAACGATAGTTGAATAGCGCCTCTGTATGTTTTTCTACATCCGTGTATTGCAGACACTCCTGTATATAGGCTCTAAACAAAGAGAGGGTGACTCAAAAGTCATTTTGCAAAGAGAACAACCCTGTCACTTCAAACTCTGACAGGAATTTATAGTTCTAAAAGTGGGCTTTTGGGTCAGCCTCATCCTTAAATCTCTCCAGTCTGCTATCATTCAAGAGAAACCTTGCCTGTGTTCACGTCATAATAGGCAGCTTTCACCATCAGTTCGCCCTTTTCTATCTTTTCGGCAACGTGAGGATATGCAATGATACGCTCTACCTGGATGTGGGTGTGATGACGGATTGCAGCATCAAGACAATCCATTTTACCGACATAGTCACTCACATCGTCACGTATTGTACCAAGCAGGTGCCCTATGTTGCCGTGCTCCTCCTCACCCTCGGAAATTGCACCGGTAACTCCACCGCATGAACCATGCCCAAGCACAAGCAGAAGTTTGACACCAAGATGCCCGATGGCATAATCGACACTACCCATAACCATCTCGCCATTGACATTGTTACCGGCTGTGCGAATAACGAATATGTCACCTATTCCCTGGTCGAAAAGCAGCTCGACCGGCACGCGCGAATCGGAACAACCGACTACTGCCGCAAAAGGTGCCTGATGAGGAGCGGTCTCCTCCACCCTCTCCATCTCGCCACGAGGATGAATGCTCTTTTCATTGACATAACGTTCGTTTCCGGCAATAAGCTCGGCCAATGCCTCACCGGGTGTTGACGGCACTGGTGCAGGCTTTCCACAGCACATTGTAAAGGTCGTTGCCGCCAAAGCAAGACCAACCAGATTGAATAAAAATTTTCTGCTCATAATATTTTGTATTTAAAACATTTACGATATTTTAACTACCATTCAGCGCACCACCGTCTCACAGGAGACAGAAAATACAGTTTAAAGGTACAAAAATATTCTATCCGCAAGCACTTTTTTGTGAAAAAGATTCAACACCCCCGACAGAGAGAGCCAACCGCAACTGCCATTTTTGCTACATTTGAGATATATCAATATTTATATCATGAACCCGCTGTAAAATAATCAGGTGAATTTGTTATTTCTTGCCACATATACCTATTTTTGCATAAAATTATTCAACTGAAAAAACACATGGACACCAAGGCAAAAGAAAACATTGCGTGGATTGACCTTCTGCGTATCGTAGCTTGTTTTTTAGTGGTACTGTCACATTGTTGCGACCCGTTTGTGGCGCATTTCAATGCCGATTATGCAAAATTCCTTACAGGCTGTGGCATGGGAAGCGCAGTACGCTGCTGTGTGCCACTGTTTGCCATGATGACAGGCGTTCTGCTTTTCCCGGTGAATGGCAGTTTAAGCCAATTCTACAGCAAACGACTTGGTCGTTTACTTGTACCGTTGGTATTCTGGTCATTGGCACTGCCATTGATGTATTATGTCTATTTCCGGTTTGCCGGCCCGTCGGGCAGCCCCAGCGTGGACATGTCCACCTTTACCGGCGACATGACCCTGCAGAAAATGTACACTTTCATTTTCAATTTCAGCTATGACACTACACCACTGTGGTATTTATATATGCTGGTGGGACTGTATCTGGTCATCCCCATTTTCAGTGCATGGCTGCAACAGGCATCACAAAAGGAGATTAAACTGTTTCTTAGCGTTTGGTGCATCACCCTCTTCCTGCCATACTTGAAGATGCTTGCTCCGCTCCTTGGATATACAGGCAACTATGGACACATGGGACTATATGGTGAATGCGACTGGAACATTTACGGTTCATTCTACTATGTATCCGGTTTCATGGGTTATCTGGTATTGGCACATTACCTTGTGAAATATCCATTGGATTGGACCTGGCGCAAGATTGCCCTGACAGGCATCCCCATGTGGCTGACAGGCTATGCCGTTACATTTGGCGGCTATGTGCTTATGAATGAACAATTCCCCGGCAATTATGCCTATTTGGAAATCCTATGGTGGTTCAGCGGAATCAATGTATTCATGATGACTTTCCCTATATTCATCACCATCCAAAAGCTCCCCATAAAGTCAAGCACGCGACTTTCCCGTGCAGCCTCAATGACTTTCGGTATATATCTTTGCCACTTTGTATTTGTCCAAATGGGCTATGATTTGTATTCCCGCATTCTGCCGCAAGCAGTGCCGACATCAGCACGTATTCTGCTGAATGCCATCAGCGTATTTGCAATCTGTTATGGATTGGTACGTATTCTGTCAATGACGAAACTTACCCGCAAACTGGTTGGATAAGGTTGTGGTTCTCCTTGTCCAATAACATACCCGGGATGGCAAGCAAAGAAATATCATACAGCAAGGAGGGTGACCCAAAAGTGAGATGAACCCCGAAAGTTAGACAAAAAACTTTCGGGGTTCATCTCAAAATTACTTTTGACCCGGCCTCATTTTTACTTTATACAAAATAGCTCTTACTTGTTCAGATACTCATGCATTGCTGCTGCAGCCCTGCGGCCGTCGCCCATCGCAAGGATAACCGTTGCACCACCGCGGACAATGTCGCCACCGGCAAAAAGGAACGGAATGGACGACTGCATATTCTCGTTCACCGCAATGGTGTTCTTGCGGCCAAGTTCCAAGCCCTCGACCGATGTAGGCACAAGCGGATTGGGCGATACACCTACAGCCACAACTGCCACATCAATGTCAATGGTCTCTATTGCACCCTCGACAGGAACGGGCGAACGACGTCCCGATGCATCGGGCTCGCCAAGCTCCATCTTCTGCAGCACAATCTGCTTTACACAGCCCTTCTCGTCGGCAATGTACTCAATGGGGTTATGCAGGGTGAGGAACTCAACTCCCTCCTCTTTCGCGTGCTTCACCTCCTCGAGGCGTGCCGGCATCTCTGCCTCGCTACGGCGGTAGATTATCATGGCACGCTCGGCACCCAGGCGGAGCGCTGTGCGCACAGAGTCCATAGCCGTGTTACCGCCACCAATGACAGCCACACGTTTGCCCATGCAGATTGGTGTGTCGGTCTCGGGGTTCGATGCATCCATAAGGTTCACGCGTGTGAGATACTCGTTGGATGACATGATGTTGTTTGAGTTCTCACCGGGGATGTTCATGAAATTAGGCAGGCCGGCACCCGATGCCACAAAGACACCGCAGAAGCCCTCATCCTGCAACTGAGCAATGGAGATAGTCTTGCCAACGACACAGTCCTTGACAAACTCGACACCCATTGCGCGAAGGTTGTCAATCTCGTGCTCAACGATTGCATTTGGCAAGCGGAACTCGGGGATTCCATACTTGAGCACACCGCCAATCTCATGCAGCGCCTCGTAGACGGTAACTGCATAACCCAGTTTTGCCATGTCACCGGCAAATGAAAGACCAGCAGGACCTGAACCCACAACGGCCACCTTCTTGCCGTTGGATGCCGCCACCTGCGGAGCAGGCATCTCGCCGCTCTCGCGTGCATAGTCGGCCGCAAAACGCTCGAGCGAACCGATGGCCACAGCCTTGTGACCCATCTTCAGGTGAATGCACTTGCTCTCGCACTGCTTCTCCTGCGGGCAGACACGGCCGCACACTGCGGGCAGCGAGCTTGTCATCTTGAGCACCTGGGCGGCCTTCACAAACTCGCCGCGCTCAATGTTCTTCACGAACGAAGGTATGTTGATGCTCACGGGACAACCTTCCATGCAGGCAGGCTTGGGGCAGTCGAGGCAACGCTGCGCCTCGACAAGTGCCATCTCCTTTGTGAAACCGGCATTCACCTCCTCGCGCAGTTTAGTAGCACGGTACGCAGGCTCAAGCTCAGGCATCGGCTGGCGCTCGATAGCCGTGCGCTCCTTTGGTTTCATCCTGTTACGCAGTTCAACACGCCAGGCCGCATCGCGGTTGGTGAGTTCGTTGCACCCACTCGCGCACTCCTCTACTTTTTCCAATTTCTCAATCTCATGCGCCTCCTGTGCCTTGAAAGAACCAAGGCGCTGCATCATTCCATCGAAATCGACCTGATGGCCGTCGAACTCGGGACCATCGACACAGACGAACTTTGTCTTTCCACCCACTGTCACACGACAGGCACCGCACATACCGGTACCGTCGACCATGATGGTGTTCAATGAGACAACGGTTGGAATCTCGTACTGTTTGGTGAGCTTGCACACGAACTTCATCATTATGGCAGGACCTATGGCCACACAGTGGTCGACCTTCTCGCGCTTGATTACGCGCTCAATACCCTCGGTAACAAGTCCCTTGTCACCGTATGAGCCATCGTCGGTCATGATGATGACCTCGTCCGACACCTCGCGCACCTCCTTCTCGAGGATAATCAAATCCTTGGAACGGCCGGCAAGAACCGAGATTACACGGTTACCCGCCTTTTTGAGTGCCGCCGCTATTGGCAACATAGGCGCAACGCCCACACCACCGCCGGCACACACTACCGTACCGAAATTCTCTATGTGTGTAGCCTGACCAAGAGGGCCTACAACGTCGGTGATGCAATCGCCCTCATTGAGGTCGCACAGACGGCTCGAACTCAAGCCCACCTTTTGGATTACAAGGGTAATGATACCCTTCTCGGTATCGGCATGGGCGATGGTCAACGGAATGCGTTCACCCTTCTCGCCAACCCTTACAATGACAAAGTTACCGGCTCTGTATGCCTTTGCAATGAGCGGAGCCTCTACACGCAGACGGAAAACGTTTTCCGAGAACTGCTCTTTCGATACTATCCTGTACATAATCTTTTCTGTTTGAATGATACAAGGGCGCGAGTCACCCACGTCCTATAATGTGTTTTATATGTAGCGGGCGGGCAAGCCCCGCCCCTACTGTTTAATGCCAACGCCTCACCGATATTTGAGATGCTTCGACTGCGCTCAGCATGACAAGATGTGCGAAAAGTCTACAAAAACGAGTATAACGCAAAAGATGCCTTTTTGGTAAACTTCATTAATCAATGATTTCAAACCCACAGTATGGTATCAACGCCTTTGGAATGCGGATACCCTCGGGGGTCTGGTTGTTCTCGAGCAACGCAGCAACGATACGTGGGAGCGCAAGCGCAGAACCGTTGAGTGTGTGGCAAAGTTCGGTCTTCTTGTCGGCGTTGCGATAGCGGCACTTCAGACGGTTAGCCTGATAGCTGTCGAAGTTAGAGACAGAAGACACCTCGAGCCAACGCTGCTGAGCCTCGGAATACACCTCGAAGTCGAAGCAGAGCGCAGCAGTGAAGCTCATATCGCCACCACAAAGACGGAGAATGCGGTATGGAAGTTCAAGTTTCTTCAAGAGCCCCTCTACGTGCTCAAGCATCTCCTTGTGAGACTCCTTGCTGTGCTCGGGGGTGTCGATGCGTACAATCTCAACCTTTGAGAACTCGTGCAGACGGTTAAGACCACGTACGTCCTTGCCGTATGAACCGGCCTCGCGACGGAAACACTGTGTGTATGCGCAGTTCTTGATTGGGAGCTGCTTCTCGTCGAGAATCACATCGCGGTAGATATTTGTAACGGGCACCTCGGCTGTAGGGATTAGATAGAGGTCATCGAGGTCGCAGTGGTACATCTGCCCCTCCTTGTCGGGGAGCTGGCCTGTACCGTAGCCCGATGCCGCATTGACAACGGTTGGTGGCATAATCTCCACGTAGCCTGCCGCACGTGCCTCGTCGAGGAAGAAGTTGATGAGTGCGCGCTGCAGCTGCGCTCCCTTGCCCTTATAGACAGGAAAGCCGGCGCCGGTAATCTTTACACCGAGGTCGAAGTCGATGAGGTCGTACTTCTTCGCGAGTTCCCAGTGTGGGAGTGCATTCTCGGGGAGCACGGTCTCCATGCCACCGGTCTTCTCAACAACATTGTCCTCGGCAACAGCCCCCTCGGGCACCTCGTCGTATGGGATGTTGGGGATTGTATAAAGCACCTGCTGAAGAGTATCGGCTGCTGCATCCATCTTCTCCTGAAGCTCGGTAGCCTTTGCCTTGAGAGTGGCAACCTCGGCCTTGACGGCGTTTGCCTCATCTGCCGCGCCGGACTTCATGAGTTGGCCAATCTTGGCGGCAAGCTGCTTGTTCTGCGCAAGAACGTTATCAAGCTCCTGCTGCGCTGCACGGCGCTCCTTGTCGAGTTCAAGTACTTTTTCAATTGTCTCCTTCGCATTCTTGAAATGCTTCTTCTCCAGGCCTTTCAAGACTTTCCCGGTCTCCTGTGAGATAAGTTTAAGTGTAAGCATGATTATATTGTTTTAGTATTTTGCATTATGTGGGCGCGGCAACGCGCCGCGCATCCTTCAAATTACAAAAATACAACTATTTCCTAATTATCAATAGCACTTTGTAAAAAAATAACAAAAAAGGCAACCCTTTTGAAGGATTGCCTTTAAATCAACTGACCTTACAATCAGTTCTTCTCTGCAAATGGAGTAACAGAAACGTAGCTCTTGTCGTTCTTGCCACGCTTGAAAGTTACAACACCGTCAACCAATGCGTAGAGAGTGTGATCGCTACCCATACCAGTGTTTGCACCAGGATAGTGAACTGTACCACGCTGACGAACGATGATATTACCGGCTTTACATGCCTGGCCACCCCAGATCTTTACACCAAGTCGCTGACTTGCTGACTCACGGCCGTTCTTTGAACTACCAACACCTTTCTTATGTGCCATACTGTTTTAAACTTTAAAAATTAACCGATAATTTCCTTTACAACTAACTCTGTGAACTGCTGACGGTGACCGTTCAGCTTGCGGTAGCCCTTACGACGACGCTTGTGGAACACCAACACCTTGTCACCCTTAACCAATGCAGGGTTGATTTCGCGTGTTGTAACGATGTTCTGACCGTCTTTAGACTTGCGAACAATCTTCTGCTCACGAACATTGCCGATATAGCAAACTACCTTTGCGCCTTCCACTGTAGGAGCACCTACTGTTACTGCGCCTTCCTTGTCCAACAACAACACGCGGTCAAACTCAACGGTTGTGTCGTTCTGAGCACCCTTGATGTGGTGCACGAACAGCTTCTTGCCAGCCTCGGCCTTGAACTGCTGTCCGTTAATCTCAACAATTGCGTACATTTATTTAAATCGCTTTTATTGTGAATTCCGCGAGGTGCACTCTCTTCGTGAAAGCAGCTTCTCCAACCCCTACGGACTAAATCGGGTGCAAAGATAGTATATTTTCCCGACATGGCGAAACAAATGTGCCAAAATCTTTGCAGAAATGCGGACTTCAACCGCGAAAAAGGCCTAAAAAGCCTAAAAGGGCAAAAATGGCAAAAATGGCAAAAATGCAAAAGGAAGAAAAAGACAAAAGGCTTTTTTCCTTTTAGTCCTTTCCGCCCTTTTGGCCTTTTCACGCTTTATCAGGCTTTTATCGCTTCACCATGCTTCATCAAGCCTTGCTTGAAAGGTAGCGCTCGGCCTCCATTGCCGCACGGCATCCGCTTGCAGCCGCGTTGATTGCCTGGCGGTAGTGCGGGTCGGCAACGTCACCGGCAACGAACACGCCGGGAACGAGTGTCTTCACGCCGCTTGCATCGGCAGGCACAAAGAAGCCCGTCTCGTCGGTCTTGAGGTATTTCTTGAAGACATCAGAGTTTGGTTTGTGGCCGATAGCGAGGAAGAAACCGTCGATTGCGATATCGTAGCGCTTTTCATCGGCCTCGCCCTTGCGGTACACCACGTGTGCGCCCTCTACTCCATTCTCACCAAAAAGCCCCTCGGTATTATGCTCAAAGAGCACCTCAATCTTGGGATTGGCCAGCGTACGGTCCTGCATTGCCTTTGAAGCGCGCAGATAGGGCTTGCGCACAATCAGGTACACCTTTGCAGCCAACGAAGCAAGGTAGTTGGCCTCTTCGCAGGCAGTGTCGCCACCACCCACAACAGCAACAATCTTCTTGCGGTAGAAGAAACCGTCGCATGTGGCACAGGCACTCACACCCATACCCTGATACTTGATTTCATCGGACAAACCCAAGTATTTCGCAGCAGCTCCTGTTGCAACAATGACAGTCTCGGCCTCAATGACCTTGCCGTCATCGAGCGTCACCCTGTAAGGCAACGACTCGAAATCGACCTCGACAACACTGCCCGAACGGACGTCGGCACCCACATTCACAGCCTGCTGGCGCATATTATCCATCAGTTCGGGACCTGTGATACCATGGGGAAAACCGGGGAAGTTCTCAATCACGGTTGTCTGTGTGAGCTGACCACCGGGCTGCATGCCCTCGATGAGCACAGGAGAAAGGTTAGCACGTGAGGCGTAGATTGCCGCTGTGTAGCCGGCAGGGCCGGAACCAATAATCAAACATTTTGTACTGTTCATAATATATCAATTTTATTCATTATCTCATATCTATAATCTCGGCCGTGGGAAACTGGTCAACAGGACAGGTGAACACACTGCCGTCCGCACCGCAATTTGCGGTGTAGCCATCGAGCAGGACCTCGACACATCCCTGACCGGGCATATCTATAAACATTGCCACAAGACGATTGTTGCCCTGCTGTATATGCAGCTGCACACACTCGGCATCGGCAGCCAAAGAGCGCAGCTCAACAACAGCGACACCATCCTTGGCAGCAACCGACACTGCACGCCCTGCGCGGTAATGCTCCATTATATATATTGGCGAAAGGCTCTGCGCCTCGTCCGAGGCCGCATCGGTAACGTACACCTCATTCACCTCGCGCATATAACTCCACTGCACCTTGCCGTCGCACCACACCTTCATGTCCTGCATAAGGAGCGCATAGCGGTTGCCATCCATATATATCAGTCCTTTATCATCCTGCAACAGCTCGCCATCATCGTCCATCACCCTGTAGGTGTAGTCCATGCAGACAGGCGCATCGGCCTTCAATGCAGCAAGAGCCTTGTCGAGCACAGCATCGGCCTCGCCGGCCGCCTGCGCAAAAAGCGGAAGCTGCAACAGTGCAAGAACCAGAAACATTATCATTCTCATACCTTATAAATATATAGAGGTTTACATCATTGACTTGAGGCGGAACTCGAGGTCGGCCTCATCGGCACACAGCACCTGGCGCGGCTTGCTGCCTTCCTGTTCACCAACAATACCCATGCGGCACAACTGGTCCATTATGCGGCCGGCACGGTTGAAGCCAATCTCGAGCTTGCGCTGAATGAGCGATGTAGAGCCGTGCTGTGCAAGCACCACCACGCGCGCCGCATCGGGGAAGAGCGGGTCGAGTTTGTCGGGGCTGATGTCGCCACGCGCCGAACCACCGCCGCCACCGTCGCCAAGGTCAACGACCTCATCAGGCTCAGGCAGGATGTATGGCGTAAGGTAGCCCTGCTGTTTTGCAATGTGGGCACACACGCGCTCAACCTCCTTGGTCTCGACAAGCGCGCACTGCACACGCACGGGGTCATTGCCGGCAAGGAACAACATGTCGCCCCTACCCTGCAGCTGGTTGGCTCCCGAACGGTCAAGGATTGTACGCGAGTCAATGGTGGATGTAACCTTAAAGGCCATACGCGCCGGGAAGTTAGCCTTGATTGTACCGGTGATGATGTTTGTGGTGGGGCGCTGTGTGGCGATAATCATGTGTATGCCCACGGCACGAGCCAACTGGGCTATACGCGCGATGGGGAGTTCGACCTCCTTGCCTGCGGTCATGATAAGGTCGCCAAACTCGTCGATGATGACCACGATATAGGGCATGTATTTATGGCCCTTCTCGGGATTGAGCTGACGATTGATGAACTTCTCGTTATATTCGCGTAGGTTACGTACGCCTGCCGATTTAAGAAGGTCATAACGGGTGTCCATCTCTACGCAAAGTGACTTGAGAGTCTGCACCACCTTGGTTACATCGGTGATGATAGCATCTTCTCCGTCGGGTAGTTTGGCTAAGAAGTGTTTTTCTATAGAAGAGTAGATGCTGAGCTCTACCTTCTTGGGGTCTACCATGACGAGTTTCAGTTCGGCTGGGTGCTTCTTATATAGTAAAGAGGTGATAATGGCATTCAAACCGACCGACTTACCTTGTCCTGTGGCACCCGCTACTAATAGGTGTGGCATCTTGCAGAGGTCAAACATGTATATCTCATTCGTGATGGTCTTACCGATGGCTACAGGAAGTTCGTAGGTGCACTCTTGGAATTTCTTGCTGTTGATAACAGAGTGCATAGAAACAATCTGTGGATTGGCATTGGGGATTTCAATACCGATGGTTCCTTTGCCGGGTATGGGGGCAATGATACGGGTGCTGAAGGCCGCAAGTGTGAGGGCGATATCGTCCTCGAGGTTCTTGATCTTCGATATGCGTACACCAGGGGCGGGGGTTATCTCGTAGAGGGTGATGGTGGGGCCTACGGTAGCCTTGATAGAGCTGATCTCGATACCAAAGTTGCGCAATGCCTGTATGATGCTGTCCTTCTTGGTGTTCTGCTCGTCGCGGTCGACGAGGAAGGCATCTTCATTGACCTTATTGAGCAGGTCGATGGTGGGGTAGTGGTAGCGCGAGAGGTCGAGACGGGGGTTGTAGGGCTCGATGATCTTATCGGCCACCTCCTCTTCGTTGATCTCGATGGTAAACTCCGTTTCGGGAGTCGCATTGCTCGCTTGCGTTGTAGTAGTCCCCTCTTCGTCTGATGCCACCTCCTCGATGGGCTCATTGGTGATCTCCAACTCCATCTCCACAGCTTCTGTGGCGGGGCTCACGTCGGGAGTCTTGTCGTCGGCGCTCCACTCAATCTCTGTGGCAGGCTGCTCCTCAATGGTGAATTCCACCTCTGTGGGATTCCCGTTCTGTGGAGTGGGGGATACCTCTGCTATCTCATCCTTTCCAGGGAGCTTGATGTGGAACAGGCCACGGATAAAGTCGATGGTGTTGGCGCTGAGATACATGCAGAAGAAGATTGCGGTCACAACAAGTAGAATGACGATTCCCGGTGTGCCGAACTGGCTGTCCAGCCATGCTGAAGCGTTGTGACCATGGTATCCGCCCCAGTAGATGGCAGAACTGGTGAACCATCGGTCTATGGTAACGCTTAAGAACAGTGATCCCCAGATGAGTGCAGTGGCACAACAGATGCACCAATACTTGAGCTCAAACTTACGTATGCGCATCAATGTCAGTCCTATCACACCCAGGAATACAGCTATGCTATAGGCGGATACTCCGAAACAGTTGTTGATGAGTATGTGGGCGATATGTGCTCCACGTTCTCCTGTGGCATTCTGTACCTCCTCTGCCGTGGTGTCGCTGATCAGTGTTGTACGACTCTGCTGCTCCAAGACGCTTTGGTCGGCACCTCCATTGAGAATGAATGAGGTAAAGGCCAACGCCATGTATACAGCCACCATGATGCACAACAAGCCGGTGACAAACTGCACCGTCTCATTCTTGATGGTAGCGCGGATATTCTCGAGCCACTTAATCTCTTTTTTTTCTTTAGTCTCCTTCTTTGAGTTCTTGGGTGTAGCCATGTTTTCTGTTTGTCTTAAACACAAGGTTACGGGTTCTTATCTAAATTGCCACCACTTTTTGGGCTTTTGTGTCGCTTTGTCTGACTCGATTTTTTCGAGCAGTAGCTGATGGTAGCTCTTGCGCTCGGTTATCATTTGGTAGATGAGTCCCCAATCGGGAAGGCCACCGACATTACGGTCGTCGATAAAGAGTTCGACCTTAAGCTTGCGCGAGTAGTTGTCGTGTCTTGTGCTTTCTTCGGGGAAGTCCTTGTTTACGGCATAGAACTCCAATCCGCGCTCACGACACCATGCTACAGCCTCGTCAAGCAGGTGGCCCTCACGTACAGACCATAGTATGAGTCTGTGACCCTCCTTGGAGAGCATCTTGAGAGTATCTGTGGCAAAGGGTATCTCGCGCCCTATTTCTGGGTAGCGGTGTTCGACGATG
>JAZTXR010000027.1:0-18094 GCA_045636545.1 Bacteroidaceae bacterium
CTAAGACCGCTTGGCCTCCGACTTGGTAACAAATTTACCCATCGGCGAGCTGTTCGCAACCCGCACGGCGCGATTTATACCCGCGCTACGTGCGACCACTTGCTGCGCACATCAAAGGAACCACAAGTGGCTCCGCAACGCTCATGGAGCACATTATTTAAAAGTAAAAAAGTGGAACGTTGCCGTTCCACTTTTTTACTTTTATTTACCAAAGGTTACCCCACTCACCGCGGCTATTGCCACCAAGCTGAGCACCGTCAGCTGAAGTATCAACTGTTGTTGTATTGTTGATTGCAAGTGATGCAGCGAGCATTGACTCTGCTACAACGCTAACCTCTACTGCAAGAGGTGATACATAATTCTTTTTCATATATCTGTGTTTTTTATTTTAATGTCATTAAAGTCCTTAGAGTCCTTAAAGTTTTAAAGACCCTAAGGGATTATATCATTTACTTAACAAGCACCTTTTTGCCGTTGATGATGTAGATACCACGCTCAACTGCGTTAACCTGACGACCTGTGAGGTCATAGATAACCTTAACCTCGTTCTCAACCTCTACATTCTCAACACCTGTTGTGCCACCCTCGAAACGGAAGCTGTATGAAGCAGCGCCGTTTGCTACGCTTGCAGGCAAGTATGCCTTGTTTGCGTTGTTCAACCAAACACCACCGGCCATCTCTGCCTTGTAAAGACCAACATTGCCGTCAACAATGCTAAGAACGTAAGCCTCTGCACTAATTTCTGTTGCAGCAACAGTACCCTCAAGGAGGTTGCCTTCAACATTTGCAGTAGCCTCTGCTGCGTAGTTGAATGTATAGTTACCTTGAGCTGCGTTAACAAGAACACCTGTGTTTGCAGGGAGAACGCCCTCAACCTCTGTCAAAGTTACATAACCATTCTTAATCTCTGTTACAGCGTAAGCATCTACCTCTGCTGGGATTGCAGCGTTGAAATCAAGGAACAATGTAGCCCAACCGGCATTTGTTACAGAAAGTGTATGGAAAGGAGTAACCTTTGTAATATACAACTGCTCTGTTGTGTTGTAGATTGCAACAATACCCTCGATATCGCACATAGCAGCATCGCTCAACTCCAAGGCAAAACGGTTATAAAGAGCATAGGTATCATCACCCTGTGTAATAGTTTTAGCAGCAACATTTACAGAAACACCTGAAAGTTTTACAAAACGACCTTCCCACTCTGCGTTGTTACCAGCGAGATCTGCGACTTCAACTTCTGTAGGTTCAACCGTTACAGTTGTTGTCTCAACATTGTTGAATTCTGCGCCTGTAATCTGATGCATTTTGCCATACACTGTTGAAGTACCAAGGATATAACCTGCAGTAAACTTAGTACCTACCGCATAGTCAGCACCGCTATTATAGAGGTTGATACCGGTTGTCTCGTTCTCAATGAACAAGTACTGACCGCTGTTTACTGTAACAACAGCGCCAGTGAGGTCAACAGCAACATCAACATTTGCACCGGCATCATCGTAAGCAGCCTTTGCCTCAGCAATAGAAAGAACCTCAATCTTTGTGTATGTAGCCTCTGCAACAGCGCTCTCATTACCCTGGGCATCAACAGCCTTTGCATATACTGTTGTTGTTTCTGTAATATTCAAAGCTGTTGTGTAAACATCATAGTCCACACCATTTGTTGAATAGTAGAGAGTTGCACCCTCCTCGTTATTTGTAATCTCAACAGTTGTTGAGCCAACAAATGATGTTGATGCAGTAATTGAAGGTGTTGCAATGACAACAACATTCTCACCAACAGAATAAGAAACCTTTATTGCAGCAATTCTTCTATTACCGCTTGTTCCACCAATAGTCAACACAACTTCATTTGAAGCACCGGTCCAAGTGTTTGTAGAGAATGTTCCACAGTTTGCTGTTATAGCATTAGAACCGTCACTTGAACCATAAGTCAACTCAATACCAGTAATTGTCACACCATTAGCACCTGTAAATGTGATAGTGTTGCCACCATAACAACGGATTGCTGTACCGCTAGAATAGTATTTTGGAGCATTGCTGTTTGAGCCCTTGCCAAATGTTGCTGTCACATTACCAAAAGTCAATGACTCAACTGCTACACCATTTGCAATTCCAAGTTCTGAAGCTACGATTTTAAAAGATGCCGCACTTGGGTCAATTGCTGTAAATGTAGCCTCAGCAACCTCGCTATCATTACAACCTTCTTTAACAGCAATAGCCTTTACGGTTGTTGTTTCTGTGAGTTCAATCTCGTCCTCATAAAGTTCGCCGTTCTCTGCTGATGGCTCAGTGCCGTCCAATGTATAATAAATTTCTGCGTCCTCTGTTTCTGTTTCAATTGCAACAAAAAGGCTTTCACCCTCGTTGAATGTTGTAGATTCAGGTGTAATTACAGGAGTTGCAACAGTCTCAACTACAGGGGTTTCGCCACCTTCGTTACCACCTTCACCTCCGGCTGTTGTGTAGGTCACTGACATAGATTTGATACGTACTTGATTACTACCTGCTACATCCAACTTAAAGCGTGTATAACTACCGCTGAAATCAAATGAATAATCTTTATAAGATGTGCTAGTCACAGCAACTTGACCAACATTTGTCCAAGTAGTACCATCATTACTACCGTAAATGTCAAGGTTGTCAACTTTGTTACCTGCATTAAAAGTCATTTTTGTAATTGTTCCTGGCAAAGCATCAGAGACTACATAACCGTTGTGTGTAGAACTTGAATAAATGCGCAACTCGCCAGTAAAATGACATTCTGTTGTATAAATCACCAAGCCATCACCCAAATCGTGCTTCTCATTCACAGCATACTGAGTTCCGGCAGTATAATTTGAGAATGTGACACTTTTTGTCACCTCTTCTGCCTGTACGCTGAACACCGCCAGCATTACGGCAAAAATTGAAAGTAAAAATTTTTTCATAATAATTTTTTGTTTTATTTTGTTAATGAATTAATTTTCATCCATTTGCGGCATTTAGTCGCATTGCATTAAAATCACGTGTCAGTACAATAACACGACACAAGGTGCGAAAATACTACATTATTATGAATGTAGCAACTATTTCATAAAAAAAGTTAACACAAAGTAAAAGTTTTAACAATGCTATAAATCAATGCATTAAGGGAAAACGCAATCAAGCCCTACACCAGCAAAAAAAGTCCACAAAGCAAGACAAGGCATTTAGCCGGCAATATGAAGCTGTTTGCAGACAGCCCCTAAAGCATTAAACAGAAAAACGCGCACCACTACAATACTGATTTTCAAACCTTTAGACACCACAAAGCAAAATTTAACCAAATCCACAAGGAATAAATAAAATTGTCCCTCTTGCCAAGGGGGACGAGCAACGAAGTTGCGGAGGGGGTTCAACCCCTCCGGTCTTCGACCACCTCCCCTAAGACAGGGGAGGAATTTGCAGTCGGCTTGCCGATTAAGGGAAGATAACTGCGCGTGACCATTTGCTGTGCGCTTTATCGATTGAAGAAGCCCTGTCTTTGAGAATTGACAAAGCACACTATTCGCAACCCACGCGGGATGAATTACATCCATCCTGCGCGTGACCATTTGCTGTGTGCTTTATCGATTGAAGAAGCCCTGCTTCTCCAATTCATCGGCAACGACCAACAGTTCCTTATACCACTCCTGGCCGAAGCGTTCGATTAGAGGTTCTTTCAGGAACTCGTATGCCTTCACTCCCTTGCGGCGGCCTTTGATGAAGGCACTGCTGCAGACATCCCATTTGTGGAGATTCACGCCAACATAGTCGCCCACCTTTTTTAGGCGCACAGGATAGAGATAGCACGATATGGGTTTTCGCCATGGGGTGCGCCCCTCGCGGTAGGCTTTCTCTATGAGGCAGATGCAGCAGCCATTCTCGTCACGCGAAGCAAAGACACAGTCCTTGCCGTTGACAATGGATGTGACCAAGTCGCCATCGCGGTCGTTGTACACCACACCCTGTTCCTCGACAACTGCGCGAGCCTCGGGGCTCATCTCATCTTCTATAACCTCAAGTGCCTCTTCGAGTTTTTCAACCTCTTCCATGAGCACCGGCGCACCGGCATCACCCTCTACGCAGCATATTCCCTTGCAGTGCGAGAAGTTACAGAAGAAATACTCCTGAAAAAGGTCGAACGAAACTATTGTATCTCCTATTTGTACCATAATTATTGAATTAAGGTCCCTAAAGCCCTTAAAGACCTTAGAGACCTTAGAGTCCTTTTTCTATCTTTTAAATCAATGACTTGCCGGTCATCTCGGCAGGTGCCTCCAAGCCCATAATCTTGAGGATTGTTGGAGCAACATCGGCAAGAATACCGTTCTCGATTGTAGCGTTCTCCTGATTTGTCACATACACGCAAGGAACAGGGTTCAATGAGTGTGCTGTGTTTGGTGAACCGTCGGCATTCACTGCGTTGTCGGCATTACCGTGGTCGGCAATGATGATTGACTCGTAGCCGTGGTTGCGCGCAGCCTCAATGACATCCTTCAGACAAGCATCGACTGCAAGCACAGCTTTCTCGATGGCGCTGTAGATACCTGTGTGGCCAACCATGTCACCGTTGGCAAAGTTAACCACAATGAAGTCGAACTTCTCGCTGTTGATTTCGTTCACCAGCTTCTCCTTGACCTCGTATGCGCTCATCTCGGGCTGCAGGTCATATGTGGCAACCTTTGGCGATGGAACAAGGATGCGCTCCTCGCCCTCGTATGGTGTCTCGCGGCCACCGTTGAAGAAGAATGTAACGTGAGCATACTTCTCGGTCTCGGCAATGTGCAGCTGCTTCATACCCTGCTTTGCAATGAATTCACCGAGTGTGTTCTCAACGTTCTCCTTGTCAAAGAGGATGTGAACACCGGTGAACTTTGCATCGTATGGTGTCATGCAGTAGTACTGCAGACCGGGGATTGTGTGCATACCCTCGGCAGGCATATCCTCCTGTGTGAGAACAACGGTAAGTTCCTTTGCACGGTCGTTGCGGTAGTTGAAGAAGATTACTGCATCGCCCTCGCCAATGCGGCCGTCGAAGTTTGTGTTCACGATTGGCTTGATGAACTCATCGGTAACACCCTCCTCGTATGACTCCTTGACTGCAGCAACCATGTCGGCTGCAGGCTTGCCCTCGCCGCCAACGATGAGGTCGTATGCAATCTTCACACGCTCCCAACGCTTGTCGCGGTCCATAGCATAGTAACGGCCAACGATTGTAGCCAGCTTGAGGCCCTTTGATGTCAAATCCTCGATGAAGCCGGCACCGCTCTTGGGGTCGGTATCGCGGCCATCCATGAAGCAGTGTACGAAAGCGTTCTCAACGCCCTGCCCGGCAGCGAACCTGTACATTGCCTCCAAGTGCTCGAGTGAACTGTGCACGCCACCGTCCGATGTCAAGCCCATGAAGTGAAGTTTCTTGCCGTTAGCCTTTGCATACTCTACCGCTGCAACCAACTGTGGATTCTGCGCGATTGAGCCGTCGGCAATGGCACGGTTTATCTTGAGCAAATCCTGATATACCACGCGACCGCCACCGATGTTGAGGTGACCTACCTCGCTGTTACCCATCTGTCCTGCAGGGAGACCTACGTTCTCACCGCTTGCCTGGAGCTGCGATGTGGGATAAACAGATGTCAAATGATCCCAGTAAGGTGTAGGAGTATTGAAAATAACGTCACCCTTGCCGTGGTTACCAACACCCCAACCGTCGAGAATTACCAATAATGCTTTGTTTGCCATAGTATTTAATGTTTTAATTTCTAATTGTTTCCCGCTGCCGCCAAAACAACCGCGACAACGGCATTCTACAAAATGCGGCGCAAAGATACTACTTTTTATTCAGTAGTTTGGCACAAAACCGTGAAAAAAGCACAAAAAGTGCAGTAAATGCCATCGATTATTAAAAATAAACAGACAAACAGATAAAAAGAATCCATAGTTAAGGGAAAGCTGACAAAAAATAGGTATCTTCGCGGCAATTTGATAAATTAGGATAATAGCGCGCCTGCGGAGCGCACACGCGAAAAGCAAATACCCTATGCAACATCCGTTACACCTTTTCGGCTACTGCCCCAAGTGCGGCAGCAGCAATTTCAACGAGAACGACTTCAAGTCAAAACGTTGCGGCGACTGTGGTTTCACCTACTACTTCAACCCGCTTGCAGCTACCGTGGGAATAATAACCAACGGTAAGGGCGAGGTGCTTGTGGCACGCCGCGCCAAGGAACCGGCAAAGGGGACACTCGACCTGCCCGGCGGTTTCTGCGACAGCTACGAGACGGCCGAGGAGGGAGTGATGCGCGAGATTGAAGAGGAGACCGGGCTGAAGGTGAGCGGCACGCGCTACCTTTTCAGCATCCCCAACACATACGTCTACTCGGGCATGGAACTGCACACGATGGATATCTTCTTCCACTGCACGGTCGATGATGCGACAGCACTCACCGCCGACGACGACGTTGCCGAACTGCAATGGATTGCCATCGACGAGCTGAGGAGCGAGGAGTTCGGGCTTGCATCCATAAAGAAAGGGATTGAAAAACTTAAAGAAACAGAAAACCTACTATAAAATGAAAAGAAGCATTGTTTTACTGCTGTGTGCCTTTGCCGGCTTTACGGTCTTGGCACAGAACAACAACAGAAAGAGGCTCATTGACGAGTGCCAGCGACTCTACTCGGATGGAGAATATTCCACCGCGCTCACCGTACTCGAAAAGATTGACACGAAAGGACTTGACAACGAGAAGCTGCAGGAGTATGAGCTGCTGAAAGCACTGACGGTATACGAGAATAACGTGCTCGAAGGGCGCGCCATGCTGTTCCAGTACCTTGCCGACTACCCCGAGAGTGCAAAGCGCGAGCTGCTGCACTGCTACATTGCACAATCATACTACCACACAGGCGACTATGAGCAGGCATGCAACTGGTTCGGACAGTGCAACACGAAGCGCCTCACCCCCAGACAACGCGACAAGGCAACACTCTACTATGCCCTGTCACTTCTCAACTGCGGCAACGAGGGTGCGGCCGAGAACCTGCTCACAGGCCTTTCTGTCACAAGCAAGAAGTGCGACAAGGATGCCAAATTCTACCTTGCAGTGATAGACTACAACCGCGGCAGACTTGATGAGGCTTACGTGGGGTTCAAAAGCCTTGAGCCCAATGAGAAGTATTGTGATGAGTCGCAGTACTACATAACCGGCATACACCTGAAAAAGGGCGAGGTTGCACGTGCCGCCGGCTTGGCCAGGCAGTATCTCGGCAACACCAGTCCAACAGCCCCGGGCTACTACCGCATGTACCAGATGCTTGGTGCAGCCGAGTTCATGCAGGGGAACTACAATGAGGCCGCCGAGGCTCTCACGACATACGTCGAGAACTGCCCCACACCACAGCGCATAGCCCTGTACCAGTTGGGAGCAAGCCTCTACAAGACCGACAAATACGAGAATGCCATAGAACACCTCATACTGTGCACCGAAGAGGAGGATGCCATAACACAGAGCGCGTTGCTTTACATCGGTCTCATTCACCTTGAGATGGGCAACAACAGCAGCGCACGTCTGGCATTGGAGCAGGCCTCTACAATGACATACGACAACCAGGTGCGCGAAGAGGCACTCTACAACTACGCGTTGTGCATCCACCAGACACGCTACTCGCCATTTGCCGAGAGCGTGAAGGCCTTTGAACTGTTCCTGAACGACTACCCCGCATCGGTACACGCCGACAAGGTGGGCGAGTATCTCATCGAAGTGTACAACAACACACGCAACTACAACGTGGCACTGCAGTCAATAAACAAGATAAAGAAACCATCGGGCAAGATTCTTGAAGCAAAGCAGAACATCCTGTACCGTCTGGGCGTGCAGGAGTTCATCGACGGCAACATGGACGGCGCCATCGACTACATGGACAGCTCGCTGAAACTTGCAGAACACAATGCCGAGACACAAAGCAACGCTCTGTTCTGGAAAGGCGAGGCGCTCTTCCGCAAAGGCAACATTACCGGAGCACGTCAATGCTACAAACAATCGCTGAACTGCGGTGTAAAAGGCAACAGCCTGGCCACCTACGGCATTGGATACACATATTTCGACGAGGGCAAGTACAACGAAGCACGCAGCCGTTTCGAGAATTACGTGAAAGCGGCCGACAAGAATGACAAGGAGACATTGTCCGATGCATATAACCGCATTGCCGACTGCCATTTCTACAAAAGGGAGTTCAGCACAGCAGCAGAGTACTATGCAAAGGCCGCGAACACATTCAACAAGAACGCCGACTACTCGCTCTACCGCTATGCACAGATACAGGCTCTGAAGGACAACCAGGTGGAGAGCACAAACACCTACAAGCGCCTAATCAGCAAGTTCCCCGGCAGCCCGCACACCGAGCAGGCATTGTATGAACTGGGACGAAGCTACATAAAGCAGGCAAAGTACAACGAGGCCATCAGCACATACGACAAACTCATTGCCGGTTTCCCCAACGGTGCCACAGCACGCCGCGCACTGGCCGAGAGAGCCATGATATACAACTCAATGGATGACAGGGACAACGCCCTGAAATCATACAAGGAGATTATCGAGAAGTACCCGGGCAGCGAAGAGGCTGTAGTGGCCATCGAGGACATAAAGAGCATTTACGTGGACATGGGCAGAGTCGACCTGTTTGCCGAGTATGTTGCAGAGACAAAGGGCATGCAGGCTGTAGAGAGCAGCGAGATTGACACACTGACATACATTGCCGCCGAGAAGGCATACAGCCGCGGCAACCTGGAGGAGGCCAAGAAGGCATTCGAGGAGTACCTTCAGAACCACCCTGCGGGAGCATTCAGACTCAACAGCTACTACTACAAGGGCGTAATCTGCTATAACCAGGAGGACGAGAAAGGCGCTTTGGAGAACTTCGAAAAGGTGCTTGAATTCCCAGCCAACCAGTACCGTGAAGAGGCAATGGTGGTGGCTGCCGACATCTACTACGACAACACAGAGCTTGAGAAGGCAAGCACACTGTACAAGGAGATTGCGGCACAGAGCGGCAACGAGGAGCGCCAGAAGGTCGCACTCACAAGAGTGCTGCACATTGCCACCGAACTTGGCGAGAACACAGACATCATTGAGTATGCCACAAAGATTGAGGAGTTGCCGGGATTCTCGCCCGAGGTGAAGCGCGAAGCTGCGTTCGGCCGTGCGAAAGCACACCTTGCACAGGGCAACCGCGACAAGGCGTTCGAGGAGTTTGACGTGCTTGCCGAGGACACACGCACAAAAGAGGGTGCCGAGGCAAAGTTCCTTGTGGCACAGATGCTGTTCGAGGAGGAGAGCTATGACTTCTGCGAGGACGAAATCAACGATTTCATCGAGAAAAGCACCCCGCACACATACTGGATGGCACGCAGTTTCATTCTGCTTGCCGACCTCTACACAACCCAGGGCAAGACAATGGAAGCGAAGCAGTATCTGCTCTCGCTGCAGAACAATTATGACGGCGACGATGACATTGCCGGGATGATTGAGAAGCGCCTGGAAGATTTATCAACAGGAAATCAGAAATAACGGAATATGAAAAAAACTATTTTATTCATTTCGGCATTGGTGTTGTCGGGGGCAGCGACAGCACAGAGCGGCATAAAGAATGCCGTGGTGAATGTTGAGAACGACTACACCCCCGAGGTTATAGAGGTGACAAAGAAGAACTTCACCCCCGAGGACAACACAGAGACCAACAGCGAACCCGTTCTGCTCATATTCTCGAAAGATGGCAAGACCTACAACGGTTTCACCAGCGAGACAGACATCAAGGATGGCATGCCGCAAAAGGAAACGGCTATGCCGGGCTACATCAGGCTTGGCTACGGTCTCACCAATGACATTGATGCCAAGGCGGCCTACCGTCTGGGAGTGGGCAAGAACGGCAGCCTGAAGGCATATACCGCATTCGACGGCTACAGAAGTGACATTGACGGATTGGCGGGCGAGTGGAATTCACGCCTGTTCAAGACTACTGCGGGCCTGGGTTACACACACCGTTTCAACAGCCTGACATTGGACATTGACGGCGCTTTCAAGAACAGTGTTTTCAATTACCAGAGCACAGGCTTTGTCATACCGGGCCTAACCGACAAGCAGGATGGACAGAACTACCACCTTGAAATAGGCGCAATATCGCACCTGCAAGGCGCATTCTCATACCGCATCAAGGGCGATGCAGAATATGTCACACGCAAATACACATCGGGGCAAAAGGAGCCAATCGGTGAAATGCGTTACGGCATTGCCGCAGGTCTTGGTTACGAAATCCTGTCGGAACACATAAACCGTCTCGGCATTGACCTTGGCATGGATGCCTACACATACAACGGTGCCATGAAGAGTGCCGGCTACAACACACTCTTCTCCATCGATGCAGCCCCGTATGCAAACCTCAAATTCGGCAACTGCAGACTCAAGGCGGGTGTGAGAATGAACATAATCACCCACGGAGAAGGTATCTTTGCCATTGCACCCGACATAAAGGTTGCAAGCAACGTAAAAGAGAACATCACCGTCTATGGAAGCATCACTGGCGGCAGAACAGAAAATGACCTTGCAAAGATGGAGAGCATGACACCTTACTGGGGATTTGACAAGAGCGGGAATGCAAAGCCAAAGCCCACATACCGGATTGCTGACGTGAAGTTGGGCAGCCGCATCACTTTCGAGCCCTTGTCAATGGAATTCAATGCAGGATACGCCTACACACAAGACGACCTGATACAGGTCATGGAGCAGAAGAACAGTTTCATCTACTCTAACTTTGCACAGGACAACACACACCATGCATACGCCAATCTGCTGTTGGGCTATGACCTGCACGGATGGTTGAAAATGTCGGCCGATGCGACATACAACTATTGGAATTGCAAGGAGAACACATTACTGATTATGAAGCCGGAGGTTTCCGTGAACCTGAATGCAGAAGCAAGGATTATTGAAAACCTTACTTTCAGAATCGGGTACAACTACACACACTATACAAAGACCGACAACGGACGTATGGACGACAAGAACGACCTCTATGCCCGCATAGGCTACCGGATTGGCAAACGCTGGGGTGCATACATACAGGGCAGCAACCTGCTAAACTGCAAGTATTATGAATATGCCGGGTACATGACACGCGGTATAAGAGGCTCGCTGGGAATGACAGTGAACTTCTAGCAAGGTTAAAGCGGAAAGGTGAAAAAGCTTTCCGTTTTCACTTTTCAGATTTCACCTTTAAAAATCGCCGGTATCCGATTGGTTGCCGGCGATTTTTCTCTCCTATTTAAAATAATATATTATTTTAGGGGAAACGTGTAGAAAATCTTTTCATTTTTTTCGTTTTTTTGATTTTAATATACGGGAAACTTTTCTACTTTTGCCGCAAAATTGAAACGTGTTTCAGCACTATGCATAAAAATCTAGTAATAGTTGAGTCACCCGCCAAGGCAAAGACAATTGAGAAATTCCTTGGCAAGGAGTACAAGGTATTGTCCAGCTACGGACACATCTGTGATTTGAAGAAAAAGGAGTTCAGTATAAACACCGAGACCTTTGAACCGCTATATGAAATTCCCGCCGAGAAAGAGAAGCTTGTGAACAGCTTGCGCAGCGAGGTGAAGAAGGCCGATATGGTTTGGTTGGCATCCGATGAGGACCGTGAGGGAGAGGCCATCAGTTGGCACCTGTTCACCGAACTTGGACTGACACCCGAAAAGACAAAGCGCATAGTATTCCACGAGATTACCAAGAACGCCATTCAGGCGGCCATTGAAAATCCAAGAGAGATTGACAAGAACCTTGTATATGCACAGCAGGCACGCCGCGTGCTTGACCGCATCGTAGGCTTCAAGCTGTCGCCCGTGCTGTGGCGCAAGGTGAAGCCGGCACTGTCGGCCGGCCGAGTGCAGAGCGTTACGGTGCGTCTCATCGTCGAGCGTGAGCGGGAAATCAACAAATTCGTGAGCGAGAGCGGATACCGCGTGACTGCGCAGTTTGAACTGCCGGGCGAGGGAGGTGAGAACAATGTGCTAAGCACCGAACTTTCAAAACGTTTCAAGACAAAGGAGGAGGCCGAGGCTTTCCTTGCGACATGCAAGGAGAGCACATTCACAATTGAGGATGTCAGCACCAAGCCACTGAAAAAGAGCCCTGCAGCGCCGTTCACAACATCGACCCTGCAACAGGAGGCCGCACGCAAGCTGGGATTCACTGTATCGCAGACAATGATGGTGGCACAGAAGCTTTACGAATCGGGATATATCACATATATGCGTACCGACTCGGTGAACCTCTCATCGCTGTGCATAGGCTCGTGCAAGGAGGTGGTCACCGAGATGTTCGGCAGCGAGTATCACAAGAGCCGCAACTATGCAACCCGCACAAAGGGCGCACAGGAGGCTCACGAGGCCATACGTCCCACATACATGAGCAACACAAGCATCGAGGGTACAGTGCCCGAGAAGAGGCTCTATGAACTTATATGGAAGCGCACCTGTGCCTCACAGATGGCCGATGCACAGGTTGAGAAGACAACCGTGAGCATCTCCATAAGCGGACACAGCGAGACATTCGTGGCAACAGGCGAGGTGACCGTGTTCGACGGTTTCATAAAGGTATACCGTGAGAGCACCGACGACGAGAACAACGGCGACCTGCCCGCAATCCCCGCAGTACACAAGGGCGATGTGCTCACCACAAAGGAGATTATAGCGACAGAGCGTTTTACACAGCACCAGCCCCGATACACCGAGGCGAGCCTTGTGCGCAAGCTCGAGGAACTTGGCATAGGCCGTCCGTCAACATACGCCCCCACCATCAGCACAATACAGCAGCGCGGATATGTGGAAAAAGGCAACAAGAGCGGCGAGACACGCAAATACAATATCATTACACTGAAAAACGGAAAAATCACCACCAAGGAGGGCAAGGAGACCGTGGGTGCCGAAAAGGCGAAGCTGCTGCCCACCGACATCGGTATTGTGGTGAATGACTTCCTGTTTGAATATTTCCCCGAGATTATGGACTACAACTTCACCGCAACGGTGGAGAAGGAGTTCGATGAGATTGCCGACGGCAAGAGACATTGGGCCGAGCACATATCGGTGTTCTACAAGGAGTTCGAGCCGAAGGTCGGTGACATCATACAGACCAAGAAGGAGCACAAGGTGGGCGAGCGCGTGCTTGGAAACGACCCTGCCAGCGGCAAGCCCGTATCGGTAAAAATCGGCCGTTTCGGTCCCATCGTGCAGATTGGTTCGGCAAGTGACGAGGAGAAGCCACGCTTTGCGCAGATGAAGCCGGGGCAGACACTGGAGACAATAACGCTTGAGGAGGCATTGGGGCTGTTCAGCCTGCCACGCACACTGGGCGAGCTTGACGGGCAGACGGTAACCATTGGTGCAGGACGTTTCGGTCCATACATAAAGGTGGGCGATGCATACGTCTCACTGCCAAAGACACACGACCCGCTTGCAGTGACACTTGAGGAGGCTACAGAGCTCATTGAAGCAAAGCGCAAGAGCGAAGCCGAGAGGATAATAAAGACATTTGAAGAGGAGAGCGAACTGCAGGTGCTCAACGGACGTTTTGGCCCTTACATCGCATACAAGGGAAGCAACTACAAGTTGCCAAAGGGTGTAACGCCCGCCGAGCTCACACTCAATGAGTGCATGGAAATCATAAGCAAACAGCAGGAGAGCGGAAAGACAACAGCCAAGAAAAGATACACAAAGAAGAGCAAATGATACGCATATTCCTCACCGGATATATGGGTTCGGGCAAGACAACGCTTGGGCGTGCCCTTGCAGCCGACCTGGACGTGCAGTTCATAGACCTTGACCACTACATCGAACAGCGCTACCGCAAGACCATTGCACAGCTGTTTGCCGAGAAGGGCGAAGAGGGGTTCCGCGAGATTGAGCGCAGGATGCTGCACGAGGCGGGCGAGTTCGAGGATGTGATAATTTCCACCGGCGGTGGCACACCCTGTTTCTTCGACAATATAGAATTCATGAACACACAGGGCACCACAATTTACCTTGACGTGCCGGTGGAGAGGCTTTTCATAAGGCTGTGCATTGCCCGCAGCAAACGTCCTTTGATAAAGGACAAGAGCGACGAGGAACTGCGTGCTTTCATCATAGAGCAACTGGAGAAACGCGCACCGCACTACAGCAAGGCGCAATATTCGTTCAAGGCCGACAGGTTGGAGGACACGTTGCAGGTAAAGGAATCGGTCGAGGCTTTCCGCCGCCAGTTTGCAATTTGACAGAGAGAATAACAGAAGACAAAGACAGACAGAACCATTGATAAACCCGACATCAAACACCACTGAAAAATGAGAAAATGGCGCATTGAGGACTCGGAGGAGCTCTACAACATCAACGGATGGGGAGCATCCTATTTCAGCATCAACGAAAAAGGCAACGTTGCCGTGACACCAAAGAAGGACAGCGTAAAGATTGACCTCAAGGAGTTAATGGATGAATTGCAGCTGCGTGACGTGGCAGCACCGGTGCTTGTACGTTTCCCCGACATTCTTGACAACCGCATAGAGAAGATTGCGGGCTGTTTCAAGATTGCGGCAGAGGAGTACAACTACAAGGGCGAGAATTTCATAGTCTACCCCATCAAGGTGAACCAGATGCGCCCGGTGGTAGAGGAAATCACAAGCCACGGAAAGCGCTACAACATTGGCCTTGAGGCCGGCTCGAAGCCCGAGCTTCACGCCGTGATTGCAATGAACACCGACAGCGACTCGCTCATAATCTGCAACGGCTACAAGGACGACAGCTACATTGAGCTTGCCTTGCTGGCACAGAAGATGGGCCGCCGCATTTTCCTTGTGGTGGAGAAGCTCAACGAGCTGAAGAGGATTGCAAAGATTGGCAAGCGCCTTGGCGTGCGCCCCAACATAGGCATCCGCATCAAGCTTGCCTCTGAGGGCAGCGGCAAGTGGGAAGAGAGCGGCGGCGATGCAAGCAAGTTCGGCCTCACATCGAGCGAGCTGCTCGAGGCGCTTGAGATTCTCGAGAAATATGACATAAAGGACTGCCTGCGCCTGATACACTTCCACATAGGAAGCCAGGTGACACGCATCCGCCACATAAAGACAGCCCTGCGCGAGGCTTCACAGTTCTACGTGCAGCTGCGCAAGCTGGGCTACAACATCGAGTTCACCGACATTGGCGGTGGCCTTGGCGTTGACTATGACGGCACACGCTCGTCGAGCAGCGAGAGCAGCGTGAACTACTCTATCCAGGAGTATGTGAACGATGCCATCTACACTATGGTAGATGCCGCCGACAAGAACGGCATTCCCCACCCCAACATCATCACCGAGAGCGGCCGCTCCGTGTCGGCACACCACGCGGTGCTCATCTTTGAGGTGCTCGAGACTGCCGCCCTGCCACAGATGGACGAGGATTGGGAGGTTGCAGCCGATGACCACGAACTTGCAAAAGAGCTGTACAAGATTTGGTGCGAACTGGACCAGCGTACAATGCTGGAGGCACTGCACGATGCACAGCAGATTCGCGAGGAGGCGCTCGACCTCTTCAGCCACGGTATCGTTGACCTGAAGACACGCGCACAGATTGAGAGTATGTTCTGGAGCGTGACACGTGAGATTCTTGCCATTGCAAAGACCATGAAGCACGTGCCCGACGACTTCCGCAAGTTGCCAAAACTGCTTGCCGACAAATACTTCTGCAACTTCTCGCTCTTCCAGAGCCTGCCCGACAGCTGGGGTATCGACCAGTTCTTCCCCATCATGCCCATTCACCGCCTTGACGAACGCCCCGACCGCAGCTGTACAATACAGGACATGACCTGCGACAGCGACGGAAAGATTACCGACTTCATAAACTACAACAGCAAGGCCGACTCGCTGAGCGTTCACCGTGTCAAGTCGAACGAACCGTACTACCTTGGCGTGTTCCTTGTGGGTGCCTATCAGGAGATTCTTGGCGACATGCACAACCTCTTTGGCGATACCAATGCCGTGCATGTGAGCGTTGACAATGACGGCTACCACATTGACAAGATTATAGACGGTGAGACAATCGCCGATGTGCTCGACTATGTGCAGTACGATGCACGCAAACTGGTGCGCACACTGGAGCGCTGGGTGACAAGTGCCGTCAAGGACGGCCGCATCAGCCTTGAGGAGGGCAAGGAGTTCCTCTCGAACTACCGCTCGGGACTTTACGGATACACATATCTTGACTATTGATGAGAGAGAAGATTACCGTCATAAAGGTTGGAGGGAAAATTGTTGAGGAGGAGGCATCACTCACTGCCCTGCTCGACCGCTTTGCAGCCATTGACGGGCGCAAGGTGCTCATCCACGGCGGCGGGCGCTCGGCAACACGCATTGCGGGGCTGCTTGGCATAGAGAGCCGGATGGTCGACGGCAGGCGCATAACCGACAGCGAGACACTGAAGGTGGTGACGATGGTGTATGGCGGGCTTGTGAACAAGAACATCGTCGCAGGCCTGCAGGCACGAGGCGTGAACGCACTTGGCCTCACCGGCGCCGACTGCAACATAATAAAGGCACACAAACGCCCCGTAAAGACAATAGACTACGGTTTTGTGGGCGACGTGGAGTGCGCAGACGGCGATATGCTCTCAAGGCTCATAGAGCAGGGAATAACGCCCATCATAGCACCATTGACACACGACGGCAAAGGCACAATGCTCAACACGAATGCCGACACCATGGCGGCCGAGACGGCAAAGGCACTGGCTACCGTGTATGACACAACGCTCATATACTGCTTTGAGCTGCCTGGCGTGATGCGCGACCCCGAGGATGCCGACAGCCTGATAGCCACCATCACGGGCGAGAGCTACCGGGCACTGCTTGCCGAGGGCATAATCAGCGGCGGTATGATTCCAAAGATTGACAATGCCTTCAACGCCATAAACAACGGCGTGTCGAAAGTCATCATCACCAAGGCCGATGCCATTGACGGCACACAGGGCACACACATCATAGCATAGGGGGATGGGAGCCATCAAGAACATAATGGAACACCCCGAATGGGGCACAATAATTGTGGCGCGCAACGCAAGGGCGCGCCACATCATTTTCCGCTCACGCCCCGACGGCATACACGTCACCGTTCCCATGCTTGCCACCCAAAGCGACATAGAGAGAGCCATAAAGGAGTGCGTACCCAAGCTATTGAAAAAGAAACCGCAAACAGCTGCAACGCTCATTGACAGGAATTACACCATTGTGGCCGAGAATTTCACTTTCCGCACAGAAGAGCACACGGCAAATGTTTTCCAGATAAGATACAGCGGCAAAGAGGCTGTACTGCTGTGCCCTGCCGGCACAGTATATGGTGAGGAAAAGATGCAGCAATGGTTGCGTAATGCTGTGATTACAGCCCTGACACGCCGCGCAAGGCAACTGCTGCCACCGCGCCTTGAAGCACTTGCCACCGCAAAAGGGTTCACATATAACCGCTGCAGCGTGCACAACGTGCACAGCCGCTGGGGAAGCTGCAACACAAAAGGGAACATAAACCTTAGCATTTATCTTGCACTGCTACCCGATGAGCTGATAGACTATGTACTGCTGCACGAACTGTGCCACACCGTGGAGATGAACCACAGCGAAAGATTCTGGGCACTGATGGACAGGGTAACCGCCCCAGTAAAAGCAAAGGAACTGCGCAAGAGGCTGAAGACCTACAAAACAGACATCTAAACAAAAAGGTAAAAGTTTACGGCATTCAGCTTTCACCTTTCACCTTTCAGATTTCAGTTTTCACCTTTAATCACACTTCGTGCGCTTGAACCTGCTCCCGCTCGGCATTTGCCTGTAGGGGCAGACCGGCGTGTCTGCCCAACACATTGGCTGTTGTTTCCGCGGGATTCCGTTCACGGTTCCCGGGCAAACACATCGGTTTGCACCTTCTATGTTGTATTCCAAATAATTGGTTCTTATTTTTGCTTATCTGATATTAAAAATCAAACAATTAGCTTTTTTGTATCTTTTTTAAGGCATATGATACCTCTGCCGAAGATTTCTTCGACCTTTGACATAACCAAAG